>NZ_CP040813.1:2385000-2985000 GCF_009498295.1 Oceanihabitans sp. IOP_32 | reverse complement strand
TATTTGGTAGACTCTGCAGGCGTATTTTTACCAATGCAAGACGAGATTTTTCCAGATAAAGAACATTTTGGACGTATTTTTAGAAACAATGCCATAATGAGCAGCATGGGAATCACTCAAATTGCTGCGGTTATGGGTAGTTGCGTTGCGGGAGGTGCTTATTTACCAATTATGAGTGATGAGTCTATAATTGTTGATAAAACAGGAAGTATTTTTCTGGCAGGAAGCTATTTAGTGAAAGCTGCCATTGGTGAAACCATTGATAACGAAACCTTAGGTGGCGCAACAACCCACTGTGAAATTTCTGGAGTAACCGATTATAAAGCCAAAGACGATGCTGATGCTTTAGATACCATTAAAAGTATAATAGATAAAATTGGTGATTTTGATACCGCTGGTTTTAACCGAAGCCAAACGATAGACCCCAAAGAAGACCCGCAAGATATCTACGGTATTATACCGAAGTCTAGAGCAGATCAATACGATATGTATGATATTATAAAGCGGTTGGTTGATAACTCAGAATACGACGAATACAAGGCGGGCTACGGTAAAACTATCATAACCTGTTATGCTAGAATTGAAGGATGGGCCGTTGGCATTGTGGCGAATCAACGTAAATTAGTAAAAACCAAAAAAGGCGAAATGCAATTTGGAGGGGTTATTTACAATGACAGCGCAGATAAGGCCACCCGATTTATTGCCAATTGTAATCAGAAAAAAATACCTCTAGTATTTTTACAAGATGTTACTGGTTTTATGGTTGGAAGCAAGTCTGAACATGGGGGAATCATTAAAGATGGTGCTAAAATGGTTAATGCAGTTAGTAATTCGGTCGTGCCAAAATTCACTATTATTATTGGTAATTCTTATGGAGCCGGAAATTATGCTATGTGCGGAAAAGCATACGACCCCAGATTGATTGTTGCTTGGCCAAGTGCCGAGCTCGCTGTTATGAGTGGTAACTCGGCTGCAAAAGTATTGTTACAGATTGAAAAAGCCTCGTTAGAAAAACAAGGTGAAGAAATCACGAAAGAAAAAGAAGATGCTCTTTATGAAAAAATAAAAGATCGATACGATAAACAAGTATCACCGTATTATGCTGCCGCAAGAATTTGGACTGATGCTATTATCGACCCATTAGAGACCAGAACTTGGATTTCTATGGGAATTGAAGCTGCAAATCACGCTCCAATTGAGAAACCATTTAACCTAGGCGTCTTACAAGTGTAATTAGATTTTAAAGGAAACAGGTTATCACAACTAACTCGAAACACTCTCTTTTTTTTAACTCTTACGTAGGGTTTTTCTGTTAGTATTTATAAATCTTATTTTTATATTTGTAAGATGACAAGCATAAAAGAAACGCATTTATATGCAGAAGTAATTAAAGAATTTACTTATCCCTTTGGCAATGTTTTTGTATTTAAAGAATTTGTAGTTTCAGAAATTAATGAAGGTCAAGTTTTTAATTGGGAAAAAGCGAAATTAATAGCTAAAGATGTGTTTTCTTTTTTAGACACCAATGGAGCAGATGTCATCTTTATTTCAAACAGAATTAACTCCTACTCGGTAGTCCCTTTAGATTGGTTAAAATTTTATAAACAACAGTACACTTTAAAGGCTTATTGCGTGGTTTCTCAAAACAAACGAAGCATTTTAAACACAAGGTTAGAAAGCCTATTTTATGCTAAAAGAATTAAACATTTTAATAGCATATTTGAAGCTGTTAACTTTATAAGAAAAGGGGTTATTGAAATATTATAATAAATAAAACACTGTGTTTTACTCCTCGTTTAAGAACTTCATCCTATTAATAAATGGCAGGACTTTAAAGGTTTAACCGCCATAATAACACATGTTATTTAGGCGCATTCATAAAACGTTAAAACCTTAGTAAAACCGATATTTTTTTCGTAAATTGAAGTAAATAAAAACCCCGAAAAAGGCCATTAAGAGCCAAAAACGGGGTTTTCTTTTATCTACAATCATGAAAATACAAAGAATTAGTGAATTACAGCACGAATTTTCATTTTTATCTGCTACTGAAAATTTTGATGCGTTTTATACCCGTTTTTTAAAGAGTGACCTAGGGAAGATTTACTTAGCTATTCCCTGGAAATCTTTAGTCGAAGCTTTTCAGATTAAAGAAAAAGCATTTGGTTCAAAAATGATCTTTAGCCCCAAGGGAAGAATCGCACTGATGTTTTTAAAGCATTACACATGCAGTTCTGATAGGAAGCTGATAGAACAGCTCAATAGTAATATTGATTACCAATTTTTTTGTGATATTCATTTAGGGTTTTCTAGGATTACGAATTTTAAAATAGTTAGTCAAATACGCTGTGAACTGGCAGAAAAACTCAAGATTGACGCATTAGAAAAGTCACTTTATAAACATTGGCGACCCCATATAGAAAATAAAAATCAAATCACAGTTGATGCCACCTGCTATGAGAGCGAGCTCCGTTATCCCACGCCTCAAAAGCTCCTATGGGAAGCTGTAGATTGGTTGTATAGGCAGCTAAAAAAAATCTGTAAGGTTTTAGGTTTAAAAATGATGCGCACCAAGTATATAAAATGGAAAAAGCGCTATTTTGGATTTAGTAAAATGCGCAGAAAAACCAACAAGAAAAGAAAGCCACTTACCAGGGCGTTATTACACCTATTAAATAAGCTTATAGGCTTTGAAAAAGAGCTTCGCACTTCTTATAAACTTGAATGTCGTGTAGCTTATTTTAGAAGAGTCGCTACTATCAAAAAAGTATATGCGCAGCAACAGCAATACTTTGAAACAGGCGTATCACCAAAAAACAGAATAGTAAGTATTGCGAAAAGTTACCTTAGACCAATAGTGAGAGGAAAAGAAGTAAAATCTGTTGAGTTCGGAGCCAAAGTAAACAAGCTGCAAATAGACGGTATCAGCTTTATAGAGCATTTAAATTTCAATGCTTTTAATGAAGGTACAAGATTAAAGAAAACCATTTACAAAGCACAATCGCTTACAAAAATAAAAACAAAAATAGTAGGAGCCGATGCTATTTATGCCACCAATATGAACCGCAAATTTGTTACCAAGAACAATATCAAGACGGACTTCAAGCGTAAAGGCAAGCTTCCTAAAAACTATCAGCAAGAAAAAAAACTCAAAGCATTAATTGCTAAAGAGCGAGCTACTAGGCTAGAAGGTAGTTTTGGAAATGAAAAAGAGCACTATCATCTCAAAAAAATAAAAGCCAAGACGAAAGCTACTGAAAAACTATGGATCTTCTTTGGTATACATACCGCCAATGCTCTGGAAATAGGTAGGAGAATACAAAATAATCTAAACCAGATGGCCGCATAAATTTAAGAGTTAAAACATCATGGGATAAGTATGCCTTGTCGGTAATAAAAATATAATTTTTGACCCAAAAACTTAAAAAAGAAAACCCAAGACTTAAAAATGAATTAAATCTTGGATTTTTTTTATCGATAACATTCATCATGGGTTAAATTCTGAATGTGCCTATTTAGCACAGTAATACCAAATTTCAACTCGCCAATCTGTAAAACTTTAGGCTCATTTTTTCCACTTGATATTACAGCCTATACTAGGTTTTTGTTCTTTTGTGTTTTCTTTATTAGCGATAACACAATCAATCGCATATCTTAGATCTTTTCCTGTAACAGGCAAGTTGTTGCCTGGTCTAGAATCGTCTAGTTGCCCTCTGTATTTTAATTTTAAAGCCGAATCGAACACATAAAAATCGGGGGTGCAAGCTGCCTGATAAGCTTTTGCTACTTCTTGAGTTTCATCATACAAATACGGAAATGGATAAGCTTCGCTCTCTGCCTTCGTTTTCATGTTCTCAGTTGAATCTTGAGGATAATTTACCACATCGTTGCTAGAAATAGCAATAAACGACACCCCCTTATCTGCGTATGTGTTAGCTATAGAAACCAATTGAGAATTTACATGTACTACAAACGGACAGTGGTTACAAATAAACATAATTACCGTCGCTTTTGCCCCTTTAAGAACTTGAAGCGATAATGTCTTATTAGATACTGTATCTAACAACTCAAAATCTGGAGCAGTTGTTTCCAGAGGTAACATATTTGATGGTGTTTGTGCCATGACTTTGGTTTATATCGTTTTTGTTATATTTTTAAAGTTATTAAAACTTTTCAAAAAATATGATTACATCCTTTTTGAAAAGTTTTTTAGATCTCCCCGATTTTGTTCGATGGCCATTATAATTCATTTCTAAAAAAAACAGCGTTCATTAACAGCTTATTTGTACCATACCAAAAAGCTCTAAAATTGGTATTATCGGTAAATGCGATTACTTTTCCTTTGCCCAAATTTTTGGTTTGAAAAGGAACAGTTTCAGACAACAACTCTAAATTTGGTTTAGAGATATACCCGCTTAAAAGTGGATTTTTAGTATACTTAATAGGGTTGTTATAACTTATAGAATCTGCCTTTATAAAAACGGTAGTATTTCTAAACAAAGAGATCTTGTCGTTTTTATAACCAAAATTTACAGGGTGAGATCTGTCTATTTTTGCTTCAAAAATAGCACCGCCAATAACCTGAGCTCCTTTAAAATCACTTTTTTCTTCAAAACTTATATTTTTTGCCTCAATATTGGTTTTTTCAAATTCTAAATCAATGAATTTTTGTTCTTTAAGCCATTTTACCGTATTTCTGTAACCGATTACAGTTCCTCCATTTTTTACCCAGGTCTTAATCTTTTCAGTATTAGACTTACTAAGAGAATTCATGTTGGGAATAATAATGGTATTGTATCGATTTAAATCTGCACGGGCAATCGTTTTGGTATCTAACTTTGTGGCTTTAATATTAAAACGTGTATCGAATAAATGCCAGATTTCTCCAGCATCGTAAGATGTTATACCGCTGCCAACTAACAAGGCAATCTTTGGTTTTTTTAGGGTCCTGAAATTTCTACTGCCTAAATCTACACCTTCGGCTAAACCCGTATTTAAAGCATCGATTTGTACATGACTTTCTTTAGCTATTTTGTTTAAAAAACTAAATAACTCGGCTTGATTTAACTCTTGATTTTGCACTGGAATTAATAATGTACCATAGTCGTAATCTTTATTATTTATAGTAAACCTTTTTAAGGCCACTTTTGTTCGAACACCTTTATTTAATAATTCGTTAAGCACTTTTGGTGCGTAATATTCATGCCATTCCATGACATAAGCATAACTGCTCGTACTAGACACATGGCCCTCTTTAGGTTGTAAATTAATAACTTGGGCTCCTAAATTATTGGTTGAGACATTTTCGGCATAATCAACATTAAACGCCAGTGGAAAAGACCAGGCTGAAATATCGTAGAAGATACTATCTTGAAACGTAGTACGGGTTTCAAACATGGCATTGATTAATCGCGTGTTTTTCTGATTTTTAGGAACTATATAACTGTATCCTTTTTTAAAACGCTTTCCATTTACAGTAAAATCTTGCTTTATGTCATGGAATTTAATGTTATGTCTATTTAGTATTTCTGCTAAATGATAGGTTTTTGCAGCATCTTTTTCGTCACCAAAAACGATAGCTTTAGATGCTTGTTTTGCCGCTTCTTGTCTAGCTTTTTTATAAAAATCGTGTTGGTAGTTTAAAATAACTTCACGCATATGCTTTGCCGCCTTCAAGGTCGACAAGGCCGTAGTAAGCTGATTTCTAATAGTAAAAGGAAAAGTTAAAATACCATTTTCGCTTTCTTGCATATGACCTCTCGAGCTGGCTTGTTCGAACAGAATCCCGATACTGCCATTTATATCTGGAAATGTCGACCCTTTACCGTAATAAAAATCATCGAAACTTTCTTCGCTGTAATATAAAGATCCAATCTTATCTAAGGCTTCGGCATGAAAATCGGCGATTCTTCGTGTGAGTTCTTGGTTAAATTTGGGGGTTAGCGGATGTGTTCTTGAAGGAATACCAGGCTGAAAGAAAAACGTAGCATTGGTTCCCATCTCATGGTGATCGGTTAAAATATTAGGTAGCCACTTATGAAATGTTTTAATTCTCGCTCTCGATTCTGGCAATTGCGTAGGCAACCAATCTCGGTTCATATCAAACCAATAATGATTTGTTCTACCTCCTGGCCAAACCTCACTATATTCTCTATCGTTTGGATCTGGATTTAAGTTTATATTTTTATTCGTGTTTGCCCAATACGCAAAACGCTGTAAACCGTCGGGATTATAACAAGGATCAAGCAAAATAACCGTATTATCTAATAATTCAGTTATGTAATCACCCTCTGCTGCTGCTAAATAGTAGGCTGCCAATAAAGCCGCATTAGAGCCACTAGGTTCATTACCATGAATTGAGAAGCCTTGGTAAACCACAATGGGTCTATTGGCCACATCAGCGGTATTACGGTTTGTGGCCTCAATATGTTCTTTTTGAATGGCCTCAAGGTTTTGATGGTTTTTAGGCGAAGTTATTGTTAATAATAATAGCGGTCTATCCTCAAAAGTTTTGCCACGGTCTTCTATGGTTACTCTGTCTGATGCTTCGGCTAGGGCATACATATATTGAACTAACTTATCGTGCGAGACGTGCCATTTACCAACAGGAAACCCAATACTACTTTCTGGTGTGGGAATACTCTGGTTGTATTTTATATCTTGAGGAAGATAGTAAGATAAGTCTTTGTTTTGCGCTATTACCATTAAAGGCGCTACTAGTAAAAAAAATATAATCTTATTCATGGTTAGTTAGTTTATACGCTAAATATAAAAAAACCGTTACAATTAATTGCAACGGTTTTTACTTTTTAAGGTTTCTTTACATTAAATGTCTTCGAAATCTATATCTGTGAAGTCACTAGGACTCTTCAATTCGTTTTCTGTGGTCGCCGGGGCATTATCGAATTCTTTTTTAAAATCTTTTTGATGACGCTCACTTATCACTTCATCACCTTTCTCTTTAATAATATAATCCGTCATTTCAGCAAGAATATCTTTAAACTCTGCAAAATCTTCCTTGTAGATATATATTTTATGCTTTTTGTAATGAAATGAGCCATCATCATTTGTAAACTTTTTACTTTCTGTGATAGTAAGATAATAATCTTCCGCCTTTGTTGCTCTTACATCAAAAAAATATGTACGTCTTCCAGCTCTTAGCACTTTAGAAAAAATTTCCTCTTTCTCCATCATATCATTAATATTCATAATTGTTTAAAAATTTATAGAATTGTAAATTATTTGAATCAAAAATCTAAAAAAAACATCTATTAACCAACAAATAATGAATTTTCTTTTTAAAATAGCTCTTTTTAATGCGGTTAATCGATTAAAAAAACGAGCTATATCATTAAAAATGAGATGTTCTAATGCTTTTTAGAGTGCGATTCGCTAATTTGTTTTAAGTACAAATCTTTGTAATATCCTTCAGTATTTACCAAAGTATCGTGAGTTCCTTCTTGAACAATTTTACCAGCATCTAACACTATAATTTTGTCTGCATTTTTTGATGCAGAGATTCTATGGCTGACAATTATGGTGGTTTTCCCCTTTGATAATTTATTTAAATTCTTAAGTATTTTCTCTTCGGTTTCGGTATCTACGGCAGATAGGCAATCATCAAACAATAAAATTTTAGGGTCTTTAATAATCGCTCGTGCTATTGATACTCGTTGCTTTTGACCTCCAGACAATGTAATACCCCGCTCACCTAAAACGGTATCGTAGCCCTTACTAAAGTTACTAATATTACTGTGCACCTGCGCATTTTTTGCAGCAGCAATAACCTCTGCTTGGGTAGCGTTTTCTTTACCAAACTGTATATTGTTTCTTATGGTATCTGAAAATAAAAAGGCATCTTGAGGAACGTATCCAATACTATTTCGTAAATCGATAAGATTAAGTTCCTTTATCTCGGTATTACCAAGAGTTATAGGCCCCGAATCCACATCATAAAGTCTTCCTATTAAGTCTAGAATTGTCGTTTTACCAGAACCCGTTTTTCCTAAAATGGCCAGTGTTTGCCCTTCATCAATACTAAAACTAACCTGTTTTAAAGCTTGCACATTAGTGTCGGCATAGGTAAAATTCACGTTATTGAAAACAATATTTCCACTTATTTCTGTCGAGCCCTCCGTATTATTTCTTATTTCTGGAACGATCTTTAAAAACTCATTAATACGTTTCTGGGAGGCTTCAGCTTGCTGTACAATTGAAGTTACCCAACCCACAGTTGCCACAGGCCAAGTAAGCATGTTCACGTAAATTATAAATTCTGCAATAACCCCTAAGCTTTCTATCTCTCCGTTTATATACTGTAAACCTCCAATGTAAATAACTAATAAATTACTAGTCCCAATAAGTAAGACCATCATAGGAAAAAACAGCGCTTGAACTTTAGCTAAATTAATCTGCTTTTCCTTACTTGCACTAGAAAGTGTTTTAAAGGTTTTAGAGGTTAAAGGCTCGATACCGTAAGCTTTAATAACTGAAATTCCACTAAAAGATTCTTGTGTGTACGTTGAAAGTTTAGATAAATACTGTTGTACTATAGTACTGCGCTTATGGATTTCTTTACTTAAACTATATATTACAACAGATAATACAGGTAATGGAACAATGGTGTATAAGGCCAACTTTGGGGCGGTACTAAACATGTAAATTAATACGATAACAAAAAGGGTAAACGTATTAATACTATACATTAAAGCTGGCCCAGTGTAGGTTCGAACACGCGTGACATCTTCAGTAATACGATTCATGAGATCACCTGTTCTATTCTGTTTGTAGAAATTTAAAGAGAGCCGCAGGTATTGCGCAAAAATTTCGTTTTTTAAATCGTATTCAATATATCGCGACACGGTAATCATGGTTTGACGCATAAAAAAAGTAAGAATACCAGCAATTAAAGCCGCACCCAATATATAGAGAATAGCCTGTGTTAATTCAAACTTAAAAACATCTTCAGAAATAAGATTTTCTGAATACCGCTCTATGGCAACAAAAATTTCTTTTACATAACGCGGTGTAAACAATAAAAAAATTCTTGCAACAATAGTAATTATAGCCCCTATAATCAGGTTGGTTTTATATTTTAAAAAGTATTTGTTTAAATGCTGAAGTTCTTTCATTTATAGGTTTAATGCGATAACGCTTTTAATAAAACTGGTTTGTTTGTAATAAACAAGAAAAAAAGCTTAATGCTTTTCACCACAACAAAGATAAAAGATTAAAACCATTAATCAATTTTAGTTTTTGCTGATTAATAGCGAAACCAACTAAAATAATATTGCCATAAATAGTTTAGATATGCTAGCTATTATTATGAAAATAATATTATTTTTGCCGCTCGAAAAACTAATAACTTTCGTTTTAAATTTTAAAGTTCTTTGTAAAATGATGTTAAACAGAAGACATATTCGCGTAAAAGTAATGCAAACCTTATATGCGTTTAAAGGTGGGGAAAGTGCTGACTTTAGTAAAGACCAAAAGTTTTTGCTCTACAGCATCGATAATATGTATAATTTGTACCTACTGCTAATGGCTTTAATGGTTGAAGTACAAAAAAAAGCAGCCAGTAATTTACAAAAAAAACAAAATAAACATCTAGCTACCAAAGAAGATAAAGACCCTAACAAGAAGTTTGTGAACAATGAAGTATTGCTTATGCTTAAAGGCAATGCACAACTTCAAGCTCTATTTGAACAGCATAAAATAAACAATTGGAATCTCGATGACGAGTATGTAGACATTATCTTTAAAGACATTATATCTAGTGATTTGTACACCGACTATATGCAAACTAAAGTTTCTAGCTTTAAAGAAGATAAAGAGTTTATAGTAGATGTCTTCAAAGAAATTATTGCGCCAAACGATAAACTCTACGATTATATGGAAGATAAAAACCTGACTTGGCTAGACGATCTTCCTACAGTAAACACAACCATTTTAAAATTATTACGAAAAGTAAAACATAGCTCTGACGACGCTCATTTTACTCCTAAACTATACAAAGACCTTGAGGACAAACAATTTGCAATAAATTTGTTTAAAAAAACCTTATTAAATAAATCGGCAATTAATAAAGAGATAGAGCTAAAAACCCAAAACTGGGATGCCGATCGTATTGCAAATGTAGATTATGTTTTGCTACAAATGGCAATCTGCGAGTTGCAGCACTTCTCTTCTATTCCCGTAAAAGTAACGATAAATGAATATCTGGAAATTGCGAAAGAATATTCTACTCCTAAAAGTAGTATTTTTATAAACGGTATTTTAGATAAGTTGGTAAAAGAATATACGGTCAATGGCAATTTAAACAAAATAGGCCGGGGTTTAATGTAATTTCGCACTAAGATGCGTTATTAAAACCTTTTAATCGAAAAAATATTTGCTATTTTTGCTGCAAAAGAAAACATTTAAAAATGAAAAAAATAGTATTAGGACTTAGCGCACTGTGTTTAATTGCGCTTACATCTTGTAAAGATAATGCAGTTAATAAAATTGAAGAAACAAATTTAAAAGCTGCTGCAGAAAGAGACGCGGCCTCTTCAAAATATCCAAAATTAGAGTTTGATAAAACAGAACACGATTTTGGTGAAATTGAAGCAAAAAAGAATGTAGAAACCGTTTTTAAATACAAAAACACGGGTAATGCTCCTTTAGTAATTACTGGAATTAAAAGTTCTTGCGGTTGTACCGTACCAGAAGATTGGAGCAAAGAACCTTTAGCACCGGGAGATTCTGGAGAGTTTACTGTAAAATTTAATGGCGTAGGTCAAAATAAAATAACAAAAACAGTAACACTTACAACGAACACAGAAAAAGGTACAGAAGTGGTTAAAATATCGGCTTTTGTTAAGCCAGACCCTAATGTATCTGCGGCCGACAATTCTTAAAGTTGATGCATCGCCTAGCAACTAAGATAAGATAAGATAAGTCTATTACAAGAATATGACCACGAAGGTCATAACCAGAACTAATAATAAATTAAATAAAAACAATTTTAATGGGAGATTTAGGACAATTTATGCCATTTGTATTAATGTTTGTAGTTATATATTTTTTTATGATTGCACCGCAAATGAAACGCGCTAAAAAAGAAAAAAAGTTTGCTGCCGAACTAAAACGCGGTGATAAAATAATCACAAAAAGTGGTATGCACGGTAAAATTTTAGAATTAAACGATAAAGATAATAGTTGTGTAATAGAAACTATGTCTGGTAAAATAAAATTTGACCGTTCTGCAATTTCTATGGAAATGAGCAGTAAATTAAACCCAACATCTGTAGAAAAGACAAAATAAACAACCCTTATACTACAAAACAAAACGCCTGAAATTTTTTTCAGGCGTTTTGTTTTTAGTTAATAAACATGGCATGTGTTCCAGAGGAAAAAACATCTAAATCAATAATTTTATGTTTGCATAACTATTTTCTAATGCTTTTTCAACCTGTGCTTTGTCCAGCCATTCTACTTTAGTAATACCCTCCTCTTCTTGAGCATACAAATTGCCCTTAAAACTAGTTTTCATTTCAAACCAATAGGTAATTTTTATTTTATATCGTCCGTTACGTTTAAAAATATGATAGGTCGTTTCTAACGGTTTAGTAATTTCCAAACCGCAAACACCAGTCTCTTCAGTAACCTCACGAATAGCCGTGCTTTCAATAGTTTCGTTACCCTCTATTTTGCCTTTGGGTAAGTCCCATTTATTGTTTCGGTAAATAAATAAAATCTCGCCACGATCATTGTACACCTTACCCCCACCGGCAACCACATTGGGGAGCTTTTTTAAAAATTTTCGAAGTAACTTATCTTCATTCTTACCAATAAGTCGTACAGCTTTAACCTTCGATTTATTGAGCTTTCTAATAACTTCACCCATATCTACCGTTTTAAGCAAGTAATTTTTAAAGCCTTCCTCCTGCTCTAGTTTGGTAGTTAAAATAATAGGCTTATCGTTAAAAAAAATTTTGTGCATATAATTTGTACTTCATTTAGTGGGGGTAAAAATATCATTTTTAAACACATTTTAACCCCTGTTAAAAAAAATTATTTTATTCGTGGTTGTTCCTTTAAATAAAAATAAATTTATGCTTAGATTTGCGTATGATTTTTAATAAAGATACTGCTAGAAAAACCGCCGAAGTTTTATTGCAAGTCAATGCCATAAAACTTAGTCCGAAAGAGCCTTTTACCTGGGCCTCGGGATGGAAATCACCTATTTATTGTGACAACCGAATTGTGTTGTCTTATCCGCCTATTCGTAATTATATACGAGAAGTCATGGCCAAGCAAATCGAAAAACATTACGGTAAACCCGATGTTATTGCAGGAGTTGCTACTGGTGCCATTGGGATTGGCATTTTAGTGGCAGAATATTTGGGTTTACCTTTTATTTACGTAAGACCAGATGCCAAGGGGCACGGACGTAAAAACCAAATTGAAGGCTATATCGAAAATGGTCAGAATGTGGTCGTTATCGAAGATTTAATAAGCACGGGTAAAAGTAGTTTAAATGCTGTTAAGGCTTTAAAAGACGCTAACATAAAGGTAAAAGGTATGATTGCCATTTTCTCTTATGGCTTTAATGTGGCTTTAGAAAATTTTAAAAAAGAAAACATAGAATTGCTAACCTTAAGCAATTACGAAAACTTACTAGAACAAGCTTTAGCAACTAATTATATCTCGCAAAAAGAGTTAGAGATTTTAGCAGAATGGAATACCAATCCAAGCGAATGGACTGCAGAATGATAAAAAAGAAGTCTTTTTAGTTTAAAACTCTAATCAAGTACACACACGAACTAGTAGCAAAACTAAACACTATTATGAATTTAGAATCATCAAAAATAAACGTAAGTAAATCACCTCAAGAAGTGTTCGATTTCTTAGCCGATATAAAGAATTTCGAATCTTTAATGCCAGAAAATATCAGCAAATTTGAAGTTTTAGATACCGATAAATTTCTTTTTGCCCTAAAAGGCATGCCCGAAATTGTATTAAAAAAGAAAGAAGTTATAGCCCCAAATAAAATTGTTTTGGGTGCAGCTGGCGGGAAGTTAGATTTCTCGTTGGTTGGACATATTGTTGAGACAGAAAATAATTCTAGCGAAGTGCAATTGCAATTTAGTGGAGACTTTAATCCTATGATGGCGATGATGATTAAAGGACCAATAAGTAAATTTATTGAAACCTTAGCAACACGCATCCCAGAGTCCATTTAATACATTAAAGTGACTTCTTTAAGATCGAATGTTTTAAGAATTTCGTCTTCTAATAAAACTTTTAGCTCACCATACCTGGTAACACCAACAATAAATCCAGAGAAATACACACCTTCGGCATTTTTAAATGTTGAAGGTTTATTTTTTCTAAATAAATTCATTTCGTACGTATCCTTAACTTCTTCTTGCCCCCCATCTTGTAAAAGTTTGGAGTAGAATTTGGTGTTTTCGATGATGCTTTTTAAAATTTCATCTAAATTATAATGAACCCCAGTTATGTTTTTTAATGAAGAAGCCTGATGAAGGTTTCCAAATTTAGTTTGATTCACATTAATTCCAACACCCACAATTGTAGAGTTAAGTTTGTCTTTTATGACATTTTCAATTAAAATACCACAAATCTTTTTATCTGCTGACAAAATGTCGTTAGGCCATTTTACACTTAATTTAGGTATATTTAAAGATTTTAAAGTCTTTAAAACCGCTAAAGAAACCGCCATACTAATATAAAACGGATACTCTACATCCAGCTTACTTAAATCCTTAAACATACTAAACATGAGGTTCTTCCCCTTTTCAGAATTCCAAGAAGTCCCCATTTGTCCGCGTCCGTTTGTTTGATACTTTGCGGTAACTACGGTATAATCGCATACTACTTTGTTTAAAAGCATGGCCTTTAAATAAGAGTTTGTAGAGTCGATGGCATTAAGTTTGATTATACGCATTTACAAGTTGTTTTAAACCTTAAAAATCTTATGATTAATTTAAAGTATAAAGAACTAAAAAAATAATAACTTTGCACAAATTAAAATAAATTAATGACGAAAGAAAATACAAGTCCAGATGCGTTAATATCTGTGATAATAGATGGCATTGAAGATGTTAAAGGTAAAGCAATAAATATTTTAGATTTAAGAGATATTGAAAACACCGTTTGCGATTATTTTATAATCTGCGAAGGCAACTCAAATACACAAGTTAGTGCTATTACAAATTCAATTCAAAAAAAGGTAAGTAAAGAACTTAAAGATAATCCTTGGCACACCGAAGGTTTAGAAAACCTAGAATGGGTGTTAATAGATTATGTAAATGTTGTTGTACATGTATTTCAAAAACAGGTTCGAGAATATTATGATATTGAAAGTCTTTGGGGAGATGCAAAAACAACAGTTATAGAAACGAGTTACTAAAAAAATATGGCAAAAGATAATAAAAATTTAAACGAGAAGAAACCTAAGTTTAGCCCGTACTGGATTTACGGTATTGTATTAGCACTGTTTTTAGGATTTCAATTAATAAATAGTGGCAGCTATGAAGACGGTGGTACAATAACACCGGCCGAGTTTTTTAAATACGCTAAAGATAACGACGTTGAAAAAGTCGAAATTATCAACCGACGTGTGGCTCAAGTTTATCTAACCAGAGAGGCTCAGGAAAAAGAAATACATAAAAACTCTAAACCTAAAACATTTATACCCTCGGCAACGAAGTTACCTAATTATAAGTTCGAAATAGGCGATCTTCAAAATTTCGAAAATGATTTAAAGGACATTGGAAAGTACGATATCCTAAGTCTAGAAACCAAGGAAAACGTTTGGGGTGATCTTTTATTAGGCATATTGCCGTTTATACTTTTAATTGGTGTTTGGGTATTTATCATGCGCCGAATGTCTGGCGGTGCCGGCGGAGGTGCTGGTGGGCAGATTTTCAACATTGGAAAATCGAAAGCCAAACTCTTTGACCAAAACACCAAAGTAAAAACGAGCTTTAAAGATGTGGCTGGTTTAGAAGGCGCTAAAGAAGAAGTTCAAGAGATTGTAGACTTTTTAAAGTTTCCTGAAAAATACACAACTCTAGGAGGTAAAATACCTAAAGGTGCCTTACTTGTAGGACCTCCAGGAACGGGTAAAACATTATTAGCAAAAGCAGTAGCTGGTGAAGCTCAAGTACCGTTCTTTTCTTTATCTGGTTCAGACTTTGTGGAGATGTTTGTTGGGGTTGGTGCATCACGAGTACGTGACTTGTTTAAGCAAGCTAAAGAAAAATCACCATCAATAATATTTATAGACGAGATAGATGCTATTGGGCGTGCAAGAGGTAAAAACGCGATGTCTGGAAGTAACGACGAGCGAGAAAACACCTTAAACCAATTATTAACCGAAATGGATGGTTTTGGTACGAACACAAACGTTATTGTGCTTGCTGCAACCAACAGAGCCGATATTCTTGATAAAGCCTTGATGCGTGCTGGTCGATTCGACAGACAAATTTATGTCGATTTACCAGATGTACGCGAACGTAAAGAAATTTTCGAAGTCCATTTACGTCCGCTAAAAAAAGCAGAGAATTTAGATTTAGATTTTCTATCAAAACAAACTCCAGGTTTCTCTGGTGCCGATATCGCTAACGTTTGTAACGAAGCGGCCCTAATTGCAGCCAGAAATGGCAAAAAAGCAGTGGACAAACAGGACTTTTTAGACGCTGTTGATAGAATTATTGGTGGTCTAGAAAAGAAAAATAAAATTATTACACTAAGCGAGAAAAAAGCAGTTGCTTTTCATGAAGCCGGACACGCCGTTGTAAGCTGGATGCTTGAGCACGCTGCACCTTTAGTTAAAGTAACTATTGTGCCTCGTGGCCGATCATTAGGTGCCGCTTGGTATTTACCAGAAGAACGTTTAATTGTTCGAACCGAGCAAATGCTTGACGAGATGTGTGCTGCCCTTGGCGGTCGTGCTGCAGAAAAAGTAATATTCGATAAAATTTCTACTGGCGCTTTAAGCGATTTAGAAAAAGTTACCAAACAAGCACGTGCTATGGTGACCGTTTACGGTCTTAGCGATAAAGTAGGTAACTTAACTTATTATGACTCTTCCGGACAAAACGAATTTGGTTTCTCGAAACCCTATTCTGAAAAAACCGCAGAGTTAATCGACGACGAGATATCTGCTATTATAGAAGAACAATATCAAAGGGCAATTAAAATTCTTGAAGAAAACAAAGACAAGTTAACAGAACTTGCCGAAGTGCTTTTAGAAAAAGAAGTTATTTTTAAAGATAATCTTGAGAAAATATTTGGGAAACGTCCTTTTGAAAAAGAGACGCCTATTAAAAACACTGAAGTAAAAACGGCTACTAATAACACAGTAGAACAAGAAGCAGGACAAGAAGAAGAATCTATAAAACACGATAGTCCAGAATGACGAATGAAGCCTTAAGCTTGCTTTATTATAAATAGCCTTTTAGTAAAAATCTTAAATTAAACCTTAGTTTAGTTTAAGATTTTTTATATTTGATAAGTTCAAAGAAACAAGCTAATAGTAATATTTTAAATGAGTCTTTTCAGAAAAATTTTTGGTAAAAAGTCCGATAGCGAACAGAAAGAAATAAAATCTGACGATAGAGGTAAATACATGCCAGAGATAAAATTACCTATAGATGAAAGGTTTACTATAAATTTTAAAGCCAATGGTGGTAAATTCTTATATTGTGAAGATTTAAACGAAGTTTTTAAAAATTTAGAAAGTATACTTCTTGAAAACCAGTGGAAAAATAAAAAAGTACTTTTGTTGAATGCGTATTTGAAGGATAAATTTAAAGATTGTGATTTAAAAATAACTTCCCAATTAAGCGAGTCTACATTTTTCTTAACCACCTGCGAAAATTTAATTGCTAACGATGGCTCTCTTTTAATTTCATCCAAACAAATATTTGAAAAAAGACTCATCGAGCTTCCTGTAAATTTCATTGTATTTGCAACCACCAGCCAGATTGTAGAAAGTATAGGTGAAGGGCTACGCGGCATAAAAGCTAAAAACAAAACCAAAATCCCAACTAATATCACTGCAATAAAACATTTCAAGTCTGAAGAAGATAAAGATTTCTTAAGTTACGGCAGTAGTGCAAAAAACCTTTACTTACTCCTTCTAGAGGATTTATAAACAGATATGAGAGAAACTTTAATACGGGCAGCCTCTGGTTTGCTCTACGTTATTTTGTTAATAGGTAGCTTATTTAATGCACATGCTGTAATCATTCTGTTCTTTATTTTTGGTTTAATTTGTATTGCAGAATTTCAAAAACTCACACAGGTTAAAAGCTATTTTTTTTATGTCAATTTCAGTCTGCTTTATCTCATCTTTGGCTATTGGCCATATCTATTTAAAAGCCAAGTTGGACTAAACGAAGCTTCACTAATTTTATTATCAGCGACCATTTTGGTGCAACTCTTACTAATTCAAAATTTGTTTTCAACAAAAACAAAAAAGTACTCTAAATTTAAAGCCTACATATACACGACACTTTATGCATCGGCCCCTTTTGTGTTTTTGGTATTAATTGCAAATTACTCCTCTGTTTTTAACCCCATTGTTCTTTTAAGTTCTTTTATTTTAGTTTGGGTTAACGATTCCTTTGCTTATTTGGTTGGAAAAAATTTTGGAAGACATAAATTATTTGAAAGTATTTCACCCAAAAAAACCATAGAGGGCTTTTTAGGCGGTTTATTTTTTTCCTTTATTACAAGTTATTTTATTGCTACCTTTACCGAGACATTAACTATGGTGCACTGGCTTATTTTAAGCCTTATTATTAGTGTTTTTGGCACCCTAGGAGATTTAGTAGAATCTAAATTTAAGCGACAATCTAATGTTAAAGATAGCGGCAATATTATGCCAGGACATGGCGGTTTGTTAGATAGACTAGATAGTATTATTTTCGCCGCTCCATTTATATATTTATTTTTAAGAATTATACAATATGTTTCATAAAGAAGGTCATAAAATTATTTTTGCAACACTCGTAATTGTTGTATCGTTATTCTTTCTAGTAGACAGTTTTGTCTCTATTTATTGGTTAAGAACACTTATTTTAGTGTTAATATTAGCTTTTTTAATAATTGTGCTCCAATTTTTTAGAAATCCCAAACGCCATACAAAACCTAATGATAAACAAGTACTTGCTCCAGTAGATGGTAAAGTGGTTGTTATTGAAGAAGTTTTCGAGAAGGAGTATTTCAAAGAAAACCGAATTCAAGTAAGTGTATTTATGTCCCCAATAAATGTGCATGTAACACGATACCCTATTAGCGGTGAGGTTGTATTTAGTAAATACCATCCTGGAAAATTTTTAGTGGCTTGGCATCCTAAGGCCAGTGAAGAAAACGAACGAACAACTGTAGTTGTAGAAAATAAAACTTATGGTAAAGTTCTTTACAGGCAAATTGCTGGTGCACTAGCCAAACGTATTGTAAATTACGCCAAACAAAACGACCAAGCACAGCAAGGCGCAGATTCTGGATTTATAAAATTTGGATCGCGAGTAGATTTGTTTTTACCCATTGATACCAAAATTAAAGTTAAACTTAACCAGAAAGTTAGAGGTGGGGAAAGTATAATTGCAGAAATTAATGAGTAATAAAAAGTTAGATATAGAGTTTTTAGAAGCCGTAAACCGAGTAAATTCGTACACTGGTCTTTTTCCTGCTGATACGCTTTTAAAGTTATATGCTTTCTATAAAAGAGCAACAGACGATTATGGTCCTCCACAGAGTAAAAAACCCATAATTAACGCATTTAAAACTAATGCATTATTTCAAGCAAAAAATATTAGCAAAGAACAAGCAAAAAAAGAATACATTACCTTGGTAAATGATTATTTTTTATACCGGAAGTAAACTTTTTTTACATTTTTGTTTATCTAAAATAAAGCGATAATGGCATAGCACATTCCAATACTTGCTGTTTTTAGATACAAAGCTAATGCTGAATTCTATAGACTGAAGTAATTGGAAGTAAGATGTTTAGACACCAAGGAGAAAATAGGACTTTACAGCATAATATTCGAATAGCATCTGTGCTTTCTATTGTGGCTGGGATAGTAAATGTGACGGGGTTTTTGGCTTATAACCAACTAACAACCAATGTAACCGGGCATTTTGCGCTATTCATTAACGACGTTGCTAATTTGAAGTTCTGGCGAGGTACTGTCTATTTTCTGTATATCTTTTCATTTCTTTTTGGTTCTTTTTTTTCTGGTTTTCTTATTGCAAAATTCAAAGAGAACAAACGATTAAACGTATATTTTATACCCATATTAATTGAATGTTTGATTTTAATTTCAATCGGTCTACTAAGTAATTTTATAGCGTTAAAATATACTGATATAGTTGTTTGTTTGTTACTTTTTGCTATGGGACTTCAGAATTCCTTTGTAACCAAAATATCAAATGCTGTAGTGAGAACAACACACCTAACAGGCTTATTTACCGATTTAGGCATTGAACTGTCTCAACTTTTCTTTCCAAAATTATACACCAATAGAACGCAGCTAAAATCCAATATTAAATTAAGAATTTATATTATATCCTTCTTTTTTTTAGGAGGCTTTATTGGAGGTTATTTTTATTCGGAGTTAAACTTAAAAATAAACACTTTAATTTTTGGCGGGCTAATCTTACTTTTAAGTTTGCTCTATGACGACATGGAGGATGCCCTAATTAAAAGACTAAAAGAGTATAAAGAGCGAAGAAAAATATAGGACTATTCTAAATTTTTTTAATTAATTGTAAATCAAGTTAATTTTATACAATATTTTATTCTGAAGTTTATAATAGCTTTTAAATCAATCGATTAAAGTTTTTGTGCAAATCGTCTTAAAAACTCGATGTTAAGAAGCTTTATTGTACTACTACCTAAAGGTAATTTACTGAAATGTGTTTCAATAAAAACAGCTAATCGTAAAAATAAATTTCATGATTAGCTGTTTTGTTTTTTAAGCTAAAATATTTTTCAAATACAATAAAACCTTATACTATCTTACTTCAAACTCGCCAAACTCGCTTTTAAAGTTTCAATTTTAGCCATAGCATCGGCTTCTTTTTTCTTTTCGCTGGCCACAACTTGTTCTGGTGCACCTGCAACAAAACGTTCATTTGAAAGTTTCTTTTGTACCGATTTTAAAAAGCCTTCAGTATAACTTAACTCATCGGTTAGTTTTTTAACCTCTGCTTCAACATCAATATTCCCTGCCATTGGCACAAAATATTCGTTAGATTTTACTCTAAACGTTAGCGCCCCTTCAATAGGCTCGTCTACATAATTAACCGTTTCAAGATTACCTAATTTCGCTATAATAGCATCAAAGGTCTTACTCGCGTTTTCATTATTAATGACAGAGAACCCAATGGCGTCTTTAAAAGCAATGTTTTTCTGTTTTCTAATGGTACGGATACCAGAAATCACTTCGGCTGCAAAATCAAATTCGGAAATAAGCGCCGTATTTACAGTTTTATTTTCTGGCCATTTTGATACAATTAGAGCTTCTTCTGGTGTTCTTTTGGTTATATGCTGCCAAATCTCTTCAGTTAAAAATGGCATAAACGGATGTAATATCTTTAAATTATTTTCTAGAATCGATATAGCGGCATCGTAAGTTCTCTTATCGATGGGTTGCTGGTATGCTGGCTTTATCATCTCTAAGAACCAGCCACAGAAATCATCATAAATTAACTTATACATACTCATTAAAGCATCGCTTAATCTGTATTTACTGAAATGATCCTCAATCTCGATTAAAGCTTTTTGAAATTTAGCTTCAAACCAATTTATGGCGATAGCACTCGACTTTGGTTGTTCAATATTGGCCACTTCCCAACCGTTAATTAGCCTAAAGGCATTCCAGATTTTATTGGCAAACCCTTTACCTTGGTTACATAGGGCTTCATCAAACATGAGATCGTTTCCTGCGGCAGAGCTCAATAAAAGTCCCACTCGAACCCCATCGGCACCATAGGTTTCAATAAGGTTTAAGGCATCTGGCGAGTTGCCTAAAGATTTACTCATTTTTCGACGTTGCTTATCGCGTACCAAACCTGTTAAATATACATTTTCGAAAGGTCTCTCGCCTCTATATTCGTAACCAGCAACAATCATTCGTGCTACCCAGAAAAATAAAATATCGGGTCCAGTAACCAAATCGTTCGTTGGGTAATAATAGTTTATGTCTTCGTTTTCGGGGTTTCTAATGCCATCAAAAACACTAATTGGCCATAACCATGAGGAGAACCAAGTGTCTAAAGCATCGGTTTCTTGTTTTAAATCTTGTATTGTTAGTTCTTGATTGTTGGTCTTTGCTTTAGCTTTTACTAAAGCCGCTTCAATAGTTTCGGCAACTACGAAATCTTCTTTACCGTCGCCATAATAAAAAGCGGGAATTTGTTGACCCCATATTAACTGACGCGAAATGTTCCAATCGCGCACATTTTCCATCCAATGGCGGTAGGTACTTTCAAACTTTTTAGGGAACAGTTTAATTTCTGGATCTTCCCCTAAAACAGCTTCTAAAGCTGGTTTAGCCAACTCTTGCATTTTTAAAAACCATTGATCGCTTAAACGTGGTTCTATAACAGCATGTGTACGCTCGCTTGTACCCACTTTATGGGTAATCGCTTCGGTTTTTACCAAAACACCCATGGCTTCAAGCTCTTTGGCGATATCTTCTCTGGCTACTACCCTATCTTTCCCTTCATGATGCAATCCGTAACTATTTAAGGTCGCATCATCATTAAGGACGTCAATAATTTCGAGATTGTGGCGCTCGCCTATTTCTTTATCGTTAACATCGTGTGCTGGGGTTATTTTTAGGCAACCAGTACCAAATTCAATATCTACATAATCGTCTTCAATAATAGGAACAACCCGATTACAAATAGGTACTATTACATTTTTACCTTTTAGATTTGTAAAACGTTCGTCTACGGGATTAATACACACTGCGGTATCGCCTAAAATGGTTTCAGGACGTGTGGTTGCAATAGTTATATAATCGTTCTCACCTTCAATTTTGTACTTCACATAGTACAATTTATCGGTACGTTCTACATGGTTTACTTCTTCATCAGACAAGGTAGTTTTGGCTTCAGGATCCCAGTTTACCATGCGATAGCCGCGATATATATGACCTTTTTCATACAAATCAACAAAAACCTTAATTACGGCCGCGCTCATATCCTCATCCATGGTAAATTTTGTGCGGTCCCAATCACAAGAACATCCCAATTTTTTAAGTTGCTCAAGTATTACGCCACCGTATTCGTGAGTCCAATCCCAAGCATGTTTTAAAAATTCATCACGAGACAAATCATTTTTATCAATGCCCTGCTCTTTAAGTTTGGCCACAACTTTAGCCTCGGTAGCAATCGAGGCATGATCTGTACCAGGTACCCAACAAGCGTTTTTGCCTTGTAAACGTGCACGTCTTATTAATACATCTTGAATGGTATTGTTAAGCATGTGCCCCATATGTAATACACCGGTAACATTTGGTGGAGGAATTACAATGGTATACGGTTCTCTTTCGTCGGGCTCTGAGTGAAAATAATTGTGTTTCATCCAGTAGTTGTACCACTTACCTTCTACCTCTCTAGCATCGTATTTTGATGGAATTTGCATACTTTGGAATAGTTTTTGAACATTAATCTGCAAAAGTACTTATATTTCTTTTTCTGTGAAAGTTATAATGCCTAATGATCGTGATGAATTTTAAGCATTTTCATAGATGTTTAGTGAAAATATTTGGTACTTTATTAAAAGTTGAGGGTAGACACTTTAATGGTAATATGACAATAATTTTTGTATGTTGTGTAAAAAGTGAGTATGTTTGACATGAATTTAAAATTAAAAAGTAATGAAACATTTAATTACAATTTTATTTATCGGTCTGATTAGCCTCTCAGTAAATGCTCAAGATAAAGTAGCAAAAATTGAGTTTAAATCGGACACCATTGACTACGGAACAATTGAAAAAGGTGCCGATGGCCTAAGAGTTTTTGAATTTACAAATACAGGAGATGCTCCTCTTATAATTTCAAGAGTTTCCTCAACTTGTGGCTGTACTATACCTGAAAAACCTGAAGGTCCAATTATGCCTGGAGAAACTGGTAAAATATCTGTAAAATACGATACTAACAGAGTAATGCCTATAAGAAAAACAATAACTGTAATCTCTAACGCCGAAACACCTACAGTGGCTTTAAAAATTAGAGGGTTAGTTGTAGAATCGAAGAAATAAGCCAGCTAAAAATACTGGTTTTAACAAAAAGGTCTGCGTTTTTAAAACACAGACCTTTTTATTTGAAAAAATCGACGAGATAAAACGTGAAATTTAAGACCATACCGTTACGTTCTACTTTCAGTTTCATTTTTTTTCCGTGCTCTGCAGAAAACATCTGTACCAATTCCTGCAAAGCGTATTTAAAAGCCGAATTTCCATTAATCGCTAAAATAATATCTCCTTTTTGTAGTCCAGCATGATAGGCTGGTGAATCTTTTCTAAGTTCGACAATTTTATAGGCTGGTTTTAAAGTCAATTTATATCCAGTATCAATTACAATTCGTGTTCCGTTATTGTGATTGTCATTTGCTAAAGCATTTCTATTTACTACAGAACGGTCGCTTTCCTTTACCAATCTCACACCACTATGGGCTATCTCAATGCCACTTTTGTTATATCTAAAAGCGTCTTTAAAATAATTGTTTTTTTTAAAAGTTACTATGGCATTCCTATAATCGAAAATAACATTAAATCGTTTTAAAACATTACCAGCTAAGGTTCCATTTCGGCCCGTTATTTTTTTTGCCAACACAATAGAATTCGGCTCTGGATAAGCCACATTGGCATTTTTAAGCTTATACTTATTTAATATTATTTCGTCTATTTTAGAGCGTTTACCATAAACACTGCCACTAAGTCCGTACCCTAAAAAATCATTAAAATATTTCTTGTCGGACACAATACCTAGGGAATCATTTTCGAATAACCATAAGGAATCACTACCACCAGAATCAATAAGGAGTTTTACGGGAATTTGCCTGTCGTTAATACTAACTTTTACATTAATATAGGGTTTATTATTAAAAAACTCTAGTGGAAATTTTACACATTTTTTGCAGGTTTTATATTGGAACTTATTAGGTGCTGTAACCCTTATAAATTTATTGGCATAATTAATCTCTACAATCAAATCTTTAAACAAATCGAAACCTAAAATACCATGAACAGGCACACCCAATCTAGGCGCAAAATTTAAATTACTTTCGTGTATGGCATATAAATCTTGGTTAAACTTAATGGCATCCCCAATTTTAAAAACATTATTTTTAGATCTGTACGCTTCAACTAAAGTGCCTTCACCAAGTCCTCTTAAAAATATTTTTTTTGCATTTTTTATTTCCAAGGTGTCGGAAACATTTATAAAATTGAAAACTATGGGTTTGCTAACCCCAGTATCTAACAAAAATGATAGCGTTACACCATTAATTTCCACAGGAATAATGATTAAATTATTTATGAGCTGAAATTTTATTTTGTCAGATCCCTTTTTATTTTGAACTACAAATTTCCCTTGAGCGTAGGTGAAGTTACTCAGGCATAAGAAGATTAAAAAAAGCGATAAGCATTTACGCATTCAAAATTTTCTTATTAATTTACAACAAATTAAGACATCTTTCATCTTTTATAATGGTTTTTAAATAAACTTTAAGATAATTTTCTCAACTTTGCTAGTTAAACTTTATTTTCATGCCATCAATATCTAAAAAAGGGCAATTAATGCCTGAGTCTCCAATACGAAAACTCGTTCCATTTGCAGAACAAGCTGAAAAAAATGGAAAATCTATTTACTATTTAAATATTGGACAACCCGATATAAAAACGCCAGAAATCGCCATGCAAGCGGTAAAAGACAGCAATATTGAGGTTTTGGCTTATTCGCGTTCTGAAGGCTCTGAAGTTTACAGAGAAAAAATTTCAGATTATTATAAAAAACATGATATTACCGTAAAACACGACGATATAATCGTAACTACTGGTGGCAGTGAAGCCTTATTGTTTGCTTTTGGAAGTATTATGGATGTGGATGATGAAATTATTATCCCAGAACCATTTTACGCTAATTATAATGGGTTTTCAAGAGCATCGGGCATACAAGTTGTTCCTGTAATATCTAAAATTGAAGATAATTTTGCCCTACCTCCAATTGAAGCTTTTGAAAAACTAATTACTCCAAAAACAAAAGCTATTTTAATTTGTAATCCAGGCAATCCAACAGGCTATTTATACTCTAAAGAAGAAATTAAAAAACTTGCTGATATTGTTAAAAAACACGATCTGTTTCTAATAGCTGATGAAGTTTATAGAGAATTTACTTACGATGGTGTTTCGCATTACTCAATTATGCAAGAAGCAGGTTTAGAAGACCATGCTATTATGATAGATTCTGTTTCTAAGCGCTACAGCATGTGTGGGGCACGAATAGGCTGTTTGGTATCTAGAAATAAAGCAGTTATACAAACTGCTCTTAAATTTGCACAAGCACGTTTAAGTCCGCCAACACTAGCACAAATTGCAAGTGAGGCCGCTTTAGAGACCCCACAAAGTTATTTTGATGACGTAAAACAAGAGTATACAGAAAGAAGAAATACTTTAATTACCGAATTGCAGAAAATAGAAGGTGTAAAAGTGGCCAAACCTAAAGGTGCCTTTTATTGTATTGCCGAATTACCTGTTAAAAATTCAGATCATTTTGCGAAATGGCTTTTAGAAGATTTTGATGTGAATGGTGAAACGGTTATGGTAGCTCCTGCAGCAGGGTTTTACTCAACTCCTGGTGAAGGATTAAACCAAATACGAATGGCCTACGTACTTAATAAAGAAAGTTTAATTAAAGCCGTAAACATTATTAAAGAGGCTTTAAAAATTTACAAAGACTAGTGCAAATTTCAAAAAACATATCGCTAAAACCGTACAATACTTTTGGTATTGATGTTCTTGCAAATCACTTTGTAACAGTTTCCAGCATTAACGAATTAAAAACCGTTTTAAAATTAAAAGACTACCCGAATAAATTTGTGCTAGGTGGTGGTAGTAATATGTTGCTTACTAAAAACATAGAGGCCCTCGTAATTCATGTTAACCTAAAGGGAATTTCTATTATTTCTGAAGACGAAAATACGGCTACCATAAAAGTAAATGCTGGTGAAAACTGGCATGAGTTTGTCCTGTGGAGTTTAAAACATGATTTTGGAGGACTTGAGAATTTATCGCTAATTCCCGGTAATGTAGGTACTGCTCCTATTCAAAATATTGGGGCTTATGGCGTAGAATTAAAAGATTCTTTCGTGTCTTGCGAAGGGCTGTGTATAGAAACTCATAAAATTAAAACCTTTTCGAAAACCGATTGTGATTTTGGTTACAGAAATTCTATTTTCAAACAACAAGAGAAAGGAAAATACGTTATTGTTAGTGTTACTTTTAAACTCAGCAAAAAAGCACACCAACTAAATATAAACTATGGTAGTATTGCCTCTCAACTTGAATTAATGAATATATCAAATCCAACCATTCAAGACGTATCGAAAGCCGTAATAGCTATCCGCGAAAGCAAATTACCAAACCCAAAAGACATTGGAAATAGCGGCAGTTTTTTTAAAAACCCAATAATTACAAAAACGCATTACCTGGATTTAGTTAACAATTTCCCTGAAATTCCAAGCTACGTCATTTCGGAGAATGAGGTAAAAATTCCTGCCGGCTGGCTAATAGAAAAAGCAGGTTTTAAAGGTAAATGTTTCGGGAATTATGGCGTGCACAAAAAACAAGCATTGGTATTAGTAAATTATAGCGATGCCGATGGTTCGAATATCTTAAAACTATCTAAACTTATTCAGAAAACGGTGAAAAGACTTTTTAATATTTCAATTGAAGCCGAAGTAAACATCTTATAATCTAAAAGAAATTTCTAACTTTGACATTCTTATCAAACAAATCATTACCTAATAAACAAACTTATTTTGATTTCAGCCATAGAAAAAGACATTGTTAATCTTCTTGAAAAAGGAGATAAAAAGGCCATAACGTTATTGTACGAAAACTATGCAGATGCCTTGTACGGTGTTATTAAAAAAGTAATAGCTGAGGACGATATCGCCCAAGACGTATTACAAGAAACCTTTGTAAAGGTTTGGAAATATTCTAAAAAATACGATGCTAGCAAAGCTAAACTCTTTACATGGCTCTATAGAATTGCTTATAATACGTCTATTGATAAGGTAAGATCTTTAAAAAATAAAACAGAAAAAGAAGTCCAAATTGAAACTTCTACCGTATATAAAATAACGTCGGGAGAGTTAAATCAAGATGTTTTAGATATACAAAAACATTTAAGTAGTTTAGATGTAAAATATCAAATAGTAATAAACGCACTCTTCTTTGAGGGCATGACACAGCAAGAGGCTAGCGACGAATTAGACATTCCGCTAGGGACTATAAAATCAAGATTAAAAATAGGATTACGAGAATTAAAAAAAATTTACAACCCATAATAAACAACGTCATGAATGAGAAAATAAATACTTTTTTAAGTTCTGACCTTTTAGAAAGATATCTATTAGGGGATACAACTTCTGCCGAAACAGCGCAGGTTGAAAGCTACATAGCGAGATACCCAGAAGTACAGAACGCTTACAACGTACTACAACACCATTTGGAGATAGTGGCTAAAAGCAACGCTATTGAAGCACCAAAAAGTGTGTTAAATAATATTTTAGAAACACTGGATGACAAACCTGTTATAAAATTAAAGCCCACATACAAATACAAGAAATGGTATAGATTTTCTGTTGCGGCGAGTATAGCGGCTATAATTTTTGCC
This sequence comes from Oceanihabitans sp. IOP_32, assembly GCF_009498295.1. Taxonomy (NCBI): domain Bacteria; kingdom Pseudomonadati; phylum Bacteroidota; class Flavobacteriia; order Flavobacteriales; family Flavobacteriaceae; genus Oceanihabitans; species Oceanihabitans sp. IOP_32. The sequence goes on along the minus strand of NZ_CP040813.1, from coordinate 2,957,070 downwards.
AGCACTTCGTATTTGTTTTATACGCAAAATTTAAAACTATCGAAGGAGAACCAAATTGTTGTTGAAGAAATTTTTGATTTGCGAGACGATATTGCACAAAACAACCTTAGATTAGATAGTGTGATGAGACAACTTTTAAATCTAAACAATCCAGAAACAGAAAAATATATTATTAAAGGAAACGAGCGTGCTAAAGATTTAAAAACGGTTGCTTACATAAACTCTAAAGAAAAAACATCTATGATTGATGTCGTTTCACTACCGCAATTACCAGAAGAACAATGCTACCAAATTTGGGCAGAGTTACAAGGAAAAATGGTTAGTTTAGGTATTTTAAGTGAAACCGACAGACAGCTTAAATCATTGCCTTACACAGAAGACGCTTTAGCTCTAAAAATAACTATTGAGCCTAAAGGAGGAAGCACAGACAATACAGCATCTTTAGATAATGCCGTAGCAGATATTACATTGCATTAATATTGAAATCATAGTAACTGAATTAAAAACGTTGTTTTAGAAAATACTAAAACAACGTTTTTTGCTTTTATATATGGGCTTATACCAAATTAGCCATGTCATGCCACATATAATTCGTTTACTCACATTTTTCTATGTTATAAATAGGTGTTCGTGATGTGCTTCGCAGTTCTTTTTCGCCCATATTTCGGTATAAAATAAAACCATAACTCAGGCTATGCTTTGATTTTAGCTCACGCCCATATTATAGTAAAATAATGAGTTCGTGAATCTGCGATTTCTATATCATCTGAACAAAAAATAATTCAAATTAATAATACGACATTTCAAAACTAAATTGGTATAATAAAGAGCATTATAGGTGTATTTAGAAATATTCGATGTGTTAAACGCTTTTAAAACTAAAGTTAAAAGCATTATCTTTGTATAACTTAAATTTTCGAAATGAAACTACTTTTAATAACTTTAATTATACTTGGTCTTGGAGTTGCTGGAATTGCTATAAAAATTTGGGCAAAAAAAGATGGTAAGTTTGCTGGAACCTGTGCCAGTCAGAACCCCATGCTAAACAAAGAAGGAGAGTCTTGTGGTTTTTGTGGCAAAACACCAGATCAATACAAAAACTGTAACGACGCTCAACACTCTTAGTTATTTACGGTTAATCTCAACTTTATACAACATCTGTATTGTTGTAATTTCGCTTTCAGTTATTTGGCATATTATATGAAACCAATTTTCTGTTTAACATCAAAAAATCCAACCTATGGTAAAGACCGATGTCGAAATTTTAAAAATATGCTTTCTGTCTGGAATGTTGTAAAATTAACTGATTTTTAAAATTGCATTTAATTAGCACGTACTGTTTTGTGCTATTCTTTAGAGCTCTTTCATATTAAAACCCAATTAACTATCTTTATAACCAATCTTACTTCAAAATCTAAACCTTGAAAATACAAGACGCTATAAAACAAGCTAAACAAAACGACCAAAAAGCATTCAATTATCTATTGGATAGGTTTTGGGATAGTGTTTATGGTTTTCAATTAAAACGTGTAGAGAACGAAAATGATGCTGAAGATATCACCATTCAAACCTTTTCTAAAGCTTTTGATAAAATTGATACTTTTGATGAGTCCTATAATTTTAAAACCTGGTTAATTGCCATTTCTAAAAACATACATATCGATTTGATTCGCAAGAAAAAACGTTCTATTTCTCAGGTTATTTCTAGAGATAATGGCGATGCCTTTCAGGTTGTAGACGAATCGCCTTCCCCAGCCGACAAACTAATTACAGAGCAACATTTAGCCAAATTACTCCGTGATATAAAAAAGCTAAAACCGCATTATCAAGAAGTTATAAACTTAAGATATTTTCAAGAATTGAGTTACAAAGAAATTTCTGCAGAACTTAAAGAACCTATAAATAATGTAAAAGTTAAGTTGTTGCGAGCCAAAAAATTATTGGCAGAAATAATTAACAAAAGTAACGATTAACCCCTCATATATATCCTTGAAAACCAAAACTTTGTTGGCATTTTCATTTGTCGAATTTAGATTAGTACGATTATAAAAAAGGAACATATTTAACAGGTTATATTCATCAGCATAAAATCAAATATATTGGCCATTGGTTTAACCCAAACTATAGCCCTGGGTTTCTACATATTTTATAAACTAATTTAATAGAATACTTTGTATCTTTACCCTCTGAAATTTTATATTAAATGAACACAGATACGACTTCAAATATACTACCAGAAAGACAAGCCAAACCAAAATGGCTACGCGTTAAATTACCAACAGGAAAAAAATATACTGAGCTTAGAGGCTTGGTAGACAAATACAAACTAAATACTATTTGCACCTCTGGAAGCTGTCCGAATATGGGCGAATGCTGGGGAGAAGGTACGGCTACCTTTATGATTTTAGGTAATATTTGCACACGCTCTTGTGGGTTTTGCGGGGTTAAAACAGGACGTCCAGAAACAGTAGATTGGGACGAACCAGAAAAAGTAGCCCGCTCTATAAAATTAATGAAAATTAAACACGCCGTTTTAACCAGTGTAGATAGAGACGACTTAAAAGATATGGGAAGTATCATGTGGGCAGAAACCGTTAAAGCCGTTAGGCGAATGAATCCTGAAATAACCCTTGAAACCCTAATTCCAGATTTTCAAGGTGTAGAGCGCCATTTGGATAGAATTATAGATGTCGCTCCAGAAGTTGTTTCTCACAATATAGAAACCGTAAAACGCTTAACCAGAGCAGTGCGTATACAAGCTAAATACGAAAAAAGTTTAGGTGTATTAAAATATTTAAAATCGCAAGGGCAACGCAGAACGAAGTCAGGTATTATGTTAGGTTTAGGAGAAACTAAAGCGGAAGTCATTGAGACCCTTCACGATTTAAAAGCACATAATGTGGATGTTGTGACTATTGGTCAATACCTTCAGCCCAGTAAAAAACATCTCCCTGTAAATAAATTTTACAATCCTGAAGAGTTTAAAGAGTTTGAAGATATTGGTTTAGAATTAGGATTTCGCCATGTAGAAAGTAGTGCTTTAGTGCGCTCATCATATAGGGCTCAAAAACACATACTTTAAATATGATTAGAGTTGCCATTAATGGATTTGGAAGAATTGGCAGACGTGTTTTTAGACTTTTACAAGACCACAAAAACATAGAAATTGTCGTAATAAACGATTTAGCAGACAATAAAACCTTAGGTCATTTACTTAAATATGACAGTGTCCATGGAGTTTTTAACGGAAGTGTTTCTCATAATGAAAACGGTATTATTGTAAATAAAAAAGAGATTCCTCTTTTACATATAAACCATCCTAAAAACATCGATTGGAATCCCTTTAAGATTGATTTTGTAATTGAAGCCTCTGGTAAATTTAAAACAAGAAACGATTTAAAACACCATATTATTAACGGTGCAAAACGTGTAATTTTAAGTGTTCCCCCAATTGAAGACGACATCAAAACTATTGTTATTGGTGTAAACGACACGATTCTTGATGGTACCGAAACCATAATCTCTAACGCTTCATGTACCACAAACAATGCGGCTCCAATGATTGATGTGATCAATAAATTATGCGGTATAAATCAAGCTTATATTACAACTGTACATTCTTATACAACAGATCAAAGTTTACACGATCAGCCCCATCGCGATTTGCGTAGAGCACGAGCAGCATCCCAGTCTATCGTCCCAACAACGACGGGGGCAGCAAAAGCACTTACAAAGATTTTTCCAGAACTTGCCCAAACCATTGGAGGCTGCGGAATTCGAGTTCCTGTTATAAATGGATCACTAACAGATATTACATTTAATGTAAAAAGAGAAATTACCATTAAACAAGTAAACGACGCTTTTAAACAGGCTTCACAAAATCAATATAAAGACATTATAGAATACACTGAAGACCCCATCGTTTCTATAGATATTGTTGGAAACAGACACTCTTGTATCTTCGACTCTCAAATGACCTCGGTTATTGGTAATATGGTTAAAATAATAGGATGGTACGATAACGAAACAGGATATTCTCAGCGTATAATTGACTTAATTCGCAAATTATCTGATAAAAATTAAATTTTATACATAAAATACTTATATTTAGTGATAATTTCAAACTTAAAGATGAGAATATCGAAAAAATACATCTTTATAATTTTTTTGTTGTTTACTACCCTTGTGTCATCACAAAGAACGGCCGGAAAAGACCGCGCACTTGTTGATGCTAATATTGATTATTATATTGAACAAGCCCAGCTTAATATAAATAAGCACAATTATTACGAAGCCAAACAACAACTTATAAAAGCAATAAAAATTGCAGTCGATGCAGACAATAAGAAAAAGGAAGGTGTCCTCTATGCCCTAAAGGCCAAATTAAAACTTATTGTACAACAAGAAGATAGTGCTATCACATCAATTAATAGAGCTATAAAAATACAAGAATCGATCTCCGATTATGAAAATCTTGGAAAATCTTATAAAATTTTTGGACATATATATTCTGAAAACAAAGAATTTTCCAAAGCTTTAGATAAATACAACCACGCTAAGTCCATATTCCAAAACGAAAATTTAAACGAATGTTTAGGGCTAGTTTTACTTTCTGAAGTTAAAATACATTTAAAATTAAACGATTTAGAAAAAGCTAAAGCAACCAACGAGCAAGCCATTTTATTGGCAAGAGAGAACGGTTATTTTAAAACTAAAAGTGATGCGCTAGTAAGACAAGGTCAAATTTACAGTCTTTTAGGTGATAATAAAAAAGCTCTGGAATTCACTCAAGAAGGTATCAAAATTGCTAAAGAAAATAATTATGCCCGTATCTTAAACGGCGCCTATTTAAACCTGAGTGAAATTAATAATAATATTGGTAATTATAAAGCCTCCAACGCCTACTTAAAAGAACATATTAAACTATCTGATTCGTTGAGGTCTATAAATCACGAAAAACTATATTACGACCAAAAGGTAGAATCTTTTATTAATAGTAAAATAGAAGAAAACAGAAAGCAGGCTGAAGAGTTAAAAAAAGCTGAAAACAAAAACGAGTTAAACACCTTTATATCTATACTAAGTGTTGCTTTAATTATTATGCTTTCTTTGCTAACCCTATCGCTTTATAGAAACAACAACATTCGCATAAAAACAAATAATGTACTTCAAGTAAAAAACAAAGAATTAGTCACAGCCAAAGAAAAAGCAGAATTAGCGACTAAAACAAAAACTAATTTTTTATCAACAATAACTCACGAATTAAGAACTCCGCTGTACGCCGTAACAGGTTTAAGTAATCTGCTTTTAGAAGAGAATCCAAAACCAGAGCAAATTCCGCATTTAAAATCACTCAAGTTTTCAGGCGATTACTTGCTTACCTTTATTAATGATATTCTTCAAATTAATAAAATTGAAGCCAATAAAGTTGAGTTTGAGAAAGAAGTTTTTAATTTAAAAGATAAAATAAACAACATTATTTTAGCTTTAAACAATTCCGCTTTAGAGAACAACAGTCAAATTCATCTCGAATACGACTCGAAATTATCTGAAAATTTTATAGCAGATCAATTAAAATTATCTCAAATACTCATAAATTTAATAGGTAACGCCATTAAATTTACAAAAAATGGGGATATCTGGATTAGAGTTTATAAAATTAACCAAAACGATACCACCTGTACCTTGCGATTTGAAATAGAAGATAATGGTATTGGTATTAGCCAAGAAAAGCAAAATAATTTGTTTGATAGCTTTGCACAAGGTTCTGTACAAATTAATAGAATGTACGGCGGTACAGGCTTAGGGCTTTATATAGTAAAAGGCCTAGTAAATCTTTTAAAAGGTAAAATTTATTTAAAAAGTGAGTTAGGCAAAGGCACCATTTTTTATTGTGAAATACCAATGGAATATACAACCAAAATGGAGGTTCCAGAAAAAGCACCCACTTATTTTAGCAAAGATGTCGAAAAGCTAGATCTTACTGGTGTAAAAATTTTAATTGTTGAAGACAACAAAATAAACCAAATGATTACCAAGAAGATTTTAAGCAAATTGAATCTGGACTGTGATGTAATTGACAATGGTAAGGAAGCCGTGAAACTAGTAAAAACAAACCATTATAAAGTTGTTTTAATGGATATTCATATGCCAGGTATAAGCGGTATCGAAGCCACCAAATTAATTAGAGAATTTAATAACGATATCATTATTATTGCATTAACAGCCGTAACTATAGAAGATAGAATGGTTGAATTTAAAAATGCGGGTTTTACAGATATTATACCCAAACCCTTCAAGCAAGAAGAATTCGAAAAAAAGCTTTATAACGCTTTAGCTTTACAGAACAGCAACACTAAATTGGTGTAACCACATCTTTAATTAACTTATTAAACACCTGAGTATCATTTAAACCAATTGTTATGGGCAAATAGTATAACTTTGGTCTTAAAATGTCGTATTTTTTCAAGCGCATATAGTCTTTTTCGGTAGTAATAATTAATTCATGCTTTTGCAATTCAAGAATATCTTGCTGCGAGAAGTCATGATGATCACTATAATTCAAATGATTAAAATTTAAATTATAAGTCGCTAAAAAATCAACTAAAGGCTTTGCATTTGCAATTCCGGTAACTAAAGTAAAATTTGGCAAAGTTTTTAATTCTATTGAGGTATTACTAGAAAACACCGCATTAGAATAAGTAATATGGCTAAAGAATACGTGCTGATCATTTTCAGGTTTAATCTTCTTTATAATTTCGTTTTGAGTGTTTACTTCTAAATTATAAGGGCATTTTGTCACCACAATAACATCGGCACGTTTTGCACCACTTTTGGGTTCTCTTAAATTACCAGTAGGCAAAACCATGTCGTCAGTATAAATACTGCTGTAAGTTGTTAATAATATATTGAAACGCGCTTTAACCTTGCGATGTTGAAAAGCGTCGTCGAGTAAAATAACATTAGGCTTACCCTCTAAATTTCTAAGGTTTCTAATACCGTTATTTCTATCAGAATCAACAGCCACCAAAATATCATTTTTAAATTTATTGTAAAATTGAAAAGGCTCATCTCCAAGAGTGTCAGCATCCGATAACCCACCGGCCAACTGAAATCCAGAAGTTTTTCGCTTATACCCCCTACTTAAAGTGGCCACTTTAAAATCATCTTTAAGCAAGTTAATTAAATATTCAATCATTGGTGTTTTACCGGTGCCACCAACGCTTAAATTACCAACACATATCACAGGGAAATCGTATGAAACGGATTTTTTAATTCCCAGATCATACAATTTATTTCGCAACCAAGTTACCACGTAGTAAATTGGGACAACTGGGAATAATATTTTTCTAATTAGCTTCACAGCCACGAAAATATAATATTTATATTTGTTTTAAATCAATACCATAAAATAAATATGATAGTTCAAGACGTTATAAATCATTTAGAAGCACTTGCACCTTTGGCTTACGCTGAAGATTTTGATAACGTAGGCCTGCTTGTAGGCGATAAAAACGCAAAAATCACTGGAGTTTTAGTCACTTTAGACACACTCGAAACCGTTGTAGACGAGGCTATAGATAAAAAATGTAATCTTATTGTGAGCTTCCACCCTATTATTTTTAAGGGCCTAAAAAAAATCACAGGCAAGAATTATGTGGAGCGCGTGGTATTAAAAGCTATAAAAAACGACATTGCCATTTACGCCATACACACTGCTTTAGATAATGCTTGGCAAGGCGTAAACCATATGATTTGCGACCAATTAAAACTCGTTAACAAACGAGTTTTAATACCCCAAAGCAACACTATAAAAAAGTTAACCACTTACGTGCCAAAACAAGAAGCCCAACAATTAAGAACCGCTTTGTTTAATGCTGGTGCTGGGAATATTGGCAATTACGACAATTGTAGTTTTAATGTAGATGGCTTTGGCACTTTTAAAGGGAACGCGAACTCTAATCCTGTCGTTGGTGAAAAAGAAATATTACACACCGAAGCCGAGACCAAAATAACCATCACCTATGCCAAACATTTAGAATCTAAAATACTTAAAACCCTTTTTAAGACGCACAGTTACGAAGAAGTTGCTTACGAAATAACAACTTTAGAAAATAAAAACCAACATATTGGTATGGGGATGCTTGGTGAATTAGAAAACCCCATGGATGGCCCGTGTTTTTTAGAACATTTAAAAGCTAAAATGAATACCGAATGTATTCGGCACTCCGCATTAATAAACAAGTCTATTAAAAAAGTAGCTGTTTTGGGTGGATCTGGAAGTTTTGCAATTCAAGCAGCACAAGCCGCTGGTGCTGATGCCTTTGTGACAGCCGATTTAAAATACCACGATTTTTTTATGGCAGAAAATAACATAATTTTGGCAGATATAGGACATTATGAAAGCGAACAATACACAAAAAATCTTTTAGTAGCATATCTTACAAAAAAAATCACTAATTTTGCAATCGTTTTATCAAACACAAACACCAATCCTGTTAAGTATTTTTAATGTATGGCTAAAAAGAAAGAAATAACTGTAGAAGATCGCTTGAGAGCTCTATACGATTTACAACTCATCGATTCTCGTATAGACGAAATAAGAAACGTTCGTGGAGAACTTCCATTAGAAGTTCGTGATTTAGAAGATGAAGTTGCTGGACTAAACATTAGATTAGATAAACTAGTTGCTAGTTTAGAGGTAATAAATAACGACATTACCGCTAAGAAAAATCTTATTGAAGAATCTAAAGCTTTAATCAAAAAATATACTGAGCAGCAACAAAATGTTAGAAATAACAGAGAGTTTAATTCGCTTAGTAAGGAAATCGAATTCCAAGAGTTAGAAATTGAATTAGCAGAAAAACATATAAAAGAATTTAAAGTTCAAATAGAGCAGAAAAAGCAAGTTATTGCAGAAACTAAAGAGCGTGTTAAACAGCGTGAAAGTCATCTAAAACACAAGAAAGATGAATTAGATGCTATCTTAGCAGAAACTGAAAAAGAAGAACAAGCTTTAATTTCAAAATCAGAAGACTACAAAAAACAAATCGAAGCCCGATTAGTTGCTGCATATAATAGAATTCGCAAAAATGTTAAAAACGGTTTAGCTGTTGTGCCTATTGAAAGAGGTGCCTCAGGAGGATCGTTCTTCACAATTCCACCGCAAGTTCAAGTGGAGATCGCTTCTCGTAAAAGAGTGATTACAGACGAGCATAGTGGACGAATTTTAGTTGATACAGCTTTAGCAGAAGAGCAAAAAGCAAAAATGGAAAAAATGTTCTCAAAACTTTAGTTCCATTCTAAACCTATATTCTAAAAACCTTCCTTTCGAAGGTTTTTTTTATGCCCTATAAGTGGTTTTATCCCTCTATGGTCGATTCGAGTATTAGTTGAAATCGTTTTGAGCGGCAGGACAATCAACTAAAAGATGATAAAGACAAAATAATTTGTAATCTTTAACCCACAAGAAGCAGATTTTAACAGGTTTACTCTTCTTGTAAAATGCTATGGGTTACATTCACTTATGTTATTGAGCCACCTCCTCGATATCCCAACAACATAAACATTATGTTAATTTTAAAACCCTTACAAATAAGGTTTTGTATTTTTATAAAACTATTTTAAAAAGCAAATAAATTACAACCATGAAAAAATTAACGTGCTTAGCTATTATTAGCTTATTTTTTAGCTGTCAGAATTCGGCACAAATCAACAAAAAACAACAAGCTATAATTAATGCAGAACCTATAGAAGTTCCAATTAAAAATGGTAAAGCACGTGCTTATTTTGCCAGCGGATGCTTTTGGTGCGTTGAGGCCATTTATGAGAGTGTAAAGGGCGTTCATGAGGCTGTTTCGGGATATGCAGGAGGATATACAAAAAACCCAACATACCAATCTAGTAATACGGGTACTACTGGCCATGCAGAGGCTGTTGAAGTTATTTACGACCCAAAAATAGTGAGTTTTGAAACCTTAGTAGACGTGTATTTCGCTTCTCAAAATATTAGCCAGGTAAACGGACAGGGGCCAGATCACGGCTCGCAATACCGGTCAATAATTTTTTATCAAAATGAATCTCAAAAACAAATTATTATAAACAAAAAGAATACGTTAGCTAAAAAACTTAATGTTACTATTGCCGCAGAGGTCTACCCTTTTCAAAAATTTTGGATAGCTGAAGACTATCATCAAGATTACGAAAAACGTAACCCAAATAATTCCTATATAAAAAATGTGTCTATACCTCGATTAAAAAAGTTTAAAGCGAATTTCCCAGACACCTTGTTAAAAAATTAAATGTAGTTTATTTAAGTTTTATACATGAAGTAAGATATTCATCTTATGAAGTTGTAAGAATACTTAAAAAAATTATTAAATACCTTAAAATAACGAACAAAAACATGCAACAAAACGTTGGAATTATTTATTCTTCTGTAGATGGACAAACAAAAAAAATCTGTGAACGATTATACAAATCCTTTAACGATAAACAAATAGAGACAACGTGGTTTCCAATCGAAAATTTTAACGCCGATTTGTCAAAATTTCACACCTTAATAATTGGAGCTAGTGTGAGGTACGGTAAACATAATGAGCAAGTATATAAGTTTGTTAAAGAAAATAAACCCTATTTTAAAAACATTAAAACGGCTTTTTTCTCAGTAAATCTAGTCGCTAGAAAAGCGGATAAAAATTCACCAAACACCAATCCGTATTTTATAAAATTTATTAAAAACACGAGTTGGAATCCAGATTACACAGAAGTATTTGCTGGTAAATTAGACTATAGCGCATACTCTTTTTTAGATAAATTAATGATTAAATTCATTATGAAATTAACAAAAGGCCCTACAAAAACCAATAAAGCTATAGAGTATACGTCATGGAAGAAAGTAGATGAATTTGCTTTAAAAATAAGCAAAGATCTTATAAGAGATAAAGCCAATCAAGCAATAATCAACTAGTACGAAAAATCGGATCATTCTCAATAAATTGGTGCATCAAATTTTAGAAAAACCAACTCCTAAAAATCCAATCCAAAACAGACCATTCCCCATAAGGGCGAACCGACAAACACCGGTTCAGTCAACACGGCATTCATGTTGGGTCGTACCGACCACACGAATGCTTAGTTATTGTGCAACGTTTTTTATTCGGTCTAAAATCTATATCCTATTCTTAAATGTAAATTCGCAGTTGCTTCGCCTTCGTTTTCTGAAAATCCAGCTTGTTTCGCAAATATGTAGCGATATCCAATTCCGATGCCAGTTTCGTACGTAAAATGTTTTCCGATGTTTCTTCTTATTCCCCAAGTTGGTACAATCGAAATATCACTTATTACACTAACATTATCAGTATTAGAAATAACAAACCAATCAGGATGATAACTCGTTTTCAATGAAATAAAATTACCGCTATTTCCGTCAATCCTACGTGACTTTTTCACTCTTTTATTCAGGTTGTAGTAAAGTCGTGGTTCGAGAGTGATAACAGGTGTCATTAAAAATCCAGTTCCATCGTAGAAATCTCCACCCCAAATTCCGCTATCAAATCCAATTTCAGTTCGTAACGCTATGGAATTAGTCAATTTAGATTCGTTATGAGCCCAAATTCCTAAAAATCCAGTTTGAATTCCATAAGTAGATTTTTCCACACTTGCGGTTTGAGATTTAGCGATTAAAGTCATTCCGCACAAAGCGATTGTAAATAATATTCTTTTCATTCAGTTTATTTTTTGTTCTAATGTAAGTTTTTTCGTAAATGTTGCACAACGGCTGAGGGTGTGGAAAGTGCTGGAGATTGGAACATCGTCATTATCCCACAGTAAAAAGCTAAATTGGAACGAAAAGTTACCGATTACAGCCTAGAAACCAGCATTTTTTACACCCTTTGTTGTGCCCTGTGGTTTCTTTTCTTCGTCAATAAATACGAGCGATTGAACATTTGTCGATAAATTCAAAGACTACGCAAAACCTGCCACCGTAAATTCAGATTCTATCCAATATATTCAGCGCAAGGATTTCGTGGTCGCTCTAATATTTTTTTCCAGCCGAGGAATTCTTTAATCCAACTCTTTCAAGGGCTGATTTAAGTATGTAATTCAATTCTCCGAACGGGTTAATCTTAAGAATATTCAGATTGAAATTAGCACATTAAAATTCGGTTTTCGGATAAATTAATCAAGATACTTTCCTCGTCGTTCGACACCCCAAAAAACCGAAAACATTCATTGCATTCAGAATTTCAATTCAACCCTTTTATTCAAACCCGCTTTGCTAAATTTCAGTTTTCAGTGAAGCTTAAATTCAGCCCGTTTTCCATTCAATCGTTGAGAGTCAAGCCAAAAAAAATATTTTAAGTCGGCGGATGACAGTCAAACCAAGGCAAAACCTCAATCGTGAAATAGATTGTCAATCAATAAATTGGCTATTTTGCTGAAATTCTCCATTACTGTCAGCCAATGACTTAATCTCTTCAGCTCGGATTTTCAACCATTGGGCACAACGTTCTCGTGTATGAGTAGTAGCGGATTTCTACTCACAAACCTTTCGGTTTTGTACTGACCTTTGTTTTATGTTTTTCCTTTTGTTCTATCACTTAAACCGCTATTACTTATACACATTGTTCTCTGCTGGCTTTTTTCATTCCTATTGTCAATCAGCGTTGGCAAAGCCATACTCTTTTGCAATTTTGGGCTTTTGCTTGGCTTCAGCGAATTGCAAATGTGTATGGCTTTAACTCGGCAATTCCCCAAAATTTATTGCTTGTTGTTCTCTTTGAAACAATTCTGGCCAAAATTCTTTTAAAATAGACCACTTTGGGGAATGGTAATTATTGGTTATATCAGCTCCCTTGCCTAAAGGTCCTTGAACTAGTGTTCCTAGGTCTTTTTTTATAGAATAGGGTAATAGCTTATACTTTATTTTCTCATAATTTTTTGCATATAAAATTTTCTTTCCTTCTTGGTGTAAGCTGTTGTTGTCTTCTCTAAATAGCGATGTGTCGGATTCGTCCATAGCTTTAAATTTTGTAATGCCATTCTTGGTATAAGCAATTCCGAACAACACGTTATTACTAATAATTTTTATGCCTACTAGGTTTAGGTTATTGCATTTTCCGTTTGAATACATTTGATTTCGATTTCTATCTAGAAGTGAAGAATCTATTTTAGATTTTTTGATTTTTCCTTCTTCATAAAAATGTATTAGATATCCATTCCGATTTGCACCATTTATTTCAATGCAAAAATCAAAATCCTCTCTTTTTGTATCAGAGACCATATAATTAGGATTTCCCGAATTGTTTAGGCAGAAATAACAAAGCACTTTTTCATTTTCACTTTTCTTAATATCACTTACGAGTTGTTCAAATTCTTTTTCATTTGTTTCACTCTCAATTCCGATTTTGAACCTTTCCATTAACTTGGCTGTAAACCACTCCTCTTCAAAATAAGATAATGGTTTTGTTCCTCCTAATAGATTTATGAATTTGGAAATTTCATCACCTAAATCTGTGTAGTTAATCTTTTTAGTAAGCTCTGAGCGATAATTGTGCATAAAGTTCAAAACACTTAGAATAGCTGGTTTATGTCTCACAAAAGACATACCACCGAGACTCACCGTTCTAAATCTGTTATTGCTGAAATAAATTTTGCTCAATTCGTATTTATCCTCTCTTGAATCATCAATTGTTAAATGTATAGACCACCATAATGTAGTTAAAGGGAAGTTTATAAGATGCTTTTGAGATGTGAGATTTAATAACCAATGACGTTTAATATGAGTTATAATGTTACCTTGATTCTTCCATCTCCTATGAATATATTTATACATATCAAAATGATGCAGATAATTCCAAAAATCGGCATTACCTGCCTGCGAAGGTGATAAATCTAAGTTTTCGTATAGAAGCTTTGCACATTCAAAATCTGCTTTCTGACTATCAGCTTGATTGGAACTAAAAATATCTAACATATCTTCGCCTAATGTTTCATTTATTATTGGAATATTAGATTCAATTATGTCAGTTTCCTTGAAATCGTATAAAAATTCCTCTTGGTTTTCATAAAGTTTTATGAAATCAGCATCCTCTTGTAATAACTTGTCAAGAAACTCGCCAACTAAGCTAGGTTTAAATATTTTGTAATTCATAGTTTAAGCTTGAGTATTTCTAATTTTATCGTCAACTTCTTCAATGGTATCAATTAAAAGTCTGAATGGTTTTTTTAGCATATATTCAACAAATTCAGGTATTTCTTCTTCGGAAGGTGATTCACTTTGCTTGTTGTATTTCTGCCAATTTATAAGTAAAGCTTTGTGCCAATTTTTTTCTGAATACTGACCATCTATCTTTAATTTGTAACAAGCGTGAATTAGAGCAGATTGCAAAATTGAAGAAACCAGTATTTTTTGATAATCTAAACTTGCCTTAAACTTATTTAATTTTGTGAATGATGAATTTGGCAAATTGATAATAATACTAGATTCGTTCCAGTAGAAAGTTGGTGTCTCATTATTGTCACTTTTTCTAATTTTTACAATACTATCCATTGAAGTAGAAACATCTAATGTTACTATTTCTTCTCCAAGCATTCCGAGTATATCACCTTTTTCAATATAAAAGTTTTGCTTACGCAGACTTGGTTTAATTGCATCGTTAGAATATTTTTCAATGTCTTTATTCGCAATTATGAAATAGAGTATTTCAAGCCTATTTTTTAAGTTTTTTAATGGAATACGGACATTAATTCCGTCCTTTGAATTGAAACTTTTTCTATACATTGTGTAAGAGCAGAAAACTTCAGTCACTATGTGAGCATCTTCATTTTCAATTAGTTCTCGAAGCTTTTGATTATCGCCTAAATCAAAACGTGAAGATGAAATAACTAAATCTTCGTTTTCAACTTTTTGTTCAATATTTATGTCAGGTCTAAAGTCGTAGTAGTCTTCAAGACCAAAAACAGGATGACCAAATTTGTAACCACTTATTTTCATATGCTCTAACTATTATATTCCTTTAATCTGATTGTGTGTTTTAAATTATCCTTTAAAACCATCGACAGCTCGTTTAACCCTTTTTTTAGATTCAAGGTTATAACGTTGTTCTTAAAAGACCCTTCAGATATAGAAAGTAGGTCTACTTTGTTTTTACCTTTTTTGTCATCTGAACCAACTAGTACCTCAAAACTTACGTTATTGTCTTTAACTTTAGAGTTTATGGAAACTTTATATTCGAAAGAGTTACTTAATGGTTCAACCTTGCATCGTAGCCAATTAAAATTTTTGGGAATCCTATCGGTTGGAATTGATTTTTGTTTTATAGGCTTTGGTTTTTCTTTCGTTTTAATTCTGCCATTATCTAGAACTGTTCCACCAACACCTTTCCCTGTTTCCATTATACCCAATAGCCGGTCCAACTCGGGAATAGAAATATCTAAACCTTGTTCAATCTCTGTAAAATCGTTCACACATTTTTGTACAAAATTTCGATAAGACCTAATTGCTTGATTTGCCATTGGGTTATCCCAATTACCAGAGTTCCATTCATTGTGCTTGGCGTTTTCTAGTTTCTTAAGAATTTCATTACCTTCATCGTCATCACATATAAATAGTCCACAATAACCTTTGTAGATGTAAGAAGAGTCCTTGTAAATAAGCATTTTGGATTTTCTATAAAAAGCTATTCTTCCAGGATAATTATTATTTCTACCAAGTATCAAACGAACTTGACCTAAAATATCTATTCTATCAGAATATTCTTTATTTGTGTTTTGAATGCCTTTGTAAGTTTCAAAATAAGGTCTCGGATTTGGAAACTTATTATACTGACCAGATTCGTCTAATTCTGCATAACGTTGAGTTATTTCATTTTGAAGAGTTTCATTATTGAATTCCTTCCCATCAATTTTGACTATAAGGTCACTTTCATATATAGCTAACCAAAAATTTGCAAGTAATTCTTTGGTCATTTCTTCAATTCTATTTTGGTCAGGCTTTAATCCTATAATATAAATTGATGTTCCAATTTCTGCTCTTTTGAAATTTTCAGGTATTTCATCCTCATTTTGTATTGCTTCCATACCATTTCCATAAAATCCTTTATGTGAATATTCTAACTCATCAAAATTATGGGTAGCAATCTTACTTATGCCTTGAAAAATAGCTGTTTCACTTGAGGATTTAGTCGAGACTACAATTGATTGTAAGTAGGATGAAGCGAAGTAAACAGCTTTACCCATTCCTTTTGAACCAGCAGAACCTTTTGAAAATTTACTTGAAATGTTTCTGGAATTTGCAAATGAATCATAAGAATACTCCATATCCATACCTAAAGTGTTGTAATCAGATATTTCCATACACTCATACCTGTCAACACTTTCAAAACTTGAAATCATTGTAGATAAAAATTCTTTGTCGTCAGGATTATTTGCGTACTCCAAACAATTCCTAATCCTATCTTCTATATTAGAGAAATTCTCTAAAAAATTTTTCTCAAATGAATGAAATGAAAAATCAACAATAACGGGTTTGCTATAATCATTTCTTGCGTCAAGTGAATTTTGTATGCTTTCTCGCACGACAGACTTATAGTGTGTTTTACTGAAATCAGACATATCACCATCTCTAATTCCTTGTTTTTCGTCTCCAAGCCTTAATTTGTTAAAATTCCATTTCATATTATCTAGAAATTAAAGGTGTCATTGTTTTTACTTAGGTTCTTCTTGTAAATAGTTTCCATTGTTCTAATTTCATCTCTGATAGCTCGTAACATTTTGTTCAAGTCGTCCTCGTTATACTCGTAATTATTGGTATTTGAACATTTAGAGAGACTTCTAATTCCTTTAAGGATATTATCTACTCTGCGAGATGCAACTCGTTTAAATCTATCTTTTTTTAGTTCAGAATTATCCATTATTTCATATAAATAATTAAATATAATTACAAATATAAAATAAATACTATAAAAAACAATATATAGTATACATTTTTGTTTTTGAAAGAACAGCTCTTTTGGTTTTTTAAGCTTGGTTTATGTGTTGGCAAAAACCAAATGTGCTGTTTGTGCGGATGGATTCAGCTTGCAGAGAACGGTCTAGTATAAGAAAAGTAGGGCAGTAGTATGCGTTACTTTTCGGATTAAGCTAAAGCCGAATTTTTAAATTTTGTTAATTATCTTTTCTCTTTAAATTATACCAAATTTAAAAATTTGGTGACTTGGCAAACACTCACAGACCTTTCGATTAAACGCTTTTTGCCCTATTTTTTTTATACATTGTTAGCTGCTGCCTTTTTTCTTATTTTCTTTCGAAATATTATTCAAATAGATTGAATATGGTTTCTGTTCAGCATTAGTTTCCAACTCAATTTTCGACTTTTCTATAATATGTTCCGGAGCTTCTATTTTATTAAGGAAAATATTAATTCCTGTTACTGTTTGATTTCCTTTATATTTAGTTTTACGATAGCTCAAATTGAAATTATTATTCCTAACGATGTCTAGAATATCGTTGAGGAGATGTTTAAAATCAATAGGAGATGAAAATGTCAGGTCGTCCACGTATCTTGTATATGTAATGTTATTAGCATTACATAATTGTATTAATTCAAGGTCTGTTTGAAGGAAAACCAAATTAGAAATATGTGTACTCGTTGGAGTCCCTTGTGGAAGGGCAAATTTCCAAGTTGTAAGTTTTGTTAATGAATTAGAGAAGTGATTTGAAAATCCAAGACTTAAATAAGTTTTGTGTACATAGCTGTGACTAATATTTGGATAAAAATCCTGTAGGTCTGTTGTAAATATGTACTTATTACCCTTATGCGGTTTAGCGTTTGTAATGTTGCTTCTCTTTTTTACTCCACCGTGTATTTCATTCGGAAGTTGAATAGGTGCAAGAATATTCTTTTTAATAGATTTTTGAATTGCTTTTAATTCTTTAGTAGAAGGATGGATTGTTCTTTTCTTGACAGTTCCATCCTTATACTTTTTAACTTCTCCAGTTTTTTTATCCTTTTTGACTTCAATCTTTTCGTAGTAGTACTTGTCAATATTCGCAATTACTTCTGAAACTATCGAAGGCTTATAACCAATAATAGCACATAGTTTTTTGAATTCATTTTTTTTAAACTGCAAAGAATTCATTGACAAGAGATTTTACTGAAGGACTAATAATTTCAAAAGCTTCTCTCTTGTTTTGTTGAACATCTTCTTTGTCTAACGACAAGAAAAATAAAATTGGCAATGGTACATTAAGTCCATTACTTATTAATTTCAAAGTTGAAAGATTTGGCTCTCTCTGATTACTCTCTATTTGAGAGAGGTAAGTTTGAGTTATACCGCAAGAAGCAGCAAACTCGGATTGAGTTTGCTTTTTTTGCTTTCTAATATTTTTTATAGTTATACCTAAATCCATTTTTTTATTGTAAAAAATTAAGGAGTGTTCGGATTGTTGATTTACATTGTGCGTTCATAGCTTCTGTTTTTAAAGGAAAAATTTAGATAATAATTCAACGACTTTCACAATTTCCGTTAGGACTTGCTCGTTCGTTCTACCCTTTTTTCTTTTAAGCACCACTAGAATTTCTAATGCTTCATTTAAGACTTTTACGTCTTCCTCCGAAAGAGAACACTGGCTCTTTCTAATAGTCTCGATACTTTGTATCAAACTATCAATGTTTCGATTTTGTTTTAATCTAGACATAATAAAAAATATTTAGTTACAGGACAACATTATTGTTGGCCCTGCTCCTTCGCCTAAATTTGCCTGTTACTAAATGTGTAAACAATGTTCTCTTACACTCACTTAAAATTCCCTGCTCCTCATAAAATAAGAAGCAATAGATAACTGCATTTATAATTCTCTCCTAATGTATCAGTTGATATATAGGGCGAGGTATGTGTGCCGTTAAAATACCCAATTGGGTTGCCTTTTCAGGCTGTCAAGTGAACTCCATTTAGCAATTCGACTTCAAAACATCTTTTCAAAGAACTATTTATTAATGCAAATATACATAAAATATAGCAGAGAGTTAATAAAAAGTGTAATTATTTTTATTTTCTGTGGTAATTATTTCTTAAAAAACTGAAATTCAGATTGTTAAATTTTGAAGTAAGTTTGTTGGAGGTTGCAGCTAACGGTCTTGTGTATGGCTCGTTGCGGGAAATCCGCGAGGATTTTCCGGCGTGACCGAAAGATAGCAAATTGCAATGAATTCCGATTAGGAATTCAGCCGCAATGAGCTATACACTTTGTTGAACTAAACCTAAAGGTAGCTTCACGAGACAGTTACATCACGATTCACTACCTTTAGGATCAAGGTTTAATCTAATACTCAATATTATGAAAAAAAAATGACACTCTCATTGAAAGAGCCATTATTTCCGTTCCAGAGTTTGCAATACTCTACCACAAACTCAAGCGCTCCGTTGAGCTCGCTGGCAAAAGCCAGAGCACACTTACCAACTATGCCGCTGTCTGGCGCACATCGCACTCCATTTTAACTGTAGTCCACTTGAGCTCGATGAGGAACAGATCTGATTATCTACACGTTTTAAAGTCACAACATAAGACCCCCTCAGATAGTTTTTTCAAGCACACGTTTATGGGCTTCGCTATGCTTATCGTGTCTTTGGGATGAAAGAAATGCGGGTCATACTTCCTTCTATTGAACGCCCCAAGAAGCTCCCCGTGGTATTAAACCAAAGGGAGGTAAAAAAACTGCTTCGCACTCCAAGACTGCTCAAGCACCGATTGGTACTTGCCATGCTCTATGGCTGTGGGCTCCGCAATTTTGAACTTCGCAACCTACAACGCAGGGATCTAGATTTTGACAGGAAGTTGCTGCACGTGCGCCAGGGCAAGGGGCGCAAGGATCGCTATGTTCCCTTATCCGAGATACAGATCCGTGGCCTTAAGAAGTACCTACAGGCAGAGAATCCGGTCACTTGGTGCTTTACCGGCAATGATAGAACAGGCAGTCCGGCGCAGCTTTCCTCGCAAGGGATACAGTGGATCGTGCGTGAGGCCCGCAAGCAAAGCGGTATTACAAAGGAGATTACCGCCCATATCCTGCGCCATAGCTATGCCACCCATCTTTTGGAAATGGGTCTGGACATTATGAGCGTGAAGGACCTCTTGGGACACGCAGATATTCAGACCACTCTTATCTACCTCCATGTGGCACAATCAGGTAGGCAAAAGCCGTTCAGTCCGCTGGATAGGCTTTATGGTCAATAGGGATGTGCTGTCCCGATCATGAAGTAGCGCACGTATTGGAGCGCAACAGGGAGCACCTTGCCAATCATTGTGCCAACAGTTGGCAAGTCCGCACCCTGCATGCCCTGCGCAAGTGCCGCACCGCGGCCCTTGGCGGCCACATTGATTGTTGTAATAATCCTGCCTGTTATAAGCTCCATCTTAGCTACAACAGTTGCCGTAACCGTCATTGCCCCAAGTGCCAGGGACACAAGAAGGAAGCATGGATCCAGGCAAGGGAGGCAGATTTATTAAAGGTTTCTTACTTCCACGTGGTCTTTACCCTGCCCTGTGAGCTGAACAGGTTATCTCTGTACGAGCCAAAATTGGTGTACAACCTTTTGTTCACAACGGCCTGGGGCATCGTTAAGGATTTTGGCGCTAATCCCAAGTTCTTGGGTGGCAGGATGGGAATGGTCGCTATACTGCACACTTGGGGGCAGAACCTCTCGTTGCACCCACACCTGCACTGCATTGTCCCGGGAGGTGGGATTACCAAGACTGGCAAATGGAAGAACACCAAGAGCAAGGGAAAGTACCTGTTTCCGGTAAAGGCGATGAGCATAGTTTTTAGGGCTCGGTTTGTTGCTGGGCTGCGCAAAGAGCTTGGAAAATCACAACCCGCTTCATTTTACGAAAGCCTGTTCAAGAACCAGTGGGTGGTCTATTGCAAACGCCCATTCTTTGGGCCTTCACAGGTAGTGGAATATCTAGGGCGCTATACCCATAAAATTGCGATAAGCAACCATCGTATAAAAAGTCTTGAAAGTGGAAACGTACGGTTTATGGTAAAGGATTATCGCCAAGGGGGTAAGAAGTCGGTACTTGCACTATCCGATGCCGAGTTCATCAGGCGTTTTTCATTGCATATCCTGCCCAAAGGGTTTACCCGCATCGGCACTATGGTATCTTGAGCAGCTATTATAAAAGAACCATAATCCCAGAACTACAAAAAGATCTGGGCAGGCCAGAACTAGCGGAAAAAGTACTTTTAAAGCACCGCAAGTGTCCCAGCTGTAAAAAAGGAAACCTGGTTACCATTGCAACCTTCCCCGCTCGTGGACCACCGAATGGTTGGCGCGAAGAGATCGAGAAACACCTAAACAGACCAATATGAAAAAAACGCAAAACCGACGTAACGGGACTGCTATGGCCAAAACTGAAGAAAACACATCAAAGCAGTAATGAACAAGGAAAAGTAAGTCCTAAATCTGCCATATTCTTTTAATATTCCAAAGAAAGGGAGGCCAAAACTCCCAAAACAGAAAAAACACAACTCCTAAAAATCCAATCCAAAACAGACCATTCCCCATAAGGGCGAACCGACAAACACCGGTTCAGTCAACACGGCATTCATGTTGGGTCGTACCGACCACACGAATGCTTAGTTATTGTGCCCAGTTTTTATTTATTTATTCTTTTTCTAATACTTTCTATAGTATTCGATAAATTAGTTTCAAGCAGTTCTATTCCACGTGGTGTATACTCATAAACTATACATCTTAAATGACGTAAATCGAATGGAACATCGTCAATATTTTGTGTAATTAAAATTACTTCTTTACCAACTGTATGAGCAATTCCAGTTTCATAAAAAACATTTGGATTTCTACCTGTCAATTCTGATATAATGATTGAAGCTTCATTGATGCTTTTCCAAATATCTTCGATTATAGGTTTATTATCATATATGTTGTCTGCTCTAAAACATTTTAAACTGTCTATTTTCTCAACTGTTGGTTTAATATGGTCATCATAAATTGTATTATATGGTTCACTAAAAGGCGATAACATAAAAACTAACTTATCGTTTATCATAAAATCTCTCCCTTGAAAAATTGGGTTTATTCTAACCATTCTGTTTAATTTTTCGATTGTTAGTATTTCGTCTTCTAGATATTTTTCTGTAATTTCTTTAGCCTTTTGCTCTTTCTCTGGTTCTGATAATTCTAAAAACTGTTTTGGAAAAGAAAAGCCAAAAGGATTTATATACATTAAATCTCTTTCTGCTAAATATATCGCAGTTTGCAAGTTTAAAGGCTTGTCTTGTAAATCTATGAATTGTATGTTTGGCA
Organism: Oceanihabitans sp. IOP_32; assembly: GCF_009498295.1. Classification (NCBI taxonomy): domain Bacteria; kingdom Pseudomonadati; phylum Bacteroidota; class Flavobacteriia; order Flavobacteriales; family Flavobacteriaceae; genus Oceanihabitans; species Oceanihabitans sp. IOP_32. The sequence continues at coordinate 2,934,739 of NZ_CP040813.1, read as the reverse complement.
TTCCGCCTACATTCTGATTCGTTGCTACTATATGAATTTCATTTGTTGTAGCAATGACAGCATAATTTAATGGATGTAAGAGCTTTACAAATTTGGGTTTAATACCTTTTGTTCTTGATTGTTCTCTTATTTCTTTATCTAAAAGGCTTAAGATTTTATTTATTTTTTGTTGGATTTCATCGTCTAAATTTCCTCCAACCATTGCTGCTCCTGTTTGAAATGGCATAGTCTATAGTTTTCTGTTTCTTAAATTGGGCACAACGGTCTCGGCTATGAGTAGTTGCGTGGGTTAGCACTTAACCTTGCAAGTACACACCAAACTGAAAATCCGCGAGGATTTTCAGAAGTAGACGAGAACAAGCAATTACTTATAGCCATTGTTGAACTAAACCTAAAGGTAGCTTCACGAGACAGTTACATCACGATTCACTACCTTTAGGATCAAGGTTTAATCTAATACTCAATATTATGAAAAAAAAATGACACTCTCATTGAAAGAGCCATTATTTCCGTTCCAGAGTTTGCAATACTCTACCACAAACTCAAGCGCTCCGTTGAGCTCGCTGGTAAAAGCCAGAGCACACTTACCAACTATGCTCGCTGTCTGGCGCACATCGCACTCCATTTTAACTGTAGTCCGCTTGAGCTCGATGAGGAACAGATCTTAGATTATCTACACGTTTTAAAGTCACAACATAAGACCCCCTCAGATAGTTTTTTCAAGCACACTGTTTATGGGCTTCGCTATGCTTATCGCATCTTTGGGATGAAAGAAATGCGGGTCATACTTCCTTCTATTGAACGCCCCAAGAAGCTCCCCGTGGTATTAAACCAAAGGGAGGTAAAAAAACTGCTTCGCACTCCAAGACTGCTCAAGCACCGATTGGTACTTGCCATGCTCTATGGCTGTGGGCTCCGCAATTTTGAACTTCGCAACCTACAACGCAGGGATCTAGATTTTGACAGGAAGTTGCTGCACGTGCGCCAGGGCAAGGGGCGCAAGGATCGCTATGTTCCCTTATCCGAGATACAGATCCGTGGCCTTAAGAAGTACCTACAGGCAGAGAATCCGGTCACTTGGTGCTTTACCGGCAATGATAGAACAGGCAGTCCGGCGCAGCTTTCCTCGCAAGGGATACAGTGGATCGTGCGTGAGGCCCGCAAGCAAAGCGGTATTACAAAGGAGATTACCGCCCATATCCTGCGCCATAGCTATGCCACCCATCTTTTGGAAATGGGTCTGGACATTATGAGCGTGAAGGACCTCTTGGGACACGCAGATATTCAGACCACTCTTATCTACCTCCATGTGGCACAATCAGGTAGGCAAAAGCCGTTCAGTCCGCTGGATAGGCTTTATGGTCAATAGGGATGTGCTGTCCCGATCATGAAGTAGCGCACGTATTGGAGCGCAACAGGGAGCACCTTGCCAATCATTGTGCCAACAGTTGGCAAGTCCGCACCCTGCATGCCCTGCGCAAGTGCCGCACCGCGGCCCTTGGCGGCCACATTGATTGTTGTAATAATCCTGCCTGTTATAAGCTCCATCTTAGCTACAACAGTTGCCGTAACCGTCATTGCCCCAAGTGCCAGGGACACAAGAAGGAAGCATGGATCCAGGCAAGGGAGGCAGATTTATTAAAGGTTTCTTACTTCCACGTGGTCTTTACCCTGCCCTGTGAGCTGAACAGGTTATCTCTGTACGAGCCAAAATTGGTGTACAACCTTTTGTTCACAACGGCCTGGGGCATCGTTAAGGATTTTGGCGCTAATCCCAAGTTCTTGGGTGGCAGGATGGGAATGGTCGCTATACTGCACACTTGGGGGCAGAACCTCTCGTTGCACCCACACCTGCACTGCATTGTCCCGGGAGGTGGGATTACCAAGACTGGCAAATGGAAGAACACCAAGAGCAAGGGAAAGTACCTGTTTCCGGTAAAGGCGATGAGCATAGTTTTTAGGGCTCGGTTTGTTGCTGGGCTGCGCAAAGAGCTTGGAAAATCACAACCCGCTTCATTTTACGAAAGCCTGTTCAAAACCAGTGGGTGGTCTATTGCAAACGCCCATTCTTTGGGCCTTCACAGGTAGTGGAATATCTAGGGCGCTATACCCATAAAATTGCGATAAGCAACCATCGTATAAAAAGTCTTGAAAGTGGAAACGTACGGTTTATGGTAAAGGATTATCGCCAAGGGGGTAAGAAGTCGGTACTTGCACTATCCGATGCCGAGTTCATCAGGCGTTTTTCATTGCATATCCTGCCCAAAGGGTTTACCCGCATCCGGCACTATGGTATCTTGAGCAGCTATTATAAAAGAACCTTAATCCCAGAACTACAAAAAGATCTGGGTAGGCCAGAACTAGCGGAAAAAGTACCTTTAAAGCACCGCAAGTGTCCCAGCTGTAAAAAAGGAAACCTGGTTACCATTGCAACCTTCCCCGCTCGTGGACCACCGAATGGTTGGCGCGAACAGATCGAGAAACACCTAAACAGACCAATATGAAAAAAACGCAAAACCGACGTAACGGGACTGCTATGGCCAAAACTGAAGAAAACACATCAAAACAGTAATGAACAAGGAAAAGTAAGTCCTAAATCTGCCATGTTCTTTTAATATTCCAAAGAAAGGGAGGCCAAAACTCCCAAAAACAGAAAAAACCAACTCCTAAAAATCCAATCCAAAACAGACCATTCCCCATAAGGGCGAACCGACAAACACCGGTTCAGTCAACACGGCATTCATGTTGGGTCGTACCGACCACACGAATGCTTAGTTATTGGCTGTAGTTTTTTTTATTTAATTCGTAAAATTTAGTCAAAATTATAATTTATTCATTTAGGTTTTTTTGTTCGGATTCTTAACATTTTGGTGTCAGTAAATAAGTTATGACACCACCAATAATGGCTGAAATTAAAATTAAAATAAAGTCTTTTGATTGAATTAAAAACATTTTCATTTCCCATTTTAGGCGCAAATATTTTAAATAATTAATGTTTAAATAAATGCTTTCTAATTTGTCTTTATGTTTATATTTTATGAAATAATTGCAGTTTTTTGGTAAATCGGTTTTAGGTCTATGAGACTTATTTAGTTCAATGACATTTGATGATTCAGAATGATATTCTTTAGGATAAAGTTCAATAAAATCACCAATTTTAATTTTGACTATGTTTTTATTTTTAATGGTTAAAGTACAATCAAGGTATTGTTCGTGTTTTGTTTTTCCGTTTGTATTGTATTGATAACCTTTTAATTTCATAATATTTTTATTCAAATGGACTTAATACCTTATAGGTTATTGATGTGTTTGTTGTATTAAGAACTTCAATTCTTAGACCTTTAAATCCAATTACGTTGCTATCGTTAATGTCATATTGTAATTCCTGAGTGAAACTAGAACGAGCTAAATTATCGACATATTCACGGTAAACAAATTTCAAATCGTTATTAACTCTACCATTGTAAATAAATTCTTGTTTAAAGCAATTATCACAATCATCAGGTGTAAATTGTGTTATCTGATATTCAAATTCAGGAATATCTTTTGTGTAAAAGCCACCTGAATAAGAATTTACAAATGACTTAAATTCTCCAGTCTTTTTATTTTCAGAAATTCCAATCTGATAAGTATTATCTCTGGATTTATTTTTGTCATAATAGAAAAAATATGAATTATTTTGTCCATTAAGAGGAAGTTTTTCACCTATTGAGTAAGGAAATTTCATCATACTAATATTAAATGATTTCATATTAGTAATTTTTAAAGCCTTTTGTTGCAGGAAATCTCCTTTTGTAACTAATGGACTACCAATTTCTTTTGTGTATTCTTTTTCTAGAATTACATCATTTTCAGTTAATCTTTCAGGAAGCACAGAATTCATTGTTGCTCCACAAGATACTAATGTCAAGGAAATTAAAAATAAGACTTTTTTCATTTTAAATTTATTTAATTATTTATTTTATGTTCATTTCTCAAATTACAGCCAACAACGAGATATAGACAATTGTCTATATCCAACTTATGTGCTCTAAGATAATAAAACTTTTATGTTCATAAAAGAGTTTCGCGCTACATGCCTATATATTTCGGTAGTTTTGGTCTAAGTATCTCCTAAATAATAATTGTATGTGCCTGATGTCTGTGCCATTTTCTAGTAAATGGGTCGCGAAACTGTGTCTTAAGATATGTGGTGTACCTTTTGTAAAGTACCTGCTCTCTTTGCTGCTCTAGAAATAATATTTAAAACACAACTTTTGGACTTGATCCTCTAAAACTTCAGTATTCATTAAATAGTATTAAAACAAACATATAAAAAACAAAAAAGCTCCACTACAAGAGTGAAGCTTTAAGTGAGCCCGATAGGATTCGAACCTATGACCGCCTCCTTAGAAGGGAGGTGCTCTATCCAGCTGAGCTACGAGCCCGTAGTTTTAATGTTTCTACGAAAACAAAATCTTATATATTTTAACTATCTACAAGCTGTTATAAAAATAAATGACTCTAACTTGAGATACTAGAACTTTATTATTTACCTTTTTTTAAGGTTCGGCAAATATAATATGCTATTCACTATTACACAAGATAAATTTCACTTTAATTTTATTTTTTTTTGATAACAATTCCGTTTTCAAACTTAAACAACTGAAAATCAAATAATCTAAAATTTAAGTTTTTTTTAGAAAAAACCATGTGCTCATTAATTCGTTAAAAACTCATAAAAAATCCGATTAACCAGTAAAATAAGGCTAAAAGCTAGTTCGGAAAATAAATTATTTCAGCTTCATAGGTACGTCCTGAAAAGAAAAAACAAATCATCAAATTAAGGTTCTGTTAAAATAATACTGTCAACATACAACTATGTTTTATTTGAAAATTATACCGTGTTTCGAAAATAATTCATTAGGTTTCCATAATTGAATTATATGCCCGCTATAAAGGGCAGATAATAAGCAAAAAATATATACTTTTGCAAATTGAAATAATTATTTAATTCTATAAAATTTTACGTTGACAATCCAGGTTGTTAATTCTAATTAAAGCGCACATGAAAAATAATGCACTAATTGAAAATCAATATAAAAGAAACGATTTATTTGAAAAAGAAAACGTGAATTATCTGGTTAGAGTTTTAAAAAGATTTAACACCGTACCGAAAATAAACAATATAACTATCATTACTTCTAGTGGTAAACCTGATTTGTTTAAAATAATCCCGAACAAATCCATAACCATTGGTTCCTCTTTTTTAGAATCGCCTGTTTTAGCTTTAACATATCTTAGGTATGGTATAGAATGGCAATTATGGTATAAAGCTTTGGGTAAAGACAAATCGGGTACTGCTCTTTGTGATTTGGCCGCATTAAAAGTGACTCAAATATTTTATAAATTACTCCCCAAAGAAGATAAGGAAAAATTAGAAAATCTAGATAATTTCTTAATCAACCTTATAAAAACAGATACCGATTTAAGTGCTGAAAACACAGAAGAATATGAGCAGCTTCAATCTTTTCATGGATCAAACAATACAAAATTAATAATTAATAACGATTGGAAACCAATTCTTGAAAACCTAGCAAAACCAACCGAATACTTATTAATGTCTGGTGGAGATCTTCGTTTAAATATTGACGAAATTCAACTACTTAACAAATATGGTTGCAGACCATTCCCAAGACCGGAAGCCTTTACATTTGCATCTTCAACGGCAAGCAGTGTATCTAATTTTGCTTTCGACAAAACAGACAAAGCCAGAACCATATTAATTCAAAACAGTTTAAAAAAAGGATTAAAAGAAGCCACTCAAGAATTTTCGGAATCTCTAAAAAACAATCTTCGAAAAGCACTGAGCTTAAGTCAGGAATATGAAATAATTTTTTCACCTTCGGGAACAGACTCTTCACTTCAAATTGCAGCATTAACACAGGTTGTTTCAAAAAAAGAAATAACACATATTTTAGTAGCTTCAGACGAGACCGGCAGTGGAGTGCCAGCAGCGCTAAAAGGAGAGCATTTTGAAAACACCACAGCCTTAAACTTTAAGGTGAAAAAAGGTGATAACATTGAAGGATTTAGAGCTGTAGATTTAGTTAAAATTCCTCTTAGAGATCATCAAGGTAAATTAAAATCGGCGTCGCAGTTAGACGACGAAGTTTATCATGCCGTTTCTAAAAATACGGCGTTAGGCAAACACATTGTATTGCACGTCATGGATCAATCTAAACTAGGTTGTCAATCCCCTAGTCAGGATATGATTCAAAAGCTAAAAACAATCGATGATTTATCGATACAAATCGTTATAGACAGTGCACAACTTAGACTAGATCCTAAAGATTTAAAAGACTATTTAAGCAAAGACTATATAGTAAGTATTACTGGTAGTAAATACTTTACTGGACCTGCTTATTCTGGAGCTTTAATAGTTCCTAAAAGCGTTAGTGAATCCATTAACATGGTTAAAAACACCTTACCCGAGGGTTTAAATACCTATTATAATTATTCTGATTGGCCTTCATCTTGGTATTGCTCAAAACAATTATCTGAAGGCTTTAATTTCGGATCATACATGCGCTGGAATGCAGCCATAGTTGAAATGACTAGATACTTTAAGACGCCTATTTTGTACAGAAATTTAGGTATTGAGATGTTCTGTAATTTTGTTGAAGACTCCATAAACGAAGCCTCCTTTTTAGAGCCTCTTTTTGGAAAGGAGAAGAAAAGTAATGCTTTTAACAACCAAGAATTAGGTCTTAGAAATATTCGAACGATTTTTCCGTTTTTTATCCTTAAAGATAATACAGTACTATCAGTTGAACAGGTAAAAAAGCTCTATACCCTCTTAAATTCTGATTTATCTGATAAATTTGAAGGCTCACCGCTTGAAACTATAAGACTTGCAGCACAGAAATGCCATATCGGCCAAGCCGTTAATGTCAAGTATGGTAATGATATACAGAGTGCTATTTTAAGAATAAGTTTGGGCGCTAGAGTTATTTCTGAAAGTTGGGTTAATCGCGATATTAGCCTCTATTTTAGAAATATTGAAACACAGATGAACCAGATTACTGTAATTATAAAAAAGATAGAGCTAATTCTTGACAATCCTGATTTATTAAAGTAATAAAACAACAGCTCTAGTTACTGCTAGGGCACAAATATTTTAAAAATCATTTAATTTATCTAAAAAATCGTTTTTGCGTCGTTTTGCAAGAGGGACTTCACTCCTATCGCTCATAATGAGGTAAGCCTTAGTCCCCTTCACGTACTTAGCTATAAATTTTAAATTTATTAAGTGAGATTGGTGTGATCTAAAAAAGGTATACGAACTTAATAATTCATCAAAATACTTTAATGTTTTTGATGCCAGAATACGGTTTCCCGACGCCACGAAAATTGAGGTGTAGCTTCCTTCGGCCTTACAACGGATAATTTCAGAAATTTTTAAAAAGAATGTCTCTTTTTCAGTAGCAATTATTATTTTTTTTTCTTCGCTATGAGCTGTATTATAAAATAAAGCATCAAGCTTTAAGTTTGGGAGTGTCATGTTTTTTAATCTCGTTAAAGTGAGCTTTAACTCCTCATTGTTAATGGGTTTTAATAAATAATCGAAGGCGCTAAACTTAATGGCCTCGATTGCATATTTATTGTAAGCAGTCGTAAATATAATTTGAAATTTTATCGCTTTAATACGCTTTAACAACGCAAAGGCTGTGTTTTCATTTAATTGAATATCTAGAAAAACTAAATCTGGATTTAATTTTTCAATGTTCGTTTTAGCAGCTTCTATGTTGTGGCAAACAGCGATAACATGAATAATATCCGAATGTTTTAAAAGCAAATGCTGCAACCTGTCTGTACAATGCTTTTCATCATCTACTAATATTGCTTTTATCATACCGTTTAAAATTTAAGCTCGAGTGGCAAGGAAAGCTCAACACGCAAACCTTGTTTCTTATCAATAAAACGTATAGTTCCTTTTACCTGTTTAATTTGATTGATAATGTCCAGCCTTTGATTGGTGATTTTTATTCCCATAGAATTAGAGTTTTTAATACTATGAGATCTACCAGCACCATCATCTTCAACAGCACAAATTAATTTTTTACCAGTACTTTTAATTTCAATTACAATTGAACCATCACCGTCTTTATTTGAAATACCATGCCAAATACTGTTTTCGATAAAAGGCTGCAAAATTAATGGCGGAATTAAAGTGTTCTCAATATCAATATTTTCGTCAATTAAGATGTGATACCATAATTTGTTTTTTAAACGTAATGATTCTATGTCGATATATAATTTTAAGAGCTCTAAGTCCTCACAAATCGGAATCCATTTTTTTTCAGAATTTTCTAAAATAGCGCGTGTTAATGTCGAGAATTTGGCTAAATACGCATCTGCCTTTTCTACATTATTAGTTTGTAAATAATGACTTATAGAGTTTAAGGCATTAAATATAAAATGCGGATTCATTTGAGAACACAATGCTTTTAGTTCGGTTTCCGCCATTTTTGTTTTAAACTCTGCATCGCGTTTGCGATTGTACAAAAAATAACCACCAACTAAAAAAAGCAATACAACTCCTCCAGTACCGATGGCCGTGTTTTTTATAAAAGTTTGGTGTTTTATTTCTGCTAGTGCTGTCGTTTCTTGTTTGTCAAGCTGGTATTGCATGTCTTTCTTAGTAAGTTCTGCACTTTTTTCTTCACTATAAACGCTGTCCCTTAATGTTATATAATTTTTATAAGCCGATAAAGATTGGTTATACTTTCCCTCATTTTCATAAACTTGATTTAACACTAGCCATGAATCTGCTTGCCATTCTACAGCATCAATCGCTCTAGAAACCTGCAGCGCTTTGTTGGCATATATTTTGGCTTGGCTAAATTCTTGTTGAAGTATAGATACTTTACCCAAACTGTTTAATGCGGTCGCTTCTATATATTTATTATTTATTTTTCGAGAACGCCTTAAGGCCTCATCGTAATATTTTAATGCATTTTTATAGTCTGCTTTTCTTTTGTAGGCGAGTCCCTTATTATTTGTAATGGCTGCCACAAAAAAAGGATGATCTAACGCCTGGGCTAAAAATAAAGCTTCATTAAAATAAGTTAGCGATTTATCAACACGCTGTGTTTCACTATACACATTACCCATATTATTGAATGCCCTTATTTGATTGATGGTGTCCTGCGCCCGAGTCGCAATGTTTAAACACTTGTTATAATTCTCTAGCGCCTTATCAAAGTCTTTCATATCGGCATAAATATTAGCTAAATTATTATAGACATTAATTGTTAAGGTTTGATTGTTTATTTGTTCTGATGCATCTAAGGCTTCTAAAAAATAATCTAATGCTTTTAGATTATTTGCCATGGTATAATAGATAGTTCCTTTTTGGTTTAATGCCAAGGCCTCTCCTTTTTTCCAATTTTGTTCTTTTGCAATAATCAATCCTTCATTAATATAGTCTAAGGCTCTTTTTGGGTTGCTATAAGTAAAATAATTTGAGGCTTCAATGAGTTGCTCACTCCTTATCGTATCTAAAGAAGCATAACTCATTAGATGCATGGCTATAGAATCTTTTTCTTGCGCTAGAGTAAATTGAAAAGAAAAAAAGAAAACGAATACTATATTTAAAATCCTCATTTAATCTCAGTTTTTTACGCTCTAATAGAATGAGCCCTATAGTTATACATTAAAGCAATTTTTTAGCATATTTTTTTAGAAAAGAATGCATCAAAACACACCAGTGTATTAACATCTCAAGGTAATTTATAAAAAAGCTTTTAAAAACGACTACATAAAGTTAAATAATTGTTTAATGGTCAATTATTCTAGTCTAATCACCAATTTACGACAAGAAGGCTCTTCTTATTTTACCGAATATAAACTGAAACTTACCGCGTACCAATTCTAAAAAAGAATTTTAAAATAATATAATTAAATTAAGGAAACTAATTTTTAAAATCTCAGCTATGAAAACTTTAAAATCCCTCCCTTGTATCCTTTTGATTTTATGTTTTAATGTGGCACTCTCTCAACATAAAAGTGATGAAAGTGAAATTTCTAAAACAACAGATAAAGTTAAAAAAACCAATACTGAGACCAAAGAGGCGTTAAGTACGACAAAGCAGACTATAAAAGATATTGGGTCCATTTTTAAATCTAAAAAAGAAAAGACCAAACAAACCATAAACATTAATATCACTGATGTTGAATATGGCAATTCTTCGTTAGAAATGTTGAAAAATGCCATAAAATCTACAAAGAGTGTAAAAGGTGTCACTAAAAAATTTAAAAATAATACAGCTACCTTTTTAGTTGAATTTAAAAAAAGTGCTGATGAGCTTTGGCAAAACCTCCCCGTAAAAACTAAAAGTAAATTTAAGGTTTTAGCGATTGAAGAACACAGTATGTCTATTACTTTAAAAAACGCAGAGCCCAAACCTGATAATAATTAATTTAAGGCATTAAACTCGGCCTTATTAAAAAGCAAAAACGAACGTAATGTGGTAGCTAGAAATCACATTTATAGCGGTTTGCCTTTCTAGTTGCCAATTTAATAAGCATTTGCCATAGTTTATAAACGCAGCATATATTGTCTAACTTAAATGACTTAAAACCAACCTTATGAGTAATTACAGCAAAGCCAAAACAATTTATTCCATACTCTTTATATTACTTTTACATACTACTGCATACGCACAAAGCAATACTTATAATTTCGATACCAATGATATTTTTATCATAAAATCTCCTTCTAAAAACTATAAAGATATTGTATTACAAAGTCATAATGGCATACCGCGGTTTGGTGTTTTAAACACCTATATAGCATCAAATGCAAGTCGAAATCTTGATTTAAAAGAGAAATATGAGTTAATCATTGCAGGCGATATGAATTTCTTAAACCTAATTCAAATGGATTATATGAAAGCCATGTACAACGATTTTAATAGAGAGGTACGCGCTTCAACTAGGCCTAGTGGTACAAACAAAAAAGAGGAAAACTCGTATAAGGCTCAACAGCAATTTTATAAACTTACCAATACTGTTTGTACTGACATTGCTGGAAATATAAATGCGGGTGAGAACGAATTTGAAAGAAGAAGAAATTATAAAACCTTTGTAAATAACAATCTTGACGGACTTCTAACATGGAGCAACACCATACTTAAAAACAACGCTTTTTCGGCTTATTGGGTTCATACAGTTAGACTGAGAAATTACGATTTTGATAAAAAAGGATATTGGATACAAATTCCAATCGCATCTATACGCGAACGCAATACACGCTTTTCAACCCAGTATAATTTCTTTAAAAATCATGTTCCCAAAAATAGCTACGAAAGCTTTTCAATGGGAGAAAAAAGCAGATCTAGTAGTACTCCATCTTTAAAAATTTTATTTAAAATTTCACCTGAAGAAGCCGAAAAGCTGCAACAACCCACCAAATTTAAAAGAGGAACGGCATCACCTAACCCTTTATATGCAACTGCTAAAGTAAAAGTAACCCTTAGAGCCTTTACGGAAGACAAAAGCAATAAAACACCAGAAATCCCAGAATTTGAACATCATTTTGAAAGTCCGATTATAACCCTCTACAAAGATCTCGCTTTAACTGAAAAAGTTGCCGAATTATCTTTAAAAAAAATAATAACGGAAGATTAAATTATGTTAAACACAAAAAGAATAAAAGTAATATTTGTGATACAATTTGTCTTATTTTACGGTTTAGTAAATGCTCAAATTAAACCTATAAAAGACTCCATAAAGACCATAGGTTATCACGATACAAAAACATTTGAGTCGCCCTCTCAAAACTTTATACCGCTTATTTTACAAACGCACCATGGACTTTTAAGGTTTGGAAATCAAAACAGTTACGCCCTACTCCCAGACGGCAGCCATTTAAGCCATAAAGTAGTACAAGCAAAAGGTATAGATATAAAAAATGCGAAGCTATCTGAAAGTAGGCTAGCTTTTACGCAACTATTGCTCATGAAATACATGGCAGAAACCTACAAAGATTTAGACAAAAAATCTTTCACTGTGCAAGCTAGTAGTATGTATAAAAACGAAAAAAACTCCTTACAAGCACAAAACCAATTGCTAAAACTTGCAAATGCGATAAGCAGTGTAAAGCTTATTAACAAATATTTTTGCAATCCTAAAACAAACGATTGTAATTACACATCTGAAAATTATTACAGAGTAGCTCGCCATATATTACCTTGGGGAGGTTCAGGTGCAAACGAGTTTAAAAAATTAAATAGCTATACCAGTTATGTATCGCAACATCTTGAAACATTACAAAATTGGAGTGCTAGTTTATTTACAGATAATACCATAGATGCTTATATGGTTTTAACATCTAGACTTGGCACTTACGATTTTAAAAACAAGGGCTTTTGGTTAAGTTTACATAGCAGCCGAAGTAGTTGGTTCTTTATTCGGTTTTACAATTTAATACCTAAAACAGCTTACGAGCGAAAACTAACAAGTTCGAATACCTCATCTATTCTATATAAAATGCCAGCACACATCGCCGAACAATTTTCTGAAAAAACAAAGATGATTTATATGGTTTTTAAAATAAAGGTGTTACTAAAGGGTATAGACCCATACAGAACGGGCATTAAATCGTCTTTTTCTTTAGATGATTCAATCATAGAATTGTACAACACCGAAGATTTAAAAACTAAAATAGGTGAAATTTCGATAGACGAAAACTTAACGGTTAAATAATTACACTATGAAACTTTATAATAACATCTTAAAATCTTTAACATTCTGTGCGTTTTGGATGATAACAATACAACTAAATGCGCAATCTAATAACGCCACAAGTGGCTACATAACATTTAAAGCGCCTTCTCCTCATTTTATTGATGTAGAAATAGAAGCGCATAAAGGTTTACCTAGGTTTGGAAATCTGCTTTTTAGTAAGATAAATAAAGAATTAAGCACTCAAAAGGCTTTTGAAGAACTGGTGAACATGAAATATATGTCGGCTATTTATGCCGATATGGATAAAAACAAACTCTCAAAAACCGAGCGTTCTCAAGTTGCCGATAAAAAACTAAAAAATTCCATTTTAGCACAAAGACATTTGCTGAAACTCTTGGGTTTAGTAGGTTCCGAAGAAGTTTTAGAGACTTATTTTTGCGACGAATCAGACACGAATTGTTCTTACGCTGTAGGCAAGTATGGCATGCGACAAACGCCCTCTTATTGGGGAAGTGTACGTCATATTAATGTAAACGAATTTAAACAACACCGCAGCTATACCAGTTTTACAAAAAACCATTTGGACGAACTACTAAACTGGAGCAAAACCTTTTTTCCTAACGACGAGCTTATCGCCTATTATGTGAGTAAAGCAGGTATAAGAGCTCAATTTGGTCAAAATCCTTATAATTTTCAGAAAAAAGGTTATTATATTTTTAATCATTTGAACGGAAAACAATTTATAGACGCGTCTTGGTTTGAAGCATTTGATGAAAATGAAAAAAAATTAAAATATAGTACAAGTGGTATTTTTTTACCAATGGACGTTGAAAAAGCAAAAACACTAAAGCTTCAAAAAGGGAGTCCAATTTTTTTAGTTTATAAAGTAAAAATAAAAGCTTCCGAAGATGCCAAAAACAACAGGCCAAAACTATCTTTTTCACTAGAAAATAGAACAATTGAAGTTTATAAAGACAAAACTTTAACTCAAAAAATAGGAGAAATCTCTTTAGATAATATAATCACTAAATAGAACTAACAAGATGCACCATAAAAACCATTTCGTTTACTCACTCATAATTAGCGTGTTATTTTTATTATCAACACAAAACACTGTCGCTCAAGAAGGTGGCGAAGAAGCTATAGACATGACCGATGTAATTACAATCAAGTCGCCCGTAAACAAATTTAAATCTATACACATTCAAGCTCATAAAGGCTTACCTCGGTTTGGTGCACATAATAAATATCAGTTTACAAATAAATATGGTAGTTTAGATATGCATAGACCAAAAAACACCTTAATAAAAGAAGGTTTTTTAAATTACAGCAATATGATTAAAATGAAGTTTATGGCAAGTTATTTTAAGGATATTGATAAAACATATTTAACCCAAATCTCTCGCGAAAATAGAGATGATAAAAAAGCCCTGCACTCCTCTGCCGCTCAAATACATTTATTAAAATTAACTAGATTACTGGTTTCCAAAGACTCAAAACCCAATTATTTTTGGAATATTAGAGATGAATTTACAGCCCAAGAAATATATACCTCTTTTGTTTCTGCGCACTTAGAAGACCTAAAAAAATGGAGTGGTACTTTTTTTAAAGATAATAACGAAACGGGCTATTACGTTACACGGCACAAATTTGGAACATACGATTTCGATAAAAGTGGTTTTTGGGTAACATTACCCCCACATAATAAAGAATATTTTGGTTTAAATCCTTTAGACGAATTGTTTTTCCAAGAATTCCTACCCGAAGAATCTTTTGAGAATGAATACTTAAACAGTATTTCAACCACATTTCCAAAAATACTACTACCTATGACAGCAGAAAACGCTGAAGATTTTTTGAATACTAGAGTTGTAAGTTTCTCAGACAAAAGGTCGTCCGAATATATTTATTCTGCTATAAAAGTTCGTATTGTTTTTAAAGAATTAAACACAGATAATGTAACTTTTGCTAGTCCTAACTTTACGTATCAATTTGAAGACCCCATAATAGAATTCTTTAAAAATATCGAATTGACAGAAAAAATTGGAGAAATATCTTTACTTAATCCTACCTATAGTGAATAATGAAAAACCAATATTTCTATCAGAAATCTCACCATCTAAACAAGCCGGTCTTCCATAAAATATAATCACATTAAATCTAATCATATTATCGGTTTACATCCTTAATGAGATAATCATTTAGTTTTAAGCTTAATCATTTTCTTTCGCAATCTTGTTGCTAATAAGAAGTACTTCAAGATAATTTACCACCTTAGCTCCTACTATACTTGATACAAAAAACTTGATAAATCTGGGTGTAAACACCAATATTTCAGCGGGAAATATTTTGGATTTGTAACTTCAAATTCGTTATTTTATCAGGCTAAATCGACGTTAAACCAAAAGAAACAATTAAGTTTAAGCCATGTAAACGCTTGTTGTTTGAATCAAAAAATTACAAAACATAAAAAAATAGTTGCGTCTGCAACTAATCATTATTTTGTTTTACATTTACAAAATGAAACCAAAAAAGATCGTTATTGATTTTGAAAACTCTATTGGCCCTTGGTTAGGTAGCACTATAAAGCTGCTGGAATATCATCTACAAGAAAAATTCAACACACACGGTCTTGACTTAACTAAAGAGCAAATGATTGTTCTAAAACGCCTGCATGACCAAGATGGATTGAGTCAAAACGAACTGGCATTCTTAATCCTTAGAAACAAATCATCCCTAACTCGGTTACTTGCTAACATGGAAAATAAGGATTATGTAATTCGAAAACAATGTACGGAAGATAAGCGCATCAATCATGTGTATTTAACCTCTTTTGGCAAAGAAATATTTGAGAAATCTAAACCAGCTATTAAAGAAATGATGGAAATTATGGAGCACAATATCTCTAATGAAGAAAAAGAACAAACAATCCAAACTTTAAAGAAAATTCAACATAATTTTAATTCAGACCTTCAATCGTTATAACCAACCCTAAATGAGAAAAATATTATCTATCGCACTTGGTGTCGTATTATTAATAATCACAATTTTTGTTGCTAAATATTTAATTGATAATAAAAAGCAGCCAAAACCGAAATTCGATAAAATTGTAAAAAAAGTTTTTGTTGAAGAAGTAGAAAACAAAGATATACCTATTGTAATCGTAACAAGTGGTAACTTAACTGCTAAAAATAAGATTGATTTATATGCCGAAGTTCAAGGTGTTTTAAAACCATCGACTAAAGATTTTAAAGCAGGTACATCTTATTCAAAAGGAGAGTATATTATAAGAATAAATAGTGATGAGTTTTACGCAAACCTTCTGTCACAGAAAAGTAATTTTTATAATAGCATCACAGCCATTATGCCAGATATTAGATTGGATTATCCTAACGAGTTTGAAAAATGGCAAGCTTACTTAAGTAACTTCGACATTAATAAAACAACGCCTGAACTTCCCCTTATGAATTCCGACAAGGAAAAGTATTTCATTTCAGGTAGAGGCATCAATACCGCGTATTACAATGTAAAAAACCTGGAAGTTAAATTGGGTAAATACAATTTAAAAGCACCATTTAATGGCGTTTTAACCGAAGCTTTAGTAACACCAGGCTCGTTGGTTCGAGCAGGACAAAAATTGGGCGAGTTTATCGACCCTAGCGTTTATGAAATGGAAGTCTCTGTAAATGCAGAGTTTGCAGATTTGTTGAAGAAAGGCAATACTGTAACCCTTCACAATCTAGAAAAAACCAAGGAATACACTGGAAAAATCATCAGAATAAATGCTAAAGTTGACGCCACATCCCAAACCATTAAGGCATACATTGAGTTGGCTAATACAGACTTAAGAGAAGGGGTTTATTTAGAGGCTTACCTCACTGCAAGAAGTGAAAGTGATGCCATTGAAGTGTCCAGAAAACTTTTGGTCGACAATAAACAAATGTACGTTGTAAGAGACTCTGTTTTACATTTAAAAGATGTTAATCCTGTTTATTTTTCCGCAGAAAACGCTGTGGTTAAAGGCTTAGAAAATGGCACTTTAATAGTAGCCAAACCCATACCTGGCGCATACGATGGCATGCAAGTAAAAATCTCTAAAGACCAACAATAACCGATGAGAAAGTTACTAAGCTATTTTATAAAATTTCCGGTTGCCGTTAATGTGTTAATTTTGGCATTCATCATATTTGGAGCCATTGGGGTAAGCACTATTAAATCTTCTTTTTTCCCCTTAACCGATTCAAAATTAATTAGAATAAACCTAATTTATCCTGGAGCCTCGCCATCTGAAATGGAAGAAGGCGTTGTTTTTAAAATTGAAGACAACCTTAAAGGCATTGTTGGCATAGAACGTGTCACCTCTGTTTCTCAAGAAAACGCTGCAACAATAAGTATAGAAACAGAAAAAGGTAAAAACATTGATGTGGTTTTGGCCGATGTTAAAAACGCTGTAGACCGAGTACCGTCGTTTCCAACAGGAATGGAACCTCCAATTATTGCAAAAGTAGAAACCATAAGACCCACCATTAGTTTTACTTTAAGTGGCGAAAATATTCCACTGGTAACCTTAAAGCAATATGCTAGAGAAATTGAAAATGATTTAAGAGGAATTAACGGCATTTCCCAAGTTGAAATTTCTGGTTTCCCTGCTGAAGAAATTGCCATTTCTGTACGTGAAAACGATTTAAGAGCCTATAATCTATCATTTCAAGATGTTGCCAATGCCGTGAGCAGAACCAACATTTTAATTACGGGTGGCAATATAAAAACCAGTGAAGAAGATTATCTTATTAGAGCAAGAAACAGGGCTTACTACGGCAACGAAATGTACAATATTATTGTGAGAGCTGAGCCTAACGGAAACATCATCAGGTTAGGCGATGTTGCCGATGTAAAAGACACGTGGTCTGAAACCCCAGACCGCATCTTTTTTAATGGTAAGGAAGCTATTAACATAACAGTTAGCAACACAAACAACGAAGACTTAATAGCCTCTGCAGATGCTATTAAAGCTTACATTAACAAATTTAATCAGCAATATGATAATGTTACCTTAGATGTTTCTAGCGATTCTTCAATAACCTTAAATCAGCGTACCGAGTTATTGGTTAAAAACGCCATTATGGGTATTAGTCTTGTGCTGTTTTTTCTAGCCCTATTCTTAAACGCACGCTTAGCATTTTGGGTGGCTTTTGGTCTACCAATTTCATTTTTTGGTATGTTTATTATTGCCGCACAAGTGGGCGTTACTATTAATGTACTATCGCTCTTCGGAATGATAATCGTTATCGGGATTTTAGTAGATGATAGTATTGTAATTGGTGAGAATATCTATCAGCATTACGAAAAAGGAAAATCTCCAATTAGAGCGGCTATTGACGGTACTATTGAAGTGTTGCCACCTGTGGTATCAGCATTATTAACGACCATGATTGCCTTTTCAACATTCTTCTTTCTAGACGGAAGAATGGGCGAGTTTTTTAGTGAAGTGTCAACCATTGTTATCTTAACCTTATTGGTTTCCATGATTGAAGCCTTAATCATTTTACCAGCGCACATCGCACACTCTAAAGCCTTGCAACGAGAGAACAAAAGCCCTAGCAAAATAAGTGCTCTTCTAACCAAAATAAACAAAGCTGCCGATTCTTATTTGGTTAAATTTAGAGATGCGGTTTATGTGCCTTATTTACGCTTCTTTTTAAAGCATAAGTTCCTCGGGTTTGCCATCCCGATAGCCCTACTTATTTTTAGTATTGGCGCCATTGGTGGCGGTATTGTAGGCACCTCATTTTTCCCAAGAATTGCCAGCGATAGAGTGTCCATAAACCTTAAAATGCCACAAGGCACTAATGAGAATATTACAGATTCTATCATTTCAAGCATTGAAGAAAAGGTTTGGATCGTGAATAACCAATATGACACAAAACAATTTAACGGAGAATCGGTAGTTCAAAATGTTATTAAACGTATTGGCCCAGGAACATCGAACGCTACCTTGACAGTTAACTTATTACCAGGAGAATTAAGAGGTGATTTAGCTTCACAAGAAGTCACTAATAAAATTCGTGATTTAACGGGAAAAATTTACGGTGTGGAAAGTCTGGTGTTTGGTTCTGGAGGAAATTTTGGAGGCAGTCCTGTTGCTGTATCATTACTAGGCAATAACATCTCAGAGCTTAAGGCTGTAAAAGAGGAACTGAAATCTGAATTGAGTCTTAATCCCATACTAAAAGACATTTCTGATAATGACCCAGCGGGTATTAAGGAAATTCAAATTCAACTTAAGGATAAAGCATATATTTTAGGATTAAACCTACAGAGTGTCATGGCTCAAGTGCGTTCTGGTTTCTTTGGATTTCAAGCACAACGTTTTCAGCGCGGGCAGGATGAAATTAGAGTTTGGGTAAGATATAACCGTGAAGACAGGTCGTCTATAAAAGATTTAGATGATATGTGGATAAACACCTCATCGGGAAACAAAGTGCCTTTTTCTGAAATTGCAACCTATAAAATTGAACGTGGCGATGTGGCCATCAATCATTTAGAAGGCCGCCGCGAAATACAAGTAACGGCAGATTTAAAATCTCTAGACGACAGTGCAACCGATGTTTTAGATGATATTAAATCTAGAATTATGCCCGAAATACTCTCTAAATACCCCACGGTTTCTGCAGTTTACGAAGGACAAAATAGAGAGGCTCAAAAAACCTTAACGTCTTTAAAGTTAGTGGGGCCCATTATTTTAATACTCATTTATATGATAATCGCTTTCACATTCAGAACCTATAGTCAGCCATTATTGTTAATGATGATGATTCCGTTTAGCTTAATTGGGGTTGCTTTTGGCCATTGGGCTCATGGTTTCCAAATTAATATCTTATCGTGGTTAGGCATTATCGCATTAGTAGGGATTATGGTTAACGATGGTCTGGTGTTAATAGGCAAGTTTAACAGCTACCTAAAAGAAGGCATGCCATACAATGAAGCTTTGGTACGAGCAGGAAAATCCCGTTTTAGAGCCATCTTTTTAACAACCTTAACCACAATTGCTGGATTAGCCCCTTTATTGCTGGAAGGCAGCAGGCAAGCACAATTTTTAAAGCCCATGGCGGTTTCTATTTCTTACGGGATGGCCATTGCCACAGTTTTAACTTTAGTCATGCTACCTCTTTTACTCTCTGTTTCGAATACGTTTAAAGTATTTATTAAGTGGATGATGACAGGTAAAAATATCACCAAAGAAGAAGTAGAAAGAGCCATTATTGAATCAAAATACAAACATGATGATTTACATTAAAAACATAATAACCGCACTGCTTGTTTTAGTTGCAATACAAGCTAATGCTCAAACTATATTGACTAAAAAAGAAGCATTACAAATTGCTTTAGAAAATAATTACGGTGTAAAAATTGCTAACAATAACTTGGCGATAGCAAAAAACAACTCCAGCATATACAATTCTAGACATTTGCCAACGCTATCCACCAACGCTGGGGCCAACTACAATAATAGTAACCAAGAAATTGAAAGACAAGATGGCACTATTACCAATGTAAACGGTGCTGTAACCAAAACCTATAATGCGTCGGTTAATGTAAATTATACCATTTTTGATGGTTTGGGGAGAAAATACAATTACAAGCAATTAAAGGAAACGTATAATTTATCAGAATTACAAGCCAGGGAAACCATAGAAAATATGTACTTGCAGTTATTTAGTGTGTATTTTCAAATTGCCAGATTATCAGAAAACACCAAGAACCTTCAAGAGGCATTGAAGATTTCAAAACAAAGATTAAAAAGAGCGCAATATCAATACGAATACGGTCAATCGGACAGATTAGAACTGCTCAATGCAGAAGTAGATGTTAATAACGATAGCATCAGTCTTATTAATTCAAGACAATTGTTTGCTAACTCAAAAAGAGACTTGAATATTATTTTAGGTGTTCAAAAAAATATTGATTATTCGGTTGAAACCGATGTTGAATTTATAACGCTTATGTCTTATGAAGCCTTACTTGAAAAAGCAAAAGAAAACAATGTCATCCTTCAGCAGAACAAAAAAAACATTGCAATTAGCGAATTTAACATAAAAGCAAATAAAGCAGGTTATTTACCAACAGCCAGTTTATCTGGGTCTTATGGTTGGAATAAAAGCGACAATCCGGCAACATCCTTTTTAGCAGGCTCTAATTCATCTGGATTGAATGCAGGCATAAATTTATCTTGGAATATTTTTGATGGAGGCAGTACTAAAACTCGAGTAGCCAATGCTAAAATTGCTTTGGAAAACCAAGAGATTTTAAAAACACAACATATAGAAACCATTGAAAACACCCTTAATAATACATTTGAATCGTTTCAAAATGCCTTATTTGTGATACAAGCACAGGAAAAAAATGTACTTACCAATCAAAATAATTTCGATAGAACTCAAGAACGTTATAAATTGGGGCAGGTCACTTCAATAGAATTTCGTCAAGCACAAATAAATCTGTTAAACGCACAAACGGCACTAAATAACGAAAAATTCAATGCCAAATTAATCGAGCTGGAATTATTGCAATTAACAGGAGATTTATTAAATGTGGAATATTAGTTAAATAGCGGCGTAACTTGTTTAGATTCGGTAGAACACTTGCCCACTCATAGACTAAGGAAAGTGTATTTACGCTAGGCGTTCCTTTAATTTTAACATCCACAAAGGTCGTAGTTGAAAGTCATGAAGTAAGAGAAACTTACGAATCAAATTATTTTGGATTTGTCATCCTCTTTAAAAATTATAGAAGATCATACTTAACCAAAACCAGCGTTGAAGGACTATTAGCTGTAAGACATTTCTACAAGCAAAATTGTCAACATACCCTTCTTTTTTCTAATAAATTATAAATGGTTAGGGGTAAATCCTATTTAATGGATGTAGACTCTAATGTGTTTAATCACGATAACACCGAATCCCTCTTTAAAATAAGTACAACAGATTACAATACCACTGGGAGTCATGGTAAATAAGCTCAGTTTGATAATAGAAACGGTGCCTAGGTAACCAAAAAACACTACCAATTGCTCTTATTTTATATATCTCATTAGACCTAAGGTAACCTCCCTAATGATCTTCCCTAGCAAGATTATCTTTTAAATGCTAAACTCACTCATGTTACATATACGAAAGTCTTTGTTACATATCAAAAAAAGAGCTTAGGCCAACCGATCTACTTTTGTTTTGTTCTTTGAATACTTTATTTCTTGAATGTGATTATTCAATAGTTCAGAATTCCCCAAACATCAATAATTTATTAATATTAAATCAACTATTATGAAAAAATTAAAAGGAATTTCAAAACTATTATTATTCGTTTTATTAATTGGATTAGCAGGATGCTCAGCCGATGATGGAGCCGTTGGTCCACAAGGCGAACCAGGAAAAGATGGGATTAATGGTGTAGATGGAAAAGATGGAACAGACGGACAAGATGGAGCCGACGGAACAGACGGGCAAGATGGAAATGCTAATGTTATTTATTCCGATTGGTTCTATCCGGTGTGGAATGAGTTTGATACACCAAGAGCTAAGCGAATGGTTGTTAAAAACCCAGAGTTTGGTAAGAATTATGATGATGGCGTCATTTTATTTTATTGGATTACCAATAACGGTTCTACTTTTCTAGTGCCATGGAATACATATAGCTCAAGTACTGGGGCATTAATTATTTCTAGGTCCATGAATATTAGAGGCGGCTCTGGCGATGTATGGATAACCATCAGAAGGTACGATCGAGATTTTGAAATACGGGATACTTATGGACAGTATGACGGGATTACCTACAATAGACTTCGTTATGTTATAATTCCTGGAAATATAAACGCTGGCGGAAAATCATCTTCGAACAAGGCCAACGAAAAATCGCCATTGGATTATAGCAACTACGAAGCTGTAAAAGCATTTTATAATATTCCAGATTAATAACTAAACGCAAATCAGATGAAAAATTTAATTTTATTAGGCACATTAATACTATGGGGATTCCAAGGTATAGGACAAACTAAAAAAATGACCGCTTTTGAGCCAAAACAACATGGTTTCAAGTTTGATAATACCTTCAAGAACATTTTTATAGACGCCCTAGACTGGAGGACAGGAGGATTATGCGGAGGCATGGTATATTCAGCCTTGGATTATTACAACACACGCGGAAGATCGATACCTAAAACGGCCTATAGACCTACCGAGGGCAGTCCCTTGCAGAAATATTTGTATGACCGCCAAGTAACTTCGCTGACTTCAAACCTCGATAAGTGGGGCGAGATTGGTTTTAACCCAGATGGAGTTCGCAATAGTGAGTTCTTCAACTGGGGAATAGAAAACAAGACCGGTAGCAGAATAAACGAATTACGAGCTTACATAGATCGGGGCGTTCCAGTTCCCTTGGGAATGCAAAGTGTGGGCGAAAAAGATTCCGATCCAGGCAACCATCAAGTATTGGCAATTGGTTACGACTTTGGTACACCGCAAGATATTTCCAATGGGAATTATAAACGTAAAATGAGAATTTATGTTTACGACCCCAATTTTAATGGAAAAACAAAAACCATGGTTCCAAACTTTAAGGAAGAGACATTTTACTACCTGGAAAATCCAAAAAAAAGATGGCGAACCTATTTTGTGGATAAAAACTATAGCGTTAAAACACCAGTGCGCATATCACTTCGAGATTATCCAAAGGACAAAAAAATACATGAGCTTGTATTTGAATTTGCTGTTGGGAAAGATGATTTGCGCGGAGGTAATGATAACTTAAACCTTAGCATTAACTATCATGGTGCCGCTACACAAAGAGTATATAACATTAACAAGGGAAATAAATGGATAGACAACTATTCGCAGTATATCACCATTCCGCTAAAATCTCCCGTAGCTTTGAATAGAATAAAATCAGTTCAGTTAAATACCGTATCGGGAAATGACAATTTTAATTTAAATGCTTTACGAATCAATGCCAGGGGACACCTTGTGAACAAACAGATATACGACAAACGAGGAGCACCTTTAAAGCGTTTTACAGGAAAAGACAAAAGTTATAAGGCTCTTATAAATGCCAATCCACCCATATTAACTCGTAAGCCATCCAATCACAGAACAGCGGGAAATGCCGGTAAACGAATCCCTTTAAGCAGAAAGAAAATCGATAAATTACGATTTTGGATACGTACCGGAGATGATGATTTAAGGGGAGGCAACGACAACCTGAATATTGTGATTCATTATAAGAACGGGAAACAACAGGTTATAAAGAATGTAAATAAAGGAACGCGCTGGCAAGATAAAAGTGTAAACTCGGTTGATATTACCCTTAATACCAACATCGTCAATATTTCTGAGATCTCTAGAGTAGTACTCCAAACCACGTTTAAGGGAGGAACAGGTGGAGACAATTGGAACTTGAACGCTATACATATTGAAGCATTTAAAGGAGGAAAATTTGTTGGAGACTATTATAAGAAAGGTACTAAACACAATGTATTACACAGATTTACAGATAAGAAAAAAACCTTCGTTGCGAAGCGATAAGCTCAAGAACACAAGACAACTACAAAAACATTTATGGTTCTACCACGAATATTTTGGAAACTAAATTTCGATATGCAGGACACAGGACTTAGGATTTTATGACTTAGAACACAAGATTAAAATACTTGTGATAATAGTTTATTATTTGGGATTAATCGATGAATCGAATTTTCATCAATCGAGAGTCTTACGTCCTTTGTTCCGATGTCGAATTCAATAAATAAAAACTCATTTGAGTTTGATAAAACACAAGCTTAGAAAATCTGGAATAGTTAAAAATTTATACGGCTTGTCTTGGGAACATTTTTAGTCACGCTGCAAAAGAATGAATTCACTTAATAGTAGCCATTAAAGATCTTGGTGGTTAAGAGATTTTCAATAGCCCAGTGTAAACAAGATTCAAAACACAAGTTACTTATCATGCTTTTTAAAAGTGAAAATTTTGTATCTTACTTAAGTAAGATTTATCTAATATGAAAAATCGACTTTATCTTTTTTTAAGTTTATTAGTACCTTACTTCGCTTTTAGCCAAGAAACTTCGCAAATAGATTCGTTGAAGCGGCTTCTTAATGATGAAAAGGACGTAGCCAAAACCGTAAGTATTTCAAAGGCGCTTTTTGAGTCGTATTTATACACATCTTTAGATTCAGCAGATCGTTACCGTAAAAAAATCGGACAAATTTCAAAGCAGTATTCTTATACTAAAGGTAATTATTTTTATAACTCCCAGAGTGGTAGATACTATTTTGCCAAAGGCAATCTTGATAGTGCACTACTCCATATAGAAACAGCAGCTAATATAGCTGAAACGCTAGGCAATAAAGCCTTTATGGCTGATAATTATAAAAAAATATCGATTATCTATGATATTTGGAGAAAAGATTCCTTATCGCTAAAATTCATCAATAAGGCTTTAGCAAATGCAAAAGACACAGACGACTGGCGGCTGCTATCCTCTATATATGTGGCACTTGGTAATCGGAGTTTTCAATTCACACAATATCCTGAAGCATTATCTTATTATCTAAAAACAGATTCTATTTACACTACAAATAATAGTTTAGATAAATCCTTGGCTGCGGCCTACTCAAACATAGGTCTCATCTACTCAGAATTTAAAGATTCGCTTGCTGTTAAATACTTGAAAAAAAGTATTGATGTGTACCAAAAACTAGGGCATCAAGAAGGCGTGCATTATGGAGAAGCTGCTTTGGGCATACATTACGCGCTTCAGGGTAATTGCAAAACTTCCATACAATACTTATTAAAAGCTAAAGATTTTTACGAGGCCTATAAAGATGAAAATATGCTTGCGGAAATATATATGAGATTAGGCAACTGCTATTTAAAAGAAAATATTGAAGAAGCTGAAAAATATCTTTTAAAAAGCAATAGCCTTTCCGAAAACTCTAAGAGAATTACTTTTTTGGCTACCAATTATACTGCTTTAGGTAATCTTTATAGTGCAAAGAAAGATTATCCAAAGGCCATCGCTCATTATAAAAAAACGATTCAAATTAGTAGTGGCCTTGAAAACAATAAAGCAGAAGGACTCAATATTTTGGAAGCACACAAAGGCTTAATAAAGGCATATACCGCATTAAACGATTTTGAAACAGCTCTTAAAACCTATGAAAAAAAAGACGTTTTAGAGGATAGTATTAAAAGGTATCAAAACCGTTTGGTGGTAGAAGAACTTGAAAAAAAATATCAAACAGAAAAAAAAGAACAAGAAATACAGTTACTAACCGCACAAGCCGAATTGAAAAAGCAAAAATCCGAAAATGAGAAAACGCTTTTTATTGTGGGCATTCTAATTTTGGGCATTGCTCTAATTGCACTTTATATCCTTTTTAGAAACAAGCAAAAAACCAACGACAAACTGCGACAGTTAGAATCTGCTAAATCCAGGTTTTTCGCCAATATCTCTCATGAATTCCGTACCCCACTCACTCTTATTTCTGGTCCCGTGGCACACCAACTTTCTAAAAAGGGATTGACTCCCGAAGATAAAACCGACCTAAATTTAATAGACAGAAATGCCAATAGACTATTAAATCTTGTAAATCAACTATTAGACTTGTCTAAAATCGAGGCTGGACGAAGAAAACTAAAAATATCCAAAGGAAATTTGAATTTGTTTCTTGAGCATCTTGTAGAGCCCTTTAGCTATCAATCTACACGAAAAGGCTTGACTTTTAACAGTGCCATTAATGTTGCTGAAGAAGCCTGGTTTGATCGTGATCTAGTAGAAAAAATTGTGAGCAACCTCCTTTCCAATGCACTTAAATATAGTGAGCAAAACGGGCACATTGATTTTAGAGCAGAAATGGTAAACGCCAAGGTTTGCATCAGTGTTACCAACGAAAACTCGAGCTTAACCGAAAAAGAGCTCCCCACACTGTTCGATCGTTTCTATCAAAATAACTCGGTAAACGAAGGATTTGGTATTGGATTGTCTTTGGTAAAAGAATTATCCCTTCTATCCCATGGAAAAGTAAAAGCAGATAAGCCCAGCACAGGAACTGTGAGATTTAGGGTAACCTTGCCTATTTCGAAGGATGTCTTTGCAAAGGAAGACTTCATCTTGACAACTAATCTATTGGAAAAAACAGAAACAGAACTTAATACGGAACTCATACTAGAACCCGAGGATATAGCACACACAACAGGCGAATCCCTTCCGCTATTATTAATTGTTGATGACAACGAAGAAATTAGACTTTTTATAAAATCATTACTAAAAAATGATTATCGTATTCTACAAGCTAAAAATGGAAAAGAAGGAATAGATAAGGCGCTTGAGACCATTCCAGATTTAATTATCTCTGATATTATGATGCCTGTTAAAGACGGAATTTACTTAAGTAATACCTTAAAAGCTGATGAGCGCACCTCCCATATTCCTATAGTGCTGCTAACGGCAAAATCGGCAGAAGAAGATGAATTACTTGGGCTTAAAACTGGTGCCGATGCTTATATGATAAAACCTTTTAAGGAAGAAAAACTAAGAGTGATTATTGAAAAGCTGATAGCATCTAGAGCCACTATTCAGGATAAATTTAGCCAGCAAGTCTTTCTTAAACCTCAAGACATGGAACTCACACCGATTGACTCCAAGTTACTCAATAGAATTCAGAGCCTGCTTGACGACCAACTAACGGATCCAAATTTTGGAGCACAAGTGTTTTCCGACCAAATTGGGTTAAGTCGAATGCATTTACACCGAAAACTAAAAGCCCTTACCGGATTTTCAACCACAGAATTTATCAGGATACAACGGCTTAAACTTGCAGCCAAACTCCTAAAAGATGGCGGTGTAAACATCTCAGAAATCGCATACACGGTTGGATTTAATCAACCCGCATATTTCTCAACCTGCTTCAAGCAATATTTTGGTTGTTCCCCGTCTGATTACGCCTTTTAACAGAAGGCTTTATTGTGAGATTCAAGCTATGTTAGTTGTGGCAAGAGCTTTTGTGTAAATCTGCAAACCTCTTTATTTACTTAAAGCATCAATTTATAGCCTTTCAAAATTTTTGTGCTGTTTTTCAATGTGTTAGGAATAAATCTTTTCAACCCTAAGAGTTCAATTGAAGAAAAACCAAATAAAAGTAACTCGTAAAAAAATCTAAAATTAATGACTTCAATAGAAATTATCATATTAAATATTTCTGAAATTAGAAGACGCAGTACATAATTATAGAATGGAATTCCCAATAACTATATGAATTGGAAGCCTGACGAAAATACTTTTACGTTTACAGAAACGATTAAGCCTGTTTTAGAAGGCGAGCATCTTTTCCATAAAATAATTGAGAATTAAGGAAATTTAGGGGATTATCAATCGCCTTGAAAAGCATTAAAACACCCTAATTTGAAAAAGGAACTCGATTTCCCCATGAAATATCTAGCGTAATTTTTAAGTATGATAAATGAACTTAAAGAATCGAATCTGAAAAACTTGAGAATCGAGAGAAATCTGTTCACACAGGGCAAATATTGAGTTATTTAATAACAATTGGAATTGAACGACCACAGATATGGGACTAGCTGAAGTTAAAACTCAATACAGGGAAAAACGAAAAAAATTTGTTCCTCATTAAATTCAATAAACTTTCAAGTCGATCACGTTCCATAATCTACAGTTAAGCAAAATTGCATCAAAACTTAATCTAAAAACACCTTTTGCAAAGTTGTTGTTAACAGTTTTAAATCAAATTCTAAACAAATTAATTAGTTTACTAGCCATCATTTGTAACAAAAGCAGATGAAAACCGTCAAATAAAAAAATAAAATGATGAATTCGTCTAAAAAATAAAAATGATGAATTCTCAAAAAACGACGTTATTTTGATGTTTTGTTTACATACGTTCGCGCACTTGCGGACATACCAAAAATTGACCAAGATATTTGTCGGGAATATTTTAAACCTACTGCAGGATTTTGCAGCATTCTATTTGGTTTGGATAACAGGTAATGTAGGTGACTTGAAGGCTTCCAAATCTCTAGGCAACCATTTGTAAAAAATACGGCTTTATAAAGAACACGTTGAATTTAATAACCAAATAAACCAAAGAAATATGTTAGAAAATCCAAAAGTAAACATCAAAATCAAACTAGCGGCTTTATGGGCATCTGTAACCTTTTGCTATTTGTATGGAGACTATTTCGAACTTTACACACCAGGAAAAATAGACAGTTTACTTACTGGTAAAAATATTCTAGACAGTCCAACCAAAATTTTAATAGCCTCAATAATTTTAGCAATCTCTTCCGTAATGGTTGCTGCATCAGTTCTACTTAAACCAAAATTAAACCGAATTCTCAACATCATATTTGGTTTGTTCTTTACCCTAATGATGGTATTTATAGGAATCAATTCAATGACGGAATGGTATAGCTTTTACGTCTTTCTAGCATTTTTAGAAAGCATTCTTACATTTTTAATTGTATGGTACGCCTTTAAATGGCCAAAACATATCAAACAATACTAGATGTGTACAACAGTAAGAAACAAGACAGCTCGAATAGCAGGATGACTTTAATTTAATCACTAATATCTAGTTACACATATTATGATGTTCTTAATCCTTTTAAAATAAAGAACTTTGAACATTTTTTAAAATGTTATCTTGCTTATTTGAAACCATTGTTAAGAATTAAAGGAGCTATTTTGTAAATTAAGGCATTTCTGTTTATTAGTTCGTTAGAATCAATAGTTAAACATGTATTCTACCAATTTTAATCTTACGGAAATATATAAACCTTAGTATTTTAAACCTAACAGCATAATGAAGAAAAAAATAAAACTAATTATAATTCTATTCATTTCATTTCATGTTTATGGACAAGAAAATAAAACATTAAGTGAAGCACTTTGGGAAAGAGCACAAAATTGCTATGCAATGTTTGAAGATTCTGATGGAGATGGAAAAGTTGATTATGATGAAATAATCGACGATTCTAAAAATGGATATTTAAAAGTTTCAGGCACTTATCCCACTTGCGGTTGTACTTGTGAAAGCACCATAGCTGCTTATAAAACAAACTCTGATGCTTATGTATTTGTCGATAAAAATAGTTGGAACTGCTCTTGGCGAAAAAATATAACTTCAAGTAAAAGTTTGAATAAAATTTTTCCATTTGATTTTGAGTCTGATGGTTTTTTTTCAAAAAAAATAGAAAACACAACGCATCATGCCACATTTTATCTCGATATTGAAATTCCAAAAACCGGAACAGATACGAAAGTCTCGATAAAAATGATTCCGTTTGGATTACATATTAAAAGCAAAAAAAATATTGAATTTGGGTATTCTGAAGCATTGGGTTACTCAAGCATTAGCCATTACCCTACACTTATTTATAACATAGTTAAAGATTTACAAGATGAAGAAACACTAAACCATTTGTTGAATAGTCGATTTGATGAAATTTCAAATCAAGATATGAAACTAATTAACGAATCGGTTAACGATAAAAATTACTTTAAAAATAAAGTTGAGCTGATAAAATATCTCAAGGAATTAAAATGCAAATATGATTTGTACACAAAAATAAAGCACGAGTCGTTAGTTTTAGGATGGAATCGAGAAAAAGGAATATTCTATATTAAAACGAAAGGCTCAAGTCCTAAAAAAGTTTCATTTTTAAATTTTTTGAAAACTGCCGAATATTGGAGTGCAATGTGTTAAAAACAACATGAAATAATCTAAAAAATGACTAGAACACTTAACATATTTCTTATTCTCTTTTTGATTTCTAATTCAATTTTAGCTCAAAATAATGATTCCCTAACCCAAGATATCAGATTAAAATACAATAATATCAGGACCAATTTAGGGACGTTAGATTCCACAAAGATTGATATTTGGGGCGAATCTGCTGAGGGTGGAATAGCAACAGCTTTTTATAACCGCTCTAACTTAAAATTAATTCAAGTCGTTTGGTTTGGTGAAACTGGAAAGAAAATGATTGAATATTATTTTTATAATGATAAACTAATCTTTGCATTCGAGCAGGCGTTTAAATACAATCGGCCAATCTATTGGACCAAAAAGGACTCCATAGAAATGTTAGATGACGATGAGGTTTTTGACCCGCAAAAAACAGA
Source organism: Oceanihabitans sp. IOP_32 (assembly GCF_009498295.1). Classification (NCBI taxonomy): domain Bacteria; kingdom Pseudomonadati; phylum Bacteroidota; class Flavobacteriia; order Flavobacteriales; family Flavobacteriaceae; genus Oceanihabitans; species Oceanihabitans sp. IOP_32. The sequence goes on along the minus strand of NZ_CP040813.1, from coordinate 2,903,817 downwards.
AATAACCGAAAACAGATATTATTTCAATAATGAAAATTTATATCTATGGCTAGACAATGAAAAAAAAGAAAAAGATGTAACTACGGCTACTAATTCAGAAGTGGGAAATAGACTGGTTACTCATTGTCGTAAAATAATAGACGAACTTAAAAAATAACAACAAAAACGGTCGTTTTAAAAAAGTACGGACACTAGAAGCATTTTTACTTTTTTTCTAATCACAATTTCAACACCCATGTTTGCAAAAAATTTAAATCCCTTAAGCAATAAGCTCTTAGCAGACTTTAAAAAAGCTCTTAAAGAGGATAATACCATAAAAAATATTGAATATGCCCAATTGAGGGTCGGAGATATTATTACACTTTCTTTTCTCAGCTACGTGCAAGACGTAAAAAAACCTTTAGAAATTTACTCAAATATTGAGATAAAAGCAACACTGTTTAAAGAATAAGCTGGTATAAATTATCGTCAATTTAAAAAGAAATAAACCATTAAAACGTTCAAATGAAAATTACCCAATATGTATTAGTACTACTGTTTATTATTGGCGGAAAAGCAATCAGTCAAGAGAACAATTTACTGTATCAAAAAGATGGATTTAAAATTTATAAATCGTCAGCAATATTCAAAGGCACAGAAATTTATAACGCCAAAAAAGATTTAGAAAAACTAAAAGAAATTGAAGACTCGGATGAATGCCCTCATGATTACTCATTTAATTATTCTCCGCTCTCATTAGTTGGTAATTATTACAGTTACGAGGCCTCAGAAGGTGGAATTCTTGGCTGTGGAGTTCCAGGAAGTATAGTAGCAATTAAAACCATTAACCTAAATACCAACAAAGACGTTTATTTAACAGATGTTTTTACAAAGAAAAGTATTCTAAAGGCATTAAAACAGGACAAGTGGATTAAACAGATACAAAGCGAGACTAATACAGATTTTTCAAAATTAAATTCAATTACAGCGCTTATAAAAGCAATAAATGAGTTAAATTATGCCAAATTTAAACGGTCTGGTTTTACAGTTTTAAAATATGATTCTAAAAAAGGAGAGGTACTCATTCGGTTTGTCGGACAACAATATATGGGTTTTAACCATCACAAACACTTACAATTAGGATTAAGGCTAAAGCCAAAACAAGAGTTTAAACACTTATTAAAAACCAAAACAAGATTCGTCTTGGGAGATTTTAAAAATGGTCTAACTAAATAATAGTACCACATAAGTGAGTGATACTTTTTTAAATATATAATTTGTAGATTCGTTCATGTATAATCCCAAAAATAAAATTAATACCATGCAAAAAAAAGCCCACCTACTTCTTCTCGTTTTATTAAGTTTATGTTTAACTAACTGTAATAATAACGATGACGACCAAGCCCCATTAAACGCCAATATCATTGGAATGTACAAAGTAACTTCTGTAAAAAGCGACACCAACCTTAGAAGTGGAGGTTATATAGGAAGCAATTCCGAACTTACGCCGCATTTTACATGTGAGGACATTACTTTGGAAATAAAACCAGATTTTTCATTTGTATGGAATGCCCAAATCATATCTCAAACCTATAATAATTCTACCGGATTTTATTCAGATTTACAATGTGCCCCTTTAACGGTAAACGGCGTAGTTACGGCTACCACTAACACTTCTTTTACATTGCGATTTACCCATAATACTTCACAAGAAACCGCGGTTTTTAATCTAGTAGATAACAATTGGCAATACCAATCTACCCAAGACGTGTTTTTTCAAGGGCATATAACTTTTGTAGATGGCGTGGACACACTTTATCCAGATGCCGTTCTTACTATGGTTTACGAAAATATTGAAGTGGACTGAACCTAAATAGTGTCTGGACCTAAACATAGCAACATTAATTTTGTTTCTTTTTGCACCCTTTCCATTTGTTTTTAATCATCTGATGATAGAGCATCAACTCACAAAAAGTAGATAAACACGGCATCAAAAATAATTCAAATTGTAAAAATAGTCTGTTTACGACCAGACCCTACATATTAAAAAAGACAATCTATAAATGCAAAATATTAGACTTACAGATAAATTTAATTTTTTCAGAATAGCTTTGCTAAAAAATAGTGGAATACTACTAATAGCCTCACTATTCATTCTTATTGGTGTGGCTATAATCTATTTTAATTTTGTACACGAAAAATCTATCATACTATATGTTGTTGGAGCCTTTGTTGTAGCCTTACCTCTTTTTGGTGTTTTATTTACGGTGCCATCCAGTTTTATGCACTATTATGAGCAAGCTATGACCAAAAAATATGGCCATTACATAAAAGCAACCATTACCAATAAAGAAATAGAAGACGCCTCTTATTATGAAACGGTTGGAACCGTTGGAAATGCGGGCTATAGAAAAGATTGGATTGAGCAATATAATCTATACTTATAAATATAAAAACAACACCTATAATAATAGTTTTTACGCAAATGATAACACCATTTTTGAAGCATTAAAACTGCAAAGTTTAATACCCATTAAGTTTTTAAAAACAGACCCTAAAAAAGCAACAGTACTCGTTAAGAACTTAACAAAATAACAAAAACAAATGATTAAATTCTTAAAAGTCAGCACAATAATAATAGTAGTTCTATTACTTGTAGCAACAATTGTTTTGGTCATGTTGCAATCACTAATTACATTAGTTGCAGTGCCTACTAGTATTCTTTTTGGTTATTACTTAATGGTTTTGTTTCTCATATCAATTTTAAAAAAACAGCCCTCAAACCAAATTTTAGCGCTAATTGTTTGGGTATTATTTTTAACACCATTACTTTGGTTACTTATAGACCCTTATAGCTTATCTGAGTTATTGATGCCAAAAATGAATATTGACATGAAATAATCGTACAGCAAAATGACACCTTCCCAATTTAGAAATCTACATAAAGCTAGCGAAGACCTAATTGAAAAATTTGTTCAGTTATCAGCTACGCAACAACAAGATTTAAAACCTTGTATATTAGAATTAGCAGGAAGAAACCATACGGCATTCCAAAAACAACAATTAGCACTTTGCGGATTAATGGCGTTTTCATTAAAAGATTACCTATCCATTTTTAAAACCCTACCAGAGTATTATTTTGCTGAAAAACAATACCAAAAATACCGCCCAAAATGGTTTCAAGACTATATTGATGGCTATTTAAAAAATCTAAATGCAATTCAATTTGAAACTATTGCAGATTTAATTAACAGTTACAACTACGTTTTTAAAGATAAATTAATCCTTAAAAAACTCATTCATTTAGATGAATTGTACGAAATAAATCCAAAAGATACGTTTGAAAGCACAATTGTTTCACTATTAAGTAACTATCCAAAATTTGTGAAACAACACATCTATTTGTTATTTACAGAAGAAGCCGAAAACTATTTTGAAGACGCACAAAGCAGGTCTAGGTACAAAGCGTATTATATAGATATAGACAGTTGGGTTAAAATTATCTATAAACTATACGAAACAATAGAACTAGACAGGGTTAAACTTTTAACCACTTGTATGTTTACACCTTTAAAAAATTTAAAAGTGAATACACGACATTGGTTTTATAAATTATTTGCAAAATTAAAACCAACCAAAGAAGAACTAAAACAGATAGAAGAAGAACTGGTTTTAAGATATCAAGCAAAAAATTTAGAAATCATACAAACTGCTTTTTTGCAACCAGAAATAGATGCGAAAACATTTAAAGAAGTCTTTTTGCCAGAATTGCGCTATGTTATTGACGAATATTTAGAGGCTAAGAAAGTAATACACAACAACAAACTGCCCGTTTTTAAAGGTTTTACAACTAATGAAGTAAAATGCGAAATTCTACAAGCCATTACAAGCTTAAATAAGCATAGCAAAAAGGCATACATTCCTTTAACAGAAACGGTAAAGGCAGAACATTCAATACATTCAAAATTTGGAGGTTTACCGTATCTCACACCAGAAAACGATTACCCTAAATGCTCTAATTGCGGAAAACACCTTCAACTATTAGTACAATTAAATCTTGAAGACCTGCCTGAAAATACAGAAAACGGACTCATTCAATTATACTTTTGTACCAACCCAAATACTCAATGCGAATCTAAATTAACATCAAAAAATTTAACCACTAGTATTTTCAGAAAGCTGGAAATTACAGGTAATTCCGTAATAGATAGTCCAGATAAGGAACCTATTTTTCCTGAAAAACGAATTACACAATTTATAGAATTTATAGATTATCCGCACCGTGAAGATTATTATAAAATGGGTATTGAATTACAAGTTCCTGATGCTATTTATGATTATATGATGGCCAACAATATTGGAACCACAAATGCCAACGATAAATTATTTGGTTATCCGCATTGGTTGCAAAGTTCTGAGTTTACCAATACTCTAAAATCGGATAATGAGCACTTACTCTTTCAGCTAGCTTCAAACGATAATTTACCCTTTATGTTTGGAGACTCGGGAATAGGATATTTACTAAAAAACAGAAACCATAACAACCCGTTATCCTTTTATTGGCAATGCTTTTAATTTTTTAGATTATGATATTAGATACTATTATAGAATTCTCATCAGAGAAAGACCTTTATAAAAACTGCTGGTTAACCAAATTGCCAAAAGATTATATCGCACCAACTGAAGATGAAAAAAAATGGCTTTGGAAATTTGTGGCAAGACAAAATTATTACCAAAATTTAAGTGATTTAGAAAAACAAAACCTTCAAAAAATAACAGAAAAAATTGAAAACACTGTTCCTATGATTACCTCTAACGGTAGTGTTTTAGGCGTTTATCACAGGTTATATCTATCCTACTCTATAGGAAAAATGTTTATTTACAATGAGGTCGTTTCTCTTAATATTATTTCTTCAATTGTAATATATCCAACGTTTAAATTACGTAAAGTATTAAATGAAAGCGGATTAGTGGTTTGCCAAGGTGTAAATATGCTTTTAAAACCAATCCATACCATCTATAACTTAATCGACCTTTTAAATGAAACTTATAAAACCCCAGAAGCATCATTAATTTTAATGCTATCTGAATTTAACGAAACATTTATAAAAAAAACGCACAATAATTGGATAGATGATTTAAAATATATTGAAGCTATTATTAACAAACAACAAACTCATTTTCAAGATAGAATTGCACAAAAAACAAAAGAATTAAAACAAAAAATAGAAGTATTTATTACGGAAGTTTTACCAAAAATTTTAGAAACAGATCATAGATTAAAATCGGTAACAGACGTGGTAACTGTAGGATGCAACCAAATAAAAAATCAATTAAACATTTTAAATAAATTTTTACCAATGCTTAAAGACCCTAATCAAGTGTCTTTGCATTTATCGTGGCAATCTATCATAAAAGATTTTCAAAATGATACAGACTTGATTGTACACGAAATGGCACATGTTATAGATTTTACAAATGGCGGACTAAACGGTGTGCCTAGCGTATCTAGAAAATTTAGTGAAATTTGGACAACAGCCTTCGAGCAAGAAAAACAAAAACAATCACTCTTAAACCCTTATGCTTTTAAAAACGTACTAGAATTTTTTGCAGTTTGCAACGAAACCTTTTTTAAAGACCCAGAACTATTACAACAACAATTGCCAACTATTCATGATTCTTTAATTAGAATATATGGTTATACGCCCAAAAAGAATAAAAAAGCCAATACTTTAGAGTACGCTAAATTAGCTTTCTTTTCAAAAATGAGTGTTTTAAAAATTTGAAATTTAATGAGATAAACTTTGTATATGATAAAGATAACAAAGTAAAACAATTAGGATTTTAACACAGTATCTGCCAGGTCTTGGTTAATCAGAAAATGCCATGTAGGTTATTTTTATAACGTACTAAATAATTCAAAAGAAAACAATGTGAACGTCTCAGAGTAGAGAAAATCGTTCGAAATAAAATTGTAATACATAAAATGAAACTACTACTGCTAGGTTTACTTTTCACTTTTTCAAATTGTAATAATAACAATAAAATGTTAGAAAATAATATTCAGAAAAATTACGGAGCGTTTATAATGATGCCCGAAAATGAAGACGCTTCATTTAATTTAAATTTTACAAAAAATGAAATTGAAATACAGCAAGCTTCCCAAAAAACCACTATTCCTTTGCAACAAATAGTCGATTATGAAGATTATTACACAGCCCCAAAAGGAAGAATTCTAGATAAAAACAAAACACGTGTTATTCATATTTCAAAAAATGTGTTTAATAATAATGATGGTATAGAAGTACTTATTCAAGTCGCTTTTATGGGGTCTAAAACAGAAAATTATGACCCATTTGTTATCGATTTTCTGCTCAATGAAAAAGGCGAAGTACAAGTGTTTGGCTCTACATATAAAGGCACTGGTCAAGGTTCAAATCCTGTTTTCGCCATAATTGATGGTCAAGCCTATTACGGCATTTATGATAATAGATATTTAGGAGATTTTCTGTATCCGCATCAAAAATTAAATGCGATTCCACATATTACAAAATCCAAGTTCACAAACGGAGTTATCGTTTACAAACACCATAGTTGGGATTATGCTAAACAACAAAACATATCTATTGAAGAAACCATAAAAAGTAAGCAAGATTTTATTAACCAGCTAATTGGCAATAAAGATGAATCACTTATAATAAACCATTCTATTCAATATTATGATATAGATTACCACCCACCACACCTAGAAAAAGTCAAGGTAAAAATGGTTGCTACCTATAACGATACGTATTACAACCCCAGGGGTATTAGAAATTTAATTGAAGATTTAGGACAATGCAATTCTATTAAAATAGTACCCATTTTAATGGATTATCTAAATGATGACCGCAGTTTAGATTTGCCGGCAGACGATTACGGCAACACAACAGTTGGCCGTATTGCAGAAGCAGCACTATCTAATATTTTTAGAAATAAACCAGAGCTATTAATCAATTATAACAAAACATATATAACCCTTGAATTATTGAAAAAATGGTGGAAAAGCAACAAACATTTGTATGAATTGAATGGAGATCGTTTTTAACAACATATAATCCTCAACACGACGCATGGCGCACATTGTACTTTACCATTTTCTGTATCTCCAACCGTAATTTTTGACTTGATCTGTGTTTTGTAAAATAAAAAAGCTGAACATCGTAAAATATTCAGCTTTTTAGTCGGGGTGGCAGGATTCGAACCTGCGACCTCCGCGTCCCAAACGCGGCGCGATAACCGGGCTACGCTACACCCCGAAAATGTAATTTACTATGTGATTTTTTTTACAAAAAAACTTAGCTGGTTATCTAATATTGCGGAGAGACGGGGATTCGAACCCCGGGTACCCTTTTGGGGTACGACGATTTAGCAAACCGCTCCTTTCGGCCACTCAGGCACCTCTCCTCTTTTAATGAACTTAGCAATTCGATTGCGGGTGCAAATTTAATATATCACTTTAGATAAAACAACTATTTTGTCATCTATTTTTTTAAAATTATTCGGGATATTCAATTCGTAAATGGTAAATATTTGCAAGCTTGTACTTTAGCACTTTTTTTATCGATTCAATTTCTTTAAAAGTAATATCGGCGTTTAAAAACTGATCCTCTTTTATTTGTTTATTGATTATTTTTTCTACAAAATCATTAATTTTTGTAGACGTTGGATCTTTTATACTTTTTGATGCGGCCTCTACACTATCACACATCATTAAAATAGCCGTTTCTTTACTAAAAGGTTTTGGTCCTGGATAACAAAAATCTATTTTATCAACCTCGTTATCCAAATCTTTTTCTTTTTTGTAAAAGTAATAAACTGCGGTAGTACCGTGATGTGTTCTAATAAAATCAATAATTCGATCTGGTAATTTATTTTTTCGGGCTATTTCTATACCATCAATAACGTGATTGATTATAATTTTAGCACTTTCTCTACCTGATAGCTCATCGTGAGGATTTAAACTCGTTAACTGGTTTTCTGTAAAATAGGTTGGATTTTGCATTTTTCCAATATCGTGATACAAGGCTCCTACCCTTATTAGCATGGCATTAGCGCCAATTTCATTGGCACAGGATTCAGCTAAATTAGCAACATTTAAAGAATGATGAAATGTACCTGGTGCTTTATTAGACAATTCTTTGAGCAATTTTGAATTGGTGTCTGATAGTTCCAGAAGTGAAACATCTGAAACCAAACCAAAAAGTTTCTCGTAGGCATAAATTAAGGGCTGTACAAATAAAGTTGCAAGTCCACACAAAATAAACCAAATAAAAACCTCCCATTCCATGTTTTCAACAGTGCCTTCATGTATCACAAAAAAGGCAAAATAGGCCACGATATAAATCAAGGTAATTTGACCTACAGAAATAAATAAATTTGCTCTTTTATATAATTCTGAAACGGTTAAAATAGTAACAATTCCAGCTATGATTTGGAGGAACATATACTCGTAACTATTAGGGACTATAAACCCCAATAACAGCACCGTTATAACGTGCGCAAAAAGTCCTAATCGCGCATCAAAAAAAGCTTTAAAAACGAGCGGTAAAATACAAATAGGGACCACATAAATATATTCTGAATTATAATTCACCACAATTGTGGTTAAAAAAACCATGAGTAATACATTGAACAAAATAAAAGTCACTTTTGTATTATTTTCGAAGATATGAGGTCTGTAGTTTTTAATGAATAACAATAACATTAATAAAGCGAGCGCTACTAACAAGGTATAGGCAAAAAGAATCCAAACATAATTAGATTTATTCCAAACTTGAGATTTATACTCAGACTGTAAAGATTTTAATTTTTGATATTTGTCACCTTCAATAACTTCGCCTTTAGAGATTATTAAAGTTCCTTTTTCAACACTTCCTCGAGTAGGAACTATTTTATCTAAAGCCTCTTGTAAAACTTTATCTGTCGTCGATTTATCGAAGAATACATTAGGCTCAACGATATCAAAAAAAAGAGATATAAAGGTGTTTTTATAATTTGAAAGCTTCCAATTTAAAAGTGTTTTTTCAATCACTAAAACCACTTCATCTTGCTGAATTAAGTTTGAAAAAAAGATTTTATCTTGTTTCACACGATTATCAAGAAGAATCGCCACCTTTGTTTCAGAGAACTCGTAATCCTCACTTAAAACTCCAAATTGATACAATTCTGTGATAATTGTTTCTCCCGCTTTAAACAATTTAGTACGTTCAACCTTTAATATCGAATCTGAAAATGTTTTATCAAATCGGCTCTCAAAAGACTCTCGTATTTTTGCTTCAATCGTATTATCGATATTAAAGTAAAGAAATGCATTGTCTCTAATGGTTTTCTCTTCTAGCTTGAGCTCATCGACCGTCTTCTTAATAGCAAAATTAAAAGGAGCGTATAAGTTTTCGGACTGCCATGGTTTCCCTTTCTCGAAATTATACTTAAACTTTCCACTTTTTGGAAACAGATAAACAATTAAAACTGTAGAACAGATAAACAATATTCCTTTGTAAATTAAGGAATGATGCTTGTAAAATTTATTTATAAAATCTCTCATTAAATACTTAATAAGTTCAAATGTAATAAAATTATAAGGGTATTCTATTAATTTTATAATTATAGTAATCATTCAGATTTCTAATAAAAATGATTAATTTCGTAACATTAATACCTAATCACAAATAAGTATGGGAAAAGAAGTTGTTATAGTATCGGCTGCAAGAACACCAATAGGTAGTTTTTTAGGTGCTTTATCTACAATACCTGCCACCACATTAGGCGCTATTGCTATTAAGGGTGCACTAGATAAAATTAAGCTTAAACCAGAGCTAGTTGATGAAGTTTTGATGGGTCACGTAGTACAAGCTGGAACAGGACAGGCGCCTGCACGGCAAGCTGCAATTCACGCTGGAATCCCTAATACGGTGCCCTGCACAACCATAAATAAAGTATGTGCCTCTGGCATGAAAGCTGTTATGCAAGCCGCACAAGCTATAGCCCTTGGAGACGCCCATATTATCGTTGCTGGTGGAATGGAAAACATGAGCTTAATTCCGCATTATTTACAAGTAAGAACGGGTACGAAATTTGGCCCAACGTCGTTAACAGACGGCATGCAAAAAGATGGATTGGTTGATGCTTACAACCAAAATGCTATGGGTGTTTGCGCTGATGCTTGCGCTCAAGAGTATGAATTCTCTAGAGAAGACCAAGATGCTTTTGCTATCCAATCTTATAACCGATCGGCCGCAGCTTGGCAGGCCGGTAAATTTGATAATGAGGTTGTGCCTGTCGAAGTTCCGCAACGCAGAGGCGAACCTATTACCGTTAGTATAGACGAAGAATTTACTAATGTGAAAATGGAAAAAATACCACAACTACGTCCTGCCTTTTCTAAAGATGGTACGGTAACTGCTGCCAACGCTTCAACCATAAACGATGGTGCTGGCGCGGTGGTTTTAATGAGTCAAGAGAAGGCTGAAGAATTAGGATTAAAACCCTTGGCAACTATTAAAAGTTATGCTGATGCGGCGCATGATCCAGACTGGTTTACAACAGCACCTGCCAAAGCTTTACCAAAGGCTTTAAAGAAGGCCGGAATGACTATGGACGATGTGGATTACTTTGAATTAAACGAAGCTTTTGCCGTTGTTGGTTTAGCGAATATGAAAATTCTTGGTCTTGATAACAGTAAAGTAAATGTTAATGGAGGTGCAGTTTCTCTGGGGCATCCCTTAGGTTGCTCTGGTGTTCGAATACTTATTACCTTACTTAATGTGTTAGAACAAAACAATGCCAAAATAGGTGCTGCAGCTATTTGCAATGGCGGTGGTGGCGCATCTGCCGTTATTATTGAACGAAATTAAAATTGTCTTTAAAATAAGTTTTTAGCATAACCCTTTAAAGAGGTAATACTATCGTAATCTTTAAACCGTATTAAAATACATCAAATGACATACACTAAAAAACAACCATGGTGTTACCGTTTTTTCAATTCAAATAAATGCATAAATAATTAACCGCAATAGACAGTAAAAAAATCAATTTATGCAATACGGAATTTGTAATTTAAGCATGGTATCACTAAGATCTGAGCCCACAAACGACAGTCCACTTATTTCGCAAGTTTTATACGGTGAATATTTTAAAGTTTTAGAACAACGTAAATTCTGGAGCAAAATTAGACTTGCTTTTGATGGTAATGAAGGTTGGATCGATAATAAACAATACCTTAATATTACAGAAGAGAACTATAAGTTTATCAACAACAAAAATGCTACATTTTCCCAAGACCTTGTAGAGTTTGTTCAAGACCCAAACGAACAATTATATGCCATCCCTTTGGGATCCACGCTTAACGGTTTAGAGGTTTTAAATCACCGTTTTGATGGCACTTCATTTTTTGGGGTATCAACGAAATGTAATCTTGTAAAAACGGCTTTTATATATTTAAACACACCTTATCTATCTGGTGGTAAAACTCCCTTTGGGATAGACAGTTCTGGTTTTACACAAATGGTTTATAAATTAAACGGTTACAAATTATTACGAACGGCTTCACAGCAAGCTACACAAGGTGAGGCCTTAAGTTTTATTGAAGAAAGCGAACCTGGAGATTTAGCTTTTTTTGACGACGACGAAGGTGTTATTAACCACGTTGGCATTATAATGAAAGACAACTATATTATTCATGCCTATGGCAAAGTAAGAATTGATAGGCTAGATCATTCTGGTATTTTTAATGTCGATGAAGAAAAGCATACGCATAAATTAAGAGTTATTAAAAAAGTGATATAAAAAAAACCGCAAATTGCGGTTTTTTTAAATTTCATACCAAAAATACTACTCCATTAGTTTCCAGCTTCAATCGCTTCAACTTTTTGCTTCAATACTTTGTATTTATCTGTTTCTCCCAAAACACTATAAATATTCATTAAAGTCTTCGCAGCATTAATATTTTTATCATCAATAGCAATGGCCTTATCTAAATAAGGAATAGCACTTCTATAAATGTCTTGGCGCTCCTTTCTTAACTCGTCGTAACGCAAGTCGTCTTTTTTAGAACTCCCTAAATTATTCATTTCTTCAATTAGCGCTTGTTCTCCTTGAAGAATTAAAGCCGCTGTATTTATATAGGCATTTATATAATTAGGATCTAATTCTATCGATTTGTCGTAATACCTTTTGGCAGCTTCCTTATCACCAGATTCTGCAGCAATTACACCCAAGTTGTATTGTAATTCTGCGTTTTCAGGATCTTTTTGAGTGGCTTCTTCCAATAGTTTTTTAAACTCCTCTTTATTTCCCATCTTAAAATGCACGTTAGCTTCAGAAAGTAATAAGTTAATATCGTCTGGACTTTCTGCGCGTGCATCTTTCATAGCTTCTAAAGCCTTTTCGTTATCACCTTGATTAACGTAGATAAGAGCTACGTTTTTAACGATTTCAGCCTTTTTAGATTCTGTTAAACGCTCGCCTGGTTTAATATGACTTTTCGCTCTAACATATAAATCGCGACTTTCTTTGTCTAAAACCTCTTCTTGCCCGGTCTCCACATTAGTGGCAAAATACTCTTTTTGTATACCTGTGTAGCCCAGCTGCTTGAGTTCTTCATATAATTTTAAAGCTCTATCATATTCTCTAACATTTACCGCGGTTGCCGCTGCATAATAAAGAAACAACGTATCTTTTTCTGATGTTCTGTAAGCGTGCTCGAAGTGCTTTGATGCTGTAGAAAAATCGTTTTTCTCGTAAGCTGCATTTCCTTTTGTTAAAATATCATTGGTCATATTCTGCTTTAATTGTAAAACATCTGACTCATACGCCGAACTTTTAACATTATTTAAACTCGCTAAAGCTTTGTCTATATCTTCGCTAGAACCAGCTCCATTAGCGTAAAGAGCTTGACCTAACAAATAATAATACTTAGCTTTATTTTTCTCATCCATAGAAGCCATTAAGGGCTCTACTTGATTTAATGCAGTTTTAGCTTCTGCAAAATTATTTCCTTTAATAGCTTTTTCTGCAGCTCTCAATTCTTTTTTCTGTGCAAATGAAAATGCACTTATTGATAAAGCTAAAGCTATGATTAATGGTTTTTTCATTTTAAAATATTTAATTAATTATCTGAATTATTTTCGTTTTGATCGCTATCAGTATCAAGATTATCAAGAGTTGTGCCATCTTCAGAATCAGCGATAATATCGTCGTTTTCAACGATATCAACCTCTTCTTCATCATGCATTACCTTAGCAACCGCTGCAATAGTATCGTTCCCTTTAAGGTTAATCAATTTAACCCCTTGTGTCGCTCTTCCCATCACTCTTAAATCTTTAACTGCCATTCTAATAGCAATACCAGATTTATTGATTATCATTAAGTCATCTTCATCTGTCACGTTTTTAATAGCTACTAAATTACCGGTTTTTTCTGTAATAGAAATGGTTTTAACACCTTTTCCGCCTCTATTTGTAATTCGGTAATCATCTAGGCTAGAACGCTTACCATAACCATGCTCAGAAACAACTAGAATATCGCTTTCCATATCGTCTACAGCAATCATACCTACAACCTCATCAGTCTTTTCGTCTTGTAAACGAATACCTCGAACCCCAGATGCACCACGCCCCATAGGTCTTGTTTTGGCTTCTTCAAAACGAATGGCTTTACCAGATTTTAAAGCTAACATGACTTGACTTTCGCCTGTGGTTAACTTCGCTTCTAATAGAACATCGCCTTCTTTAATAGTAATGGCATTAATACCGTTAGCTCTTGGACGAGAATACTGCTCTAAGGATGTTTTTTTAACCTGTCCTTTTTTGGTTGCCATAATAACGTAATGACTGTTTATGTAATCTTCATCTTTTAAGTCTTGAGTACAAATAAAAGCCATCACTTTGTCGTCCTGCTCGATATTTATAAGATTTTGAATCGCTCTACCTTTAGAGGTTTTACTGCCTTCTGGAATTTCATAAACACGCATCCAGTAACATTTTCCTTTTTGCGTAAAGAATAACATATATTGGTGGTTGGTACCCACGAATAAATGCTCTAAGAAATCTTCGTTACGAGTGGTAGATGCTTTTTGGCCTACACCACCTCTATGCTGAGTTTTGTATTCTGTTAAAGAGGTACGTTTAATATATCCCGCATGAGAAATCGTAATGACTACTTTTTCGTCTGGAATCATGTCCTCAATACTTAAATCGCCACCTGCATATTCGATAGTAGAACGACGCTCGTCGCCGTATTTTTCTCTTACGGCTTCCAATTCCGACTTAATAATGTCCATTCTACGCTCTTTTTTATCGAGAATATCTTTTAAATCTTCAATGGTAATCATTAACGCATCGTACTCTGTACGTAATTTATCCTGCTCTAAACCTGTTAATTGACGCAGACGCATCTCTACAATAGCTTTGGCCTGAATTTCTGAAAGTTTAAAACGCTCAACTAAATTAGCTCTGGCTTCATCGGCATTTGAAGAGGCTCTAATAATTTTTATAACTTCATCAATATTATCTGAAGCAATAATTAAACCTTCTAATATATGAGCACGTTCTTCAGCTTTACGCAATTCGTAAGTGGTTCGTTTAACCACAACATCGTGTCTATGCTCAACAAAATAATGAATAAGATCCTTTAGATTTAATAATTGTGGACGACCGTCGACCAAAGCAATATTATTAACACTAAAAGACGATTGTAATGCCGTGTATTTGTATAATTTGTTTAAAACAATATTTGGAATGGCATCCCGCTTTAAAACATAAACGATACGCATTCCATTTCTGTCCGATTCATCACGAATGGAAGCAATTCCTTCCATCTTCTTTTCGTTAACCAAGTCGGCAGTCTTTTTAATCATCTCTGCCTTATTAACTTGGTACGGAATCTCATCTACTATAATACACTCACGACCATTTATTTCTTCAATATTAGCCTTAGCACGCATTACAATACGCCCGCGACCTGTATGAAAGGCTTCCTTAACACCGTCATACCCATAGATAATCCCACCAGTAGGAAAATCTGGCGCCTTGATATGGGTTATTAATTCGTCAATTTCAATGTCATTATTATCAATGAAAGCGATAATACCATTTACAACCTCTGTTAAATTGTGTGGTGGCATATTGGTTGCCATACCCACAGCGATACCTGAGGCCCCATTAACTAAAAGACCAGGAATGCGAGTAGGCAAAACTGTTGGCTCTTGCAGTGTGTCGTCAAAATTTAGCTTATGCTCTACGGTTTCTTTATCAATATCTGCTAAGAAATCTTCAGAAATTTTTTGCATTCGCGCTTCTGTATAACGCATTGCTGCCGGGCTATCGCCATCTACAGATCCAAAGTTACCCTGCCCGTCTACCAACATATACCTCAAACTCCACTCTTGAGCCATACGAACCATGGTATCGTAAACTGATTTATCTCCATGAGGGTGATACTTACCTAAAACCTCACCTACTATTCTTGCTGATTTTTTATGAGCCGAATTAGCTCGAATACCTAACTCGTGCATGCCGTAAAGTACACGTCGGTGTACTGGCTTTAAACCATCTCTTACATCTGGTAAGGCACGTGACACAATGACCGACATTGAATAATCAATGTAAGCCGATTTCATCTCATCTTCAATATTAATAGGAATCAATTTTTCTCCTTCTGCCATATATAATTTAATTAAATTTTTGTGAGTTTTTCAAAACGTGCTAATATAACCATTTCATTAGTCATAGCACACTTCTATATTCGCTAATTTATGTTTTTTATCAACAATTTAACATTCTTTAAAAGTGAATAAGTAAACCTGCAAAAATTTTGAATTTCTGAAGTATTTTTGTCACTTAGCATTTTAAGGTATAGTTTTTGCCATTGATAAAATGTTTTAGTATTTTTAAAGACAAAAGAAAACAATATGGATGATAATTTTTCGCCAAGAGTAAAAGATGTAATTGCTTACAGCAAAGAAGAAGCGCTAAGGCTGGGTCACGATTTTATAGGAACCGAGCACTTAATGCTAGGGCTTTTGCGCGATGGCGATGGCAAGGCTATTAATATTTTGAATGCTTTAAACATTGATTTAAATCATTTAAGGCGCAAAGTTGAAATTTTAAGTCCGGCAAACCCCAGTATTATTGAAGCTTCAAATCAAAAAAAGAATTTACATCTTACAAGACAAGCAGAACGCGCCTTAAAAACAACGTTTTTAGAGGCAAAACTATTTCAAAGCGCCTCCATAAATACAGCGCATCTGCTTTTGTGTATATTACGAAATGAAAATGACCCTACTACTAAGCTTTTAAATAAGCTTAAAGTGGATTATGACAATGTTAAAGAACAATTTAAACTTATGATCACAAACGACAATGACTATATAGAACCAAAATCTGAGTCTTTCCAAGATGACGACTCCGGATTACAAGAAGGCGCATCAAAAGATAATGTTTTTAATGCACCAACAGGTAAAACAGGCAAAAAATCTAAAACACCAGTTTTAGATAACTTTGGACGCGACCTCACAGCTATGGCTGAAGAAGGTAAACTTGACCCCGTGGTAGGTCGAGAGGAAGAAATTCAACGTGTATCTCAAATTTTAAGTAGACGAAAGAAAAACAACCCGCTTTTAATTGGAGAACCAGGCGTTGGTAAATCGGCTATTGCTGAAGGCTTAGCCCTTAGAATTGTAAAACGTAAAGTCTCGCGAATTCTATTTAATAAACGCGTGGTTACCCTAGACTTAGCGAGTTTGGTTGCTGGCACAAAATACCGTGGACAGTTTGAAGAGCGTATGAAAGCCGTAATGAACGAACTTGAAAAGAATGATGATGTTATTCTGTTTATCGACGAAATCCACACCATTGTAGGTGCTGGAGGAGCTACCGGAAGCCTAGACGCCTCAAACATGTTTAAACCAGCTTTAGCTCGTGGTGAAATTCAATGCATTGGTGCCACAACACTCGACGAATACAGACAGTACATCGAAAAAGATGGTGCTTTAGAACGTCGTTTTCAAAAGGTTATAGTAGAACCCACTACGGTAGAACAAACTATTGAAATTTTAAACAATATAAAAGGTAAATACGAAGAGCATCACAACGTTGATTATACCCCTGAAGCTATTGAAGCTTGTGTAAAACTAACGAATAGATATATGACCGAGCGATTCTTACCAGATAAAGCTATTGACGCCTTAGATGAAGCGGGCTCCAGAGTTCATATCACTAATATAGATGTTCCTAAGCAAATTATTGAATTAGAAAAACAACTAGAAAAAGTTAAAGAGACCAAAAATTCGGTTGTTAAAAAACAAAAATACGAGGAAGCCGCAAAGCTAAGAGATGATGAAAAGCGCATAGAAAAAGAATTGGCTATCGCCCAAGAAAAATGGGAAGAAGACACTAAATTAAACCGTGAGGTGGTTACCGAAGATAATGTTGCCGATGTCGTTTCTATGATGACTGGTATTCCTGTAAACCGCATCGCTCAAACCGAGATTAATAAACTTGCAGAACTACCTAATCTTATTAAAGGTAAAGTTATTGGTCAAGATGAAGCGGTGGCTAAGGTCGTTAAAGCCATACAGCGTAATAGAGCCGGCCTTAAAGACCCTAACAAACCAATTGGTTCGTTTATATTTTTAGGCCAGACTGGTGTTGGTAAAACCCAACTCGCCAAGGTGTTATCGCGCGAACTATTTGATAGTGAAGATTCACTTATTAGAATTGACATGAGTGAATACATGGAGAAATTTGCGATTTCTAGACTCGTTGGTGCACCTCCAGGATACGTTGGTTATGAAGAGGGCGGCCAATTAACCGAGAAAGTAAGACGCAAACCCTATGCTGTTATTCTTTTAGATGAAATTGAGAAAGCACATCCGGATGTCTTTAATATGCTTTTACAAGTACTTGACGACGGATATTTAACAGATAGCTTAGGCAGAAAAATAGATTTTAGAAATACCATCATTATTATGACCTCTAATATTGGAGCTCGTAAACTAAAAGATTTTGGTACAGGTATAGGTTTTGGTACAGCTTCTCAAAAAGCTCAAGAAGACGCAAATGCCGTTAAAATAATTGAAAACGCCCTGAAAAAATCGTTTGCACCAGAATTTTTAAATAGAATTGATGATGTGGTCGTATTTAATGCTTTAGAAAAAGAACATATAAACCAAATCATCGACATAGAATTAGAAAAACTGTTATTTAGAATTAAAGGTTTAGGTTATAATTTAACCCTAACTGAAAGTGCGAAAGATTTTATAGCAGACAAAGGTTTCGATAAACAATACGGTGCGAGACCACTTAAAAGAGCCATTCAAAAATATGTTGAAGATGCCTTGGCTGAAGAAATTATATCATCTCACGTAGAAGAAGGCGATAAAATAAATATCGATTTAGATAAAGCATCTCAAGAACTTAAAATCACTATTGAAAAGGCTGAGAAACCTACAGAATCTTAGTTTAAACACATTATTTAATAACACAAACAGCCCGAAAATTTCGGGCTGTTTGTGTTTTAAAATATAATCTCATCCTAAAAACATATTAAACTTCATCTTATCTAAAAGTTTAAAGGATCCACTGTTGTAATCAAAAAAACCAATTACTCAGCATTTAAGTAGTCTAAACTCATTTCTGTTAAGGTTTTCACCCCTAAAAGCAAACCACTGTCATCCACTAAAAAGTCTGGTGTATGATGCGGATAAGGAGTCTTGTTACCCGGTGTCATGCCGCCTAAGAAAAAGAAAAAACCAGGAACTTCTTTTTGGTAATACGAAAAATCCTCAGCTCCTGTTGTCGCTTTTTGTATTTGCACATTATCGGCACCAGCAACACGATTCATGGTAGGCAACATTTGTGCTACCAAATCATGATTATTAAAAGTAATTTCGGTGGCATCTACAATTTCACAAGTAGCTTCACCGCCATAAGCCTTAGCGATTGTTTCTACCATAGTTACCATACGCTTATTAAGCTTTTCCTTCATGCTGTAATCCAGTGTACGAATAGTACCAATCATTTCGGCAGTTTCTGGTATAATATTACTTCGCACACCACTTTTTATTTTCCCCACAGTAATTACAGCAGCCTCGTTGGTAAGATCTGATTCACGACTTATAATGGTTTGCAATCCATCAATAATTTTTGCACTAATTAAAATGGGATCTACGCCTGTCCATGGTCGCGAACCATGACTTTGCTTCCCCTTTACATTAATGGTAAAACTCTGTGCTGCTGCCATTAAACCACCAGATTTATAACGAATTTCACCCACAGGAACGTGCGACATAATATGCAAACCAAATATAGCATCGACTTTCGGATTCTCTAAAACTCCTTCTTTTACCATCAGTAAAGCACCTCCTTCTTCACCTGGTGGGGGTCCTTCTTCTGCTGGTTGAAAAATAAATTTAACGGTACCGTTAATTTTATCTTTATGTTTAGACAGCACTTCGGCTACTCCCATTAAAATAGCAGTATGGGTGTCATGTCCGCAGGCATGCATAACACCAACTTTTTCGCCTAAATACTCTGCTGTAACGGTAGATTTATAAGGTAAATCATTACGCTCTACAACAGGTAACGCATCGATATCAGCCCGTAAGGCAATTACTTTTCCAGGCGAATTGCCCTTTAAAAGCCCAACAACCCCAGTATGGGCAACCCCAGTTTGAACCTCAAGCCCTAAAGCTTTTAAATGTTTGGCAATTTTTTCTGCGGTTTTAAATTCACGGTTACTAAGTTCTGGGTTTTGATGTAAATAACGCCTCCACTCAATAACCTTACTTTCTATGGCAGTAAAATCTTTTTCCAATTCTGCATTTTGCCCTATTGCAAAATACGAAGAGCACAGAAAAACTGCTAAAATCAATTTTCTCATAATTAGGTAGTTTTAGTTTATTTTATTCAAATATATGTAAATATCAACTTAACTTTCACTAGTATTTTATTCTTTTTACTAAATAATTAACAAAAAATTACTTATTAAAAGTGTAATTGATTTACTCATTTTAAAAAAACTTCAGTGAAACCCCAACACTATACAACATAATTAAGACCTCTATATATGATTAAATTTGAGGTGAATTTTAAGCCTTTTTTTATTTTGACAAGATTAAATTCAATACTTATTTAGGGAAGCACTGTTGTTTACAAAATCATTTTGTAATTTTTACTGCTCGTCAAAAAGAGAAATGTGAAGAACACATTTTAATAGTTTGCTTATTCTTATGCCCACTTTATGGGCGTGTTTATTTTTTTATATCCTTAAAAACCCAACTTATAAAGCTCATAAGGAACATAAGTTTATTTTTTTTCGCCACAACTGTAACAAAACAACAAAAAGTTAATCTATAATAGTAAGAATATATTTTTTTTGAGGCCAAAAAAATTAAATACAGAACAACTTATAACCCTTTGTAAAGCAGGAAACCAAACTGCGCAGCTAGAAATTTATAACCGCTATTATAAAGCGATGTTCAATACCGCTTTACGTATTGTTAAAAACAGATTTGAAGCAGAAGATATTATGCAAGATGCTTTTCTATTAGCCTTTACAAAACTGGAAAATTTAAAAGATTTAAAAACATTTGGAGTATGGCTTAAACGAATCGTAATTAATAATAGCATTAGTCATTATAATAAAACTACTAGGATGCCACAGGTACCTTTGGAAGCTGTTTATCATAAAATTGAAGACCAAAATGAGATAACAGATGGTAATTATGGATTAAAAAGCATAAAAGTACAGCACATTTTAAATACTTTGAAAACGCTAAAAGATAATTATAGAATAGTGCTAACCTTAAACCTTATAGAAGGTTATGATTACGAGGAAATATGTGACATTATGAAAATCTCAAATTCCAATTGCAGAACAACCATATCGAGAGCAAAAGAAAGCTTAAGGAAAAAATTACAAATAATAAGTTAAATAAAAATGAATAGAGACGAGATAGATCAATTATTTAAAAGCCTAAGAAATGGTTTTGATATTGAAGAGCCTTCTAAACATCATAAACAGCAGTTTTTAATTAAATTGAATAAAAACAATACCGATCTCCTTATAAAAAACAATAAAAAAAATTGGCGTTTTGTAAAGCCGTTAGTAGGTCTCGCGGCTTCTTTTGTTTTACTAATCGCCCTTTATATAGGTACTAATAAAAATCAAGCCACAAGCGATTTAGCCAGTGTGTCATCAAAAATGGCCGAAACACAAGATTTTTTCACAACAACCATAGCCTACGAGCTAAGTAAAGTTGAAAAAAAAACGACTCCAGAAACACAGGCATTAATTAGAGACACCATGAGACGTCTGGAAGCCCTAGAAATAGAATACGAAGCCCTAAAAAAAGATCTATCGAAGAGTGGAGATGATAATCGTGTTATTTTTGCCATGATTTCTAATTTTCAAAATAGAATACATTTATTACAAAATACTTTAGAACACATCCAAAACATTAAACAATTAAAACACTTAGACAATGAAACTTACACAACCCTATAAACTGCTTTTACTGCTGTTCTTGTTGCCTGTTTTTGCCACAGCAAACGTAAACCAAGACCGTAAATACACTAAGGAAAAAGTGATTAACAAAACATTTTCTGTAAACACAAATGCGACTTTAAAGATTGATAACAGCTACGGAAACATAGATATTGTTACATGGAATGAAAATAAAATTGCGTTCGAAATAACCATTACGACTGCGGGTAATAACGAAGAAAAAGTAACGAATAAATTAAAAGAAATTGAAGTTGATTTTGAAGCGTCATCAAACATGGTTTATGCAAAAACAAACTTTAAAAAAAGTAGCAAGTCGTGGTGGCCATGGGCAAACTATAACAATGTGAATATGAAAATAAATTACATTGTAAAAATTCCTATTACCAATAGTATTGTCTTAAATAACGACTACGGTAATATTAATGTAGCTAAACTTGAAGGGTCTGCAAAAATACATTGCGATTATGGAAAAATAACTACAAAAGAATTGCTAGCCGATGGGAACGAAATCAACTTTAATTACACCAACAATTGTTACTTTGATTATATAAAAAGCGGTGAAATTGATGCCGATTATAGCAGTTTTACCGTGGGGAAAACAAATAACTTAAACATAAAAGCAGATTACACAAACTCCATAGTAGAAATTGCCGAAAACGTAAATTACAACTGTGATTATGGCAGTATTAAAATTGAAAAAGCGAATAATATCACAGGAAATGGCGACTACTTAACCACCTTAATTGGCGACGTTTATAAAAACCTTAAGCTTGATGCCGATTACGGTATAATTAAAATAAAAAATATAACTCAAAACGCGGGCAACATCAATATAAATTCAGATTATACTGGAATTAAAATTGGTTTTGATCCTAGTTATCATTTTAATTTCGAAATCGATTTAGATTATGCGTCTTTAAAAAATAAGAAAGATCTACAATTTATAGTAACAGAAGAAAAAAATATCTCAAAATACTACAAAGGATTTTACGGTAGTGATAATTCTGGCAATACTATTAAAATTGAATCCGATTACGGTAACGTTTCACTATTAAAAAACTAACAAATCTTTAATACAAATAACACAAACCATTCATATTATAAAAATAAACAGATGAAAACATTAACTACAAAGCAAATAGCATCTTTTTGTATAAGCCTATTTTTTGCCACAACAAGTTATGCACAATCAAAATCTATTACTGGTAATGGTAATATTGTTACAGTAAAGCGAACTACGGAAACTTATAGCGGCATAAAATGTTCTGGAACCATGGATTTTATCTTAATAGATGGAAACGAGGGAAATATTAGCCTTGAAGGCGAAGAAAATTTACTCGACTATATTGTAACCGAAGTAAAGGATGATATTTTAAGCGTTAGAGCAGAACAAGGTGTAAACCTCAAATCTAGTAAAAACAAGACTATAAAAATTACCATTCCTTTTAAAGACCTTAATAGCGTATCGCTTTCTGGCTCAGGAGATTTATGGAATAATGATTTGATATCCACAACTAACTTCAAGGCCTCTTTGGTGGGTTCTGGAGATGTTGTGTTAAATCTAGAAGCAACGGCTGTAAAAGCCGCTGTATCTGGCTCTGGAGATTTAACATTAAAAGGGAGCACCAGCGCTCTAGAAGCCAAGATTACTGGTTCTGGAGATTTCCATGGATTCGATTTACAGGCCGATCATACAGACGTATCTGTTACTGGCTCTGGCGATGCAGAAGTGGTAAGTAACAAAAAATTAAAAGCTAAAGTTACTGGTACTGGAGCCATAGAATACAAAGGAGAGCCAACTAAAAACAACTCGAAAGTTATTGGCTCAGGAAACATTAGCAAACATTAATTTAAAAAATATGCAGCAAGAAACTACTCCGAAGCTGTGTTTTGCTGCTCAACTTTTATGCTGCGACTTTTTGGCACTCGCAACAATAAAACAATTCCGAATAAAAAGAACACAAATAAAAACAAAATAGCGTTGCGCATACTCCCAGTAACTTGATCGATAGTGGCGAAAATAAGCATCCCTAAAACTATACCTATTTTTTCGGCGACATCGTAAAAACTAAAATACGAGGTGGTATCTTCAGTCTCTGGTAAGAATTTAGAATACGTCGATCTGGCCAAAGATTGAATTCCACCCATTACCAAACCTACTAGAGATGCCGCAATATAAAATTGTAGCGGGGTTTTCATAAAATAAGCATAAAAACACAAGCTCATCCAAATAATATTAACCGCCACAAGAGTCTTAATATTCCCATATGCATTAGAAGCTCTTGAAGTTAGTATTGCTCCAAAAACAGCAACAATTTGTATGACTAAAATACTTACGATTAAACCCATTGTTTTTTCACTCGAGCCACCCCAATCAATTTCTTCCTCACCAAAATATACAGCTACGAGCATTATGGTTTGAACCGCCATACTAAACACGAAAAACGCATACAAATAACGTTTTAATCTTAAGTCTTGTTTAAGCGCTCTCCAAACTAAATTTAATTCTTTTAAACCATTAAAAAAGACAGATTGTGTCACTTTTTGCCCTGAAGACGTTCCTTTTGGCAACCAATAAAAAGCGTACTGACTAAATAAAGCCCACCAAATGCCAACCGTAACAAACGAATAGCGCATCATTTGTATTTTAGATGCTCCATCATCTTGACTCATAACCATAAACAGGTTTAAAAGCAGTAAAAGTACACTACCAATATACCCCATTGAAAACCCTTTAGCACTAATGCGGTCTTGTTGTTCCTTAAAAGCAATGTCTGGTAAATACGAATTATAAAACACCAGGCTTCCCCAATATCCAATAAGCCCCATAAAATAAAATAACAAACTTAAATGTATGCCTTCAGGAGAAATATCAAACCAGTATAAACCAATACAACCCGCACTTCCTAGGTAGCAAAAAAACTTTAAAAATTGCTTTTTATTCCCAACATAATCTGCAATACCAGATAATATAGGAGAGATTACAGCCACGACTAAAAAGGTAAACGCTGTTACAAAAGTTATTAAGGCCGTACTTTTAAATTCCATTCCAAAGGCTTGAACCGTTTTTATTTCAGACAAAAATAAAGCTGAATAAAAAATCGGGAATATAGACGAGGCAATGGTTAGGGTATACACAGAATTTGCCCAATCGTAAAATGCCCAGGCGTTAAGAAGTTTTTTACTTCCTTTTTCAAGTGGTTTCATAGATAGTGTTTAGTAATAAGCCCGTTTTTATGTTATCAAGTACCATTATTTATTTACAATTTAAAGACTTTAAGATTAGAATAAGCACTCAAAAAAATAAATGCTCATAAAAAAAAGCTGCTCTTTTAGTGAACAGCTTGTAAAGTAATCAAATATTTTAAAAACATCATAGGATTAGTTACGAAATGAAGTGACCCCAAATTTTTGAGCTTCTACTTTTGCTTTTGGCGATAGTGCTTGTAAGTTAGCAATTCGGGTATCGCTCGCTGGATGTGTACTTAAAAATTCTGGAGGTGCTTGTCCGCCACTATTCGCTTTCATGCGTTTCCATAGTTCAGCGGCTTCATCGGGATTATAACCCGCAATAGCCATCAAATAAATACCAATTTCATCTGCTTCTGTTTCATGACTTCTACTAAAGGGCAGCATAAACCCGACTTGCGATCCAATACCGTAAGCTTGGTTGAACAACTCTAGGTTTTCATTGTCCTGCAAAGCCACATTAAGCCCTACCGCCCCTATTTGCTGCAACACCCCTCCACTCATTCTTTGTTGTCCGTGATTCGCTAAAGCGTGAGCAACTTCATGCCCCATAATAGCGGCAACACCAGCTTCATTTTTAGCAATTGGCAGTATACCGGTATAAAATACGATTTTACCGCCTGGCATACACCAAGCGTTTACTGTTTTGTCTTCAACTAAGGTGTATTCCCACTTATAATCGTTTAAATATCCTTGATAGCCGTTTGCATCTAACCAACGCTCTGCCGCCACTGCAATACGTTGTCCCACACGATTAATCATATCGGCCTCTTTGGTGCCTTTTACAACTTTGTTTTCACTTAAAAATTGGTCGTATTGAGCAAAAGCTGTTGGAAACAACTGGGAATTGGGCACAATAGCCATAGTCTTCTTTCCTGTAAAAGGATTTTCAGCACAAGCGCTAATAAGTAGTGCCAAAATAATAACTACAAGTATATTTTTTAATTTCATTCTCTCAAGATTTTTATAGGATATAAAAGTACAAAAATTGTACCTTTATTTAAAAGACTTAAATTTTTTTATTTGATGGAAACCTTTCTAGTCTAAGCATTCCTAATTGAAATGTCATGTTTTTTAATTTTTTTCGACTGAATAAAGAAACTAAAAATAACTATGAAAAATTTAATCGTTTTGTGTTTTACGCTTGTATTATTTAATTGTAATAGTAACGCTCAAAAATCTGAAAAAGAAGAATCTAAAGTATTTAAGATAACAAAAACTGAAAATGAATGGAAGGCACAATTATCTGAATTAGAATTTTATGTTTTAAGACAATCGGGCACCGAATCCGCATTTTCCAGCCCACTAAACAACAATTATACAAAAGGCACCTACCACTGTGCCGCTTGTAACACTCCTTTGTTTAAAAGTGAGCATAAATACGATTCTGGTTCTGGTTGGCCAAGTTTTGACAGAGAAATTAAAGGGAACGTGGGGTTTTCGACAGACCATAAATTAGGTTACACGAGAACCGAAGAGCATTGTGCCACCTGTGGCGGTCATTTAGGTCATGTATTTAACGATGGCCCTAAAAACACAACAGGCCAAAGGCATTGTGTTAATGGTGCTGCATTAAAATTTGTTGCAGACGATTAAAATATGACATTTTAAACTCTTAAGTCATCATAATTTGTAAAAAAACAACTGATCTTTAGATGGATTTTAATTTAGATGTGCCGAATTTAAAAGAAAATGAAGTTAGCAAAGAAAGCCAATTAACTTGAAAACTATAAGTTAGCAAACTAGCCCGCGAGAAGGATTGAAATGGCATCCTTTTTAAAACTTAGTCGACTTATTATTGAACCGAGAAAACGGAATTAGCAAAAACACACTATAGAACCACCTTGTTTTGGGGTTTTAAAAAGATATAATGGAAAGCCTGTTTGCCTTTTTTGGCAACTCGCCCAAACATAAACCCTGTAAAAGCAAGTCTCGAACTACAAATAAACGCGATATTTATAAAACAAATCAGGACTGTAACTCTACAATTTATTAAGATTTATAGAGTTGTAAATTCATAAATCAAAATCGATTTTGTAAATTCGTTCTCTAAAAACAACTCATGAGTAAATACGATATTATAGTTCTTGGAAGCGGTCCAGGTGGATACGTTGCAGCTATTAGAGCCTCTCAATTAGGTTTTAAAACTGCCATTATTGAAAAGGAAAACCTAGGTGGTGTATGCTTAAATTGGGGCTGTATCCCCACCAAAGCTTTACTGAAATCTGCACAGGTTTTTGAATATCTTAAGCATGCCGAAGATTACGGTTTAACTGTAAAAGAATTCGATAAAGATTTTGATGCCGTTGTAAAACGCAGCAGGAATGTTGCCGACGGTATGAGCAAAGGGGTACAATTTTTATTGAAAAAAAATAAAATTGATGTCATAGACGGTTTTGGCAAGCTAAAAGCTGGGAAAAAGATTGATGTTGATGGTAAAGAATATAGTGCCGACCATATTATTATTGCTACTGGAGCGCGTTCTCGTGAATTACCTAGCTTGCCTCAAGACGGTAAAAAAGTTATTGGCTACAGAGATGCGATGACCTTGAAAAGTCAGCCTAAAAAAATGATTGTAGTGGGTTCTGGCGCTATTGGCGTAGAGTTTGCTTATTTTTATAATGCCATGGGCACTGAAGTGACCATTGTAGAATATTTACCAAATATTGTCCCTGTTGAAGATGAAGATGTTTCGAACCAATTAAAGCGTTCTTTCAAGAAAAGTGGCATTAAAATAATGACATCGTCTGAGGTTACAAAAGTAGATACTTCTGGTAAAGGTGTGAAAGCTACCGTAAAAACCAAAAAAGGTGAAGAAGTACTTGAAGCTGATATTATTCTATCTGCCGTTGGGATAAAATCGAATATTGAAAATATTGGTTTAGAAGATGTGGGTATTGTGGTAGATAAAGATAAAATTTTGGTTAACGATTTTTACCAAACCAACATTCCTGGATATTATGCCATTGGCGATGTTACGCCGGGTCAAGCCTTAGCCCATGTCGCTTCTGCAGAAGGTATTTTGTGTGTTGAAAAAATTGCAGGACAACAAGTTGAACCTTTAGATTACGGAAACATTCCAGGCTGTACCTATGCCTCTCCAGAAATTGCATCGGTAGGTTTAACCGAAAAACAGGCTAGAGATAAGGGCTTAGATATTAAAGTTGGTAAATTTCCATTTTCTGCCTCTGGAAAAGCAAGTGCTGCTGGTACAAAAGATGGTTTTGTAAAAGTTATTTTTGATGCTAAATATGGCGAATGGTTAGGCTGCCACATGATTGGTGCTGGCGTTACCGACATGATTGCCGAAGCAGTTTTAGGCAGAAAACTTGAAACCACGGGGCATGAAGTGTTAAAAACGGTGCATCCGCATCCTACAATGAGCGAAGCGGTTATGGAAGCTGTTGCCGATGCTTATGGCGAGGTGATACATTTGTAGAAAAAAGCCCTACCGAGCTTCTCCGAAGAGGAGAAATTCTTACTTGGATAAAAAAATGCGATTCTCCTAATGATTATGAGGAGAATCGCATTTTTTATTACCAAAAAAGCAGGAACCATTGCCAAGTTTTTTAAAATTTAAACACCATAGTGGCGTATCTCCACTCCGCAGGGCAGGTTTGGTGAGGCTTAAAAAAAACTCTGTATCGCCAACTCGTAACTTTGCAAACCAAAACCAAGAATGACGCCTTTAGCATTTGGAGAAATAAAAGACTGGTGCCTAAACTCTTCCCTATTAAACGTGTTAGAAATGTGCACTTCAACTACAGGAGTTTCAATAGCCTTAACTGCATCGCCAATACCTACTGAAGTGTGCGTATAAGCCGCAGCATTGAGAATTATACCATCATAACTGAAACCAACCTCTTGTAATTTGTCAATAATTTCCCCTTCGATATTCGAATGAAAATAGTCTATTTCCACCTGAGAATACTTTTCTTTTACTTGCTCAAAGAACTCTGTAAACGACAAATTTCCATAAATATTTGTTTCTCGCTTTCCGAGGAGATTTAAGTTTGGTCCATTAATAATGATTAGTTTTTTCATGTGCCAAATATATTAAAATTTAGAGATAAAAAAAGGAAGCCTGAGCTCCCTTTTTCTAAAAATAATACTAATTTAACTTTGTAATGTCGTGCAAATAAATTGAATTATTTTTTGATTAATTGAATTGAAAAATAAATAGCATAGCATCGTTACGGTAATTATTTTTGATAAAAAGTAAGCAAAAAAGAAGCTATTTATTACGACTTTATATGGTTAAATTGGTATCACATGGTATACAAGAACTATAAACCAAATTCTATACCTAAAGTAATAGTATTAAAAGTTCCCCCATCACGGCTCACACCCGTATATTTAGCTACAATATCTATAGATTCGCTAACTCCATATTGAATTCTTGGCGCATAATAAAAACCACCATCATTACCGTCATTAAGCCCTATAGCATACCCAAGGTCTGCGCCAAAAGCAAAGCTTTCAGAAAGTGCAAGACGTCCTGCTGCAGCTAGTGGTAAAAAACTAACATCGTCTCCTTTAAAACCTGCTATCTCTTTAGCAAAAGAGTGCGAATAGCCCGATGCCACACCAACTTGTACTTGATCTAAAACTTCCCATAGATAAGCTGCATCTAACGTTAAATTAAAAGAATAAAAATCGCTAGCATCTCCAGTAATTAATCCTGCGTTAACAGCCGCTTTAAACTCCTGTGCATTAACACTTGTTATTCCCAGTACTGCAATTGCAGCACATAAAAATAATTTTCTCATAATAGATTTGTTTTATTAATTAATAAACAAATCTAGACTATAATAATGATATAAAAAAAAGTAGTGTTTGTTGTCTCTTAAAACAAACACCGAAATTTTGATCGTTAAAAAACAAAACTATTAATTTCAATATATTAGTAACTCTTAAAACCACAACATACTTTATTTTTGCGAAATGAAATGGGAACACGCACTTAAAGACTATCAATTATACCTGAAAATAGAACGTGGGTTATCGCAAAACTCTATTGACAGTTATGCCCTTGATATTAAAAAATTGATTCTTTTTCTGGAAGAAAATAACATGAGCTTGTCTCCTATTTCTATCACTCCAGAGATTGTACAACAATTTATTTATGACACTGCTAAACATGTGAATGCGCGCTCACAATCCCGAATAATTTCAGGTTTGAGAAGTTTTTTTAATTATTTGATTTTTGAGGATTACAGAGAAACCAACCCACTAGAATTGATTGAATCCCCTAAAATAGGCAGAAAATTACCAGACGTGTTATCTGAAGCAGAAATAGATAGCCTAATTAATGCTATCGATTTAACAAAACCACAAGGGGAACGTAACCGTGCAATATTAGAAACCCTTTATGGTTGTGGCTTACGCGTTAGTGAACTGGTAACTCTTAAATTATCAGATTTATTTTTTGATGAAGGCTTTATTAAAGTAACTGGTAAAGGCGATAAACAACGCTTTGTGCCCATTGTGCCAATAACTCAAAAATATATTAATATTTATAGGACGGAAGTAAGAAACCATATTAATATTCAGGCTGGTTTTGAAGACACCTTGTTTTTAAACAGACGTGGTAAACAATTAACACGAGCCATGATTTTTACAATTATTAAGCAACTTGCAGAAAAAATTGGTTTAAAAAAGAACATTTCTCCACACACCTTTAGACATTCTTTTGCAACACATTTATTACAAAACAACGCAGATTTGCGTTCCATTCAACTTATGCTAGGACATGAAAGCATTACAACTACTGAAGTTTACGTGCATTTGGATAAAAGTCATTTAACTGAAGTTGTAAAGAAGTTTCATCCAAGAAAGTAAAAAATACATCATTCAAGAAACGACAATAATCAATTACAATCCATAAAAACTAAATCGTTTCCTCGAGAAACCCTTTTTATTAAAAATATAGTCGTTGGCCTATTCTCAGTATAATTGAACGATTAATACTAAATTAGCCATACGCCATTTCAAAATTAAATTGGTATACGATGTGATCGCGATTTTATAAAAAGATAAAAATCCAGTTTAAACTGGATTTTTCGTTATATTTAATTTGGTCTATTTGGCAATATTAACCGCTCTAGTTTCTCTAATTACGGTCACTTTAACTTGCCCTGGATAAGTCATATCTGTTTGTACTTTTTGCGAGATACTAAACGATAGATCGGCAGCTTTTTGGTCGTCTACTTTTTCACTTTCAACAATAACACGCAACTCTCTACCCGCTTGAATCGCATAGGCTTTCTTTACACCTTGAAAGCCAACGGCAATCTCTTCTAAATCTTTTAAACGTTGAATATAGCTATCTAAAACTTGTCGTCTTGCACCAGGACGAGCACCAGAAATGGCATCACAAACCTGCACAATTGGCGCTAATAACGAGGTCATTTCAATTTCGTCGTGGTGAGCCCCAATGGCATTACAAACGTCACGTTTTTCGTTATACTTTTCTGCCCATTGCATACCAAGAATAGCATGAGGTGTTTCCATATCGACTTCGGCATCGGGAACTTTACCGATATCATGCAGTAAACCAGCACGTTTGGCCAATTTAGGATTTAGTCCGAGTTCTGCTGCCATAACACCACAAAGTTTTGCAACTTCACGCGAGTGCTGCAAGAGGTTTTGACCATAAGACGATCGATATTTCATTCGTCCCACCATTTTAATAAGCTCCGGATGTAAGTTATGAATTCCTAAATCTATAACCGTACGCTTACCAACTTCAATTATTTCCTGTTCGATTTGCTTTTGGGTCTTATTCACAATTTCCTCAATTCGAGCGGGGTGAATTCTCCCATCGGTTACTAATTTATGTAATGACAACCTAGCCACTTCTCTTCGAACAGAATCAAAACAAGATAATATAATGGCTTCGGGGGTATCATCAACAATAATCTCGACACCTGTAGCTGCTTCAATAGCTCGAATATTTCGACCTTCACGCCCAATTATACGTCCTTTAACATCGTCTGATTCGA
Source organism: Oceanihabitans sp. IOP_32 (assembly GCF_009498295.1). Taxonomy (NCBI): domain Bacteria; kingdom Pseudomonadati; phylum Bacteroidota; class Flavobacteriia; order Flavobacteriales; family Flavobacteriaceae; genus Oceanihabitans; species Oceanihabitans sp. IOP_32. The sequence continues at coordinate 2,872,039 of NZ_CP040813.1, read as the reverse complement.
TATTAAAAACAGACACACAATTATCTACAGCTTCCTCTGTACCAATGCGTTGAATGGTATTTATTATAATTTTTTTTGCGTCTTGCTGAGCCGTCATTTTTGCTTCTTCCATCGCGTTTTGAATAAACGCCATGGCATCGTTTTGAGCTTGGCCTTTTAAAGATTCAATAAGTTGTGCTTTAGCTTCTTCGGCAGACAGACTAGAAATGACTTCCAGTTGTTGCACTTTACTTTTATGAAGTTTGTCGAGTTCTTGTTGCTTCTTTTCTAAAACATCAAGTCTAAAACTATAATCTTTTTGCTTTGCCTCAATGACATCGTTAAGTTTTTTAGTTTTCGAAAGCTCACTAGACAACTGAGATTCTTTATCGCGCGTGCGTTTTTCTGTCTCTGAAATCTTTTTATCTCGAGATAAAATAACTTTCTCATGCTCAGCTTTTAGCTCTATAAATTTTTCTTTGGCCTGAAGAATTTTATCTTTTTTTATGCTTTCGCCTTCTTTTTTAGCTTCTCTAATTATACTAGTAGCATTTCGTTTTGCCGTAGCGATTAATTTTGAAGCTTTATTTTTTTCTAGAATTTTTGCGATTATAAAACCTAATATTAGCCCTAATAGCAGACCTCCTACTATTGATATTATTGTGTCAATTTCCATTTTTGTTAGTTGGTTTAAATATATAAAAAAGCCTACATCGGTATAAAGTTTTGTATAAACTCCTTAAAAACAAGTTTAGGGCTAACAAGCTGATCAAGGGTCTGCTCGAACTATTAAATTAATAATAGTAGCAGCATGCTTTTACAACTTAAACTCACCCTTTTTAAAGAATTAACGTTGAGTTCATCAAAAAAAATAACCAATGTAGGCAGTAACTTTTTAGTCTATTTTAAAGAACGTTTTAAGAGATTAAATGTTTATCAAGCAAATCATTTAAAGCCTTTATTTTGTTTTCTATATGCTCGTTTACACTTGCTTTCTCAATAGATTTTTGTTCAACTTGAGAAGCAAATTGTAAAGCACACATGGCTAGTACATCTTGTTTATCTCTTACAGAATAGCTTTTTTCAAACTGCTTTATCATAACATCGATATTTTTTGCAGCTTTTCGCAACCCCTCTTCTTGGCTAGGCTCAATAGTTAATGGGTAAACACGATTTGCAATCGACAGCTTTATTTTGAGCTTTTCTGACATGTCATCTATCGCACACTAATCCGACAGTTGCACAATGCAATGGTCTATTTCTCTAATTAATGCGTTTATTTTAAGCTTTGTTTCTCTTTTATTTTCGTCACTACCAAGTATTGCATTTGTCATTTTAAGCGCTTCATGTTTTTCTTCTAAAATGACGAATTGTTCATTTTTATTAAGAAGCTCTTGCTTTAAAGATAGTAGCTCATTATTTAATTTTAAATTAGCTTGTTCTAAACGCTCTAATTTTTCTAAAATTTTACCAATTTTATCTTCTAAAGAACCAACTACATCTTCAATATTACTCATCTTCAAATCTCAATACTTATATTACAAAGTTAACACACCTTTGTTTAAGTTACAACAGTTTTTTAATAAAATTTTAAATATTTCGTTATTATTTAAAACCAATTCCTAGCCCTGATTTTTATTTTAACTTGGCTTATTAATACCAAATTGATATTTTAGCGCAAAAACCATTCAGCACCAGCTCAATATCAAAACAATTAGTAATTTCTAGATATGCGATTAATATTCTTTTTTTTTGTAGCCATTTCTACTAGTGCTTTAGCGCAAAACAACTATCCGCAAGACTATTTTGGAAGCCCTTTAGGCATACCGTTAATACTCTCGGGTACTTTTGCAGAGCTACGATCTAATCACTTTCATGCTGGTCTGGATATAAAAACTCAACAGCGTGTAGGTTTAAACGTATATGCGGCGGCTGGAGGTTTTGTGAGTAGAATAAAAGTTTCGCATTTTGGCTATGGGAAAGCCTTATACATTACGCATCCTAACGGGTACACTACGGTTTATGCTCATTTAAATAAATTTTCGCCCGAGATTGAAGCATACGTCAAAAAGAATCAATACCAAAAAGAAACTTTCGAGATCGAGTTATTCCCCACAGCTGGAGATTTAAAAATAGAAAAAGGTGACATGGTCGCTTTAAGCGGAAATACGGGAGGTTCTGGTGGCCCGCACTTACATTTCGAAATTCGCGATAAAAATCAACATCCTATTAACCCACTTTTATTTGGCATAGATATTAAAGATTCTATAAACCCTTTTGTGTACTCCGTTTACGCGTATCCTCTTGATGATAAATCTTTTATTAACAATTCTAATTCGAGAAAAAAACTGCGTTTAATCCCCTTGCAAAACGGAGATTATAATGTTGAAAATATTGAAGCCTATGGGCACATAGGTTTTGGTGTTGAAACTATCGATCGATTAGACTTAGCAGCAAATAAAAATGGGGTTTACAACATCCAGAGCTTCATTAATGGTAGAAAAAATTTCGAGCTTGATTTTAGTAAATTTTCTTTTGGAGAAACCAAACATATTAATAGGCTTATTGATTATGAACATTATAAATCTAAAAAAAAACGCATACAAAAGCTGTTTAAACCATACCAACCGTTAAGCTTATATAAAAATGTTTTAAACGATGGTGTTTTATTTATTCAAGATAGCACGCATTCTGTTTTTAAAATAAAAGTTAGCGATTTTAAACAAAATAACGCTTGGGTAACCATTAATATAGAGGGTAAAAAAAACAAAGTAAATACACCAGAACCGGAAAAAACAAGTCCTTATTTCATTAATAATAACGAAACAACAACTTTAAAAAAAGGGAAAGTTTTAGTCACCTTTAATAAAAATACGTTTTATGATGATTTTTATTTGGATTTCAAGGTGAAAAACGACACTTTATTTTTACACGAAGATATCATCCCGACAAAAAAGAATTTTCAAATTAGTTTTGATGTAAGTAGCTATTCCGATGCCGATAAAAGGAAATTATATATCGCTAAATTGATAGGGCACAATAAATTCCCAGCATATTCCAAAACCAAACGTAAAGACAACGTATTAACAACGTATTCGAGAACATTGGGCACGTTTGCACTTGCTACCGACACCGAAAACCCAACCATCACCCCTATTAACTTTAAAAAGGGCCAGTGGCTCAGTAATTTTAGATTTTTAAAAATTAAAATTGACGATAGCCTTTCTGGAATATCAAACTACAGAGCTACAGTAAACGGTAAATGGATTTTAATGGAGTACGATTACAAGACAAAGACCTTAACTCACGATTTTAACGACGGTTTAATTAGCGAAACTAAAAACAATTTAAAACTAATTGTTACCGACAACGTTGGCAATAGCGCTACTTTTGAAAGCATGTTTTACAGAAAATAAATTAATAATCTCCTTTTCTACATGAACAGAACAACAGGCTTGATTCGCTCAAAAAAAAAATCAAGATTAACCGTACTAAGCGACTTATAACAAATTTTAATGCGTGACAAACTCGCTTAAAACATCAATTACATAATCTATTTCTTCCTTGGTATTATAAATGCTAAACGAAAATCTGATGGATGGCTTTGCCATGTCATCATCACTTAAAATTTCTGATAATACATGAGAACCTTTTGCGCTTCCACTCTGGCAAGCACTACCCTTAGAACAGGCAATTCCTTTTAAATCTAATTGAAACAATAACATAGCTGCCTTTTCTGGGGCCACGGGCAAACAAACATTAACGAGAGTATACGTGCTTTTTTCTAGGTCGCCAGAATAACCATTAAATTTAACTAAAGGGAATTTTCTTTTAAGTTCTGTTATAAAATACTGCTTTAAAGATTTAATGTACGCAGTCTCTTTTTCTAAATTATCATAGGCCATTTTTAAAGCCACTTCTTGACCTACAATATTATGTACACATTCGGTGCCTGCTCTAATACCGCGCTCTTGTTCTCCTCCAAAAATTAAAGATCTTAAACCAGAGTTTTTTCTAATAAAAACAAACCCAATACCTTTTGGACCGTGAAATTTATGCGCTGCTGCAGCAAGAAAATCTATTTTTACTGCTTGTAAATCGAGTTTATAATGCCCAATAGATTGCACCGTATCACTGTGAAATAAAGCCTGGTTAGCCTGGCACAAATCGCTTACTTTTTTTAAGTCTAGAACATTACCTATTTCGTTATTAATATGCATTAAACTAACCAAAGTTTTTTTTGAAGTATGAAGCAGCGTTTCTAAATGTGCATAATCTACACTTCCATTACTGGTAATATTCACATAACTAACCGTTACATTATATTCTTTTTCAAGTTGCTCTACCGTATGTAAAACGGCATGATGTTCAATTTTGGAAGTAATAATATGCTCAACCTTTAAATCACGAACGGCACTTAACAAGACTAAATTATCGGCCTCTGTGCCTCCCGAAGTAAACACTATTTCGCTAGGAGAAGCGTTTAGATAACTTGCAATTGTTTTTCTAGATTTTTCAATTAAGGTTTTAGATGCTCTTCCAAAGCTATGTGATGATGAAGCATTACCGTAGTTAGCTTTCATGGCCTGAGTCATTTTATCAATAACTTCGTCACGCATTTTAGTAGTTGCTGCATTATCGAAATAGAAAGTCTTCATAAAATAAAAATTTGGTAACTAAGGTTGGTGTTAAAAAGCTCAAAAATACTTTAAATAAAATTATTAGCAATATGATACGTTATAAAATACAATTCTATACTTTTGTTTTAAAACCAAAACCCATGCGTAAATTATATTTTGCCCTAATAACACTTAGCTTCACCGCCTTTTTGTCTTGTAACGATGGTGATGTTATTGATATTGAATTAGATTTTGAAAATGAGTTTAGTGCACTAACTTGTGGGACATCAGATTTAGTGTTTTACAAAACAAAAAATAGCCCTTCTGAATCGCTTTCAGTCGTTATTAAATCTTTAACTCTAGACCAAATTTTCGACTTTAAAGGTAAAGACACGACTATAACTAAGCTTAATAATGTTTTTAACTACAGAACCTACAACAATGATGATATCTCAGGCAGCGACTTGTTTTGCAACGCTGTACCACCGTCTAACATTACAATAATTAATGATTACGAGAGTACAAATACTAATGCTGTAATTACCGTAACTTTGGTTGAAGATGATAATGATGGGATTCCTGCCGCCTTAGAAGATATTAATGGTGACGGAAACCTAGATAACGATGATACTGATGGTGATGGTATACCAAACTATTTAGACGCCGATGATGATGGCGACAACGTGTTAACTAAAGATGAAGATTTAAATGGTGATGGCGATTTTACCAATGATGACACCGACGGCGACGGCATACCTAATTATTTAGACGACGATGATGATGGTGATGGTGTAAAAACAAGAGATGAAGAAAATAATTCTCAAGATCAAAATCCTACAAACGATATTACAAACAGCGATATTGGTCCAGATTACCTAAATAAGGACGTTGCCAATGTTATACCAGCCACAGCTTACAGAGCGCATACTATTGGTAAAACGTATATTGTTACACTGCAACTAACAGACATAAATTTAGATATTTTATCGCAAGACTTTCTAGATTTCGGACAACTCACTAATAGTAAAACAATAAGCACCAGAACAGTTACTCCGGCATTTAATTAATTTACGGGCACATTTTGATAGATGTAAACTTCGGTGGCGCCTAAACCATATTTTTGGTAATTGGCATCGTAGAATTTCACATTATTATATCGCCCAAAAAGATAATCTAATTCTGTTTTTAAAACGCCTTCTCCAACACCATGGATAAAAACAATTTTCTGAATGCGGTTTTTTATGGCAAATTCCAATTGCCGCCTAGCTGTATCTAATTGCAGGGTTAGCATGTCGTGATTTGTCATTCCTTTTGACGATTTTACCAAGTGATGAATATGTAAATCCACTTCCATAGTGGGTTCGTAACGTGCTTTGGCTTTTGTCTTTTTTATAGATTTCTTTTTAGATTGCTCTTTTTCTGAGATGACAGTTTCAATATTAGCATGCGTAAACAGCTCCCGCTTTATGGTTTTATCAGGCTTAAACTTAACCAATTCATCAGCAGCAAAATCTAACAAAAATCCATCTGTAGTTTCAATAGTTATAACATGACCACTTATTTTTTTTATTTTTCCAGATAAGTCTTCATCTATAACCAATACCGCATCGTCTAATTCAAAATTCATAATTAGTCTTCTTTATTATTTGTATTATCCTCATCAATCTCGTCTGCATTTTTACTCGGAATATTTCTGGAAATTCGATAAACACCAACCATTAATAACACAATTCCGCCAATTAACACATATTGATTTTGATTGGCACCAGCCTTCGAATATATAGCAATAATAGCTCCTAAAATTATTAATATATAGTTAAAATACTTCATTAGATTATAATCTTATCATCCACTACAAGCTACAGAAAAAAAATAGATTGTACGGTTACATTTCTGCAAATATACTATTTATGACTATTGAAATTGTTTTTATTATTTCGTCTTAAATAAAGTATAGCTAATTATTTGTGCATTCGTTTTTTATCATATTTGTAAAACATTGCGATATTCTTCGTAGTCTGCGGAAAACAATTGTAGCACCCAACAGAATTGCCTAGCAGATTAAGCTGATTTACGAAAAATAAAAAATTGTTTTTATGAAGAAAAGAGAAATATCATTACACGCGAGTAATTTTTAGATGAATGATACTTTATAGACCATCAAATAATTTATAAAACACAGGGTTTACTCACATTTTTTTTTAAATTTGATAAAAAAAATGTCATGTCAGCAATAGAAGAGTACATGCTTCCTTGTTTAAATAAAAAACTTTTTGGTTTAGATTGTATGGGTTGTGGTATGCAACGCGCATTTTCTTTAGTCTTAGAAGGAGAATTCACCGCAGCTTTTAATATGCATCCTGCTATTTACTCTCTCATGGTACTTTTTGTAGTTATCGCGATAAACGTGTTTAAGAATTTTAAATACAGCAATAAAATAATATTTTTTTTAGCTATTATAAACGTCATTATTATAGTAGTACATTTTGTAAGTAAAACATTTTTAATCAAATAAAACTAGAATATGGAACAAACAAAATTACCTAATGCAACACTGATACTCGTTTTTGGAATCGCATCGATAGTTACCTGCTGTTGTTATGGTGTAGTTGGTATAGCACTTGGTGTTATAGCGTTGGTTTTAGCGAATAAAGCCTCTAAAATTTATGCCGAAAACCCAGAACAATATTCTGGTTATAGCAATGTGACGACAGGACGCATCTTAGCCATCATAGGTATTGTATTAAGTGTTCTATATCTACTATTTGTTGCTTGGCTAGTAGCCACTTTTGGCTGGGACGCCCTGCAAGATCAAGAGCTTCTGCAAGAGCGAATGCTAGAATATATGGGCTAAAAAAATTATCATAAAAAGCGATCGATCGATCGCTTTTTATGATAATTAATCTCACAGTTTTTAAAATATAAATACTGTGAATAAACTTGCTATAATTATTATTAGATATAAACTAATAATAATTATAGTAAATATTCCCATGAATTTGTAGTGCGATTTTAAACTGGAAATGGCTAATTTAAAATCTGTAGTATTGGATTGGCGCAAAGCACTCTTCATCTTTCTTGAAAAATTAAACAAGTAATATACTGGAAGCGCATACACCACAGCCAGAACTACATATACCAATCCTAAATACCCCATCGAGAACCCCATGTTCCCATATAGATCACTATTGTTTAGCACTCCAGTTCCCATAAAAATCGTAAAAAACAACCCCAAAAAAAACATAAATGCTATTCCTATAAACCCGATAAGAGATAGAAAATACGTCCAATTAGACGTTTCTTTTAATAGTGCTCTAACATCCTGATTAATATCTAGCTCAAAAGCTTCAAACATAGATTTTTCTGCCATGTGCTTAATTTTCAAACTGTTTTAAAGTTTCAATAATAATGCTAACGCAATCTAACAATTGCGCTTCGGTTATTACTAAAGGTGGCGCAAAACGAATTATGTTTCCATGTGTTGGTTTTGCCAACAATCCATTATCACGTAATGCCAAACAAATATTCCAAGCGGTATCGCTATCTTCATCATCATTAATAACAATAGCGTTAAGCAAACCCTTACCTCTAACTAATTTTACAATAGAGCTTGTTGATATGTATTTGTTTAATTCACTTCTAAATAATTCACCTAAAACAAAAGCATTTTCGGCTAAATTCTCATCTCTTACCACCTCAAGAGCGGCAATAGCCACTGCAGCAGCGATAGGATTGCCTCCAAATGTACTGCCGTGATTGCCAGGTTTAATAACGTCCATGATAGAATTATCGGCCAAAACAGCGCTTACAGGATAAGCCCCACCACTTAAAGCCTTACCAAGTATTAAAATATCTGGCTTTACATCTGGTGTGTTCGAGCAATTTTTATCTTCGCAACTGCAGTTACCGCAAGTTGCTAATAAACGCCCAGTTCTAGCGATTCCTGTTTGCACTTCGTCTGCTATAAATAGTACATTATATTTTTCGCACAAGGCCTCAGCTTTAACTAAATAGTCGTCGCTTGGTACGTAAACACCAGCTTCACCTTGAATGGGTTCAACTAAAAAACCAGCAACATTAGGATTCGTTTTTAAAACATCTTCTAACGCTTCTAAATTGTCGTATTCAATTTTTACAAACCCCTTAGTGAAGGGCCCAAAATTTTCTCGAGCAACAGGATCGTTAGAAAAGGAAATTATAGTTGTTGTTCGACCATGGAAATTGTTTTCGCAGACAATAATTTCAGCTTTGTTTTCGTCAATGCCTTTGACCTCATACGCCCATTTTCTGCAAATTTTTAAAGCGGTTTCTACAGCTTCTGCACCCGTATTCATAGGTAACAACTTCTCGAAATTAAAAAACTCGCAAGCAAATTTTTCATATTTGCCTAACATATCATTATGAAAAGCTCTAGATGTTAATGTTAATGTTTGCGCTTGTTGCACCATGGCGTTCACAATTTTTGGATGACAATGCCCTTGGTTTACAGCCGAGTATGCCGATAAAAAATCGTAATATTGTTTGCCTTCTACATCCCAAACATGAACGCCTTCTCCTCTACTCAATACCACAGGTAATGGGTGATAATTGTGTGCACCGTATTTATTTTCTAAATCTATTGCTTCTTGAGATTTTTGTTGCTTTAAAATATTCATTCTTTTTTTTTTTGATGTTAAACGCCATAAAATGACATTGATTAATACCGATTACGCAGTAAAATAATAATTAAATCCCGCTCGATGTTTTATGCATTTATTCAATTTGTACTTAATTTAGTTTGAAGTATCCTAAAAAAAACCAATGCGAGAGCGATCGTATTACGAATCCTGCTAATTTAATGAAATTTTACGATTTTTAAAACACTATTTTACTTTACAACTTACTTATTTAGGGCTGTAAACCTGCACAACCTCCTTGATTGTTAAAATATTAGTTGAGCTATTTTTATTTATTTGATACTATTTTTAACTTCAATTAAAAAAGTATCAATGAGTTCAGTATTTTTGCAGCATGTCTAGAAGAAAAACAAGAAAACAAATTTTTGAAAACATCGAAGTGATCGATGCTGGTGCAAAAGGCAAAAGTATTGCTAAAGCACCAGACGGCAAGGTTATTTTTTTAAACAATACCGTTCCTGGTGATGTGGTAGATGTGCAAACCTTTAAAAAACGCAAAGCCTATTATGAAGGGAAAGCCACCATATTTCATAAACTATCCGATAAGAGAACCAAACCTGCTTGCGAGCATTTTGGCACTTGCGGCGGCTGTAAATGGCAAGATATGGCATACGAGCATCAGTTGTTCTACAAACAAAAAGAAGTTACAAATAATTTAACGCGTATTGGGCACATTGAGTTGCCTGAGGTTACCCCTATTTTAGGTGCTTCGAATCCTTATTTTTACAGGAACAAAATGGAGTTTTCTTTTAGCGACTCGCGATGGCTAACAGTAGAAGAAGTACAATCGGATGCAGATTTAGGCGATCGGAACGCTTTAGGCTTTCATATTCCAGGCATGTGGGATAAAATTTTAGATATAAAAAAATGCCATTTGCAAGCCGATCCGTCAAACGCCATTAGAAATGCGGTTAAAACATTTGCTGTTGAAAATAATTTAGAATTCTTCAACACCAGAAATCAAACAGGCCTATTACGAACCATGATGATTCGCACATCAAGCACGGGAGACATCATGGTTATGATTCAGTTTTTTAAAGAGGATAAACTCAAGCGTGAATTGCTATTAGATTTTCTCGCTAAAACTTTTCCAGAAATCAGCTCATTACAATATGTTATTAATGAAAAAGCAAACGACACCATTTACGATCAAGAAGTAATTTGCTATAAAGGTCAAGATCATATTTTTGAGGAAATGGAAGGCCTGCGCTTCAAAATAAACGCGAAATCTTTTTATCAAACCAATTCCGACCAAGCTTACGAACTGTATAAAATAACAAGAGATTTCGCTGGGTTAACAGGAAACGAGTTGGTTTACGACTTATATACAGGCACAGGAACTATAGCACAATTTGTAGCAAAAAAAGCCCTTAAAGTGGTAGGTGTAGAAGCTGTACCAGATGCCATAAAAGCTGCCAAAGAAAATGCACAATTAAATAAGATAAATAACGTTGAGTTCTTTGTTGGTGATATGAAACAGGTTTTTAATACCGAATTTATAGATGCCCATGGTCAACCCGATGTTGTTATTACCGATCCGCCACGAGATGGTATGCACAAAGACGTTGTGGAGCAAATACTTAATATTGCGCCCAAAAAAATAGTGTATGTAAGCTGTAATAGCGCAACACAAGCTCGTGATTTGGCCCTAATGAACAGTATGTATAAAGTTACAAAGACACAAGCAGTAGATATGTTTCCGCAAACCTATCACGTTGAAAATGTGGTACTGTTGGAAAAACGATAAAGCATGCTACTGGACCACGTAAATTCATTTATTTTTATACGATGAAAATGAAAAATTTCAAATATCTTTTTTTGCCCTTTCTGGTATTCGCGTGCATGCTTTTGGTAAATTGCGAACGCGACGACATATGTCCAGAAAGTACACCAACTACGCCGAATTTAATTATTACCTCGTTTGATGTTTCGATACAAGAAAACAAAAAGAATATGTTCGATGTCACCATAAAAGGAGAAGGTGTAGATCAGTTTTTAGAAGACTATAAAAAAGTAACCACAGACTCTATAGTTTTACCTTTAAATACGGCAACTAATAGTGTTGTTTATAAGATTTATACCAATTCTACCATAGACAACAATGGCACACCAGCCGATGAGAGTGACGATATTGTAACTGGGAATCTAGACACCGTTACCGTAAATTATACCACCGAACAAGTTTATGTATCTCGAGCTTGTGGTTATAAAACCGTTTTTAAAGATGTTTCAATTACCGTAGATACTAATAATTGGATACAATTTATCCAACCTGTAAACAACCCACAATCTGTAGAAGATGAAAAAGCGACTCATTTTAAATTATTTCATTAACAGCACGTTTTTAATACTTTTTTGCATGTCTTTAAGTGCTCAAAACGAAACGGTTAAAAGTAATAATGCCGATTCGCTAAAAATTGAGCGTAAATATGGACTGCGCATTGGTGGTGATATTGGAAAGCTTATTAGAACAGCTATCGACGACGAATACACGGGTTTCGAAATAGCTGCCGATTACCGCCTTAAAAAAAACATATACTTAGCTGGAGAAATTGGTTTTGATGAAAAGGATAATGTTACAGATTATTTAAACGTTACAACAAGTGGGAGTTATTTTAAAGCTGGAATAGATTATAACTCCTATCAAAATTGGTTAGACATGGACAACATGATTTACTTTGGGTTTCGTGTTGGTGCAAGCAGTTTTAACCATACGTTAAATAGTTTTAAAACCTATAATACCAGCCAATACTGGGGAGATCAATTTGCTTCGAATACCTCTGAAAAATTTGAAGGTTTAACCGCTATATGGGGTGAAATTATTCTGGGATTAAAAGCCGAACTTTTTAATAACCTCTATATGGGGCTTAACGTGCAGCTTAAATTTTTAGCAAACGAAAATCAACCCGATAATTTTCAAAACATATACATTCCTGGGTTTCATAAAACTTTCGATAGTAGCCGCATTGGCGTTGGATATGGCTATACTATTGCTTATCGCATACCACTGTACAAGAGTCACAGATAACTTAAAAACAGGGTGTCTGTACAGTAAACTCCTCATTAATGCTTACATTTAGCTTCTATTGGCTATAAGATTTACTCATGATACAAATTGCACCAAAAATAATTCGTCAGATTTTTGTTTTATTGTTAATATTACTGGTGGGTAGCTTAATTTTTATTGAGATGCGTCCTTATTTAAGTGGCGTGTTAGGTGCCGTTACCTTTTATATTCTATTAAAAGGTTTGATGACAAAATTAATAGTAGTGCACAAATGGAAACCCGTTCTTGCGTCCTTAACCCTTATGCTTGGTTCTTTTGTAATTGTTCTTATTCCCTTAACCGGTTTTGGTTTTATGCTTGGTAACAAGGTCTCTGAAGCTGTGAGGAATAGTGAACGTGTTATTAATGCTTTTAAAGAACAAGTGAGCCATATAGAAAGTAAAACTGGTATTGATGTCAATTCTCAAATTGATACACAAGCTATCACCACATGGCTTTCAACTAATTTACAGAGTATGGCTGGAAACACTTTTAATGTACTAATAGCCATTGGTTTAATGTATTTTCTGTTGCATTACATGCTTTTAAATCGCTTCGAATTAAAGCAAACCTTACGTGATTATATACCTATGGACACAGACAACTTAAATAAAATAGGACGTGAAATTCAAAACATGGTAAAATCTAACGCAATCGGAATTCCATTAGTTGCCCTATCTCAAGGCATTATAGCTTTAGTTGGTTTTTTAATTTTTGGAATAAAAGATCCGTTATTTTGGTTTGTAATTGTCACCATTGGTTCTATGATTCCTTTTGTAGGTACATTTGTAGGTATTATTCCTGTGTTTATATTAACCCTGTCCACTGGACAATCTTTCCAGGCCTGGGGCATTCTCATTTACGGTATCGTGGTGGTTACTTCTACCGATAATGTTATTAGGCTATTAATATTAAAAAAATTAGATAATGTACACCCGCTAGTAACTTTAGTTGGCGTTATTGTTGGTGTACCGCTATTTGGATTTATCGGTTTAATTTTTGGTCCGTTATTAATAAGTGTCTTTATTGTCTTGGTTAAAATTTATAAAAATGAATATGGCCAATCATATTAAAATTTTAAATTATTATAGAATTAAAAGCGCGAATTAATTCTACCTACATAATATCAATTAAAAAACTAGAATCTTAACAAACCATAAATATTTACTTCTAAACACAAATTATGACAACTTTAAAAAACAAAACAGCGATAATAACTGGAGGAGGTAGAGGCTTAGGTAAAGCAACCGCTCTCGCATTTGCTAAAGAAGGCATTAAAATTGCTATAACGGGAAGAAATGAAACTGTTTTAAAAGAAACGGTATCTGAAATAGAAGCACTTGGTGTACAAGCCATCTATTCTGTTTTTGATGTTAGCAACTATGAAGACGTAAAAACTGGTATTAAAGGCATTGTAGATACTTTTGGCAGCATCGACATTCTTGTAAACAACGCTGGAATTGCCGCTTTTGGAACTTTTAATGACATGGAGGTTAGCCAATGGAATAAAATTATTCAAACCAATGTCATGGGTATGTATTATGTCACCAAAGAAGTACTCCCTTACTTAATCGCTAAAAACGAAGGCGATATAATTAATGTATCTTCTACGGCAGGCTTAAGTGGCAACGCCAACACATCGGCTTATTCGGCCTCAAAATTTGCGGTTATCGGCATGTCTGAAGCCTTAATGAAAGAAGTTCGTAAAAACAACATTAGAGTGTGTACTTTAACCCCTAGTACCATAGCGACCGATATGTCTTTTGAACTTGGTATCGCTAATAAAGACAGTCAAGACAGCGTCTTGCAACCTGAAGACTTCGCAGAACTTATTGTGGCTGGTTTAAAGTTACCAAGAAGAGCTATGCTAAAAAGTGCTGCATTGTGGTCTACAAATCCGTAGCGCCTAATAATAATTAAAAACCTCAAGCTTTACAGCTCGAGGTTTTTAATTATGACATCACTATCTTTTAATCTTCTAAACTTCTGTTTTTTTTAATCTTTTATCAGGAAAAACTTGATGTACATCTTCCTTTTTAACAAATCTAGCTAAATATACTATATTATTTTGATGGTAGAGTCCAAGCCTATACTCCCGTATTTTTATGCGATACGTCATAGAGTAATACCCACGTAACTTATTTAAATTATCGATACTCTGCAAAGTATTTGCTTGCTCTATACCTTGAATAACCTGCTTTAACTCAATCTTGATATTGTTGTCTTTTAACTTCTCAATATCTTTTTTGAGGGTTTTTAAAAAGACCACTTTCATTTATTATCAAGAATATATAAAATTTCATTTAATCCAACCACATCTTCTTTATCAGACTGCTGCATTAAAAATAAAAGCCCTGCATCGTGTTTTTCTTCTTCCGTCATATTTTCGAATTTCTCCTGCTCTTTATAGGCCACATAAAAAGACACTGCCTTTTCCATAAGTGATTTTACACTCATCCCTTCAAACGCCGAAAGTATTTTCAGTTTTGTTAGGGTTGACTCGTCTATATCGATATTTTTTCTCATAACACTCAAAATTTAATCAAATATACACATAAAACTTCAGCTGTAAAGCAAATAATCCAGGATACACTGTAACATATTTATAAGTCTGGATGTATCAATATCTAAGCTTTAAAATAATTTAATTAGTTGGTGTATACAAAAACATAACACAGCACTACAGTTTAAAAATTTATATGTCTGAAAGCCCTTTCGTAAAAGCATCTGGATCGTTGGCTAAGTTGTAACGCGGATCATCAACATCATCAATAACAATATCTCTAAATTTAGGGTTCGATTTATACAGTAATATTTTAGAGTCTTCATTTAAATGCTTTAGCTTAACGGTCTTGCCTTCGGCCTCATATTTATTCACCAAATTATATATGGCTTCGATTGCAGAATGGTCACTTACACGAGACTCAATAAAGTCTATAACCACATTTTTGGGGTCATTTTTAATATCAAATTTGTCGTTAAACTCTGTAATAGAACCAAAGAATAAAGGTCCCCATACCTCATAAACTCGCGTGCCATCTTCAAGGGTCATTTTACGAGCACGAATACGTTTAGCACTTTCCCAAGCAAAAGATAATGCCGAAATAATAACCCCAACAAAAACAGCAATAGCCAAATCGTAAATAACCGTTACTGCCGAAACTGTAATTAGTACAAAGGCGTCAGATTTCGGTATTTTCTTTAAAATTCTGAAACTCGACCAGGCAAACGTTTGAATTACCATAACAAACATAACACCAATTAAAGCTGCGATAGGTACTTGCTCAATAAGTTTATCTGTGAATAGAATAAATGTTAATAGAGATACAGCCATTACAACTCCAGAGAGGCGTCCACGTCCTCCTGCTTTAATATTAATTACGGTCTGGCCAATCATACCACAACCGCCAGTTCCCCCAAAAAGGCCACTTACAATATTCCCAGCGCCTTGGGCAATACATTCTCTATTTCCGTCGCCTCGAGTTTCGGTTAATTCATCTACTAAATTCATGGTCATTAACGACTCAATTAATCCAACCGAAGCCGCTAAAAACGCATAGGGTAATATAAAAGCAAAAGTGTCCAGATTAATTGGTAAATTTTGCCATAACTCTAAATTAGGAGTTGGAAATTCACCTTTTAGTCCGGTTCCCCCACCTTCAATTATATAAGATCCAACGGTACTGACCTCCATTCCGGTAAAGACAACTAAAAAGGTTGTTATTAAAATTGCAGTTAGTGAAGCCGGTAGTTTTGTGGTAATTTTTGGTAGAATCCATATTATTGCCATGGTAAAAGCCACTAAAGCTATCATAATGTACAATTCTGTTCCTGTCATGAATGTTGTAACATATTCTTTTACACCATCGCTAGAAACTACTAAGGATTTATGAGAAAACATTTTTACCTGAGCCCAAAAAATAATTATCGCTAATCCGTTAACAAACCCCATCATTACTGGGTGCGGAATAAGTCTAACAAATTTACCAAGTTTAAAAACCCCTGCAAAAACCTGAATAATTCCCATTAAAATAACACAAGCGAACAAATAGAAAAAGCCCATATTTTCAACAGGATTATCGAAAAGCATACCTTTAGTATGGCCTTCTGAAATCATGGTTACAAAAATTACAGCTACAGCGCCAGCAGCACCAGTAATTAGTCCGGGTCTTCCTCCAAAGATAGCAGCAATTAATCCCACTATAAATGCACCAGAAAGGGCTACTAAGGGGTCTATTTGCGCTACGAATGCAAAAGCTACAACTTCTGGCACCATGGCGAACGAGGTTGTTATACCCGCGAGGACATCATCTTTAGCATTCGGAGTGATTTTTCTAATAAAATTGGTCATAATCGATTGGTTTTTGAAGCCTCAAATTTAAGCTTAATCTGTAGATGAACAAACTACTAGTACTTAAATTTTAAAAGAAACTACAAAAAATAAAATGTTAAGTAGAATAACCCTAAAACATGCTCTTATAATTTTAGCCTAGTCTACACCACATTCTTTCAAACACTGAGAAAACAATATGCAAAAGACCCCAACTTATCGATTATCCATCGAAAACTTGTTATGATATACTTTTTGTTTTAAAATTCGAGCGTATTTAAAGACCTTACAAATGGGGTTCCAAAAAAAAATCCTGCATTCAGCAGGATTTTTTAACACATAATTATACTTAATTTTTATACAAACAATGGTTTAACTTCCATCATCGTATTTACTTTATCTTTAACAGTTTCTAAAACCGCATCATTATCGTGATTAGTGATAACTTCGTCTATTAAATCAACAATAATTTGCATCTGGTCTTCTTTTAACCCGCGGGTTGTTATGGCCGATGTTCCAATCCTTATACCCGAGGTTACAAATGGTGATTTATCATCAAAAGGCACCATGTTTTTATTCACTGTGATATCGGCTTTACCTAAAGCATTTTCAGCATCTTTACCAGAAATGTCCTTGTTACGTAAATCGATTAACATACAGTGATTATCTGTTCCTCCAGAAATAATATGGTAACCTTTAGAAACAAATGCATTTGCCATAGCGTTGGCGTTTGCCTTAACTTGTAACTGATAATGTAAAAAATCATCGGTTAGGGCTTCCCCAAAAGCAATGGCTTTAGCAGCAATAATATGCTCTAATGGTCCACCTTGGTTACCTGGAAAAACAGCAGAATCAAGTAAGGATGACATTTTTCGTAAACTTCCGTTTTTTAAAGTGATACCAAAGGGATTGTCAAAATCTTGCCCCATCATTATTAATCCACCTCTTGGGCCACGTAGTGTTTTATGCGTTGTAGTGGTAACAATATGACAGTGTGGTAAAGGATCGTTTAAAATACCCTTTGCAATTAATCCTGCAGGGTGAGAAATATCTGCAAGTAAAATAGCGCCTACACTATCTGCAATCTCTCTAAAACGTTTAAAATCCATATCACGAGAGTAAGCCGAAGCACCAGCAATAATAAGTTTTGGTTGCTCTTTAGTTGCGATATCTTGTATTTTATCATAATTTAAAACCCCGGTTTCTTTCTCTACACCATAAAAAGAAGGTTTGTATAATTTTCCTGAAAAATTTACTGGTGATCCATGGGTTAAATGACCGCCATGAGATAAATCGAATCCTAAAATTTTATCACCTGGATTTAAACACGCATGATAAACAGCTGTATTGGCTTGACTTCCGGAGTGTGGCTGAACATTTACATAAGCGGCACCAAACAAGGCTTTAGCTCTATCGATAGCAATTTGCTCCACTTTATCCACAACTTCACAACCGCCGTAATAACGCTTTCCTGGGTAACCCTCGGCATATTTATTGGTTAATACAGATCCTGCAGCTTCCATAACCTGGTCGCTTACAAAATTTTCTGATGCAATAAGTTCTAAGCCTTTTAATTGGCGTTCTTTTTCGTCTTGTATAAGTTCAAAAATTATTTCGTCGCGTTGCATAGTGTTTAAATTGAAATTAAAAATTAAGCAAAAATAGCAAATAGATTCCTTATTTAAAGGAAAAAAAACACTTTAAAACTTTAGTTTTGAACAGCTTTGTTAACGATTATAAATAAATCTTATTTTGGGTATTGAAATAAAAAAAATTATGTAGGTTTGGTATGAAATTTTAAACATAAAAAAAATAGCTATGTCCTTATCAGCTAACAATCCAGATAGAAAATCGTGGTTGCACGTCGACAAAAACTCAGATTTTCCAATTCAAAACATTCCTTTCGGCGTATTTCTTACCCGTGACGATATTATCACTATTGGTACTCGTATAGGTGATACCGCCATAGACCTTGGCGCTCTGCATCAATTGGGGTATTTTGATGGTATTCCATTAACCGACGATATTTTTCTTCAAGATACTTTAAATGATTTTATTGCCGACGGAAGAAAAACTTGGCGTTTGGTAAGAAATAGAATTGCCGAAATTTTTGATGCTGAAAATACCACCTTAAAAAACAATATTAAACACAAAGAAATTGTACTTTTTCGTTTAGATGAAATTGAAATGCAATTACCAGTGTTAATTGGTGATTATACCGATTTTTATTCTAGTATTGAGCACGCCACCAATGTAGGCACCATGTTTAGAGATCCAGACAACGCCTTGTTAACTAATTGGTTGCATATACCTGTTGGATACCATGGTCGAAGCTCTTCCATTATACCATCTGGAATTCCAATTCACAGACCTCAAGGTCAAACCCTTCCAAACGGAGCTTCAGAGCCTGTTTTTGGACCGAGCAAATTAGTAGATTTTGAGCTTGAAATGGCTTTTATTACAACCGATGCAAACGATTTAGGCGAACCTATCCCCGTAAATGAAGCTGAAGAATATATTTTCGGACTTGTACTATTTAACGATTGGAGTGCACGCGATATTCAAAAATGGGAATACGTACCCTTAGGCCCCTTTTTATCAAAGAGTTTTGCCTCATCCATTTCACCTTGGATTGTAACTTTAGATGCCTTAGAACCTTTTAGAGTCCATGGTCCGAAACCATTAAAACCACAATTAGAATATTTGCAGTCTAAAGGAAAGAAAAGTTACGATATAAACCTAGAAGTATCCATTCAACCAAACGGCGCAAAAGAAACCGTTGTGAGTAAATCAAACTTTAAACACATGTACTGGAACATGTCGCAACAATTGGCGCATCACACCGTAAATGGTTGTCCCGTAAACTCTGGGGACATGATGGGAAGCGGTACTATTTCTGGACCAACACCAGATTCTTACGGCTCGATGTTAGAACTCACTTGGCGTGGCGAAAAACCCATTAAATTAAAAGATGGCTCTGAACGCAAATTTATTAACGACAACGATACCGTTATAATGCGTGGCTATTGTGAAAAAGATGGAACTCGAATTGGTTTTGGCGAAGTTTCCACCAAATTATTACCTATTTATAAGAAAAAATAAAATTATGACATCTTAAGTAAGAGTGTTGCTGTTTAATACCAAATTAGCCATGTCATGCCGCATATAATTCGTTTCTTTTTCGCCCATATTTCGGTATAAAATAAAACCATAACTTAGGCTATGCTTTGATTTTCTATCTCATCTGAACAAAAAATAATTCAAATTAATAATGCTACATTTCAAAACTAAATTGGTATTACTTAGCTAGTAACACTCTTATTTTTTTTGATGATTAAATATGATGCGCTGTAAATTATTCCAAATAAACTAAGCAAAGCTCGTCAAATTCCATCAAAACTAAAACGCAAGACGTATTCGCTTTTTAATACTCTTTTCCCCTAAGCTTCCTTCAATCCTGTTTAGAAAAAATTAATTTAGCTCCAAAACAAGGAGTTTTATTCTGCTTTATTAGAACACTTTTTTGGATTTCATTGTATCTTTGTAAGGCTTATGAAAAAGAAAAAAGTTATCATTATTGGTGCTGGTATTGCAGGACTTGCTACTGCTATTCGCTTACAAGCTCAAGGCTATGCGGTTACGGTTTATGAGGCGAATTCCTATCCCGGAGGAAAGTTAAGTGCTTTCTCAAAACAAGGTTATCGCTTTGACAAAGGACCGTCTTTATTTACCATGCCTCATTTTATAGAGGAACTTTTTGAGCTAGCAAACAAACCAATAAAAGATTATTTTCAGTACATTAAAAAAGAAGTGGTGTGTAATTACTTTTACGAAGATGGTACAACATTTTCTGCCGTTGCCAATAAAGAACAGTTTGCAAAAAACGCCTCTAAAACCTTTAATGTTGATGCCCAAACTGTACGCAATTACCTTGAACGCAGTAAAGTAAAATACGATTTAACCGCCTCCTTATTCCTTGAAAAATCACTGCATAAAACTTCTACTTATCTAAATACAGATACATTAAAAGCTCTTTTTAATGTAAATAGTTTAGATATAAACACAACACTTGCAGACCATAATACCAAAGTTTTTAAAGACGAACGATTGGCGCAATTTTATAATAGGTTTGCAACCTACAATGGTTCTTCTCCTTATCAAACTCCGGGTATTATGTCTATGATCCCGCATTTAGAACAACATTTTGGCACCTATTTTCCAAAAGGTGGTATGCATCAAATTACTCTGAGTATGTTCGAATTGGCTAAAGATATTGGAGTCATTTTTCAATTTGACAAAAAAGTTGATAAAATTGTAATACAAAACAAAAAAGCGGTAGGCATACAAAATCGTAATGCCACAGTTTTTGCAGATGTTATAGTTTCAAACTCAGATATTGTACCCACCTATCGCCAGCTGTTAAAAGATCAAAAAGCACCAGAAAAAATATTACAGCAGCCAAGAAGTAGCTCGGCTCTTATATTTTATTGGGGAATTACTAAGGCGTTTCATCAATTAGATTTGCACAACATTTTCTTTTCAAAAGACTACAAAACGGAATTCGAATATATTTTTAATAAAAAAAATGTGTGTAACGACCCTACTGTCTATATAAATATCACCTCAAAAGACGAGCCTAGCGATGCACCCAACAGCTGTGAAAACTGGTTTACCATGGTAAACGTACCGAGCAATACAGGGCAAGATTGGGATGAAATTATTAACAGAACACGACAAAATATTATTAAAAAACTTAGCCGCTTATTAGGTGAAGACATTTCTAATCTTATTGCTTTTGAAGACATTTTAGACCCAAGAAGTATAGAATCGAACACTCAAAGTTATCAAGGTGCACTCTATGGAGCCTCTAGTAACAACAAGTACGCAGCATTTTTAAGACATCCAAATTATAAAAGTAACATTAAAAATCTGTATTTCTGTGGTGGCAGTGTACACCCTGGTGGTGGTATTCCGCTCTGCCTGCTTTCAGGAAAAATAGTATCTCAACTCATTGAAAACGACTCCAAATGATAACACTAAAACAACTTAAAAGATTCTTATCCATATTTACCCTTTGGTTATTTACGATCTCTGGGGTTTTTGGTATTTTATCAAACACGTATTCTGATTGGTTTTTAAGTTTAACCCCATTAAATTTATTAATCACATTTGCCATCCTATTACTAAACATAGACGCCTTAAAAACCAAAGCTATAATAGCTTTAAGTATTCCGTTTACATTAGGTTTTATAACAGAAGCTTTAGGTGTAAATTACGGACTTATTTTTGGCACCTACCAATATGGAGAAAACTTGGGCTGGAAAATAGCTGGCGTCCCCATAATTATTTGTTTTAATTGGGCGTTATTAACAGCCGCATCTGCCGATGTAGCACGTATGTTCTCAAAAAATATAATTATAGCATCTTTAATTGGCGGTGTTATAATGACGGCTTTAGATATGCTTTTAGAGCAGTCTGCACCGCGTTTTGACTTCTGGGAGTTTGAAAATGGTGTGGTACCCCTTCAAAATTACGTAGGCTGGGTGGTAACGGCTTTTTTTGCACATCTGGGTTATCAGTATTTTAAAATAAAAACCGACACCGCTATTTCGTGGCATATTTTGATTTCGATAGCCGTATTTTTTACCGTATTTTTATTCTTTTAAAAATGATAAAATCAGATTATATCATAGCAGGTGCTGGAGCATCGGGATTGTTATTGGCGTACCGCATGGCTAATGATCCTTTTTTTAGGGATAAATCTATTATTATAATCGATAAGATAAAAGACAAAAAGAACGATCGCACCTGGTGTTTTTGGGAAAAAGGCAATGGCGAATGGGAAGATATCATTTATAAAGATTGGAAAACAGTTTACTTTGGAAGTGATTATCACTCAGAACAAATAAACATTGCACCCTATACGTACAAAATGATACGAAGTGCCTCATTTTATAAAAAATTATGGCAAATTATAGACAAAACACCAAACATTTCATTTCTTCAAGCCGAAGTACTCCGTATTAAAACTATTGAAAACAAAGCTTTAGTTACTACAGATTCTGAAATATTAGAGGCTTCAAAAGTATTTAATAGCTCAATACTTACTAATTACTATAAAACTCAAACCCAATACCCCGTTTTACAGCAACATTTTATAGGATGGTTTATAAAAACAGAAACGCCGCAATTTGACGATACTTTTGCGACATTTATGGATTTTAAAATTCCGCAAAACGGCAATACGCGCTTTATGTATGTCTTACCAACAAGTAAAACAGAAGCCCTATTCGAGTACACTTTATTTTCGAAAGATATCTTAGAAAAAAAAGACTACGAAAATGGTATAAAAAAATATTTGCAGAACAAAGGCATTGAAAACTACAGTATTACTGAAACCGAAACAGGTGCCATACCCATGACTTGTTATGAGTTTTCAAAACAAAATTCTCAACATATTTTAAATATTGGTACCGCTGGGGGTTGGACCAAGGCCAGCACAGGTTATACCTTTATGAATACGGCTAAAAAAACCAAGGCTTTGGTCGAATTTCTAAAATTTGAAACCGATGTTTCCAAATTCTATAAACGCAATAAGTTTTGGTATTACGATGTGCTTATGCTCGATGTTTTATCTCAAGATAACGCTTATGGCTCAAAATTATTTTCAAGCTTATTTAAAAAGGCTAAAATCACCACCATTTTTAGGTTTCTCGATGAAAAAACTCATGTATTAGAAGATTTAAAAATACTTACAGCTGTACCCTCTTGGCGCTTTACCAAAACTCTACTAAGGCGTTTACTAAAAATGAATTAACAATATGGACTGGTTTATTCTTTGTAATACGAAAGCTACACCTCGTATTTTACAAAAACCGATTCAAATCTAAATCGTTAATCGCACCATGAGAGGCATGCGCAACTACAACACCATTTCTTATTACCAAAAGTTGAGGAGACTGATGCATGACTTGAAATTTATAACCCACTTCGTTAGACACATCACGGTAACTTAACAAATCTAAATAATACAAATCCATTTCATTTTCGGTAAAATTATAGGTCGCAACAAACTGTTTCATCACCATAGAGCTAATACCACAACGCGTGGAGTGCTTAAAAATCACCTGAGTTTTAGTAGCCGATTTTTTTTCTATAAGACTAAGTTGATTCAAATCATTGAGAGCAATCCAAGGGAGTTCCTTCTTGTTTTCTGTCTCACTACTACCAAATAATTTCTTTAATATTCCCATAACAAACGTATTAATCCTTGAAAACAAGGATAGATGATTTTTTATTTTATAAATTCCTAAGCGTTTAGAAATCTTTATTTCACAACCTTATAAGTCGTAACCTTTCAACAACCTTACAAACTGACTAAAAGTCGTGATCGTAAATTTTTTTACAGACATTTTGTCGCTCTAGTTGAGTTGGTAAGGTTATTGACTCATTGTGTAAAAGTAAAGCTAATGAAAATAGTTTTACAATGACAAAACGGAAATATTAACATGATTTACTCGAGAGAGAAAATCAAAAAAATAAAAAACCATATGAATTTAAGTAACTTTACAATAAAATCGCAGGAAGCCATACAGCAAGCACAGCAAATTGCTCAGGGTTACGGGCATCAGCAAATAGAAAATGAGCATATTTTTAAAGGCATTTTTGAGGTTGATGAAAATGTATTACCATTCCTATTAAAAAAGCTAAACGTTAACATTGGCATACTTAAACAAACCATAGACAAGCAATTAGAAAGCTTTTCTAAAGTTACTGGTGGTGAAATTATGCTTTCGCGCGACGCTGGAAAAACGTTAAACGAAGCTGCGATAATTGCCAAAAGCATGAAAGACGAATACGTGTCTATTGAGCACTTAATATTAGCGGTTTATAAATCTAATAGTAAAATTGCTCAAATGCTAAAAGACCAAAGCGTAACCGAAAAAGGCTTAAAAGCCGCTATTGAGGAATTACGTCAAGGTCAAAATGTAACATCACAAAGTCAAGAGGACACTTACAACTCATTAAATAAATACGCTAAAAACTTAAATCAATTAGCTAAAGACGGAAAATTAGACCCGGTTATTGGTCGAGATGAAGAAATACGTAGAATTCTTCAAATTCTAACACGTCGAACCAAAAACAATCCCATATTAATCGGTGAACCAGGCACAGGAAAAACTGCCATTGCCGAAGGTTTAGCTCACCGAATTATTGATGGTGATATCCCAGAAAATTTAAAAAACAAACAAATTTTCGCACTCGATATGGGAGCTCTAATTGCTGGAGCAAAATACAAAGGCGAATTTGAAGAACGTTTAAAAGCTGTTATTAAGGAAGTGACTACTAGCGATGGTGATATTGTACTATTTATAGACGAGATCCACACACTTGTTGGCGCTGGTGGCGGACAAGGCGCTATGGATGCCGCAAATATTTTAAAGCCAGCCTTAGCTAGAGGAGAACTTAGAGCTATTGGTGCGACCACCTTAGATGAATATCAAAAATATTTTGAAAAAGACAAGGCTTTAGAGCGACGTTTTCAAAAAGTAATGGTCGATGAACCCGATACAGAAAGTGCGATCTCAATTTTAAGAGGTATTAAAGAAAAATACGAAACACACCATAAAGTACGTATTAAAGACGAGGCCATTATTGGAGCTGTAGAGCTATCACAACGTTATATAACAAACCGTTTTTTACCAGATAAAGCCATTGATTTAATGGATGAGGCCGCATCAAAACTTCGAATGGAAATCAACTCTAAACCAGAAGAATTAGATGTTTTAGACCGAAAAATCATGCAACTCGAAATTGAGATTGAAGCCATTAAACGCGAAAAAGACGAGGCCAAATTAAAATCACTGCGCTTAGACTTGGCTAATATAAAAGAGGAGCGTAATGAATTAAATGCCAAATGGAAAAGTGAGAAAGAGGTTGTTGATAATATACAGAGCATTAAACAAGATATTGAAAACTACAAACTTGAAGCAGAGCGTGCAGAACGTGACGGCGATTACGGCAAAGTAGCCGAATTGCGCTACGGTAAAATAAAAGAAGCTCAAGAAACCTTAGAGAAGTACCAAAAACAATTGCAAGAACAAGCTGAAAACACTTTAATAAAAGAAGAAGTGACCTATGATGATATTGCAGAAGTAGTGGCCAAATGGACTGGTATTCCTATAACTAAAATGCTACAAAGTGAACGCGAAAAGCTTTTAAATTTAGAAGACGAATTACACAAACGTGTTGTTGGTCAAGAGGAAGCCATTATCGCGGTAAGTGATGCCGTAAGACGCTCTAGAGCCGGATTACAGAATCCGCAAAAACCTATTGGTACATTTCTTTTTCTAGGAACAACTGGAGTAGGAAAAACCGAACTGGCTAAAGCATTAGCCGAATATTTATTTGATGATGATAATGCCATGACCAGAATTGATATGAGTGAGTACCAAGAACGTCATGCCGTTAGTAGATTAGTAGGTGCGCCTCCAGGATACGTGGGGTATGATGAAGGCGGACAACTTACAGAAGCGGTTCGAAGAAAACCCTATTCTGTAGTGCTTTTAGATGAAATTGAAAAAGCACATCCAGACACTTTTAACATCTTACTTCAAGTTCTAGACGAAGGTCGTTTAACCGATAATAAAGGACGAGTAGCAGACTTTAAAAACACCATTATAATAATGACCTCTAACATGGGAAGCCACTTAATTCAAGAACGTTTTGAGGCCACAAACGATATAGAATCTGCAATTGAAGCTGCAAAAGTTGATGTTTTAGGTTTATTGAAACAAAACGTGCGTCCCGAGTTTTTAAATAGAATTGATGACACGATTATGTTTACGCCTTTAAGCAAAGACAACATTATAGATATTGTAGGATTACAGTTAAAAAATGTAAGTAAAATGATTGCAGAACAAGGTATAACTTTCGATGCCACTCCCGAAGCTATAAACTACTTAGCTAACAAGGGTTATAATCCAGAATACGGAGCAAGACCTGTAAAGCGTGTTATTCAAAAAGAAGTTTTAAACGCGCTAAGTAAAGAAATTTTGGCTGGAAAAATAACGACAGATAGTATTATACTTTTAGATGCTTTTAATGATGAGTTAGTTTTTAGAAACCAAAATAAAGTAGTTAGTGAAGAGATTTAAACTCTATAATTTATTTTATAAATAACTATAATTAGTCATAAAAACCAACCTTGTTCTAAAATTAGAATAGGGTTGGTTTTTTTCTATTATAACTCAACAATCCACAAATACCCTTTTGGTCAACATAGAGCATTAGATCAATAGAAGCCAAACTTCTGTATCTCATAACATGCGCTGTACCTTCATAAAATACCATGGACTTATCACAAAAAAAATCTCAAAAAATATTACCGACAACAATATTATTAACCGATGATTGTTAATTAAAAACTTGTTAAAATTCATACAAAACAGATTTAATTTCATAGATTTACTTTCAGTTAAATTATATTTTTATTTGTAAACCCAATACCCCAATTCGTTTCCAAATAAAACACATTTAAAGCCTACTTATTTATATGCAAATTGCTGATTATTTAGAATACGCGTTATTACATCCTTCAACTTCAGAAAGAAACATTATAGATTTATGCGCAGATGCGCAGACACACAATTATAAGTTTATTAATATTCATACCTCTTACCTAACCTTAGCTAAACAATTGCTAAAAAACACCAATATTAAAATCTGCACGCCCGTTGGTTTTCCGTTAGGTGCAACAACCTCAGAAGTTAAAGTTTACGAAGCTGAAAAAGCGAGACAGCTTGGCGCTAATGAGATTGATATGGTAATCAACCAAGGCTTGCTTAAAAGTAAAAATTACGTTTCTGTGTTAAAAGATATCACCGACGTAAAATTGGCTATTGGAAATACACCACTTAAGGTCATCATTGAGATTTCTGAATTAAATAAAAACGAAATTATTAGAATCTGTGAAATTTGTTTAGATGCTAACATCGACTATATAAAAACATCTAGTGGTTTTTCTAAAAATGGAGCCACCCTAAGTACCGTAAAAATTATACGAAAAACAGTAAGAAATCACATTAAAATAGCTGCTTTTGATGGTATTGAAGATTATGAGACGGCTCTTAAATATATAGAAGCTGGTGCCGACAGAATTGGAGTTAATTACGGCGTACAGCTTGTTGGAAAAACTCGCGCTAAGAAAAACTCTAAAATATTTAAACAATACATTAAAACTTTTAAAGAAGAAGATGTTCTTGAAACAAAACATTTTTCAGATAATATTTAACATCCTACGTAAACACCAAAAAAGCTAAACCACATTTAAATTTGTTTAGCTTTTTTTTAAGCTTAATATTTACACTAACTTTAGCGCTAATAACAATACGTAATCTATTTAAATTTAAAAACGTATCTAAACACTAATTATGAAGCCTTTAAACACCTACATAGATCACACCCTTTTAAAACCAACAGCAACCAATCTTGATATTATAGAACTTTGCAAAGAAGCTATTGCTCATGAGTTTTTTTCGGTGTGTGTGAATAGTTGTTATGTCTCTTTAGCAAAAGAGCAACTTAAAAATACTAATGTTAAAGTTTGTAGCGTTATAGGATTTCCGCTAGGTGCTGCATCCACTCAAGCTAAAGTTGATGAGGCTAAAACAGCATTAAGTCATGGTGCTGATGAGATTGACATGGTAATTAACTTAGGTTTTCTTAAAAGCAAAGATTTTGATGCCGTTTGGCAAGATATTGAAGCCGTAAAAAAAATAATGCCTAAAAATGTATTAAAAGTTATTTTAGAAACATGTTATTTAGACCATTTAGAAATCATAAAAGCTAGTGAACTGGCGGTACAAAGTGGAGCAGATTTTATTAAAACATCTACTGGGTTTGGTTCAGGTGGTGCTACCATGAATGACGTAAAGCTTATGAAAAGTGTTGCGAAAAACACAGCTAAAATTAAAGCTTCTGGAGGGATAAGAGACAAAAAAACGGCATTAGAATATATAAACCTTGGTGTGGAACGCCTTGGAACATCATCTGGAATTGCCATTGTTACAGATAAAACATCTAATTCAAACTATTAAAAGCATGAGCGTACATATTGAAGCAGCAAAAGGCGATATTGCCGAAACTATTTTACTTCCTGGAGATCCTTTACGTGCAAAATGGATAGCCCAAACCTTTTTTGAAAACCCCATATGTTTTAATCAAGTAAGAGGCATGCTCGGTTATACTGGAACTTATAAAGGCACTCCTATTTCTGTTATGGGTACTGGGATGGGGGTACCTTCAATATCTATTTATGCGCACGAGTTAATTACAGAATATGCTGTTAAAAACCTGATTAGAGTTGGTAGTGCAGGCTCGTACCAAAAGCATATTAAAATTAGAGATATTGTTTTAGCCATGTCGGCTTCTTCAAATTCTGGTGTTAATGCCTTGCGATTTAGTGGTGCAGACTACGCTCCTACTGCAAATTTTGAATTGTTTCAAAAAGCAGTTGAAATTGCAAAAGAGAAGAAAATTCCAATTAAAGCAGGCAATGTTTTTACTTCAGATGAATTTTATGCCGACGATTTTGAGTCGTACGAAAAATGGTCGCAATTTGGTGTGCTTTGTGTAGAAATGGAAAGTGCTGGTTTATATACTGTTGCAGCCAAACACAATGTTAACGCCCTATCTATTTTAACCATATCTGATTCTTTAGTTACAGGTGAACGCACCACAAGTAAAGAACGCGAAACGACATTTTCTGAAATGGTAGAAATTGCGATGGAACTGGCCTAAAAAACAAACGCATAAACGGTAAGACCACACTAGTAGATATGTGTGCAAGATT
This sequence comes from Oceanihabitans sp. IOP_32, assembly GCF_009498295.1. Lineage (NCBI taxonomy): Bacteria > Pseudomonadati > Bacteroidota > Flavobacteriia > Flavobacteriales > Flavobacteriaceae > Oceanihabitans > Oceanihabitans sp. IOP_32. Next base: position 2,842,536 of record NZ_CP040813.1, on the reverse strand, counting down.
AATCTTATAATTTATGTGGTTTTAGAACAATTTTTACCGGGTTTAGAACTATTTTAATGGTTCTATTTCAACATTCTTTAAATCAATTTTAGATAGCAATTCCAATTGGTTATTTTCAAATAACTCCCCTAAGTCTAATAAAGAAATATTGTGGTCTTTGGGTTTATAATTATAATAATCTACAACTCTTACCCCTTTTATATACCGCTCGTTATACGCCGCTCGAAAGCGTAATCCTATACCCTGTTTTTCTTTAAACGAATACGCAAGATACTCTGTTTTATAATCTTCAGTATTAATCCAGTACACGAAAACATCTTCAAAATCTTCACCTCCACCTTCTTTATTAAACGTAATTTTAATTTTGTGATACGGTTTTCCTTTCAGATCAACCTTTTTTAAATATTCTTTATTTACCGCCTTGTCATTTAAACCAAATGGCAAGACTGAAAAATAATGAACAGAATTTACTGCGGTCGAATAACGCTTAACTTCAGTTGGAGTAATTTCAGTAAGCTTATTATTTATAAATCGCTCAAATCCATTATTTGACAAGAGGTCTCTAACGGTGTTTAAGGAGTCTTTAAATCGACGCTCCAACTGAAATATGCCGTTATTTCGAGTCGCTTTATAATATTTGTCTCTAAAGTTAAACGACAGGGTTGCATTTGCAATTATGGCGCCACCTGAAATTGCGATCGATTTGTCGACCACATCTTGAGCCGAGCTGTCTTTCGTATTTTCACAACTTAAAAATAAAGCGAAAACGCTGATGATTAGAATCCATTTTTTCATATTTACCATTCTAGTACAAAGTATTAAGTTAGGCATAAATGCAAATAAAACGAACTATTCTATTCAATTTCGCGCCTGTGTGTTTAATGTACAACCTAAATTTGCTTCAGCAACTCATCTACCGCTCTTTTTAATTGTGTGTCTTTATTTTTGGCTTTATCGTCTGGATTATTGAGCACAAAAATATCTGGAACAGCTGGGACGAAGTCCATATTATCGCCGGTTTCTTTTACAAACCACCCTCTAAACGGCATTCTAACGCTAGAACCGTCAATTAAACGTGCAGAACCTGTGGAGATAACCGCTCCAAAAGTGGGCTCACCTACTAAAGTTCCTAAACCTAATGCTTTGTAGGCATGCGAAAAAATCTCAGCATTGGAATAGCTTGTATGATTACACAACGCTATAGAAGGTTTTGTCCAAGAAGCTAATGGTAGTCGTTCGCTAAATGGATAATGATTCTTAAATTTGTCATGTCCAATATTTAAGTTATTCGAGGCACCACGTGGTATGGTATAAGCGTGTTGTTTTACGTTTAATACCGCCATTAAGTAATCGGTTGTCCAACCACCACCATTAAAACGCACATCAATTACCAGTCCTTTTTTTCCTAAACCAGCCGCTGTGAGTTCACGCTCAAACCGCTCGAAACTGGTCCAATTCATGCCCTGAATATGGATGTATCCCAATTGGCCGTTTGAGTATTTTTCTGTTAATTGTTTTCGCGCTTTAACCCAAGCGGTATAATTTTCAAGTCGGTTGCTAATTTTTGGTCTAATAACCACTTCAATAGAATTATTTCCGCGTTTAAGATCCAGGTAGATTTTCTCGTTTGCTGTACCCTCTAATACATTATAAACATTTAAATTCTTTGTTAACTTTGTTCCATTTACAGCCGTTATTACGTCGCCAACCTGTATTTTGCTGCTAATTCTATCGCTTGGCATATTACCAACAACGGTTTCCACTCTTAAACTACCGTTAGTATTAGGCACAAACTCTAAACCTAATAAGCCCGTACGCTGGCGTTGCAAATCTTCTCGAAATTCTCTTGAGCGAAAGCCCATATGACTGGCATTTACCTGACCCAACATCCAATTAAACATGTTTTGAAAATCTATTCGAGTAGACGCTCGCATGGCTAAGGGTTTGTATATTTCCTTTAATACATTCCAATCTTGTCCATGGAAATTAGGGTCGTAAAAACCATCATTAATGGCTTTCCAAGCTTCTTCAAATATTTGATTAGATTCTTCGTGATAATTCACGTTTAATCTTGCCGAAATTGGTAAACTTTCAATGTTGTCGGAGGCCAAAATAATTTTTGAAAGACTACCAGTCCCCTGAGTCATAAATAAATTTTGATATTTTTTATCGACCACAATATTAGATGGTCTTTTGTTCGCTTTTGTTATTGCTTTTCTATCTTTACCATCCCATGAAATTTTAAATAAATCGGATTCTGTATCGGCATCTCCTCGAGTTCCATTACCGGTAGTGTAATAAATTGTTTTACCATCTTTAGAAAATGCTTGAGCAAATTCTCCTCCCGTAAAGGAAGTAACTTGTATTTGTCGCTCGTGAATGGCTTCAAAGTCAATTATAACATCCTTTATCTCTTCCTTTTTCTCTTGGTTACCGTTGCTGCTTTTATCTTTACCGTTTTTGTTTTTACTCTTATCGGCTTCCTTATCTTCTTCTTTCCAATCTTCAGGTGTTTTTTCCCAATCTGCTTTATTTAACCAAGTAAACCAAACATCATAATCGCTATTATTCCTGTTTGATGAAAACATTAATTTTTTTCCATCGTTACTCCAAATTGGCCCATAATCCTGTTTAGGATGCATAGAAATATTAACAGGGTCTAGAGTATTATCTGCTTTATGAATATAAATTTCGCTATTAAAATCTAAATCTTTTAAACTATAGGCCAACCATTTAGAGTCTGGAGACCAAGACACACCACTAGGGGTATCCCAACCGTCGAGTAAGGTTTTTTCGTTTTCTATTTTTCCTGTGTTGCTAATAGTTGCTACAATAAGTTTTCCTCGACCACGAATAAATGCCATTTGTTTTCCGTTGGGTGCGATAACAAGATTACTTTCGCCTTCATTGGTTTTTGTAATCCTTTCTATCTTGTGCTTTAGGGTTTTAAATAAATTACTTTCTTTGTTATCGCCAGAACGTAGGGTATATATGTTATTTTGACCATCTCTATCGGAAATAAAGATTAGAGTACTATCGTTAATCCACGAGGCCATTCTGTCTCTGTAAGGTGACTTCGAAACATTTACAGTCCTATTTTCGTCCTTTGAGTTTCCTCTTAGAAATATTTCTCCTCTTAGGTTTAAAGCGGTATATGCTCCGTTAGGCGATATTGCAATGTCATTAATGTTACTCGTGTATGTTTTGCGCTCGATAGGATCAAATCGATAATCGGCAGCGATATTAATATTTACTTCTTTTTGAGAATTTGTAGCTGTATTAATAATAAAAATTTTATCGGCTTTAGCTAAGATTATGGCCTGTCCATTTCTGCTCACATTAAACGAAAAAAGCCCCATATCTTTAAATGCACTCACTTGCTCAATTTGATCTTGTTTTTCTCCCGTCTCTGAAATTTTGAGTTTATGCACATTGTATTTCCCACTCCGAGACGATTGAAAATATATGGTGTTATTATCGCCCCATTGCGGGTAAAAATCGTTTCCGTTAAAAGTGGTTAACTGGGTGTATGTATCATTTTTTATGTTGTACAACCAAAGATCTCGATTCGCCGAACCACGGTAGGCCTCGCGCTCTAATCTACAACTGCCTTTAACAAAGACCACAAAGTGACCATTTGGAGACACCTTAAAATCGAAACCTAAAGCGTCCATAAAACGCATTGGTGTACCGCCTTTATCGCTAACTAAATGTACTTCATATTCTCGTTCTACCTGGGCAAAATCTCGTCGAGTCGCGAAAAGAATATCTCCGTTTTTTGTATAATCTGTTAAAATATCGTTTGCAGAGTGGTGTGTTAGGCGTTTAGACAACCCCCCATTCGATGGAATAATATAAACATCGTTATTGCCAAATCGATTACTTTGAAAAGCTATAGATTGACCGTCTGCACTCCAGATTGGATTGGTATCGTAACCCTCGTGAACCGTTAATCGTTTTGCGTTTTCACCATTACTATTTGCTGTCCAGATATCGCCTTGATAATTAAAAGCTATTTGTGTGCCATTAGGACTTAATGCTGGTAAATGTACTATGGGATTTTGACCTAAACTAACATTAATATTCAGTAATATTATTGTTATTAGTAGTAAATGTCGTTTCATAAAAGGGTTGGATTAGTTTTTAATGTACTAAAATAAAAAACACAGATATTAAACCTGTGTTTTTTAACATAATATTTAGACAAGTACTTATTTTAAGACCTTAATCTATTTAGGTAATAAACCTACTCTAATGCACTACTCGCATTAAGTGCATAAATGGCAAAACTCCCTAACCAATGCCCGCCCTCGTAACTATCGCCAACGATGCTTGGTAAAGAATAATTTAGATGATAATTCGCTATATCTTTAAGATGTTCATAATCGGGTAAATCTTTAGCAATTTTGTTTAAGTTCCAAGCTCGAGAAAAATTAACACCGTCTAAATGCACTAGTTTACCATCGCCCCTATCGGATACCTTACCAGGGGCTAGTTTAAAATTTTCATCACTTAATTGTGGTAAAAATTCAGCTAACCATATTTTAAAATCCTTTAAGGGCAACACGCGTTTCATTAAAGCCGCCTCTTCCAAACACGGGGATAAAAAATCGAAACCACTAGGTTCCCAAGTTATAGGGCAATCTGCATCTTTTAAATAAAAATCTTTGGTGCGTTGTTCAATTAAACTTTTTAGCTCTTGATTATTAAGGGTGTTTGCATAATCCCAAGCAAAACTTAGCCCAAAAGCGGTATTTGTATGCTCACCAACACGAATTGGATAATTTAATTTTGGTAAAAACTCCAAGTACTTATCGATTATTAATTGCGTTAATGGCTGCAAATTAGATTCTAAAGTTCTCGCCGTTTTATCATTCCAAGTATGTAATTCTTCGGCAAGCTTTAGTAACCACGCCCAACCGTAAGTACGCTCGAAAGACTTGTTGTGCTTATTATTAAAAAAATGTAATTCGGCTTCTATGTTTTCTTTGGAAATGTTTTCAAGTAAACCTTTTTTTATAACATCAGCATTATCAAGGTTTGGAAACTGTTTTAATAAACTAACTAAAGTCCAATGTCCATGAACCGACGAATGCCAGTCAAAACAACCATAAAACGTCGGATGTAATGCGCTAGGTGGTTTTAAATCGTCTGCACTACCTAATGTTTGAGACAACTTATTCGGGTATTCTAATTGAATACAATTTAAAGGTAGTTGTGCTAATATGTTTGCCTCTTTTAAATCCAATTTAGGAGTTTTAGCCATACGCGGAGATACACCAACCGTTTCTTTAGGGGATTCTAAAACAGTTTTATCTTTTTTTGAAGAATTACAGCTCAAGATTAAAGCTAGAACGAATACGAAAAGGTATTTCATCATGTTTTACGGGTTTATAAATTTTTAAAGTTATGGTTTCAATTTTAATAAAACAATATGTTTTTAATGGTCTATTACACTAGAACACTTGCTTAAAAAAAAATTAACAATGTAATGTCGTATACAATTCGTTTACTCACATCTTTCTATTTTATAAATAGGTGTTCCTGATGTGCTTCGCAGTTCTTTTTCGCCCGTATTTGGGTATCAAATAAAACCATAACTCCGGCTATACTTTGATTTTAGCTCACGCTTCTATTACAGTAAAAAAACGCGTTCGTGAATCTGCGATTTCTATCTCATCTCAACAAAAAATAGTTCAAATTAACCATACCACATTTCAAAATTAAAATGATATAATATTATTTTATGGACTATTTAAAATCAATTACATTTCAAGTATTTACCAGTAGACCCAGTTTCGTGTGGTTGTAATTGATATATAAAATCTGGTTTTAATAAATTTTCTTCAACTTGGTGCGAAACGTACAACATGGCAGTTTGGGTTTCTGTAGCAATTTTGTTAACTAAGGTAGTAAACAACGCAGCGTCGAAATCATCCAATCCATTGGTGGGCTCGTCTAAAATAAGCAGTGGTGGCTGCTTAACCATGGCTCTTGCAATTAAAACTAAGCGCTGGTGCCCAACAGATAAAGATAGAAAAGGACTATCTTTTAAGTGGTACATATTTAAAATTTTTAACCATTGGTGGGCTATTGCAACTTGCCTTTCATTTGGTTTTTTATAAAGTCCTACAGAATCAAAAAAACCAGAGATGATCATCTTTTCGATGGCTTGAGAACGCTCAAATCCACGTAGGTATTCTGAGGAGAAATACCCTATTTTTCTTTTTATATCCCAAATACTTTCACCACTGCCTTTTTTAACTCCAAACAAACTAATATCTTGATTATAAGCCTTTGGATTATCTCCCGAAATGAGACTTAAAAGTGTGCTTTTTCCTGAACCGTTTGGCCCTGATAGCTGCCAGAACTCACCCGGTTTAATTTCCCAATTAATATTTTTAACAATGCATTTACTTTCATAACTTATGGTAACCTGATTAAACTTAACCAAGGTATCATACTCCTTTACATGAGCAATATAAGGTTTGGGTAAATGCAAATTAAAAATGGAGTTTGTTTGCTTTTCTAAAAGCGTTGCTTTTTTACATAACACCGGAGTATTATTTTCAATTTTGTAACACTTATCTATAAAAGGTAAAATATCTCGTTTGCGAGTTGTTATTTGAATTATAGGTATGCTTTGCGCTAAACCCTCTAGAGTTTTTACAATAGACTTTTGAGCATTTGTGTCTAAATTACCAAATACATTATCGATTACAAGATATTGTGGATTCAGATTTATAAGATGTTCTAATAGGGCAATTTTCCGTTCACCTTCAGAAGAGTTAACCAAGCTATTATTTGTTTTGGTAAGTACGTCATATTTATCATGACGCACTTCGTCTTGCATAAATTTATCTAAAGTTGATTTTGAGAAAAGTGCCCCATTTAAACCTGAGAATTCCCCGAATAAATCTTCGCAAATAATACGCTTGATAAGTTTTTCCTTATCCTCGCTATTAGAGATATAAAGCGCAGTGTGAGAGACCACAGAGATGATGTTTTAAAATAAATTACCTTAAGATTTGCCAGTATGAAAGGCCACTAAACCTTCAATTGGTCTGCGCTCAATATTACCAACTTTAAATCCCATTTCTTGTGCCACTTGTTCAATTTCTGGTTTTGAGAAAAAAGCAATAGATCCGGCAAAATGAACAGGAACTGTTTTAATTTCTTCCTTAAACTGCATAATCATCGTCGTGGCAAATAGACGAATACCTGTTTTTATAAGGTTTATAATGTATGCTGAGTCTTTATGTAAAAACATAAATTCAGCAAAACTGGCTAAATAAGCATTCGGATTGGGCTGCTTGTATAAATTATATTTAATATAGTCGTCGTCCACATTAAACTTGGTTTCGAAAGCAATTTTAACATCTTCAGGCATATTATTAAAGTAATAGTCTCTAATTAATTGACGCCCATAGTAATTTCCTGAGGCATCGTCCATAATGGAATACCCTAGAGATTTAACCCGTTTATGTTCTATTTTACCATCGTAATAGCTACAGTTTGATCCTGTACCTAAAATGCAAACCACGGCGGCTTCGGTTGGACTGTTAATCGTAGCGTAAACTGCAGCCATAGTATCTTCCTGAACTTCGACAGCGGCTTTTTTAAATAATTTCTCTAAAACACCTTTTAAGAGTTCTTTGGGTTTGTCGGTACCACAACCAGCACCATAAAAATAGATATTAGTAACTTGATCACTGATAGCGATTAACTCCTTATTTTTTTTTATAGTTTTTTTTAATTTTTTAACTGGCAGTATCGCAGGGTTTAAACCTTTAGTACGCATTTTTTCTAACAACTGATTACCGTTATTATCTACTGCAATCCAGTCGCATTTTGTAGAACCACTATCAACAATTAAAATCATAAATTTCGAGATAAAAATGCCGCAGAATGGTTTGTTTTTAAGCTTTAATTCTGCGGCAGTATATTAATATTATAGTGCGCCAATATGTTCGGCTAAATCGACTAATTTCGAAGAATAGCCATACTCATTATCGTACCAAGATACCAGTTTAACAAAGTTATCGTTTAAGGCCATACTTGCATTAGCATCGAAGGTGCTCGTTACGGGATCGGATACAAAATCTTGAGATACTACACCTTCTTCTGTATACCCTAAGATGCCTTTTAATTCGTTTTCAGAAGCTTGTTTTAAAGCCGCTTTTACCTCATCCCAAGTAGCACTTTTTTCTAAACGACAAGTTAAATCTACCACAGAGACATTAACAACTGGTACTCTAAAAGCCATACCAGTTAATTTACCATTTAATTCTGGAATAACCTTACCCACCGCTTTTGCTGCTCCCGTAGAGGCTGGTACTATATTATTTAAAGAAGCGCGACCTAATCTATAATCTTTTGCAGAGGCACCATCGACCGTGAATTGTGTTGCTGTTGCCGCATGAACTGTAGTCATTAATCCTTCTGCAATTCCAAATTTATCATTAATTACTTTAGCCAAAGGCGCTAAGCAATTCGTTGTACATGATGCAGCAGATACAATCGTGTCTGATGCTGTAATATGGTTGTGATTAACTCCCATTACAAACATTGGAGCATCTGCAGAAGGCGCAGAAATAGCCACTTTTTTAGCTCCAGCAGTAATATGTTTTTGAGCGCCCTTAAGGTCTTTAAAAATACCCGTACAATCTAGAACGATTTCTGCTCCCACTTCATCCCATTTTAAATCTTCAGGATTACGCTCTGCCGTAACTCTTATTTCCTTTCCGTTTACTATTAATTTTCCTTTTTGTGTTTCGATAGTGCCGTTAAATTTTCCATGCACAGAATCGTATTTTAGAAGGTAAGCCAGATGTTCTACATCTAATAAATCATTAATTCCAACAACCTCAACGTTTGGTCTTTCGGCAGCAATTCTAAAAGCTATTCTTCCAATTCTTCCAAATCCGTTAATTCCAATTTTTAATTTTGACATAATACTTTGTATTAAAGTTAAATGCTCATAATATCTGAGACACGTAATAATTCTAAATTTATTTTTGTTTTTCCTTTTATGGCGCTTTCTAAAGGTGTTAATTTCATTTCGCCATTCTTCAAACCAACCATATAATTCGATTTGCCTTCAAGCAAAGATTCGACAGCTTTTACGCCCATTCGACTTGCTAAAACACGATCGAAACAAGAGGGTGAGCCACCGCGTTGCATGTGCCCTAAAACCGAAACTCGAACATCGTAATCTTCTAGGTTTTCATCTACAAAATCTTTTAGCTCAAACACATTTTTACCGATTTTATCACCTTCTGCAACAATAACGATACTCGATGATTTACCCGATTTTCTGCTACGGTTAAGAGATTCTACTAGCCGATCTAAACCTAAATCTTCTTCAGGAATTAAAATCTCTTCTGCACCACCGGCAATGCCCGCGTTTAAAGCAATATGCCCAACATCGCGACCCATAACCTCGATAAAAAACAATCTATTATGAGAACTTGCGGTATCGCGTATTTTATCGATAGCATCAACCACGGTGTTTAGGGCAGTATCGAAACCTAAGGTATGCGATGTGCCATAAATATCGTTATCTATGGTGCCTGGTATTCCAATTACAGGAAAATTATATTCTTGATTAAGTACTAAGGCTCCACTAAAAGAACCGTCTCCCCCTATAACAATAAGGCCATCAACACCTGCATTTGTTAAACTGTTAAACGCCTGCAGACGACCTTCTTTGGTTCTAAATTCTTTAGAGCGGGCCGACTTTAGTATGGTTCCCCCCTTATTTAAAATACCCTTTACGCTTCTAGCATCCATAGGCTTGAAATCGCCTTCTATTAGTCCTTCGTAACCCCGATATACCCCTACACACTCGATATTATGGTACGCACAAGTTCGTGCCACAGACCTAATGGCCGAGTTCATTCCTGGAGAATCGCCTCCTGAGGTAAGCACTCCTATTTTTTTTATTTTTTTTGGCATTAGTTTTATTATTATGAAAGTAAATTTACTAAACTAAAATCATAATAATACAACATATATCACAATTTAATGCCTCTAACACACTAAAACGTTTGCGTGGATATAAAAAACAAATCACAAAGTTTTTTACCGAAACTTAATCAATTATTAATTGTTTTTATTGGACTGCGATTTGTGTGTTATAAAACTTGGCGCGGTATTCGAATCGGTTTCATCTGTAGGGTCTTGAGATAATACAGCTTCCTCTTCTCTTCTTGATGTTTTTTTAACTAGTTTTCTAAGCAACTCCTTAAAGGTATCAAAATCGACGTTGTAAGACAAACCTAAACCTTGGGTATAACCAATATCTTCACCAAAATTTCGAATACTATTTTCTCGGTTAAATACTTTGGCTGTAAGAGTCCCATCTTCATTTAAGAGGAAATTTATTTCAACATCACCGGCAATTGCGGTTCCTGTAGCGCCACCAATTGGCACTCCTATTTTACCATTAATACTTATTTTATCGCTAATTTGGGTTTGAAGCGTTGCACTCACTCGATCGTCTGTTTTATAATCTGGTCTATTTTCTCCAACCTCGTAATTAAATCCGAAATCAAACTTCCCGTTTTCGCTCGTAAAAATACCATTAACAATACCATTTAGACGCTCGGCTATGGTGCCTGAAAAGTTCAAATCACTTAAACTACGCGAAAAGGCACCGGTTGACAATAAATATAATGCCTGATTTTGCCTATCGTCTTTAGACTCTAATCTGTATTGAAGTTCTGATTTGACTGTAGAACTAACACTCGGGAATTCGAATTCGAATTCAGGTTCTGGCTGCTCCAGTTCGCCAGTTAAACTAATATTTAATTCTACGGGAATACTTCGGTTAATGGGGTTATCGAGAAGTGGTGACGGATTTGCTTGCGCTTTGTGGATGGCATTCATGTCTATTCTAGCCTTTAGCGGTGCTCCATCCCAAGCTAATGTTCCGCCGGGTTGTACGATAAATTCTTTTTGAACCAAGCCGGCAAACGCAAAATTATAAACCCCTTCGAACACCGAGAAATCTCCCCACATATTAAACTTACCATTGGTGTTAATCTCAACTAAAAGACCTCCTACTCCGCGGCCTTTTAAAGCGTGCCCTGTATTTTTGTCTATAATAATTTCAACCTCGGCATCTTCAGTAATGTCTAAATCAAAATCTAATTCTAATCCTTTAATCTCTTTAAAAACAAAATCTATACCTTGCTCTTTAGCACGTTTTTCTTCATCGGTAATAAAGTGAATGAAAGAATTATCGCCAAAAGACTCGGTATCGTTCAATGGTATTTTAAACACTGTACCTTTTTTGGTTTCGCCATTAACATTAATAACCAGTTCGGTGGCTGGACCTTTTATACTCGCACTACCTCCAATAAAACCAGTACCAAAGTACAACGATTCTTCACTCTCTTTGGTATCTAATACTAATAGTCTATTGGTATCGATATTTAAATCTAAACTCCATTTCGATAAATTAATATGACTTAATACCCCGTTTAATCGGGCTTTAGAGTTATATTTAGTATCGGTTAGTCTTAAATTTTTAAAAATAAAACTTTGGTTTTCTAAGCTCACTGCGGCTTTGTCGTTAAACTTATAATCAACATTCAAATAAGGCACACCTAAGCCAGAATTATTTAATATTAGATCGCCATTTATGTCTGGTTTTTTTAGATTACCTACAACTTGAGCTTTGCCCGATACAAGTCCCCGTATGTTTGATAAAATTCCATCTAATAATGGGTTTAACGGTTGTAAATTAAAATCATCGAAATCTAAATTAATATCGATATTAGACTGCTTACCTTTAACAATAATATCTCCTGCTGCTTTAAAAGATTTTGTGAATTCGTTTTTAATACTGGCCTCTACATTGTACTTGGTTAAATCTTCATTGCCTTGAATTTCAGCATTAAATTCTCCCAAAGGAAAATCGTTGACTTTAAAATTATCAATAATAATGGACGAGTTAGGCAGATAATTTCCACTTTTCTGAATAACATCTAACTTGCCATTAACGTTGCCCGCCAGAGATAAGCTATCGATATGTGGCGTAATTTTTGCCAGATCTACATTTTTAAAATTAAGTTTTAAATCTTTTTCGGTAGAATCTTTTAAAAACCCTGAAAGCTTTATCTCTTCGTTATTATGATTGACATGAAATTTATCAATATTAAAGGTTGTAAACTTTTTATCGAAAGAGATTTTATTAAATCTATTTTGAGCCTCGTTAATAAACCACTTATTATTTTTAATAGTTACATCAGATTTTTTAAAACCAATTACCGATTCGTTTTTCTCATTAATGGTATGATAAAAGCTCAAATTAAAAATGTCTTTATTTTGCTTTCCGCCTCTAAACTCAGAACGCATAAACAAGGTGTCACTTACCGTTACATTAATTAAATTAAATTTAGACACATTGTAATGCTTAGTACTCATGCTATCTACTTCAACATAGGTATTAAATAACGGATTGTTATTATCTACTTGTATTTCTATTTGGTTGGCGAAATAATCGAATACTTTAATCTCGGGAGATTTAAATGTAAGTCGAAAATCTTTTTCGTCGCTCGCTACTCGCCCTCGAACAAAGGTGTTTTTACCCAATTTAATTTCTGGAAAGAAGACATCGATTATTTTGTTGTATATTTTAAAATTAAAATTAATGTTTTGATTTGCTTTTACTTGATACGGGATGTAATTGGTATAAATGTACCCAATAGAGTTTTCGAATAGCTTCCTTAAATCTTTCAAAACGAATTCTCCTTGAAGTTTGCCTTCAATAATATCTGGAGAATCAATTTCAATAAACCGCGTGTTGTCTTCAAATCGAGACGATACGGCAAATTCGTCAAAATAATAAGTTTCTCTTTGATTTTTATAGGAAGTGTTTTTAAATAGAACACGCCCATAGGCATCGTCGTAATTACTGGCGTTTACGTTCATTTGTAAATGGCTTACAAAAATGGAAACACTATCTTTAGCAATAAAATTCAAGGCGTTTAAATTCGCGTAATCTACATCGGCTTTAAAATCATATTTGTTAACTTTTTCTGAGAAATCGATAAGCCCATTAAAGTTTAACTTTAAATTCTTATCCTTAACCACTAAGTTACCATCAAATATTTTGTTTTTAACATTACCTGCTACATCAATATGTGAGTAATTATAATTGTTATACATGAGTTCAAAAACTTTGCCCTCTACTTGGGTATCTAAATTTTCAGCAATAAACCCGTGGCCATTTACAATTAAATTAAGCGATGTTAATCCAACGTTTGGGTCGTCGATTAAAGTCCCCAAATCAAATTCATTAAAAATTATTCGTCCTTTATAGGATGCATTATCAATATCGTCAATTTTGGTGATTTCCAACTCCGAATCTACAAAACCTAAATCGGTATCAATCTCAAGATTTGCATGTATTGTTGAAGCCGTGATTTTAGACTTACCAACCATTTTAAATTTACCCAACCTGTCGAAAGACGAAGGAATAGCTTCTCCTAAAACATTCGGCAATAATGCTGTTAAATCTCGGTAGGTAGAAGATAAGTTTCTAAAATTGGCATTCATGTAAAAATCACCATCTGCTTTACTAAACAAGTTTTTAAACTTTATATCTCCAACAATTCTTGTATTTCTACTACTTCTTAGCCTTAAATTAGTGGCGCTTAAATTATTTAGAGTTCCAGAGAAGTTTGCGCTAAAGTTAGCATATTGATTCACCCCAAACTCGTTATAGAAAACATTGAGTTCGTTTAAGGCAATATTAGAATCTTCAAAGCTTGCCTTTACCTGTACTTTATCGACAAAATATTGCAAATCTTCACGCTTATAGGCGAACTCCAAATCACCTATTAAAGTAGAAAATGGCGTTTTGGCATTAATATTTTTAAAAGACATATGAGAAGGCGTATAACTAAAATTAGTCATCATATTTTTCATCTCAAGGCCTCTGCTATCTACAAAATTTAGTGTATTTATTCTGGCACTAACATCACTTCCATTAATTAAGAAATTGGTAGCATTAATATTTAAATTTGTAAAATCTAAACGTTTAGCGGTATCGCGATTTTCGTCTATAAGTCTAAAATTTCCGTTGTAGATAGACACGTCGCTAGATGACAACAAGAAACTACTTTTGCCAGACCTTGGGTTATCGTCGTCGAACTTGGCTACAAAAATATCTAAATTCGTATCGGTAGTATCTTTATAGGTTTTAATATTGAAATCTAAATCGATAATGTCAATATCTCCAAAAACCAATTTGCCTTGGTAAAGATTTCTAAAATTTAAAATTGAAGTATTAAGTGCCGCTATATTAATAAGCGTATCTTGTTTATAATCTTCAATATACACGTCTTTTAGCGCGACATCTCCATTAAACCGCAACCCCACTTTATTAATATTTATCTGAGTTCCAAACTCCTCATTTAGGCGTTTAGTCGCATAATTACCTAAGCCTGTTTGAACAAAAGGAATAGAAAGTACCAACACCAAAATGATGAAAAGCAACAGCAAAATGCCGGCAATTTTAGATACTATTTTTAAGGCTGTTTTAATAAGGCTAAAGTTATAATTTTAATGAGAATAAACCATGTTTTTTTATCTACGAATCTGCTAATAATTAAAAGTTAAAAACTAATAATAAAAATTATAATTATTCAATTAAAAAAATAAATGAGTAATTTTGTAGTTACGATTATATTAAGATCGACAGATGTTTATACATCGTCAAAATTAACAATTATTATGCCTAATTTTTATTAATGTCTTCACAAAATATTTACATTTTAGGAATTGAGTCTTCTTGTGACGATACAGCGGCTTCAGTTATACACAATGGCAAGATTTTAAGCAACGTTGTGGCCAACCAAAAAATACATGAAGCCTATGGCGGTGTTGTGCCAGAACTGGCCTCTCGTGCCCACCAACAAAATATAGTGCCTGTGGTAGATCAAGCTCTAAAAAAAGCAAAAATCACTAAAGAACAGCTTAGTGCCGTTGCTTTTACACGCGGACCTGGTTTAATGGGTTCGCTTTTGGTAGGAACATCGTTCGCAAAATCTTTGGCCTATGGTTTAAACATTCCGCTAATTGATGTAAACCACATGCAAGCACATATTTTGGCGCATTTTATAGACGAAGAGGGGTTTAAAAAACCACCCCTCCCTTTTTTAGCGATGACTATCTCTGGCGGCCATACTCAAATTGTGAAGGTAGAAAGCCATTTTAATATGAAGGTAATTGGCGAAACTATTGACGATGCCGTTGGCGAAGCCTTTGATAAAAGCGGGAAAATTTTAGGTTTAGGCTATCCTGCTGGACCAGAAATCGATAAACGCGCAAAACTGGGTAACCCCAAAGCCTTCTCCTTTACCAAACCAAAAGTTGAAGGTTTAAATTTTAGCTTCTCGGGTCTAAAAACAGCAATTTTATACTTTATACAACGCGAAGTAAAAGCTAACCCTAATTTTATTCGTGAAAACCTAAACGATATTTGCGCCTCTATTCAATACACGATTATTGGTATTTTAATTGATAAACTAAAATTGGCCAGTAAACAAACAGGGATAAAGCATATTGCTATTGGTGGTGGTGTTTCGGCAAATTCTGGAATTCGACAAGCTTTAAAAGATGGCGAACAGAAATTTGGATGGACTACCTATGTCCCGAAATTTGAATTCACTACCGATAATGCCGCCATGATTGCTATTGTTGGGTATTTAAAATATTTAGAAAACAATTTTGCAGAACAAGATGTTATGGCTTCGGCACGATTGAAGATTTAATGATTCGCTATTACACAGACATTTACTTTTTACAGCGTACACCTCAAAAATTAATGTTTATGACTTTAAATTTTCGTTTACACTTAAAAACCATGGCATCCTACAAATTATCAACACCGTAAACTAACAACAAGACGCTCAAAACGATACAATAGACCTGTACTGAATGTAAATTCTTTTAATAAACACCCAATTATAAATCGATAGTCATAATTCATTAAAATATTAGCCTCATGCAACTTTTTTATAATCCAGACCTTACAGAACATACCACAGAATTTACGTTTAGCAGAGAGGAAAGCAAACATATTGTAAAAGTGCTACGTAAAAATGTTGCTGATGTTTTACATATTACAAATGGCAACGGCTGGCTCTTTAATGCTGAAATTACCATCGCCAATACAAATAAATGTCACGCTACAGTAACTGCTAAAACTAAACAAAAAAAGAGACATTACCACTTACATTTAGCGGTTGCCCCTACAAAAATGAACGACCGCTACGAGTGGTTTCTAGAAAAAGCTACAGAAATAGGTATCGATAGTATTACCCCTATTATTTGCAAACACAGCGAACGAAAAGTGATAAAACCAGAACGCTATCAAAAAGTTTTACAAGCGGCCATGAAACAATCTTTAAGTTGTTATTTACCCCAACTAAATGAGGCTATCGCCTTTAAAGATTTTATAAAACAAGATTTTAAATCCGATTTATTTATTGCGCATTGCGAAGAAAACGATAGAAAATCACTAAAACAGGAATTAAAACCAAATACAGACATTACCATTTTAATAGGACCAGAAGGTGATTTTTCTGTTAAAGAAATAGAAATCGCACGTGCTCATAATTTTATTCCAGTAACTTTGGGAGACACTAGATTACGCACCGAAACCGCAGCGATTGTTTCCTGCCACGCCGTTGCCTTTATAAATGAATAACTATGAAAAAAGCGCTATTATTTTCAGTTTTTACTTTTTCACTTTTTATTTTAAATGCTCAAGATTTAGCTATTTTAAAATACAAAGGTGGTGGCGATTGGTATAGCAACCCAACGGCATTACCAAATTTAATTGCTTTTTGTAATGCCAACATAAACACTAAAATTAATAAGAAACCAGAGACTGTAGAGGTGGGTAGCACAGATATTTTTCAATATCCGTTACTGCACATGACAGGACATGGACATGTATTTTTTAGCGAAACTGATGTCGAAAATTTACGTAATTACCTTATTTCTGGAGGTTTTTTACATATTGACGATAATTATGGCATGCAACCTTATATTACCAAAGAATTAAAAAAAGTGTTCCCCAATCAAGATTTAGTGGAGTTACCCGTAACACATACCCTATTTAATACTGCCTATAAATTCCCGAAGGGCTTACCTAAAATTCATGAACATGATGGTAAGCGTCCGCAAGCCTTCGGCCTTTTTCATAAGGCTAGGCTGGTTGTACTGTTTACCTATGAAAGTGATTTAGGCGACGGTTGGGAAGATGCCCAAATACACAACAACTCTGCCGAAGTAAGAGAAAAGGCACTGAAAATGGGTGCCAATATTGTTAAGTATGCTTTTGAGAATTAATGTTTTTTCTCTCAAAATAGGAAAGACCCAAAGCAATACAGCTCCTAAATATTAAATATGATATTTTTATCTGAATACTAAAAAAAAATCAACAAAACTTGCAACTCAATCATTACAACTCCAGTTTCACGCCAAAAAAATTCCCAATCATTTTGGTTAGTAATAATGTTTCCAACGCACCAAACATTGGGAGTTTATTTAGAATAGCCGATGCTTTTGGTGTTGAAAAGCTCATACTTTGTGGTGAGCATATCCCTATGGGTCGTAAAATGAAAAAAACCTCAAGATCTACCGAAAAGGCAGTGAATTTTGAGCTTGCGGAGTCGGCTTTAAAAATTGTTGAAGACTTAAAAAACGAAAACTATCAAATTATTGCTTTAGAAATAACTCAAACGAGTACCCCCGTTCACAAATTTAAATTTTCAAAAGAACAACCAATCGCTTTAGTTATTGGCGACGAGAATTTTGGCGTATCTGATGCTATTTTAAAACAATCGGATGCCACAATTCATATTGATATGTTTGGACAAAATAGCAGTATGAACGTGGTACAAGCCACCAATATTGTACTTTACGAAATGACCAAGCAGATTGGTTAAATACTTTAAATTCATCTAAAAATTTAAAAGTACCCACAAGCTAAAACAACAAATAATACTATATTTACAACATGACTTCCAACTCCATATCACATGGTATCTTAAAAGCAATAGCTATTGTAGTGGGTATTGCGTTGCTATTGTATTTTTTGTATCAAATACAATCTGTAATCGTTTATATCGCAATTGCCGCCGTAATCTCGTTAATTGGCAGACCCATTGTGCTTTTTTTACAACACAAGCTAAAATTTAAAAACACTCTGGCTGTTATAGTAACAATGGTTGTTTTAATTGGATTGTTTTTAGGACTGGCAAGCTTATTTGTACCTTTAATTATTAAGCAAGGACAAAATTTATCGCTTTTAGATATAGAATTACTAAAAACTAAAATTGAAACTTTATACACCCAAATAACCTCTTATTTTCAGCTAAACAGAATAGATTTAGAGCTATTTATCAAAAATTATAATCCCTTATCTCAAATTGACTATTCAATAATACCTAATTTTTTAAATGTTGTTGTAAGTGGATTAGGAAATTTTAGTATTGGTTTATTTTCTGTTTTATTTATTTCTTTTTTCTTTTTAAAAGACAGTAAATTGTTTGAAAATGGCATACTTACATTTATTCCAGAAAACAAAGAGTCGCGCTGGAAACAATCTACCATGAAAATAAAGAACCTCCTGTCGCGATATTTTGTCGGACTCATTTTTCAAATATTAATTCTATTCATCATTTACACTATTGGACTACTCATTATTGGTGTAGAAAATGCCGTGGTTATCGCCTTTTTATGTGCCTTATTAAATTTAGTGCCTTATGTAGGGCCCTTAATTGGTGGAGTTTTAATGGTAACTTTAACGATGACAAGCAACCTCACAGAATCTTTTAGCGAGGTTACATTACCTAAGGCTTTCTGGGTACTAATTGTATTTTTAATCGGTCAATTGGTCGATAATTTTGCCAGTCAACCCATTATATTCTCTAAAAGTGTAAAATCGCATCCGTTAGAAATATTTTTAGTAATTCTAATAACGGGTATTCTTTTTGGAGTTGTGGGTTTAATTATTGCAATTCCCGCTTATACCGCTTTAAAAGTAATTTTAAAGACTTTTTTATCTGAAAACAAAATAGTTAAAAATCTTACTAAAGGCTTATAATTTCTATTGAATCATTCTATTATAAATACTGAAATTCAAAATTTTATAAATGAAAATTTAGACAGTAATGTTTCTAAACTCATTTTAAAAGGAACCACATTCGCTTTAGTTGATACCAAAGCAATCATTGAACAAATTGAAGCCAAACGGCGTTGCCAAAAGAAACTGCCTACTTGGTTTAATACTAAAAATATTTACTACCCGAATAAATTAAATATCGAGCAAACCTCTTCAGAAATTACAGCGCATTACAAATCTACTTTAATTAAGGGCACATCTATTATAGATTTAACAGGCGGTTTTGGTGTAGATTGTTTCTACTTTTCTAAACTTTTTAAAGCCGTTGAACACTGTGAAATAAACCCAACACTCTCTAAAATTGTAGCTCATAATTACGAGCAATTAGGGGTTAAAAATATAAAGACACAACAAAGCGATGGCATTGAATATTTAAAATCTAGTAACAGATTATATGATTGGATTTATGTAGATCCTTCAAGGCGTCACGATAGCAAAGGCAAGGTGTTTTATTTAAACGACTGTTTACCTAATATTCCCGAGCATTTGGATTTGCTATTTAAACATTCAGAGAATATACTAATTAAAACCTCGCCATTACTAGATTTAACGGTAGGTATTAAGGAGTTAAAACAGGTAAAAACCATTCATGTGGTGGCTGTAAATAACGAGGTAAAAGAATTGCTGTGGATTTTAAAACGGGATTCTTCCGAAGATATTTCAATAAAAACGGTGAATATTAGAAAAGATAAAAGCACTCATTTTGATTTTTTAATAGATGAAGAAAGCCGTATTCAATCAAATTACAACAAACCGCTCGCCTATTTGTACGAACCCAATAGTGCCATTTTAAAGGCTGGCGGCTTTGATACCATTTCAAATAAACTGCATGTTTTTAAACTGCATCAACACTCGCATTTATACACGAGTGAAACCCTTTTAGAGTTTCCTGGCAGAGGCTTTAAAATTGAAAACGTATTACCCTTCAATAAAAAAATCTTTAAAAAAGAAGGAATTACAAAAGCCAATATTACTACCAGAAATTTCCCTGAAACGGTACAAAATATTAGAAAAAAACTCCATATTAAAGATGGTGGGAATTTATACTTGTTTTTTACCACCGATGTTGAAAATAACAAGATTGTAATTGTTTGTACTAAAACAAATTGAAAGCTTAAAAGAATACAACTCCCCGTTTAATAGCAAGATTTAAAACAACAAAATATTTTTCGCAGTGAAATCTGGTGTTTTCAACTGTAAGTTAGATCTCTTAAGATTCAATACAGTATCTGTGAGGTCTTCGCAACGCATGAAGTAAGATTAAGTGACCACGACATTCTTATTTGTCTTTTAATATAAACGAAACAAAAATGTTTTAAAACCAAAAACGAGGCACTTAAATGCGTGCCTCGTTTTTATTTTATGCTAAGTTTAAAAAACCTTTGAACTTACTCTTGCAAACAAGGTATTTCAACCATTTCATTCACGTCTTTATCGTAATCTACACCTGGCACTTTAAATCCAAACAAATTAAAGAAATCTGCTCTGTAGCCTTCTAAATCGCCAATTTCTGGTAGAGTTTCAGTCGTTACATTTGCCCAAAGTTCTTGTACTTTTTCTTGAATATCCTCACGCATTTCCCAATCGTCAACCCGTATTCTACCTGCCTCATCTAATGCTAAATCTCCACCATATAAACGATGGTTAAACAAACGCTCTATTTGCTCGATACATCCTTCGTGAACGCCCTCTTCTTTCATGACCTTATACAATAAAGAAATATATAAAGGGATTACAGGAATGGCAGAACTCGCTTGTGTTACTAAGGCTTTATTAACAGAGACGTATGCTTGACCGCCAATACCCTTTAAATCGTCTGTAATTTTAAAGGCGGTAGCTTCTAAATGATCTTTAGCACGACCAATGGTGCCGTTTCTGTAAACCGCTTTGGTTAATGCTGGTCCGATGTATGAATAAGCCACCGTTTTAAAATCTTTAGATAAAACGCCAGCTGCTTTAAGTTGATCAACCCACATTTGCCAATCTTCACCACCCATGACTTTAACGGTATTTCTAATATCCTCTTCATTACAAGGCTCTATTGAAACCTCTTTAACCTCGCCAGTATGAAAATCTACTGTACGATTTGTAAAGGTTTCTCCAATAGGTTTTAAAACCGATTTAAAGCGCTCTCCCGTATCTGGATGTGTGCGCACTGGTGAGGCTAAACTATACACTAGCAAATCAATTTCGCCTAAATCTTCCTTAATTAAATCAATAGTTTGTGCTTTTATTTCATGAGAAAACGCATCGCCATTAATGCTTTTAGCATATAAATTATCCTTATGTGCTTGCTCTTCGAACGCGGCACTATTGTACCAACCCGCAGATGCTGGTCGACCTTCGGCAGGCGGTTTTTCGAAGAAAACCCCAATCGTTGCAGCCTCAGATCCGTAGGCGCTTGTAATTCTAGAAGCCAAACCAAACCCAGTGGATGCTCCTATGACTAAAACTTTTTTAGGACCATTTTTAACTGGTCTTTCTTTAATGTACGCTATTTGATTTAATACGTTTTGCTTACAACCTTCTGGGTGAGCGGTTAAACATATAAAACCTCTAGTTTTTGGTTCAATTATCATAATATTGTTTCTAAATATGTAATGCTCTATCGTCTGTTGCCGCTAAGGCAGCTTCTTTAATCGCTTCAGTAAATGTAGGGTGGGCATGAGACATGCGTGACACATCTTCTGCCGATGCACGGAATTCCATGGCCACAACGGCCTCGGCAATCATATCTGCTGCACGGGCACCAACCATGTGTACGCCTAAAATTTCATCTGTTTTTTTATCGGCTAAAACTTTTACAAATCCGTCTAAATCCATACTTGCTCTGCTTCTACCTAAAGCACGCATAGGAAATTGTCCCGTTTTATAGTCTATTCCAGCTTCTTTTAATTGCTCTTCAGTTTTACCAACAGCAGCCACTTCTGGCCAGGTGTAAACCACGTTAGGAATTAAATTATAATCGATATGTGGTTTTTGTCCTGCAATGGTTTCGGCCACAAACACGCCTTCTTCTTCAGCTTTATGCGCTAACATAGCACCTTTTACAACATCGCCAATAGCATAAATATTTGATGCTGAAGTTTGTAAATAATCATTTACTTCAACTTGACCTTTAGCATTTAACTTAACGCCTGCAGCTTCAGCATTTAAACCATCGGTGTATGGACGACGCCCAACAGAAACCAAACAATAATCACCCTTAAACTCAACTTCTTCCCCCTTTTTATTATTTGCTTTAACGATAACCTCATCACCCTTTCTCTCAACAGATTTTACTTGATGAGACGTATTGATTTTAATTTTTTGTTTCTTTAAAACTTTGTTTAATTCTTTAGATAAGCCGGCATCCATTGTCGGTATAATTCTGTCCAAATATTCTAAAACCGTTACCTCTGCGCCTAAGCGTTTGTATACTTGACCAAGTTCTAAACCAATAACACCACCGCCAATTACAATCATGTGTTTTGGAATTTCTTTAAGCTTTAAAGCTTCGGTTGATGTTATGATACGCTCTTTATCGATGTTGATAAATGGTAAATTTGCAGGTTTACTTCCTGTTGCTATAATGGTGTTTTTGGCTTCAATTTCAGTCGTTTCTTCACCTTTAATAACAATATGTGTGGCATCTTTAAAAGTTCCTAAACCTTCATAAACATCAATATTGTTTTTCTTCATTAAAAAATCAATACCACCTGTAGTTTGATCGACAACGGCCTGCTTTCGAGCAATCATTTTTTCAAGATTCACTTTAACATCACCAGGAATTTCAATACCGTGGGCTTCAAAATCTTTCACCGCATGCTCGTAGTGATGCGATGAATCTAAAAGCGCTTTGCTTGGAATACAGCCTACATTTAAGCAGGTACCTCCAAGTGTTGGATACTTCTCAATTAAAGCAGTCTTCATGCCTAACTGCGCACAACGTATTGCTGCAACATACCCTCCAGGACCAGAACCAATAATGGCTACATCGTATGAATTCATATATTATGTTGGTTTAAGTTATCAAAAAAAAACTTCAACATGCGCTTTACATGCTCAAGCAAAAATAAAAGGCAAAAGTACAATAATTATTGTTTTTAATAAACGGCTTAACTCTTTATAATTTTGATAGCCTTTTTAGATTTAATTTTGACGTAATCTTTTAACTTTAAAGCAAAATCGTTTAGCTTTGTAAACCATGCAGAAAAAAATAAACATACAGAATAAAAAGGCGCACTTTCAATACGAAATACTAGACAAATACACCGCTGGAATAGTATTAAGGGGTACCGAAATAAAATCTATAAGACATAGTAAAGCCTCTATTGCTGAAAGTTTTTGTGAATTTAACGATAAAGGTGAACTGTTTTTAATTAACGCTACGATTGAAGAATACGCGTTTGGCAATTATTACAATCACAAGCCTAAGGCTGAAAGAAAATTACTTTTAAATAAAAAGGAATTAAAAAAACTTCAAAAAGACGTGCAAAATAAAGGTCTTACCATTATCCCTTTACGCTTGTTTATAAATGAAAAAGGGTTCGCCAAAGTCATTATTGCTTTAGCAAAAGGTAAAAAACTTTACGATAAACGCGAAACCATTAAAGACCGTGATAACAAGCGTGATTTAGATCGCATTAAAAAAGCTTATAATTGATTTTGAATTTTTAATAGTTTTCTAGATAACACGCCACATGATATTAGCCATGGTATAATTTAACTTTTTACTACTCACTCAACTAGTGTTTTAAAATTTTTAACATGAAAAACAGCATTATAACTCTAATTATCTGTTTATTAAGCTTTTCAATAAACGCACAAGAACCTAAGGAGGAACCTAAAGATTACACGAGTCATGTTTTATCCATAGATAGCATTATTAAAACCTACTACCAAGTAATCTCTGGTGAAAAAGGAGAAGCTAGAGATTGGGACTTGTTTAAATATTTGTTTAAAACCAATGCCAAATTAATTCCATCTATAAAAAATGAAAAAGGTCTTTACACCGTAGGTTACCTGTCGCCAGATGATTATATAAAAACAACAGGTAAATGGCTGGTAGACCACGGTTATTTTAAAAAAGAAATAAACAGGGCGGTAAATACGTTTAGTAATATTAGTCAAGTTTTTAGTACTTACGAAACCTATAAAACCAGCGCAGATACAACCCCAGAAAAACGTGGGATCATAAGTTTTCAACTTTTAAATGACGGTAAACGTTGGTGGATTGTTAATGTGTATTGGACTCAAGAAACCAGAAACAAACTTATACCAAGCGAATACCTTCCAAAACAATAATTTATGAAAAATTCTTTTAAATTAAAACCTGTTATTCTTTCAGTTTTTATTGCAATCATCACAACTTTTTATGCTGTCGCTCAAGAAAAAGCAACTCCTATTTTTAAAGATGGTAAAGCACAAATTGTTGAAGCCTTTAACACGCCAGATAAATGGATAAGACACGATTTGTTTGTTGAAACTTCTTTTGATACCGATGGCGATGGTAAATTAGACCGCATGCATGTGAGCGTAACAAGACCCTATCAAACCGATACCGAAGGTTTAAAACTTCCGGTTATCTACGAGTCTAGTCCGTATTACGCTGGTGTTGCGCCAGATGTGGAAGGCGTGTTTTGGAATGTGAAGCATGAGTTGGGCGCAATGGGCCCAGAACGCACACATCCAGAGGTAACGCGAAGGGGTGAACGCCCAATAATATCGAATTCTCAAATTAAAACTTGGGTACCCAGAGGTTATATTGTTGTACATTCATCGTCTCCTGGCACTGGGTTTTCCCAAGGCTCACCAACTGTTGGTGGCAGCAATGAATCCCTAGCCCCAAAAGCAGTAATCGACTGGCTAAATGGGCGTGCAAAGGGCTATACCGAACCTGAGGGCAATGAGGAGGTTAACGCCTATTGGAGTACGGGAAAAGTAGGCATGACTGGAACATCTTATAACGGCACCATCCCCCTAGCAGCCGCGACAACTGGTGTAGAAGGTTTAGAAGTTATTATACCTGTAGCGCCAAACACCTCGTATTATCACTATTACCGTGCTAACGGTCTAGTGCGTTCTCCAGGAGGTTATTTAGGAGAAGACATTGATGTTTTATACGATTACATTCATAGTGGCGACGTGTCTAAACGCCCTCATAACAACGCTAAAGTAAGAGATACCGAAATGAAAAATGGTATGGATAGAATTACTGGCGATTATAACGACTTTTGGGCGGGACGTGATTACCTAAACCAAATGGCTCCCATGAAAGCCGCCATGCTCATGGCCCACGCCTTTAACGATTGGAATGTTATGCCAGAACACAGCTACCGTATTTATAAGAAAGCGAAAGAAATGGGTTTAACTACACAGATATATTACCACCAATTTGGTCATGGTGGACCACCACCTGTTAGTATGATGAACAAATGGTTTACTCAGTACTTACATGGCATTGAGAACAATATAGAAGCCGAAACCAACAAAGCTTGGATTGTTCGTGAAGGAGACGAAATAGATGCCCCAACACCTTATAAGGATTACCCAAATCCCGATGCTAAAAATGTAACCTTATATTTAACCTCTGGTGCTCCACAAACGGGTGGTTTAACCCTTACAAACACCCCTAATCAAGGTAAAGAAACGTTAGTTGATAATTATTCGTTTACAGGTGAAGCTTTGGCTCGAGCCGAAATTACCGACCACCGTTTACTATATGTAACCCCTAAACTAACACAAGATGTTCACATTTCGGGCATTCCCCAAATTACAGTAAAATTAGCGAGTAGTAAGCCTGCTGCAAATTTATCGGTTTGGCTGGTTTCACTGCCGTGGAATGACAGCAGAAAAGCAAAAATAACCGATAATATTATTACTCGTGGTTGGGCAGACCCCCAAAACCATAAATCATTAACCGAAAGCAAACCTTTAAAACCAGGCAAATTTTACGACATCACATTTAATTTAGAACCTGATGACCAGATTATAAAAGCAGGACAACAAATTGGTTTAATGATATTCTCTAGCGATAAAGAATTTACCTTACACCCTAAACCAGGTACCGAATTAACTATTGATTTGGATAGCACACAGTTGATGCTTCCTGTAGTTGGTGGGATTGAAGAACTCAAGGCAGCTCTATAGCCATAACAGCTCTTCATAAAACTTAAAAAACTGTACCAAGATTTAATTGCTTTTGGTACAGTTTTTTAAGTTTTATAGCCATGCTAAATCAATTATTTATTTAGTTTATTCTTGAAATTGTAAATTAAAATAAATTTGTCATGTCGAAATGAGACACGATGGAGACATCCCACAATCCTACTAAAAAAATAATGAAACCAAATAAAATTATGAGATTTCTCCTAACTTCGAAATGACATCCTCTACAAATTGTCATATCGAAATGAGGCACTATTGAGACCAATAATAATATCTTAGCACATGACAAAAATTAAATTTAAAAAATTTCCTACATGTAATTTTCAGGTTAACCAAGACCTAACAGGTTTCGAAACCTGTTAGGTCTGTATAACATGCAAACTGAAAAACAATGAATATGTGTGGTTTGGGTTTTTGTATAAAATTTTTGCAATCTACTTAGCATAATCCTGCTCAAACAATAACAAAGCCTAGTAAAACTATGAGATTTATCCTAAGGTCGAAATGACAATCTAGACGAAGCTAATAATCTCCACTAGTTCTTATCTTCCAATAAGGGTACAAATCTAAAGTCACCAAATTCGTGTTGTTCAAATTCTTTTGGACCTTTTCGTACAAAAAGCGTCATGGTTTGCACCTCATCGCCCACAGGAATAACCAGCCTTCCGCCTACTTTTAACTGGCTCAGTAATGGCTTTGGCACAAATGGTGCGCCAGCGGTAACAATAATACCGTCAAAAGGCGCTTCTTCTGCTAAACCTTTATAACCATCACCAAAAATAAGTTTTTTAGCGCGATACCCCAATTTTGGTAAAAATTTACTGGTTTTTTTAAACAATTCTTGTTGGCGTTCAATGCTGTAAACATGAGTACCCAATTCGCACAAAACAGCAGTTTGATAGCCGCTACCTGTGCCAATTTCTAAAATTTTATCACCTTTTTTTACGTCTAATAGTTCCGTTTGAAAAGCTACGGTATATGGCTGCGAAATAGTTTGATCTGCCGCAATAGGAAATGCCTTATCTTGGTACGCGTGATCTAAAAAACCAGAGTCCATAAATAAGTGTCTTGGTATATTACCAATAGCTTTTAAAACCGCTTCGTTAGTTATGCCTTTGTTTTTTATCAACTCAACTAGTTGTTGGCGAAGGCCTTTGTGTTTAAATGTATCTTTCAATGGTTGGGTTATTTTCAAGGCTAAAATTAACAAACATTTTTAAGTAAAAGTCATTTTAAACACAATTTCTTTTAAGTACCGATTAATCAAAAAATTAGAGAAAAATCATCTATTTCGAATGTTAAATATATTATTTTTGTTGAAAACGTATATGTATGTTAAAAGCTGGAGTACTAGGTGCTGGACATCTAGGCAAAATTCATTTAAGACTTCTTAATCAGTCTGACAAATACAACCTTATTGGTTTTTATGATGCAGATGCCGAGAATGGTAAAAAAGTTGAAGAAGAGTTTGGTTATAAATTTTTCGATACTATTGAAGCCCTTATCGAAGCCGTAGATATGGTCGATATAGTAACCCCTACATTATCGCATTATGAATGTGCAAAGCAAGCCATTGCCAAAGGCAAACACATTTTTATTGAAAAACCAATAACCAACACGGTTGAAGAGGCCGAACATATTAGAGAATTATTAGCCGAGCACAACCTTCGCGGCCAAGTAGGTCATGTAGAACGCTTTAATCCTGCGTTTACAGCGGTAAAAAACGATATTAAATCGCCCATGTTTATTGAAACGCATAGATTGGCCGAATTTAATCCGCGTGGAACCGATGTGCCTGTAGTCTTAGATTTAATGATTCATGATATTGATATTATTCTTAGCGTCGTAAAATCGAAAGTAAAAAATATTTCTGCAAGTGGGGTTTCCGTAATTAGTGAAACACCAGATATTGCCAATGCCCGTATTGAGTTCGAAAATGGCTGTGTTGCCAATTTAACAGCCAGTAGAATATCACTAAAAAATATGCGCAAAACACGCTTCTTTCAAAAAGACGCCTATATCTCGGTCGATTTTTTAGAAAAAAAATGCGAAGTGGTTAAAATGAAAGATGCCCCAGAGCATCCTGGTGATTTCGATATGATTCTTCAAAATGCCGAAGGTGTAAAAAAGCAAATCTATTTTGATAACCCAGAAGTTGCCAATAATAATGCTATTTTAGACGAGCTAGAATCTTTTGCCGATGCCATTAATAATAACACCACACCTGTGGTGACTTTGCACGACGGTACTGAAGCTTTACGTGTAGCAACCATGATTATCAATCAATTTTAAAAACGTTTAAGGTTGTACTATTGTAATCCAGAACAATTTAAAAGATAATAACATAAAAATTTTCGCTTTCGCGGAAATAAAAAATAGCTTAATATGAAAAACATCGCAGTAATTGGAGCAGGAACTATGGGTAATGGCATTGCTCATACCTTTGCACAAAGCGGATTTAAAGTTCAGCTTATCGATATTAGTGAGGTTTCGCTAAAAAAAGGCATGGAAACCATTTCTAAGAATTTAGATCGAATGGTTGCCAAAGAAAAAATAAATGAAACTGATAAAAACAAAACGCTTGCCAATATCTCGACCTTTACCACTATAGCTGAAGGCGTTAAATTGGCAGATTTAGTAGTTGAAGCTGCTACCGAAAACATCGATTTAAAACTAAATATATTTAAACAATTAGAAGCAGCATGCCCAAGCCATACCATTCTTGCTACTAATACCTCTTCAATTTCTATTACTCAAATTGCAGCCGTAACCCAACGACCAGAAATGGTTATTGGAATGCATTTTATGAATCCCGTTCCCATCATGAAATTGGTTGAAATAATTCGCGGTTACAACACAAGCAACGAGGTTACACATACCATTATGGAACTCTCTAAAACCTTAGGTAAAGTTCCTGTAGAAGTAAACGATTATCCTGGTTTTGTAGCCAATAGAATTTTAATGCCTATGCTAAACGAATCGATTGAAGCCTTATACAATGGCGTAGCTGGTGTTGAAGAAATTGATACCGTAATGAAATTAGGTATGGCACATCCCATGGGGCCCTTACAGCTCGCAGATTTTATAGGTTTAGATGTTTGCTTATCTATTTTAAATGTGATGTACGACGGGTTTAAAAATCCTAAATACGCCCCTTGTCCTCTATTAGTAAATATGGTTCAAGCCGGTAAACTCGGTATAAAATCTGGCGAAGGTTTTTATGATTATTCTGAAAATAGAAAAGCCGAGAAGGTTTCTAAGCAGTTTTTAAAGTAAGCTTGATACGGCTAACTATTCGGCTAGAAAAGCTAGAAAATGGAAACTAGAGTTTAGAGGCTAGAGGCTAGAGGCAACATTATATTTTATTAAGTCTTTTATATATAGACGAATAAAAAAACAATTAAACAGTACATCTTAATAACAATGAGCATTTCAAAAAACCTTAACAGTCTAAAATCTCAATTACCAGAACACGTTACATTGGTGGCGGTATCGAAAACAAAACCTGTAAGCGATTTAATGGAGGCTTATCACGCTGGACAACGCATTTTTGGAGAAAACAAAATTCAAGACATGGTTGATAAATTTGAAGCCATGCCAAAAGATATCGCGTGGCACATGATTGGCCATGTACAGCGTAATAAGGTGAAATACATGGCTTCGTTTGTTAGTTTAATTCATGGGGTAGATAATTTAAAATTATTAAAAGAAATAAACAAACAAGCTAAGAACCACGATAGAATTATTGAATGCTTACTTCAAATAAAAATAGCATCAGAAGATTCTAAATTTGGAATGGCACCAGAAGAAGCCTCTCGAATTATTCAATCGAAAGAATTTTCAGAATTACAACACATCAAAGTGGTTGGCCTCATGGGGATGTCTACATTTACCGATGATATGAATCAAGTAAAAGAGGAATTCATGACGTTAAAACATACTTTCGATAATTTAAAAACTATAGAAACTACAAACTGCAAACTAGAAACTATTTCAATGGGCATGAGTGGTGATTATAAATTAGCTATTGATTGCGGTAGCAACATGATTCGCGTTGGAAGCAGTATATTTGGCGCTAGGAGTTAACAATTAAACATGAATTGAAACAAATATGAGTTTCGATTTACCACCAATACCATGAAACTCAAACTTAAATAACTTTTAATTATTAGTTTTTAACTTTTAACTTAACTTTTTGTACGCAATATTAGACATAGAAACCACTGGAGGCAAGTATAATGAAGAAGGCATTACAGAAATTGCCATTTACAAATACGATGGTCACCAAGTTGTAGACCAATTTATAAGTCTTATAAACCCAGAACGCGAAATACAACCTTTTGTAGTAAATCTTACCGGTATAAATAGCAAAATGCTACGAAATGCACCTAAGTTTTATGAGGTCGCTAAGCGCATTGTAGAAATTACCGAAGATTGCATTCTGGTAGCCCATAACGCTCAATTTGACAACAGAATTTTAAAAACCGAATTTAGACGCTTGGGTTTCGATTTTGAGCGTAAAACCCTCTGCACCGTAGAATTGGCAAAAGATTTAATACCGGGGCAAGCCTCGTACAGTCTGGGTAAGTTGGTGCGCTCACTTGGCATTCCGGTTACCGATAGGCATCGGGCTTCGGGCGATGCTTTAGCAACCGTGAAATTGTTTAAAATGTTGTTGGATAAAGACACCTCAAAAAATATTATTCAACAATCTATCCGCTTAAATCCCAAGTTTCAACTAGAGCCAAGACTTCTAGATATTATTGAGCAAATGCCATCTGTAACTGGTGTGTATTATATGCATAAAGCCGATGGAGAAATTATATACATTGGCAAAAGTAACAATATTAAAAAACGAATCAATCAGCATTTCACAAACACCAATCAGAAATCTAAAAAAATTCAACAACATGTGGCCACGGTAACTTACGATGCCACTGGAAGTGAATTGGTAGCCCTATTAAAAGAAAGCGCAGAAATTAAAAGCAATAAGCCCATTTATAACAGAGCATTAAGACGCCATGTATTTACTCATGCCCTCTATCATTTTAAAGATGAAAATGGTTATATTAATTTAAAAATTGATGTGGCCGATGGTAGAAAAAAACCAATCACAACGTTTACTAACCGCGAAAGCGGAAAAGCTTTTATTACAAAAGCGGTTGAAGATTACAAGCTCTGCCAAAAACTAGTAGGACTCTACAAAACCAAGACCAGTTGTTTTGGCTACGAGATTAAAACCTGTAATGGGGCGTGTATAAATAAAGAAACTCCAGAAATTTACAACCAACGTGTAGAATCTTTAATTGAAAAAAACAGCTACAAAAACAAGAATATGGTTATTGTGGACAAAGGCAGAGCAATAGACGAACGTAGTGCCATACTAATTGAAAACGGGGTATTTAAAGGCTATGGCTATTTTAATTTGAATTATCAAATAAATAATATTGAGGTATTAGAATCTATTATTACCCCAATGGAGAACAATAGAGATACTCAACATATTATTCAAGGCTACTTGAGAAAAAATAAACGGTTAAAAATTATTAGGTTAAATTAAGTTTTGCTCTTTATACGCCTTACAATTTACGCGCCTTCAGCTCAAAAATTAAAGGATATAACTTTTCTTTTGTAACATACATACCGGTTTCCGTTTTGGTTAAATCAGGTAAAACATCATAAGGACTTTCATGCTGCTCTTTTAAATAGTCAATATGCAAACCAGCTTCAGTCAAGGCCGTAACCACCTCGCCTAAACCATGATTCCAACTATATTCTTTACTCAGCATTTTAGACTCTTGGTTGGCGTAAGTTCCTTCATATTCTTCATAAATCACCTCGTCTTGCATATAACCATATTTTATGGTGGGTTGACTTTCTAGATAATCAAACATCCAAACAATAGGATGAAATTCAACCATGTAAAACGTCCCGCCTTTTTTTAAACGCTCTGCAATCATGGCTGCCCAAGGTTTTAAATTGGGTAACCATCCAATAACACCATAGCTGGTAAAAACAATATCAAAAGTAGCCTTAACAACACTAGAAGTATCTAAAACATTACAGCAAAAAAACTCAGCATTAAGCTGTAATTCATCATTTAATTGCTTCGCCATATTAATGCCAGCATCACTCAAATCTACACCCGTACATATTGCTCCTAATCTAGACCAACTCAATGTATCTTGTCCAAAATGACATTGTAAATGCAATAATGATTTTCCGTTTACACTACCCAGTGCATTGAGCTCATAAGGCATTAATGACGATTTTCCCTTTTTAAATTCATCTACATTATACATCGCACTTTTGGCATGTACTTTTACCTTTTGGTTCCAAGTGTCTTTATTGGTTTTAAAATAATCGTTATTTGATGTCATCTTCAAATCATATCTTTACAAAAAATCTAAATTTATGAAAAACTTAATTTACTTCACCTGTATAACCATATTTTTTATGGGCTGTAAAGCCGAACCCGAAGTTTCTATAGCCGAAAAGATAGCTAATGCACATGGTCTTGAACATTGGAAAAATGTCTCAGAAATTCAATTTACTTTTAATGTAGATCGAGGTAATAGTCATTTTAAAAGAGCATGGCGCTGGAAACCTAAAACTGGCGATGTGGTTATGACTACAAATGATGAAGTGGTTTCATACAACAAAGCCACGGTTGACAGCACAAGTATTAAAGCAGATCAAGCTTTTATAAACGATAAATTTTGGCTCCTTATACCCTTTCAATTGGTCTGGGATAGCGGTACAAGCATTTCTGAGCCCCTAAAGGAAAAGGCACCGATAAGTAAAATTGAAATGAATAAAATTACGCTTAGCTACCCAAACGATGGTGGTTATACCCCAGGCGATGCCTACGACATTTATTTTGACGATGCTTATTTAATAAAAGAATGGATTTACAGAAAAGAAAACCAAAAAGAACCATCAATAGTTAATACTTTCGAGAATCATCAAAATTTTAATGGTATCACAATTGCCTTAGAACATAAAAAACAAGACTCAGATTGGAATCTCAATTTCACTAACATACAGGTAATTTTAGAATAGCATTTTTTAAGCAATGGCAGTTAAAACATCCAAAACCCCTTTGTGGACGTATATGTAATAAAGATAGTTTTTTCCGCGATTTGCGTCTATATAAATGAAAAGGGCTTCATCCTATGGTTGAAGCCCTTTTCCATTTTATACCTTTACTTTTATTGCTCATTATTAATTAACCTCACAAATTTTTCTAATTCTTTAAAATAAAACCAATATTTTAATAAAACTCGCGCTTTAATTGCTAAATTTATACTTGTTATTTTTGTTATAAACCAAAACGTTTCACTTTGTACGATTATAAACTAGGACCTGATTTTGCTAAACAACTCGATTTAAACGATGCCTTGTCTCATTACAGAAATCAGTTTCATATTCCCAAAAACAAACAAGGTAGTGATCTCATATATATGACGGGTAACTCGCTTGGTTTACAACCAAAGACGACTAAAAAATATGTAAATCAAGAACTCGAAGATTGGGCTAATTTGGGAGTTGAAGGCCATTTTGAAGCTAAAAACCCATGGTTAGACTACCATACGCTGCTAACCCAAAGTATGGCCAAAGTGGTTGGCGCAAAACCCATTGAAGTAGTGGTAATGAATACCTTAACCGCTAACCTTCATTTTATGATGGTATCCTTTTACAGACCGACAAAAACCCGTTATAAAATACTTATTGAAAGTGACGCCTTTCCTTCTGATAAATACGCGGTAGAGTCGCAACTACGTCATCACGGATTTGACCATAAAGACGGCTTAATTCTCTGGAAACCCCGCAAAAATGAAGATCTTTTACGTTACGAAGATTTAGAAAACATTCTTAAAACACATGGTAACGACATTGCGCTTATCATGATTGGTGGTGTTAATTACTACACAGGACAATTTTTTAATTTAAAACAAATCACCACTTTAGGTCATAAATACGGCTGTTTAGTCGGGTTCGATTGTGCCCACGGCGCTGGTAATGTGAACTTAGATTTACATGATTCTGGAGCCGATTTTGCCGTTTGGTGTACCTACAAATACTTAAACTCGGGCCCTGGAAGCTTAGCCGGATGTTTTGTACACGAGCGTCATGCCTATAATACAGATTTAAACCGGTTTACCGGCTGGTGGAGCCACAATAAAAAAACCCGTTTTAAAATGCGCGATGAATTTGATGTGCTTCCCGGAGCAGAAGGTTGGCAACTTAGCAATCCCCCAATTTTATCAATGGCAGCCATTAAAGCTTCACTGGATATGTTTGAAGAAGTTGGTATGAAAAAACTAACCGAAAAATCTAAAAAATTAACGGGGTATTTCGAGTTTCTTTTAAAGCAACTCGGGACGGACACCATAAAAATAATAACACCCAGCAAGCCTG
Source organism: Oceanihabitans sp. IOP_32 (assembly GCF_009498295.1). Classification (NCBI taxonomy): domain Bacteria; kingdom Pseudomonadati; phylum Bacteroidota; class Flavobacteriia; order Flavobacteriales; family Flavobacteriaceae; genus Oceanihabitans; species Oceanihabitans sp. IOP_32. Next base: position 2,807,759 of record NZ_CP040813.1, on the reverse strand, counting down.
AACAACGCGGCTGCCAATTATCCATTCAAGTAAAAAACGGTGACAAAAATTTACACCATAAATTAACCGAAGCCGGAGTGGTTAGCGATTGGAGAGCGCCTAATGTTATTCGATGTGCACCTGTACCACTTTACAATTCGTTTGAAGATGTATATCGATTGGTTGAAAAGTTAAAGAAGATTTTAAGCTCAAAATAATTTTGGATAGAAAACGAATTAAAAGAAGTCTGGTCGCAAATCAATTTGCAGAATTGAACAAAACAAAAAATCTTTAGTACATGACAAAATTAAATTTGAAAAATAATCTAAATGGAATTTTTAGGTCTGGATAACGTGCAAACTGCAACATATTGAATATGGCCGTTTTGTGTTTTTATTTGAAGTTTTTGTCATATATAAAGCAAAAAATCTTAAAAAAAATTGAATGCTTAGAAATTCGAGAGTCGTAATTTCTGCTTCATCAAAATAAAATTAAAAGTCTTAAAACTGTAAGACTCCAATATTTGCAGGAATAAAAAATGAAAGACAAACAACAAAACATACTAATAATAGGTGCCGGTCTCTGTGGTTCTCTCCTAGCCCTTCGCTTAGCGCAAAGAGGTTTTAAAGTTACCGTATATGAAATGCGCCCAGATTTACGTAAAACCGATATTTCTGCAGGGCGATCTATAAATTTAGCATTTTCAGATCGCGGTAACAAAGCCATGAAATTAGTGGGTCTAGAAACGCAAGTCAAAGCACTTTGTATTCCTATGTATGGCAGAATGATTCACAATAAAGATGGACATACACATTTATCTAATTATAGCGGTCGAAACCACGAATACATAAACTCCATTTCTCGTGGCGACCTTAATGCTTTACTTTTAACCGAAGCTGAAAAACATGAAAATGTTTCCATTCATTTTAATAAAAAATGCAAGTCGGTTGACTTTGAGAACCCCTCGGCGTTATTTCAAGATTATTACACTAAAGAGGAGTTTACAGCAAATGCCAACATCATCTTAGCGACAGATGGCGCTGGTTCTGTACTTCGCAAAAGCTATTATTTAAGTAAAAAGTTTTTATTTAGTTTTTCTCAAGATTATTTAACACACGGCTACAAAGAGCTAAGCATTCTTCCCACTCAAGATGGCGACTATAAAACCTATAAAAACGCTTTACACATTTGGCCTCGTGGTGATTTTATGCTCATCGCCCTACCCAATTTAGATGGCAGTTTTACGGTTACCTTATTTTTAAGTTATAGTGAAGGCGCATATAACTTTAACAATTTAACAAACGAAGCTATTGTACTTGAGTTTTTTAAAAAAGAATTTCCAGATGCCTTAGCTTTAATGCCAAATTTAGTGGACGATTTCTTTAAAAATCCAACAGCACCTTTAGGCACTGTAAAATGTTCGCCATGGCACTATAAAGGCAACACGCTTTTAATGGGTGATGCGGCTCATGCCATTGTACCGTTTTACGGCCAAGGGATGAATGCCTCCTTTGAAGATGTTGTAGAATTTGACAAGGTTCTAGACAAAAATTTAAACACTTGGGAAGCCGTGTTTTCAACTTATGAGAAAATTCGTAAAAAAGATACCGATGCCATAGCAGATTTAGCCATTGATAATTTCCATGAAATGAAAGCGCACACCGCAAACCCTATATTCCAAGAAAAGCGTAAATTAGAAATTGCCTTAGAGGAAAATTTTCCGAATGAATACGAGTCTAAATATGCCTTAGTAACTTTTAATGAAAATATTGGATATCGTGAAGCCATGCTCACAGGACGTGCCCAAGATAAGGCCATTTTGAATTTGTTATCTGATAAGAAGATAAACTTAAAAGACGATTTAAAAATTATTTTAGAGCAAGTAAAACAAGAAACCGAAGCGATTTTAGAGGACGATAGAATTGCGAGAATAAGATAAAAGTTGATTTGGTTCGTTTTGTATCAAGGCAAAAAATCATTAAAAAAATCATTAAAAATGAATAGAAAAAAAAATGAGATTCCAGTTTCAACAAGCACTAAAGTAACCCCAAGAGGAGCTTACCCACACACCAAGCGCGTGGGCGATTTTATATTTGTATCGGGCACTAGTGCTCGTCGTGCAGATAATACCATTGCTGGTGTAGAGATTATTGACAACATGGGTACCAAACGTTTAAATATTGAAGTACAAACTCGTGAAGTTATACTCAACATTGAAAAAAATCTAGCTCAAGAAGGCGCTACCTTAAAAGATATTGTCGATGTTACCAGTTTTTTGGTAAACATGAACGATTTTGCGGGATACAACAAAGCTTACGCTGAATTTTTTAACGCCGAAACTGGCCCTGCAAGAACCACGGTTGCAGTGCACCAATTACCACATCCAGATTTGGTTGTGGAGATTAAAGTAATGGCTTATAAGCCAAAATCATGATATAACTTGTAAAAACAAAATCGATCCCATGGAAATCCAAAACTTCATAAACGGTCAGTTTTTACCCTCTGTATCTAATAAGTGGCTAGACAACTACAATCCTGCAAACGGAGAAGTTTATGGAAAATTACCAAATTCTACAAAAGCAGACGTAGATAATGCATACATCGCTGCAAAGTCTGCTTTTCCAACATGGTCCCAAACCACACTGGAGGAACGCAGTAGAATATTAATTAAAATCTCAGAGTTATTAGAAACTCATTTACAACGCTTTGCAGAAGCCGAAAGCATAGACAATGGCAAACCTATTAACTTAGCTCAAACGGTCGATATACCAAGAGCGGCCAGCAATTTTAGATTTTTTGCAAATGCTATTACGCAATACTCTAGTGAAAGTCACGAGAGCGTTGGGCATCAAGCCATAAACTATACATTACGACAACCTATTGGGGTTGTGGGCTGTATTTCTCCTTGGAATCTCCCACTCTATCTTTTTACTTGGAAAATCGCACCAGCCATTGCTGCTGGAAATTGTGTAGTGGCCAAACCTAGCGAAATTACTCCAATGACAGCCTATTTATTAGGCGAAATTTGTAAGGAGGCCGGCTTACCAAAAGGTGTACTAAACATTGTTCACGGTCTAGGAAAAACAACAGGACAAGCCATTATTGAGCATCCAGATATTGAAGCCATTAGTTTTACGGGCGGCACAACAACAGGGGCTCATATTGCAAAAATTGCGGCTCCCATGTTTAAGAAGTTATCCTTAGAACTTGGCGGTAAAAATCCTAATATCATCTTTGATGATTGTGATTATAACGATATGTTAGAGACTACCATTCGTTCCTCATTTGCAAATCAAGGCCAAATATGTTTATGTGGAAGTCGTATTTTTATTGAGTCTTCAATTTATGAGAAATTTAAGAAAGATTTTGTTGAAAAAACCAAACAGCTCAAAATAGGGCATCCCTCGAAAAGCGACACCCAAATTGGAGCCCTAGTTTCTAAATCACAGCTCGAAAAAATAAAAAACTATATTACCATTGCGAAAGAAGAAAACGGTGTTGTTTTATGTGGCGGAAATGAATTTACAGTCGAGAATTTTGAAAACGGATATTACTTTGAACCCACCATTATTGAGGTTAAAACCAATACATGCACCATAAATCAAGAAGAAGTATTTGGACCTGTTGTTAGTATTATGCCATTTAATACAGAAGATGAGGTTTTACAAATGGCTAATACGACAAAGTACGGCTTATCGGCAACATTGTGGACTAACAACTTAAAACGCAGCATTCGAATAAGCAACCAACTACAAGTGGGACTAGTTTGGGTAAACACTTGGATGCTTCGGGATTTACGAACGCCTTTTGGCGGTACTAAAGCCTCAGGACTTGGTCGTGAAGGCGGATTTGAAGCTTTACGTTTTTTTACTGAAGCTAAAAATATATGCATAAAATACTAGTTTCCGTAAAGCGGAGAATGTTATAAATTGAAACTCAATTATTAATTAAAACGATTCCTACCGTTGTGGGACATAAAAAATATGAACCTTAATTTAAACAATAAAAACGCCTTAGTTTGCGGTAGCACACAAGGCATTGGAAAGGCCACCGCAATGGCCTTAGCCACCCAAGGTGCAAATGTCACCTTAGTAGCAAGAAACAGAGAGAAACTAAAAACGGTTTTAGCAGAGTTACCTCAACAGGGAAACCACAGTTATATTGTTGCCGATTTCTCTAACCCACGAGATTTACAAGAAAAAGTTATAAAATTTATTGAAAAAAATCACGGATTTCATATCCTCGTTAACAATACTGGGGGGCCAAGAAGTGGTGCCATTTTAACAGCCGCGCTCGAAGAATTTGTCAATGCCTTTACCCAGCATTTAAAATGCAATCACGTTTTAGCACAAGCCACTATTCCGTTTATGAAAGAAGTGGGTTTTGGTAGAATTATTAATATCATCTCTACTTCGGTAAAAGAGCCCATTCCTGGTTTAGGCGTGAGTAATACCATAAGAGGAGCGGTTGGCAATTGGAGTAAGACTTTAGCTAGCGAAGTTGCTGCTTTTGGCATTACTGTAAACAATGTATTACCCGGCTTTACAGAAACCGAGCGTTTAAATGACATTATAAAAATTAAAGCGGCGCAAGAAGAAAGAAGTATCGAGGAAATGACAGAAATAATGAAAAACTACACCCCTGCTAAACGTTTCGCCAAACCTGAAGAAACCGCAAACGTTATAACTTTTTTAGCTAGTGAAACAGCTGGTTATGTTAACGGAATTAACCTTCCTGTTGATGGTGGTCGCACTAAAAGTCTTTAAAAATATCTTAAGCTTCATAAAACACCATAAAAATTACTCAGAATATCTTATCTTTAAGTCAGAGACAATAGATTAATAAAACTTAAATACCCGTTTAAGTTTCTGCCCTTTTGGTAGTTTAAGTAGGGTTTATTTATGAGTAAAGTATATCCGCCAATAAATTTCAAAGCTTGGATTGAAGAAAACAGACATTTACTAAAACCACCTGTGGGTAATAAAGTGGTTTGGAAAGATGGCGATTTTATTGTTATGGTAGTTGGTGGCCCCAATAACAGAAAAGATTATCATTATAACGAAACACCAGAGTTTTTCTATCAATTAGAAGGCGATATGGTTTTAAAAATTATTGATAATGGGACACCAAAAGATATTCATATTAAAGAAGGTGATATTTTTCTTCTACCTCCAAAAGTACCACATTCACCACAACGTGGTGCAAATACTGTAGGTTTAGTTATTGAATATCCTAGAGAAAAAGATGTAAAAGACGCTTTGCTTTGGTTTTGTGAAAATTGCTCAACCAAATTGTATGAAGAAGATTTTACGCTACACAATATTGAAACCGATATGCCAAAAATTTTCGACAATTATTACAGTGACCAAAACAAACGTACATGCCCAAATTGCAGTGCCGTAATGCAACCCCCAAAACAAGTTAAATTAGAACATTAATGAAACGCAAACTTCGTATAAACGGTCATTCCCATTTACTACCTTACCCAGAACAAATTCCACAATTTATGAAGGAGAAAGACATATTTTGGGTAGACGATGAGCGTAAACACATGTGGCAAAAAGGATGGAAACGACCTGTGACACACTCTAGTTTTTTTCTAGACGAAAAGATCGCATGGATGGAAAGAAACAAGCTCGACCATGCCGTGGTTTTAAATCTATCTCAGCTTTATGGCAACGGATTACGTTTAGAAGATATGAAAAAAGCCTTGCGATTTCAAAATGATTTTAACGCCAAAGTGCAACATGACAATCCCGCTAAATTTACCTGCGGTTTTGTAGTACACCCAGGTTTTATTCATGGCGCACTATGGGAGATAGAACGCTGTGTTGAACAATTAGATATGAAAGTGTTGTGTTTACCAACGCATTTTATGGATTCCATCGGACAATGGCGTTCGGTTTTCGACAAAGAAAATGATGCCATTTTTGAACTGGCAAACAAATACAAATTAGCCATAGAAATTCACCCCTACGATGGTGATAAAATGATTAATTTAGAAAACACGGCGTGGCGCTTTCATCTTATTTGGATGCTAGCACAATGTGGTGATGCTTATCATTTTTACACTTTAAACGGCATGCAAGAACGTTACCCAAATATTAGAACCTGTTTTGCGCATGGTGGGCAACTGGCACAAATGAATTTAGGCAGACGTATCCAGGGCTTTGATGGCAGACCAGATTTATTTGAAGGTAAACACCATCCAAGAAAAGCCGTTGGACATCCAAATATTTATTTTGATACCTTAGTACACGATACCGATTCTTTAAAATTAATGATAGATCGACAAGGTTCAAATCAGGTTATTATGGGATTAGACGACCCTTATCCTTTAGGAGAAATGGAAAGCGATGCCCAATCGTCTTATCCAGGAAAATTATTAGATTTGGCCATAGAAAAAAACATTATTAACCAAGAACAGTATGACGACATTTGGGAAGCGAATGTTTTGCGTTGGCTCTTTGGTGATGATGATATAGCCAAGGAAAAATTAGTTAATCTAATTTTAAATTAAAACTTAACTCGAAAGAACGTATTGGGAGTAGACTAAAACCAAAAACAACTGTACTTACTTTATTTTAATACACAGAAATATGCATTTTATACCAGAAGATATAGACAAATATGTTGTAAACCATTCAGAAAACGAACCCGAATTGTTACAGCAACTCAACAGAGAAACCAATCAAAAAATATTAGTACCTCGAATGCTAAGTGGTCATTACCAGGGTCGCTTATTAAGTATGATTTCTAAATTGGTGAACCCTAAAAACATATTAGAAATTGGTACTTATACAGGGTATTCTGCATTGTGTTTAGCTGAAGGCATACAGCCTAACGGCGAATTACACACCATTGATAAAAATGAAGAATTAGTTGATTTTCAGCGTAAATATTTTGACAAATCTAACTACGGCCATCAAATTTTTCAGCATTTGGGCAATGCTTTAGATATTATACCGACATTGGACAAAATGTTCGATTTAGTTTTTATAGACGCCGATAAAGAGAATTATTCCAACTACTTCCATGCCGTAATTGATAAACTTAATACTGGAGGTGTCATTTTATCTGATAACGTATTGTGGAGTGGTAAAATTTTAGAAACTTCTTTCAAAAAAAATGACGCTTGTACTCCAGCTTTAATTGAATACAATGTTTTACTTAAAAATGATAAAAGAATAGAAACTGTTTTACTACCTATTAGAGATGGTCTCACCATAAGCAGAAAACTCTAAGCAAATACAGGACAAAACAGACCGACATTATAAAAAACCGGCTTTTCCTCTTCGATAATTTGTTATTTCAATATGAAAAGCAATGGTTTGAAAAAACTCGTAATTATCAAAAGGTTTTGTGATAATATCGTTAAACCCAATGGTTTTAAAATTATGCATTACCTCTTCTACATCTGCCGCGGTTAATGCAATAATGGGTATTTCTTTATCAAATTCTCTAATTGCAGCCGTGGCATCGTAACCATTCATTTTAGGCATATTTATATCCATTAAAATTAGATCATAATTATTTAATTTCACCTTTTCGACGGCTTCAGCACCATTATTCACAACTTCACAACTGTAATTTTGACCAATTAACAAATTTTTAGTCACAATCTGGTTAATCTTATTATCTTCAGCAATCAAAATATTAAACTTACTGTCGGTATCGCCATCTATCTTTTTAAACCTATTGGCATCTAAAATTGATTTCTTTTTTTTATCTATTTCCAATTCTACATTAAAACTAAACTTAGCCCCCTGTCCTACTTCACTTTCAAGCTCAATTTTGCTTCCCAATAACTGCACAATACTTTTGGTAATAGAAAGCCCTAGTCCTGTGCCTTGATAGCTCGTATTTGTTTCATTACCCAATTGCGAAAAATTATTGAAAATAGTTTTAAATTTATCTTTAGGAACGCCTATGCCATCATCTTCAACTTCAAAACGTAAGGTCACCTTTTTATCTCCCAACTTTAATAATTTTATCCTTAAATTAATTACACCACTCTGGGTAAACTTTATGCTATTTGCAATTAAATTAATTAGAACCTGAGAGATTCTTACTTTATCAACTTTAACGAATTCTGGAACACCTTCATCAATAGCAATTTTAATCTGATTGCCAGATTCTTGAAGTTTATAACCAAAAGAATCGGTTATGCTCTGCGCCAAAGCTTTTAAATTAACCGAGACATTTTTTAACTCTATTTTTTGAGCTTCTATTTTATTCATTTGTAAGATGTCGTTAACTAAATTTAAAAGATAGTCGCCAGAATATTTAAGTGATTCCAAGTATTTTGTATCGCGCTCACTAAGGTCTTTTTTCTCGTTTAACAACAATGTGCTTATACCAACTACACCGTATAGCGGTGTTCTCAATTCATGAGACACGTTAGAGATGAATTTAGTTTTAAGTTCTGAGGCTTTTAAGGCGTTGTCTTTTGCAATTTCCAATTCTAAATTCTTTTGCTTTAAAGTATCACTTAATTTTATTTTAGAATAGGCTCCTTTATAAATAACCAAAAGTGAAATCACCAATAGCAATAAGGATATAAAAATTACAATATTAATTTTCTTGAATTTATTCGCAATTTCTAATTGCTGGAGTCTCTGATAATTTGCCGTTTCCGCTTCATTTTTATAATCTTCTATTAAAAATTGTGATTTAATAATTAAATCGCGTGCATCTTTATCTTCTTTGTAAAATTTATTTTGATAATTAATGTGTTCGAGTAAAGCTGTATACGCTGCTTCGTTTTTACCCGATTTCGCGAAGGAAATGGATAATTGCATATAGATATTGCTCATTAAATCTAAATCCGTTTCTTTATTATTTTGCTCTAATAAAAGAATGGCTTCACCAAATTTTTCTCGTGCGGTATTATAAAACGCTTTCTTTGTAAAATACATACCGTAAACAAAGTTATAATAACTCTCTAATTTTGGTTTTATAGCGTTAACTTTTAAGTAATTACCATACTCTAAAAGCTTAATTAAAGCTTCATCTAGCTTGTTGTTTTCAATGTATAATTCGCAAAGATTAATTCCAGACTCAAAATAGATATTTTGAACGTTTTGTTTATCGATAACACTCATACCACTACCGACAATAGAATTTTGAAGTGCTTTTTTTAAATATCGAACACTTACATCATAATTGTTCTGTTCTTTAAAAATCTTCGCTAGGTTTAAATATGCAGCAGAAATTAAATAATAATCATTTATTCCTTTTAAAGCGTCTAGGGTTAAATCATAGTGAACTTTCGCAGACTCATAATTTTGCATTAAATAATAAATATTACCTAAACTAAAATTTGCAGTGGCCGCACCATAATCGTCTTCAATAGAATCTGCTAGTGCTTTAGCTTTATTAAACACTTTAAAGGCCTCAACTATCTGCTTGTCGTTGTAGAGAATTAAAGCAGATGCATTTAAATCATCAATTTTTTTTATAACCTCTCGGTCGTTCTGAGCAAAGGAAAATATGTTAACAAAAAGAAAACTTAAAAGCAGGATTTTTCTCATGTGTTTGACAGGCTTAGATTTGGGGTTCTATCAAATTATATTTTATTCAGCTAAAGATATGTTATTATTAACTTGAATTATAATTTTTTAAGCCTAAATTTCTCACAAATAAAAAAAATAATACCCAGAAATCTTAAAATTTACGTTTCACGGAGCCTGTAAAGTCTTCTAAATCGTCTTTTACTTTATCGATTTCTTTTTTAACATCGGAAGTTATGCTAGAATCGATGCCGTTTTTTTCGGCTGTTTTTGTGATTTCTTGCTTAATATCATTGGTTGCATCTTTAAGAGTGCGCATACCTTTACCCAAACCTCGAGCAATCTCAGGTAATTTATCGGCACCAAAAACCATTATAGCAATAAATAGTATAAATGCTATTTCGGCACCGCTTATAAACAAATATGTAGATTGAAATATCACTTTACAAATATAGGAAGTGTTTTGGTTAGAAAAAAAAAGCCAACTATTAAAAAGTTGGCTTTAGTGATTTTATTTTCTTTCTTTAAATTTATCGAATTGACTTTTTTCTACAACTCTTGGCCAAGAATTATTGGATACATCGACATCGGCTGTTTGTAAATTAGGGTCGATTTTAATACCAACAAGCTCTTTATCTGAAGCAATCGTTTTATTGACTTCATTGTCGTTTAGTCTCCAAATTTGCGCTGGATATTTTTCGGTTTTAGTTGTACCATCGGCATAGGTATACTCTACGAGTATAGGCATAACCAAACCGCCTGGTTTTTCGAAAGTAATATTATAGAAAAACTTAGGATTTTTCATGTTTTTTCGTTCCTCTGGCGAGAAATTATCCATGAGATACGTTTTAAGTGGTATTGAATTTTCTTTTGGAGTTCCATTTTTCATTTGGGTTTTATTAAACGCATCACTTCCTTCTTCAACCATATAAACTAATGGTGGTAAATCACTCAAAGACTCTCCTTGTTCTTTTACATAATCTTTTATGTATTGATTAGGGCTAGACGATACATAGTATTTTTTAACATCCTTAATCCCAATATCTACCCAATCTGTAGTGTAAAACCAGCCTCTCCAAAACCAGTCTAAATCGAATGCCGACGCATCTTCCATGGTTCTAAAAAAATCTTCAGGTGTAGGGTGTTTAAACATCCAACGCTGGGCATAAACTTTAAAGGCATAATCGAACAACTCGGGTCCCATTACAGTTTCTCTCAAAATATTTAGAGCGGTTGCTGGCTTGCCATAGGCATTATTACCAAATTGATAGGTATTGAGACCTTTTGTCATTATTGGTGCAATATAATCTTGATTGCCGCCCATATAGGGTACAATTAAATGTGCTGGACCCCGACGAGAAGGAAAGTTATCGTGTTGTGGTGATAAGGCTTTTGGATGTTTTTTTCCAAAATCTTGTTCTGCGACATATTGCAAGAAGGTATTTAAACCCTCGTCCATCCAAGTCCATTGACGCTCATCACTATTCACAATCATCGGAAAGTAGTTATGGCCAACTTCATGAATAATCACGCCTATCATACCGTATTTTGTACGGTCACTATAATTACCCTCTTCATCTGGTCTGCCAAAATTCCAACAAATCATCGGGTATTCCATTCCTTGCCTTTTCGCATGTACCGAAATCGCTTTATGGTACGGATAATCGAAAGTCATTCTAGAATAGGTCTCTAAGGTACTTGCAACGGCTTTGGTAGACCATTCTTCCCACAACGGGTTGCCTTCTTTTGGATACATAGACGCAGCCATAACATCTTTATCTCCAATTTTTACCGCCATCATGTCCCAAATAAATTTTCGAGATGTTGCAAAAGCGTAGTCACGCACATTTTCTGCTTTAAACTTCCAAGTTTTTGTTTTGTTTGAGAATTTCTTCTCGGCCGCCTCGGCTTCAGCCTGAGTAACAATTAGAACAGGCTCGTTGTAAGACTTTTGGGCTTGCTCATATCGTTTTAACATGGTTTTTGAAAACACTTCTTTTCTATTGAGCAATTTTCCAGTAGCATCTAAAATGTGATCGGCTGGCACTGTAATGTTAACCTCGTAATCGCCAAACGGTAATGCAAATTCATCACGACCCCAAAATTGTGAATTTTGCCAACCTTCCACATCGCTATACACGGCCATTCTTGGAAAAAATTGTGCAATAACATAAGCTTTATTGCCATCTTTTGGGAAATATTCGTAACCAGAGCGACCGCCTTCAACCACATGATTATTGATATTGTACCACCATTTAATAGAAAACGAGAAGGTCTCTCCAGATTTCATGGCTTCTGGTAGTTCTATACGCATCATGGTTCTATTAATCATATACGTTAATGGTTTACCATTTATTCCTGTTACGCTTTCAATGTTAAAACCGCGTTCTAAAGGGGCTTTCATGTGAGTTGACACAAATTTTTCTGGTGTGTAAACGGGAGCCAATTCTCGGCTTTGAATTAAAGGTGACTTAGAATCTTTTGCCCGTTGGTTTTGATCTAATTGCACCCAAAGATATTGTAAAACATCAGGAGAATTATTGGTGTAGGTAATGGTTTCAAAACCTGATAACCTTGCATTTTTGTCGTCTAAAACAATATCCATTTTATAGTCGGCCCGTTGCTGATAATAAGCTACGCCAGGTGCACCAGATGCCGCTCTATACATATTTGGTGTAGAAAACTCATCGTACAATTGCTTAAATTTATTGGTGTTTGTATGCCCCGTTTTACGTTCCTGTTCGCCTTTACTTTGAGCAAAAACACTTGTCGATATAAGTGTTACGGCCAATAGATAGTACCTTAGTTTTTTCATGATTGTAATGGTTATAGTTGGATTTTAAATGGTGTAATATCGTTAGATTTTAAATTGTTTAAAATACGATTAATCAAAATTAATTAATATTTAGTTCGGCCGAATCTTTCTGGCGCGTAAATAAATAACTTTTTTGAGTTGAATTGATGTCTAATTTTACAATGTTTTGTTGTTCTTCAAATACATCAAATAAAAATTGGTTCGTAATTTTAATAGAATGTAGTGTTTTAACATTTTCAATTTCTAAATAACAACGCATAATATCGGCATCGTACGCTTTGCCAATAAAATTAAATTTAACTGGACTATTGTTAATTTCAATTTTAATTTTGTCGTTTAAATATTGCTCCACAAAGCTGTCTGTACTTTCTGGTTCGTTTTTCCCTTCTAGTGTAATACTATCGTTGTAACGTTTTCGCAACGCATACTCAAAATCGTCTGTAAAAATTCGAGATATAATTTGTACCGATGCTTCCTCTTTTACATAATTTATTTGCGTAACACTCACGTGGTATTTATGAGGCGGGCTAAATGCAAAAAGAGGCACTATTAAACACCATATAAAAATCTTTATATACTTCATGTTTCTATGTTTTTTTTGCTAAATTAAATATTTAATACTTTTTGATAAAGAAATCCTCTTAGTTTTAAAGTTATTTTATTGTAAATGTCATTTTTTGTCAATCATTCTAAAAAAAATTTACAGGTCCCGTATTTAATCTTTAATATTATTAAGCTTTAAAAATGTTTTACTTTGATTTACCAGAAAATCAATTAAATACACCTCGTTTTCTGGCTTATACAAATCGTCTTTAACACCTTTAGCTTCAATAAAAGCAATAAATAATTCAACTTTACTTACTGGAATATTACAGATATCGCTAAGGGTTGCATGAGAATAAACATCTAATATTTCGATAGGTTTTTCATGCTTAACACGCTTATTTTTATCATGGTTTTTATTCTTAAACTTAAATAAATTGTTAGATATTAAATCGAACACCGCCCCTAAATTTACACCATTATAAAGACCACCTTTATTCATCACTTTATTTAATTCATGTTTTACAATTTGGTTATTAAAAGCATTATCATCAAAAAAATTAAGAGCATCCAAATTCCCCATATCAAAATTTAACTCGGGTAACGCTTCAGCATCATGGATATCGGCAATTAAATTTCCTGTAAGTCCACTAGATAATAAAACAGCTTTTAATTCATGAAAATGCTCGCTTAGATAAACTTTTATTTGTTTAGACGCTATAATATCCTCGGTAATAGTCACTGTAACAGGGGTGAATTGCAAGGCTGAAATTTCAATGACATCGTTTAACAAAACTTGAAGTGAAAACTCGCCGTTTTGGTCTGTAATGGTGCCTTTGTTAGAAGAGGAATTGTAAATGCTAATGTTTTCTACATCGTTATCTTCAGCAAAAATAAAGCCTTGTATCTCGACACGGTCTTTGTTCTGACTCCATAGTAAATCAAAAGAAAAAAAGCATATAATAAGAAGTAATAAAGGCTTCACTAAGTTTGTTTTAGTTATAAAGAAAGTTTTTCAAATCTTAAATAAAATGAAATGTCGTGATAAACTTTTGTTAAAATGATCTTTTGGCTACTTTTACCTAAATAGTTTTTACGTTTTAAGTGGCGTTCGAGGCTAATTTTTTATTTACATAAATGCTGTTAAAAATTATATATAAAACAAAATAATTCGATTCACCACTACATGAACCCTTTACTAAGACCTGATACTAAATTTACAAAAAAAATATGAAAAACTTAATAATAGCAAGTACTTCAACCTTACATGGTAGTGATTATTTAGAATATCTTATGGATGAATTGGCCTTATTTTATAAGGATGTAAGCAATATTTTATTCATTCCGTATGCGCGGCCAGGCGGTATATCACATGACGATTACACAAAAAAAACACAAGTCGCGTTTTCAAAAATAGGTAAAAAAGTAATTGGCATTCATACGTTTAAAGACCCTATTCAAGCTATTAATAATGCCGAAGCCATTTTTACGGGTGGTGGTAATACATTTGTTTTGGTAAACGCGTTGTATAAACATAATATCATACCCGCCCTAAAAGAAAAACTTTTAAGCGGCACACCTTATTTGGGTACGAGTGCTGGTAGTAATATTTGCGGACTTACAATGAAAACCTCGAATGATATGCCTATTGTATATCCACCAAGTTTTAATACTATTGGAATGGTACCGTTTAATATCAATCCTCATTATCTAGATCCCGATGTAAATAGTAAACACATGGGCGAAACTAGAGAAACTAGAATCAAAGAATTTCACCATTACAACACATCACCAGTAATTGGTTTACGCGAAGGAAGTTGGCTGCGGGTTAAAGATAATTCTATAATTTTAAAAGGCGCATTAAAAGCACGTATTTTCGAGTATAATAGGCCACCGTACGAGGTGGATCCAGGCACTCAACTAAGCGATTTGAAATAAAAAAAGGCCTCATGTTTAATGAGACCTTTTAGAGCGGGAGACCAGGTTCGAACTGGCGACATTCAGCTTGGAAGGCTGACGCTCTACCAACTGAGCTACTCCCGCATTAGCGATGCAAATATATACAATCTCAAAGATAAATTGCAAACAATTTCTACAACTTTTTAAAAAAATGATAGCCTAGAATTTTAAAACCCTCATTGTGATAAAATTTATGAGAGGGGTAATTACTCACATATGTATTTAACTCAATTGACTCACAACCTTTTAGCTTGACATAATTGTAAATCCACTCGAAAAGCTGTTTACCCAAACCTTTACCACGATAGTCC
The DNA here is from genome assembly GCF_009498295.1 of Oceanihabitans sp. IOP_32. NCBI lineage: Bacteria > Pseudomonadati > Bacteroidota > Flavobacteriia > Flavobacteriales > Flavobacteriaceae > Oceanihabitans > Oceanihabitans sp. IOP_32. Next base: position 2,792,640 of record NZ_CP040813.1, on the reverse strand, counting down.
TCTTCAATAAACACATGATCGGGTTCAACGCTTTTTCCAGAGTAATGCCGGGTACAAAACCATAATCCTGAGACACCAATTAAGGTTTCACCGTCAAAAATTCCCGCACACTCGTAATTCTGATTCACCATCTCGGCAAAACGCTGTTTTAAAACCGCTTCGGGAATTTTATGATCGTTCGACTTTTGGATTAAAGGCACCACTAAATCAATATCTTTTTTGTCAATAATTTTAAACAGAAAGGCCATAAATTCATTTTTTGAAAACGAATATAATTATTTTTTTGAGTTCAACTAAAACAAGGCATTCAAATTAAAAATCATCGAGGCAATTAACCAAGAAAAAGACAGCGTACAAGTTTTAATATTGTAAAACTTCAAGCTTCTAAATTCTGTATGCATATTTAACCTAAAGCACTTGAAAAACAGATGAATTACAAGGGACATAGAAATCTATTTAAAATTTTGTAATTTTAGAGGAAAAACAAAATGAAAAAAATTTATCTGCTTTGTTTGATAGTTTTAATGCCTGTTTTAACTTTTGGTCAAGCTAAAAAAATATACAGAAAGGCGTTGAGAACGGACAATGTTCAAGAGAAAATAGAGTTGCTCACGCAAGTTATCGCCTTAGAACCCAAACACTACGACGCTTATTTTCACCGTGGTATTGCTAAAAACGATATAGGTGATTATTTTGGAGCCATTATGGATTACTCGAAGATAATTGTTTTTAATCCCGATCCCAATTCTTATTTTAACAGGGGTAATTCTAAGTTTAGCTTACAAGATTACGAAGGTGCTAAACTCGATTATGAGCATGCGTTTAAGCTTGATCCCGAGTTTTACGACGCTTTGTATAATTTAGCGCTTACTAAATATTTTTTAGAGGATTACCAAGGCTCAATAACAGATATAAACACATTAATTAAAGTTGCACCTAAGCATTCTGAATTGTACTTACATCGTGCGAATGCGTATTTAAAACTAAAAAAATACGAATTTGCTATGACCGATTTTACTACCGCGATTTTAATAAACCCAAATACAAACACCTATTACAGCCGAGGGCTCGCTTTATTGCAAATAAATTATTTTGAAGCTGCCAAAAATGACTTTGATAAATCTATAACTATTGACACCAATAACGTTTCAGCTCATTTTTATAGAGGCGCAGCGCATTTGCTTTTAGGAAAATATAAAGAGGCTATTTCAGACTTTACAACTACCCTTAACAATAACCCTTTAGATTACGAAGCACTTTTAGGCTTAGCACTTACCTATTATAAACTTAACGACTTAAAAAATGCAAAGTTAAACTTAGAGAAGGTTAGGTCTGTTTTAGCAGTTGACTCAGAAAAACCAATTACGGTCGAATCTTTTACAGACACGTTTTGGTACATACATCAGTTTTACTTTTTTAAAGAAAATCTTGATCGCATACTTAAAATTTAGGCTTTGTACTTTAAAGGTAAATGCACCAGTTTTTTAGTTTCAAAAAATGGCTCATTATAATAGTCACTCAAATTGTAAATGGTAGCGGTTTTGTAGTCTTTAAGTTCTTCGGCTAAATCACCTCCCTTTAAATACAATATGCCATTTTTTAAATCGTGATTTTGTTTTTTAGCAATTTTACCTTTTACCCAATGCACAAAAGTGGGCATCGCTGCAACAGCACGGCTTACAATAAAATCGTATTGTTCGTTAATCTCCTCAACCCTAGAATGTGTTGTTTTTACATTGGTTAAACCTAAGCCTTCAACAACCTCGTTCACTACTTTTAGCTTTTTAGCAATACTATCTACCAAATGAAAAGAACACTCTGGAAATAAAATGGCTAGTGGAATGCCTGGAAATCCGCCTCCAGTACCCACATCTAAAAGCTGAGTACCTGGTTTAAATTCTATGACCTTTGCAATGGCCAAAGCATGCAAAACATGGCGCAAATACAACTCGTCTATATCTTTGCGGGACACTACATTAATTTTTAAATTCCAGTCTTTATATAAGGTTTCTAATTTTTTGAATTTTTCAATTTGATCTACGCTTAGGTTTGGAAAGTATTTTAAAATGAGTTCCATACAATGTTAATTTTTTGCAAAAATATACTATTTCATTACATATTTTAGCATGAACTCCGCATTAATTACATTGGTTTATACTTATATTTGTAAGTAGTATGATGTATCTTATAGATTATCAATCATATTAAACAATTATAGCATGAAAAAAAATATTTCTTTCTCCAGAAAAGACCCCGCAAACTTCTTTAAAACATTAAACAAACGTGTTAATAGTTATTTTAAAGACAACAATATAAAACGCACCGGAAATTGGGAACTCTATATAAAAGCATTTGTTATGTTTTTCTTACTCATAGCGCCAATGGTAATTATACTAACGGTTTCTCTCCCTGCTTGGGTTCAACTTCTTTTAATGATGGTTGTGGGCGTAGGTATGGCTGGTGTAGGCATGAATGTAATGCACGATGCGAATCACGGCTCGTTTTCTAGTAAAAAATGGGTTAATAAATTAATGGGAAGTAGCATTTATATTTTAGCCGGAAACGACTACAACTGGAAAGTACAACACAATGTATTACACCATACCTACACGAATATTCAAGGCCATGACGAAGATATTGATGCGGGTAAAATTATACGTTTTTCAAAACATGCCAAATGGTTAAAAATCCATAAGTATCAAAAATACTACGCGTTTTTTCTTTACGGATTACTTACTGTGAATTGGGCAATTACTACAGATTTTATTCAAACTTATAAATATTTAAAAAGAAAATTAGCTTACGGTAAATTCCCAAATCCAGCAACCCAATGGACTAAACTAATTATTGGTAAAATAGTGTATTATACCTTGTGGATTATTTTACCGCTATCTTTAGGTTTTGTATGGTGGCACGTTTTAATTGGTTTTATAGTCATGCATTATACAGCGGGGATTATTTTAAGTGTTATTTTTCAATTAGCGCACGTCATGCCTAACACAGAAACACCTTTACCAGATGAAGACGGTAACATGAAGAACACTTGGGCTATTCATCAATTATTTACCACTTCAAATTTCTCGCCAAAAAGCTGGATTGTAGAGTTTTACACTGGCGGATTAAACCGACAGGTAGAACACCATTTATACTCTAACATTAGCCATGTGCATTACAAACACATTGCAAAAATAGTTAAAGAAACTGCTAAGGAATTCAACTTACCTTACAACGAATACAACACGTTTTGGAAGGCCGTTTCAGAACACTACAACCAGTTAAAAGAACTGGGACAAAAACCGAGTTTAGCTTAAATTTTTATTCAACTTTTAAATAGATTACATGCAATTATTATCAGACAGAATTTTAAACATGGCTACTTCTGCTACTTTAGCCATGGCGGCTAAAGCTAGAACGCTTAGAGGTGAAGGCAAAGATATTATTGGTTTAAGTCTTGGCGAGCCAGACTTTAACACACCAGATTTTATTAAAGAAGCTGCGATACAAGCCATTAATGATAATTACAACTCGTACTCTCCCGTTGATGGGTATGTCGAACTTAAAGAGGCCATTATAACAAAGTTTAAACGTGATAACAACTTGACTTATACCCTACCCCAAATAGTTGTTTCTACTGGTGCCAAGCAGAGTTTAGCCAATGTTGCTGCCGTGATGCTTAATGCTGGCGACGAAGTTATTTTACCTTGTCCGTACTGGGTAAGTTATTCTGATATTGTAAAGCTAAATGATGGTGTTCCAGTAGAAGTGAAAACGACTATCGAGAACGATTTTAAAATGACAGCTGAGCAACTTGAAGCCGCCATTACACCAAAAACTAAAATGATTTGGTACAGTTCACCTTGTAACCCAAGTGGTTCTATTTACAGTAAAGAAGAGTTAAGAGCCCTGGCCGATGTACTGATTAAACACCCGAATATCTATGTGGTTTCAGACGAGATTTACGAGCATATAAACTATGTGGCAGATCATGCCAGTATGGCCCAATTTGATGATATGTACCATCGTACCATTACTGTAAATGGTGTGTCTAAAGCATTTGCCATGACGGGTTGGCGTGTTGGTTATATCGGTGCTCCAGAAAAAATTGCTCGTGCTTGTAATAAAATGCAAGGCCAAATTACCAGTGGGACAAACTGTATTGCGCAACGTGCTGTAATTACAGCTTTAAACGAACCGCCATCGCGTGTGCAATATATGATTGATGAGTTTAAAGTGCGTCGAGATTTAATTTTAAATTTATTAAACGATATTGAAGGCTTTAAAACCAATACCCCAGAAGGCGCATTTTATGTGTTCCCTAATGTATCGCATTACTTCGGAAAAACATTACGTGGTAAAACCATAGAGAATGCTACCGATTTTTCATTATATTTATTAGAAGAAGCCCTTGTAGCCACCGTAACCGGCGAAGCTTTTGGAAATCCTGACTGTATTCGCATCTCCTACGCTGCCTCACAAGAACAGATTATAGAAGCGATAAAACGTATTAAAGAAGCGCTTAGTTAGACTGTAATAATTGAAATCACTAGTGTCCGATTAAAAATATTAAAATGCTGTCAATCCTTTTAAAATTAAGAACTTTGCACATTTTTTAAAATGTCACCTTGCTTATTTGAAATAATTATTAGGATTTAAAGGAGCTATTTTGTTAATTTAAAGTACTTCTGTTTATCAGTTAGTTAGAATCAAGTCTTGGTTCTTATGTCTATTAGCGAAGCGGTCTTATGTCTTTTGTCGGACATTAATGAATTGAAATATATAAAACCAGTTAGTTTTTAATGAATTAACTGGTTTTTTTTTGTTTTTAATATTAATATTAATTTGTAAGCTTTTTTGTATATGTTTGTAGCTAATCTTAAGAAACCAATTTAAACACAAATATTTTTATTATGAAAAAAATCTTACTTTTATCTCTTTTATTTATTGGATTAATCTCTTGTTCTTCTTCTGACGACGGTAATAAAGCAAATCAAATAACGCCACCTTCATGGATTCAGGGAACATGGTTGCTTGAAGGAAGTCCTGTTTCAAGTGGCTATAAATTCTCTTCCAATGATTTTTGTTTGATAGCCTTAACCTCTGCAACTTGTCATAAAGATACTCTAGAACTATATGAAGGTTCTGAAATAACTACTAATGTGACACAGGAAATAAGTGATTCTAATTATTCTATCGAAGTAACAATTGGCTCTTCTATCCAAACTTATAATTTTGAAAAAGTTTCTAATACTGAGATTCGTTGGCTAAATTCTCCCTCAGATAGTGTTTTTACAAAACAGTAAAAACAATAATGCTGACATAAAGAAATTTAGGATACACTAAATCTAACCATGTCATAGGTTTAGCTTGTTGTCTTTGCTGAATTCAAAAAAAAAGAATAGAACTCCAGTATATCTTTATCCTACATAGATTGCCAACCCACTGGCGCGAGCGACACGCTCGTGCCAATAAAACTAAACTACATTAAATTAATACTTCCATTATTCCAGCATCCCTCAATGCATTGCTTGAATATCAATTTTTATTACAGAATCATCATCGGCATAACAACTAAAACAAACGATTTTCATATTTAAATGAAATAGATATTAAGTAAAAAAACACCAAGACAGCCTACCTATTCCGCCAAAAGAAAGGCGTAAATAAAATAAGCACCGTAAAGAGTTCTAAACGACCAATAAGCATTAAAAAGCTACACCACCATTTACCAACACTTGGCAGATTTGCATAGTTGTTAACAGGACCAAAATCACCCAAAGCTGGCCCCACGTTTCCTAAACTTGACGCCGCCAAGCCAATAGAAGATTGAAAATCGATCTCTAATAAAGAAAACCCTAAAGCCCCAATTATAAAGGACAACAAATACAAAATAAAAAAGCCCAATACATTAAATACAATATCGCCAGAAATGGATTTGGTATTATAGCGCACCGGTACAATCGCATTGGGATGCAAGGTGCGTTTAAATTCTAAAAAGCCGTTTTTAATGAGCAATAAATGCCGTACCACTTTTACACCTCCCGATGTGCTCCCTGCCGAACCTCCTAAAAACATAAGACCAAAAAAGAGCACCACCAAAAAAGGCGTCCACAAGGTGAAATCTGCGGTTACAAAACCTGTTGTTGTTATTACCGAGATAACTTGAAACAAACCATGCCTAAAAGCACTTTCAGCCTCTCCCCACACCATGGGATGTGCAATAGATGACACCGAAACATCGGCCTTAAAATAAATAATAAGTGCGGCTATAGCTGTAAAAATAGCTATAAACTTAAAATAGAGTTTAAACTCTTCGTCGTGCAATATTTTTTGAAACTTCCCTTTAAAAGCAAAATAGCTAAGCACGAAATTTGTGCCTGCCAAAAACATAAAAACAATAATAATATATTGAATAATAGGTTGGTTGTTCCAATGTGCCACACTTGCATTTTTTGTAGAAAAACCACCTGTTGACAAGGTGGATAAGGCATGGTTAACAGCATCGAAAAACGACATGCCTGCTACTTGTAACAATATAGTTTCGGCAGCTGTATAGGCAAAATAAATAAGCCATAAACGCTTCGCCGTATCGGTAATTCTCGGGTGTAATTTATCGGCGTTTGGCCCTGGAGCTTCAGCAGCAAATAATTGCATCCCTCCTATGCCTAGTAATGGCAAAATAGCAATGGCCAGTACAATAATACCCATTCCGCCAATCCAATGGGTTAAACTACGCCAAAACAACACGCCCTTTGGGACCGCTTCAATATCATTTAAAATGGTGGCACCTGTAGTAGTAAAACCAGACATAGTCTCGAAAAAAGCGTTGGTGAAACTGGGAATACTTGCAGTAAAAATATATGGTAGTGTACCAGATAAGGCCATAATAATCCATCCGAAAGTTACCACAATATAACCTTCGCGTTTATTCATTTCTTTTCTGTGACGTTTGGTAAAAAGCATGACTACGCCACCAGCTATAAGCGTAACAAGACCCGCAGAAAATAGCTCCTGCGTAACACCGTCGTTATAGACAAGGCTAATTAGTGTTGCGAGTAACATAAACCCACCACTAAATAATAAAAGTAAGCCAAAAAAATGAAAAATAATTTTATAGTTCAGCTTCATTAAAACGCTTTATTAGAGGAATAGTTTTTCAACACTCTTTATAGATTTAAGTAAACTACATACCACAACGCGATCGCCTTTTTGTATTTTAAAATCTCCTAGGGCAATTAACCCCTCTCCTGCTCTAATAACACCGCCAATAATTGCTGAGCGAGGAAAATCAATGTCTTTAATAACTTTATTACATATCACAGAGGTTTCCTTAACTTCAAATTCCAATAACTCGGCATTCATGTTATTTAATTTGGTCATGGCAACGACTTCGCCTTTTCGTATGTATCTAAAAATATTATTTGCAGCCAATAATTTTTTGTTAATTAAGGTATCAATACCAATGGATTGAGACAACTCAAAATAATCCATATTTTCAACTAAAGCGATCGTTTTTTTTACACCTTTAGACTTGGCGACCAAACAAGATATAATATTGGTTTCAGAATTATCGCCCACAGCAATAAAAGCATCCATAGCACCAATATTTTCTTCCTCTAAAATATCCACATTCCTTCCGTCGGTATTAATTACCAATACATTTGGTAAGGCGTCGGCAATATCGAAAGCTCGTTCTTTATTTTTCTCTAAAAGCTTAACTTTATAGCCTTTTTTACATAAATCTCTTCCCGTTTTGTAACCAATTTGACTCCCGCCAAGAATCATAACGTTTTTTATCTCGCGGGTTACCTTTCCTGTAAGTTTACAAAGCTCTTCTGCACCACCTTCAGAGGTTATAAACACCACATTATCGCCCTCTTTAAACAAGGTGTTTCCTCTAGGAATAATTGTAGTATGCGTTCCTGAGCGTTGTATGGCGATGGGCATAAAATGAATTTCCGGAAAAATTGAAGCCGCTTGCTTTACCTTTTTTCCAACAAAAGAGGCTTCTTTAGACAAGGTTAAACCGGCCATCGTTAACGCGCCCTCTTCAAACTCATAATTATCATCAAATGAAGAGGTTTTTAGCGATAATTGAATTTCTGAAGCGGCCAAGGCTTCTGGAGATATAAGCTCGTCAATTCCAAATTTAATAAAACCAACTTCATCTTTATGATTAATAAATTCGGTATTCGAAATTCTTGCAATAGTGCGTTTAGAACCTAATTGTTTCGCTAAAACGCAAACGGTAATATTAGTCGTTTCTGAGGAGGTCACGCTAATTAACAAATCACTACTGTCTACGCGAGCGTCTTTTAAAATAGCTATGGATGTGGCATCACCTTTAATAACTTTTATGTCCAGATGTGTATCGGCATAAGCGAGACTTTCTTTATTAGTGTCTATTAAAGTTATTTCTTGAGATTCGTAAGACAATAATTTTGCCAAATGAAATCCAACTTCACCTGCTCCAGCAATAATTATCTTCATTATTTGTGTATCATAAAAAGTATAACAAAGATACTATAAAAATAATATTGACACCTTAATAAATAGCAATATAATATTTGCTTAGCTGTTGCATAATGCTTTTGTAAAAGATTATCTTTGTATAAAAATTATAGATTTGTCGAAAATAAAACCTTATAAAGAGAGTACCTTAGGAAAAAAAGAACAAGTCACAAAAATGTTCGACACCATTTCTGGTGATTACGATGGTTTAAACCGTGTTATTTCCTTTGGTATTGATATAAAATGGCGTAAAAAAGTAGTTGCTCTTGTTGCCGAGAAAAATCCCGATACCATTTTAGATATTGCCACAGGAACGGGAGATTTAGCCATCAATCTTGCCGAAACGAATGCTAGTAAAATTGTGGGCTTAGACATTAGTAGCGGGATGTTAGAGATTGGTAAAGAAAAGATAAAGACTAAAAATTTACAGCAAAAAATAGAGATGGTTTTGGGTGACTCTGAAAACATACCTTTTAAGGACAATACTTTTGATGCCATAACGGTGGCCTTTGGTGTTCGAAATTTTGAAACGCTTGAAAAAGGCTTACAAGAAATACTTCGCGTATTAAAGCCAAATGGTCTTTTTGTAATTTTAGAAACCTCTGTGCCCAATAAAACGCCTTATAAACAAGGCTATAATTTTTACACTAAAAACATTTTACCTGTTATTGGTAGCATCTTTTCTAAAGACAAAAGTGCTTATAAATATTTATGCGAATCGGCATCTGCTTTCCCTTACGGCGAAGCGTTAAACAATATTTTAAGAAAAACCGGGTTTATTAATGTTACAGATTTACCACAAACTTTTGGCGTGGCAACGATCTACACAGCATCAAAACAATAAAAATGAAATACCTTAGCCTATTATTTATATTCTTTTTGTCTGTACATACTTGTAATGCGCAGCTTTTTAATAGAGAAAAAGTAACCTACGATGCCAATTCAGGAAGAGGAAGCACAGACAACAACTTATTGCGTTGGGGATATTTTTTAGGGATAAACAGCTACGATTTTAATTTTGATTACAACGAGGATTTACGCGACATATACGTAAAAAAAAGCGCTGGTTTTAGTGTCGGTCTCATTGGAAATTTAAGACTCAATGATTTTATAGATTTTCGTTTAGAGCCTGGTTTAATTATAACCAATCGTGAGTTGTATTACAGTCAAACTTATTTTACTGGTTTTCCAGATTTAAATAATTCAGATTTAACCAGGGAAGTTAAATCTACTTATATACACATTCCGTTATTAGTAAAATTCTCCACAAAGCGTATTAATAATTTCAAACCTTTTATTGTTGGCGGATTTTCTACGGCTTTAAATTTATCGAGTAACGAAAATAACCCAGACGATAATAGCAACGGACAATTTAGAACTAAAAAAAACATGTTTTTTTACGAACTGGGTTTCGGTATAGATCTATACCTATACAATTTTAAATTTACGCCGTCCATTCGAGGTCTTTTTGCCATTAACGATGAGCTTATTAGAGACGAAGACCCTAATAGTCCTTGGACTGGTAATGTTGCCAGCATGAAAACACGTGGGATTTTTATTAATTTCACGTTTCAATAAAATTATATTTTAAATCTTATATTCGCCTCTTAAACTCGCTTAACAGAATGGCCGTTGCTGTGGCTACATTTAAACTTTCGGTAGCTTGTAAATCGCCAAATCTGGGGATTGAAATTTTTTCGTTTATAAGTGTTTCAACAGGTTTCGATATCCCATTAGCTTCATTTCCCATAACCAACACACCTTTTTCTGGCAATTGCTTTGTGTAAATGGTTTCACCGTCCATAAAGGCACCAAAAACAGGTAAATCTGTTTCTTTTAAGAAATCTACCAAATCCACATAATTTATATTAACTCGTGTTATCGACCCCATGGTCGCCTGTACAACTTTAGGGTTAAAACAATCAACCGTTTCTTTACTACAAACCAAATCTTTTATTCCAAACCAATCACAAAGTCTAATAATTGTACCCAAATTCCCGGGGTCTCTAATGGCATCGAGGGCGACAATTAATCCGTTAATGTTCACAGGTTTTGGTTTTGGTATTTCGAAAATTGCAAGCGCTTTGTTAGGGGTGCTAAGAAAACTAATGCGTTTTAGTTCTCTTTCGGAAATTAAAACTTCATGTTTGGCATCAATATTGAAGCTTTCAGTAGTATATAATGCATGAAGCTTTAAGTTAGACTGCAGCAGTTCTTGGATTGTTTTTAAGCCTTCAACCACAAAAAAACCCTGCTGTATTCTATATTTTTTTTGCTTTAACTGCGCTATTAATTTAATCTGGTTTTTAGAGAGCATGCCATCTTTTTTTGATTGTTAGTTTTTAATTTGATAAAGAAATGAAAAATATTAACACAGTCACATCTCGTTGCATTTATTTAGGTAGATTTTTACAGAAATAATGTATTTTTGAAGATATTATATCGCGCCATTATTTTTGTTAGTCAGAACAACATTTCTTAACAATTGATCGTTAATTTGAATTAAATTTAATTTCATTGCAGAAACGCCTCTATAAAATATCGATATTTCTATGTATTACCGCATTTTTAGCGTCTTGTACTACCGTTAAAAGGGTTTCTAGCAATGAGTATTTACTTACAGAAAACACGGTATATGTTAACGACAAAAAAAACAAGACCGAAGCCGTAAATAGTTTAATACATCAAAAAACCAATAGCAAGCTTCCTATAATTGGGAATTTAAGACTGCACATTTTTAATTTAGCACGCCCAAACAGAGATTCCATTTTTGAAGTTTGGTTAGATAAAAAACCTAAAAAACGGGAACGCTTAAAAAGAAGGTACTCTCAAAAACAAGTGGATAAACTTAAAGCCACTGCTCTTGGTTTCAATAATTGGTTAAAAGAAACTGGGGAACCTCCTGTTATTGTTGATGAAGAAAAAACAAAAAAGACGGCAAACCGACTAGAAGCCTATTATAAATTTAATGGTTGGAGCGCTGTTGATGTTGCTTATGAAATCGATAAAACCGACAATAAAAGAGCTTCTATAGATTACTTTGTGACACACGGAGAACCATTTATTATCGATTCTCTAACTGTTAGTATTAAATCGCCCGTAATAGATTCACTATACCAAAACATTAAAAAAGAATCGTTAATACAACAAAACAATCAGTACAATATTCCCGTTTTAGGCATGGAGCGTGAAAGAATTGCAACCGAAATGCGAAACTCTGGTGTGTACCATTTCAATCAAGATTATATACGTTTTACTGTAGATACTGTTAAAACCAATAAAAAAGCCAACATTAACCTAATTATTCAAGACAGAGCGATTCGGACTCAAGATACCACCATACGCCAACCTTTTAAGATTTATAAGGTGAAAAATGTAAATATAGTAACCGATTACGCTTTCGAAAACAGAACTAAAGCTTACCAAGATTCTTTACTTTATAATGGGTATAAATTATATAGCTACGATAAAATGCGTTTTAGACCAAAAGCATTAACAGATGCTGTTTTTATAAGCCCATTCAAAGCTTTTAGAGACATAGATCGTACGCGTACATACAGGCATTTAAGCGAATTACGCACCTTTAAATACCCAGATATTAATTATGTAGAAAATACAGATTCTACCCTAACGGCAAATATAAACTTAGCGCCTCTAAAAAAATTCGGTTTAGGTTTTAGTGCCGAAGTATCGCAAAGTAACATACAATCTTTTGGTTTCGCATTAAATCCAAGCTTAATGATAAGAAATATATTTCGAGGGGCAGAAACTCTGGAAATATCGGCTATAGCATCTATTGGTGCTTCTAAAGATGCTGCGAACAAACGCGACCAGTTTTTTGATATTAATGAGTTTGGAGCCGATTTAAAATTAACGATACCTCGATTATTTTCACCCTTTAATACCGAGAAAATTGTTCCTAAACACATGCTAGCAAGTACTAGAATTAGTTTATCGGCCACAAGCCAAACTAATATAGGTTTAGACAAACAAACCTTTACAGGTACATTTAGTTACAAATGGCAACCAACATCTAAAGCGACCAACAGATTGGATTTATTTAATGTACAATATGTTAGAAACCTGAATATTGCGAATTATTTCGGAATTTATCAAAATACGTTTAAAACACTCGAAAACATCGCCATTAATCAGTACAACACACCAGCCGAATTTATAACGCTAGATGAAAACAACAACGAAATTTTAATACAGGAAAGTGCCGACCAGTTTATTAATTTAGTATTAGACGATAGCAGTTTCGAAACTAACAATCCTGAAGCGTATAAGACCGTAAATAGTATTGATGAACGAAAAAAACGACTTACCGAAAACAACCTAATTTTCTCCACTAGCTTTAGTTTTACAGAAAACAACCGAGAGAATTTATTTGATGATGATTTCTCCATATTCCGTTTTAAAATAGAAGCCGCAGGAAACTTGCTAGCAAACGCCTCTAAGCTATTTGGAATTAATAAAAATGATTCCAATCAATATGAGCTGTTTAATGTGGCCTATTCTCAATACGTAAAAACAGAATTTGATTATATTAAGCATTGGGATTTAGGTCGAAATAACGTATTAGCGGTGCGCAGTTTTTTAGGTATCGCTATTCCTTATGGAAACTCGTCAAACATACCATTTTCTAAAAGTTTTTTTGCTGGAGGTGTAAACGATAATCGAGCTTGGACTGCTTATAGTTTAGGTCCAGGTAGCTCGGAGACCACAGACGAGTTTAATGAAGCCAACCTAAAGTTAGCGTTAAGTATAGAGCAACGTTTTAAAATTTTCGAAAAATTACATGGCGCTGTATTCATAGATTCAGGAAATATTTGGAACGTGTTAGACGATGTAGAAGACAACGACGCCACGTTTACCAATTTTAACTCTTTAAAAGATATTGCCATTGGCTCTGGTTTTGGTTTACGCTACGATTTTAGCTTTTTTGTTTTCAGATTCGATATCGGTTTTAAAACTTACGATCCGTTTTACAGAGATCAAAATCGTTGGTTTAACGATTATAACTTCGCCAAGGCGGTATATAATATAGGTATAAACTATCCGTTTTAACAAGTGCTTAAACAAAATTTTACAGTACACACCTCAGTTACAATCTAATCCTATTTGTAGTAAGGCTATCTTCAAATAACCTACAAGTGGTTTCATAAATCTTTTATACCAACTTAGCCATGTCATGTCGCCCATAATTCGTTTACTCACATTTCTCTATATTTATAAATAGGTGTTCATGATGTGCTTCGCAGTTCTTTTTCGCTCATATTTCGGTATAAAATAAAACCATAACCCAGGCTGCTATACTTTGATTTTATATCTCATCTGAACAAAAAATAATTGAAATTAATAAGACGACATTTCAAAACTAAATTGGTATTAAACGCTTGTAAAAAAGATGTAAAAAAACAAAAAACTACATCGTTTTAGTCTAGGATTAAGTCTTTCAAGCCGAACAATAAAAATAATTATTTAAAATTCATTACTTTTGAAAGCTTAATTAAACTATTAATCAATTTAAAATTACAATGGGACACAATATAAAGCCAGGTGTTGCGACAGGTAAAGAAGTGCAAGCTATTTTTAACCATGCAAAAGCGAATAATTATGCACTACCTGCAGTTAACGTAGTAGGTTCAGATACTATTAATGCTGTTTTAGAAACCGCAAAAGATTTAAATGCGCCAGTAATTATTCAATTCTCCAATGGTGGTGCCCAATTTAATGCCGGTAAAGGACTCGGTAACGAAAATCAAAAAGCGGCCATAGCTGGTGCCGTTGCTGGGGCAAAACATATACACACTTTAGCTGAGGCTTATGGTGCTACCGTTATTTTGCACACCGACCATTGCGCTAAAAAAATTATTACCTTGGATAGATGGCTTATTAGATGCTAGTGAAACTCATTTTAAAGAAACTGGAAAATCTTTATTCAGTTCACATATGATTGACCTATCAGAAGAACCTATCGAAGAAAACATTGCCATCTGTAAAACCTATTTAGAAAGAATGTCGAAAATTGGCATGACTTTAGAAATTGAGTTGGGAATTACAGGCGAAGAAGATGGTGTGGATAATACCGATGTAGACGACTCTAAATTATACACGCAACCAGAAGAGGTAGCTTATGCTTACGAAGAATTAAGCAAAGTAAGTTCGCAGTTTACAATTGCAGCGGCGTTTGGTAATGTGCACGGTGTTTACAAACCAGGTAACGTAAAACTCACCCCAAAAATATTAAAGAACTCACAAGAATACATCTCAAAAAAATATGGGGTAGAGCACAATCATATTGATTTTGTATTTCACGGAGGTTCTGGGTCTTCGCTTGAAGAAATTCGAGAAGGCATAAGTTATGGTGTTATTAAAATGAATATCGATACCGATTTACAGTATGCTTTCACTACTGGAGTACGCGATTATATGAAAGATAAAGCCGAGTATTTAAAAGGGCAAATTGGAAATCCTGATGGTGAAAACCTCCCAAATAAAAAATA
The DNA here is from genome assembly GCF_009498295.1 of Oceanihabitans sp. IOP_32. NCBI lineage: Bacteria > Pseudomonadati > Bacteroidota > Flavobacteriia > Flavobacteriales > Flavobacteriaceae > Oceanihabitans > Oceanihabitans sp. IOP_32. The sequence goes on along the minus strand of NZ_CP040813.1, from coordinate 2,777,623 downwards.
CTACGATCCTCGTGTTTGGCTGCGTGAAGGCGAAAAAACATTTATAGCACGTTTAAAAAAGGCTTTTGAAGATTTAAACAATGTAAATACATTATAAACGGTATGAGAACACCGTAAAGATCTTACCATACGGAAGGTCATTTTCATAAAAAACTGTGGTAAAAATAGACTACAGAAGGGTTTTTAGAGTTTCGTTAACAAAAATCGCTTAAGGCTTGCCACGAAATTGAAATAAAGCTTTAATTTTGTAATCAGGCTTGTAGTGTACATAGATATACAACGAAAAACTACAATCCACAACACAATTCACGATAGAAATAGATTAAACAATCTTAAACATCGTAAATTTAAAACAGCAAATCATTATGTCTTGGTTTAAAAGAAAAGGAAAAGGAATACACACGAGTACAGAAGAAAAAAAAGATACCCCGAAAGGACTTTGGTACAAATCCCCAACAGGAAAAATTGTAGACGCTGAAGAATTAGAAAAAAACTTTTATGTAAGTCCAGAAGATGGCTACCATGTTAGAATTGGCAGTAAGGAATATTTTGAAATCTTGTTTGATGACAATAAGTTTAAAGAATTAGATGCTAATTTAGAATCTAAAGACCCCTTAAAGTTTGAGGATACCAAAAAGTATCCAGACCGTTTAAAAGCAGCTCAAGAAAAAACAAAGTTAAAAGACGCCGTTCGCAGTGCCGTAGGAAAATCTAAAGGCAAAGAAATAGTTATTTCTTGTATGGATTTTGGTTTTATAGGTGGCTCTATGGGTAGTGTTGTTGGTGAAAAAATTACACGAGCGGCAGACTATGCTTTAAAACACAAACTTCCTTTCATGATAATCTCCAAATCTGGAGGTGCACGTATGATGGAAGCTGCTTTATCTCTCATGCAATTAGCAAAAACATCGGTAAAGTTGGCGCAATTAGCAGATGCAGGCATACCATACATCTCACTATGTACAGACCCAACCACAGGAGGTACAACGGCATCTTTTGCCATGCTAGGCGATATTAATATTGCCGAACCAGGCGCTTTAATAGGCTTTGCTGGTCCGAGAATTGTAAGAGATACCACAGGTAAAGAATTGCCAGAAGGTTTTCAAACTTCAGAGTTTTTGCTAGAACACGGCTTTTTAGATTTTATAAGCCATAGAAAAGAGTTAAAAGATCAAGTAAATAAATATATCGATCTTATTACTAACCAGCCTATGCGTGCTTAATTAGTAATCTGTATTTAATAAATATAACGGCTCGTAATCTTAAATTTATGAGTCGTTTTTTTTTTATTAGACATCAAAAGCATTATCTCAAAAGCTTTAGCCAAGCGATTAGCCTTATCTATTTTAAACACGCAAACACTAACCCAAAAAGCAGCCGTGCCAAAAACCGTGAGGTCTTAATGCTCAAAATATTTTTATCACAAAAAATAAATATAAATATAATTTTAATTAGTATATTTGCCGCTTGGAAGAAAAGCTTCCATGTACATAACAATCATTTACAATAATATTAGAATGTATTTATCAAAAGAAGAAAAGCAGGAGCTTTTTGCCAAACACGGTAAAGGAAAGCACGACACTGGCAGCGCAGAAGGACAAATTGCGTTATTTACACAACGTATTAACCACTTAACCGAGCACTTAAAAAACAATCGTAAAGATTATAATACCGAGCGCTCTTTAGTAATGCTTGTTGGTAAGCGTCGTGCGCTATTAGATTACCTAACCAAGAAAGATATTTTAAGATATCGTGCTATCATTAAAGAATTAGGTTTAAGAAAATAAGAAAGAGAGGCTTTAAAAGCCTCTTTTTTGTTTTTGCGTTAGGGATTGATACGGCATCCTTTTTTGCCATTAAAAGCAAAAAAGATACAGTGGAAAGCCCGGCCTTTAAGGAACGCCCAAATAAAAAACACTCGAACGCAAGAGTTTTAAACAGCGTATTTTTATAATTAAGCAGATCTTGAATTAAATTCGAGATAATTAGTTTTTCATTGGTCACACACAACAACTACACACAACACAACGACCATTGTTTAATTAGAATTAAAAAATTTATGATTCCAAAAGTTTTTAAAGAGGTCATTGACCTAGGTGACGGTAGAGAAATTTCTATTGAAACTGGAAAATTAGCAAAACAAGCGCATGGAAGCGTTGTTGTAAAGTCTGGAAATTGTGTATTATTAGGTACTGTAGTCTCTAATTACAAACAATCTGATGTGGACTTTTTACCTCTAACAGTAGATTACCGTGAGAAATACGCCGCAGCAGGTCGTTATCCTGGAGGGTTCTTTAAAAGAGAAGCCAGACCAAGTGATAGTGAAGTCTTAACCATGCGTTTAGTGGATCGCGTTTTACGACCATTGTTCCCAAAAGATTATCATGCAGAAACCCAAGTCATGATTCAATTAATGTCTCATGATGACAATGTTATGCCTGAAGCCATGGCTGGTTTAGCGGCTTCTGCAGCCATTCAATTGTCTGACATACCATTTGAATGTGCAATTTCTGAAGTTCGAGTGGCCCGTGTTAACGGTGAATTTGTTATTAACCCAACAAGAGCGCAATTAGCCGATTCTGATTTAGAGATGATGATTGGCGCCTCTACAGATTCTGTAATGATGGTAGAGGGTGAAATGGATGAAATTTCTGAAGAAGAAATGGCTGATGCTATTAAATTTGCCCACGATGCTATTAAAGTTCAAATTGAAGCACAATTACGTTTAGCTGAAGCATTTGGCAAAAAAGAAGTTCGAGAATACGAAACTGCCGAAGTAAACGCAGATTTAGAAAAAAGAATACACGACTTAGCATACGATAAATGTTACGCCATAGCCAAGAAAGGAACTTCTAAGACCGAGCGTGGCAACGCTTTCGCTGCAGTAAAAGAAGAGATAATCGCTTCGTTCACCGAAGAAGAAATGGAAGAATTTGGTCATCTTGTTGGAGGATACTTCGATAAAGCCGAAAAAGAAGCCGTTCGAGAGTTAACCCTAAGTGAGGGCTTACGATTAGACGGTAGAAAAACCGATGAGATTAGACCGATTTGGTCGGAGGTAGATTATTTACCATCTGCACATGGTTCTTCAATATTCTCACGTGGTGAAACTCAAGCACTAGCAACGGTTACCCTTGGAACCTCAAGAGATGCCAATAAAATTGATATGCCATCGTACGAAGGTGAAGAAAACTTCTACTTACATTATAACTTCCCTCCTTTTTGTACAGGCGAAGCTAGACCACTAAGAGGAACGTCAAGACGAGAAATTGGACATGGTAACTTAGCACAACGAGGTTTAAAAGGAATGATACCAGAAGATTGTCCTTACACAGTTCGCGTAGTCTCTGAAGTATTAGAATCTAACGGATCGTCTTCTATGGCAACCGTTTGTGCTGGTACAATGGCTTTAATGGATGCTGGGGTAAAAATGAAAAGACCAGTTTCTGGTATTGCTATGGGTTTAATTTCCGATGGTGATCGCTATGCGGTATTGTCTGATATTTTGGGCGATGAAGACCACTTAGGAGACATGGACTTTAAAGTAACAGGTACTTCTCAAGGAATTACGGCATGCCAAATGGATATTAAGATTAAAGGCCTTAGCTACGAGATCTTAGTAAATGCACTAAAACAAGCGCGCGAAGGTCGTTTGCATATTTTAGATAAAATGGCAGAAACCATTGCAGCTCCTGCCGAAGATGTGAAAGCTCACGCTCCAAAAATCGTGACTAGACGCATTCCAAACGAATTTATTGGTGCCTTAATTGGACCTGGCGGAAAAGTGATCCAAGAAATGCAAAAAGAAACCAATACCACTATCGTAATTAACGAAGACCCCGTTACTGAAGAAGGTATTATAGAAATATTAGGAGTTGGTCAAGAAGGTATTGAAGCTGTTTTAGCCAAAATTGACGCCTTATTATTTAAACCTCAAGTAGGCAGCGTTTACGAGGTTAAAGTTATTAAAATGCTAGATTTTGGTGCCGTTGTAGAATATACCGAAGCACCAGGAAACGAAGTTTTATTACACGTCAGTGAATTGGCTTGGGAACGCACCGAAAACGTTACAGATGTTGTAAATATGGGTGATGTTTTTGATGTGAAATATTTTGGTGTAGATCCAAGAACACGTAAAGAAAAAGTATCGCGTAAAGCCCTATTACCAAAACCAGAAGGTTATGTGGCTAGACCACCAAGAGATGATAAACGCTCTGGAGGTCGTGATAATAACCGAGGTAGAGATAATCGCGGACGTGATGATAGAAAACCAAGAGAAGATAAAAAAGAGGATTAATTAATCTTTTTTACAGATCAATAATTTTAAGCCTGTTTCAATAAGTTGAAACAGGCTTATTTTTTTTATAAATATTTCAAAAATTAATGCATCATTATATTCGAAACTGAATTATTTTTAAATAATCAAAGAAGAAAATTATAAGCAGAACATAGTCTATCAAGCAAGTTTATTTTGTGTTTGCAAGCTTCTAATTCATATAATTAATTTATAAACACTAGTATAAACTAGACTACATAATACCACTTAAACGATTTTTAAATTACAAGAAACTAAAAGCAAACTTATTAGCGAAGTGGAATTTAAAACTTAATACCATTATTAGAAGTCAAATGATATAATAGCAAACAATTATTATTTTTTTAAAGAATATATTGGTTAATACTGTTAAATTTTATATGTTTGCTTTTACTCGATGAGCTCTGAGCAGGGCATAACCGCAAGCTCGACATGCTTTAAATTAATTTAGTACCCATCGTGTTAAAACCGTTAAAATATAAACTAAGCATAATCAATTATTAAAATTAAACACAAAACAATGAAAAGTAAAATTAAATTTATTGCACTTTCTTTAGCAATTTTTGCTATTACTGCATGTAATCAAGAGAAAAAAACAACTCCCGTAACAGAAGCACCTGAGACCAATGTGCTCGTGGAGGACGTTCTAACCAAAGAAAAACAAGATGCTTTAACACCAGATGATGTTGTAAAAAATCTTCAAGAAGGAAATGTTAGATTCACTAATAACGATTTAACTCAAAGAGACCTCTCGGCGCAAAGAAGAAAAACAATCTCAGGACAATTTCCGGAAGCCATTATCTTATCTTGTGTAGACAGTAGAGTTCCTGTTGAAGATGTTTTCGATAGAGGAATTGGCGATTTATTTGTTGCACGTGTTGCTGGTAATTTTGTGAATGAAGATATTTTAGGAAGTATGGAATATGCTTGTAAAGTATCAGGTTCAAAATTAGTACTAGTTCTAGGACACGAACACTGTGGTGCGGTAAAATCGACTATAGACGACGTAAAATTAGGAAACATTACACCAATGTTAAGCAAAATAAAGCCTGCACTTGAAACTGTAGAATATGAAGGCGAGCGCACATCGAAAAATGAGGAGTTTGTGCACATGGTTTGCGAAAGCAATATAAAAAACACCATAGACCAAATTCGAACTCAGAGCCCAATTCTAAAAGAAATGGAAGCTAATGGCGAAATAAAAATAGCTGGTGCGGTTTACGATATGGATACTGGAAAAGTTGAATGGTTAAAATAAAAACAAGAACTTTATCCTTACACTTAAAAACCACTTTTTGCAAATTACAAAAAGTGGTTTTTTTATGTGTTTAGAATTAAAAATGTCTATTGCAACCTTTTCAAAATCGTATAAAAATTTTAAAAAGTATAGGTTGCCCCAGTTAAAAAGAAACGCCAATATTATCTGGGATACTGTTTCCTAATATTACGTATTAAATCTTCTAATCCGTTTAGTTTAAGCTCATAGACCTGTTTAAGCATATCCCCTAATTTCCCTTTAGGAAACCCCTTATTATTATACCAAACTATATAATACTCGGGTAAGTCAATTAAATACCGATCTTTATATTTACCATATGGCATTTTGGTATAGGCCAGTTTTATTAAAAATTCTTTATCAGGAATCATAAATATACTTTTAGGCATTTTATTAAAATAGAACAGATAACACAACTAAACATACCATACCAAATTAAAAATTGAATTTGCTATTCATTATACCAATTAAGTTTTGAAATGTCGTATGGTTAATTTGGTATAAAATGGTTGTGTAAAAAACTAGGGCTTTGATTTAAATTGTGATAGTTTTTCGAGTTCTTCTGAAACGAAGGTTTGCCATTTTATTTGACTCTCATCATTTCTAGAATAATTGGTTTCGTTATCGTAACGTTTTTGCATTGCTGTAAGCGCCTTAATTACACGATTATTTAGTGTTTTTAACTCCTTTTTAAGCGATTTAGAGACCTTGAGCTCTGCAATAGCATATCTAAGTTTACGCGCATGCAGTTCTGTGATATCAAAATGCAATTGTTCGTGCTTTAAAAGGGTATCACTACGCTCATCTGGTTTGTACCATGATTTTTCGGGGTAGAAATGACAAAGCACTTCCGTCGTAAAACTCATAATATGCGCGTCTTTTTCAGTGATTGAAAACCGAAAAGAAATTCCAGACGCCGTGATTGCCGAAGCGCTCACCTCGTAGTTTGGTTCTCCTTTAAAATCCGACCATGATAATTTATAAGACTCCCGCCAAACCATTGGAGGCTCATTATAAACCAAAAAGGTAAAATATAAAGCTAGAAGAAACTTAAACAAACTAAATAGATACTTTGTATTTTTTTAAAAACCATGTTTATTGCACAACCTCAACAATTTCTAAGTCTTGAAGCTTCACTAAATAAACCGTGTCATTATAATAGCCTCCTAAAAGTTTTTTCTTGTATAAAAATTTATTTTCTACATATTCTGTTAGTGGACTATTGGTGACAGAACTATATAAATTTTCAGAGGTTACCAGTCTTAACACAACATCCATCGTTAGATCGAAACCTTTAACCGCTGCACTATTTGGCGTCGCGTTGTACAGTTTTTTGTAACGATTTACAAACGTATTATTATCACTTTCATTATAGGTTTTAGATGTGGTTGCATAATGAAACTGCAATTTCGATAAATGCTCGTTAGACACCCCATCGCCGGTAAAAGCAGCATTCATGTTTGTTGTAACCAAAGTAATATGTACCGCTGGAGTATTCGTTCTTTTATCCTCCTCTTTTATCAACGATGCTAAAATGCTTGTTACATTAGAAACAAACCCCTCGTCTTTGGTCTCTAAAAACACAATATTTTTACCAGGTTTTAACGCAGCTTCAATATCTTCTTTCATTACAAAAAACTCATCATCACCAGTTTTGTCATTCTTTCTGGAATACACTTGTTCGGCTTGAGCAAAATCCCGCTTTACGCCGTTTGAAACTTGAGTGTGTTTCGAATCTGAAATAACAACTATGTTATTTGTCGTACTATCTTTCTTTACAAAATGAACGATGGCACTTTTTAATTTATCGTTTGTTGGTCTGGATTGAAACACATTATCATGTAATTTCAAATTCAAACCAATTGGAGAAACAATTGGTACATTATAGTTTTTTAATTTGGTTGCTGCCTTTTCAAAAGTATTTGAGGTTAAAGGACCAATTACGGCATCGACAGTTTTAAAATCGCCATTATCGATTATCTTTGAAACTTCGTTAACATCAAACTTAGTATCGTAAACATCCATCCTTAGTGAAACTCCTAATTTTTTTAAGGAATCTACAGCTAATAAAACACCCGAATAAAAATCTAAGGACGCATTTAAATACGGGTCATTAGTGATGCTTTTTGTAGTATTTGATTTCGATTTAAAATCGACTTTATTTAACCTAAAAGGCAACATGACAGCAATGCGCTTTTCTTTAAAGTCTGTAATATTTTCAGATAAATTGATGGCTTTGATATCTTCTAAGGAATCCGCCTTAGAAAACGGTATTTTTAAAATCATACCAACCTTTAAACCTGTTTCTTTCAATTCTGGGTTTAAGAGTTCTAATTGCTCTTGGTCTAAGCCCAGTTTAATTTTTAAACGGTAAAACCCTTCTTTAGGAAGCACCTCATAATAGCTATATCTTTCGTCTACTAAGCGTTTATCATCTTCAGCAATTTTGGGCACTAAAATTTCTTGTCCCTCCTTTAAAACCTCACCCATTTCAGGATTAAGCGCTTCTAATTCGGCTACCGAGATTCCAAATTTATAAGCAATTCGCCATTTACCTTCTTTAGGTTTTACCACGTAAACTCTATTAGTTTCTTCAGTTTCGTGGGTAACTTTAAAAACGGGAATTTGAAGCCTATCTCCTTTTTTAAGTGGTGCTGAGTATAAAAATTTATTGTATTTTTTTATCTCATCTTCAGATACATTGTATTTTTTAGACAAGCCATACAAGGTTTCTTTTCTTCTGGTTTTATGACTTTTAAAACCATCTAATGTTTTCACCGTCGTGATTTTAGGTTCTTGAGCTTTAGAAACTGGAATAATTAAAATCGTGTTTGGTTTCAAGCCTTTTTTCGCATCTGGATTCAATTTATAAATATCAGATGGCGAAACGGCATATTGTCGCGCTAAAGCCTCGACGGTTTCACCGCTTTTAACTTGATGCATCTCGAAATCTTGAGCAGTAACCGTTGTAAAACCAAATACTAAAAACAAAAGCGATGCTAATAAAATTTTATTCATATTATTAATGTCTAATCGAAAATAAGTATTGCAAACATAGCTATTTAAATTATATACGTTTCTTTTTAAAATAAAAGCTACTTCTATAGTTTTACAAGCATACAGTATGCCAAAATTACTATTTTATGTTTTTAATTTCACTACTCGCTTCCTTTTATAGTCGGCGAGCTGGAACATACCGTTCAATCCCAAATGCAGGCACACTTGTTTAAGCCTTTAGCCATTCAAAATTATTCCCATTCAATAGTTGCTGGTGGTTTCGAACTAATATCGTACACTACTCTATTAACGCCTTTTACTTTATTTATTATATCGTTTGATATTTTTTGAAGAAACTCGTAAGGTAAATTCACCCAATCGGCAGTCATACCATCGGTACTTTCAACGGCTCTAAGGGCCACACATTTTTCGTAAGTACGCTCATCGCCCATTACACCAACACTATTTACTGGGAGCAACATGGCGCCTGCTTGCCATACTTTATCGTATAGTCCCCATTCTTTTAAACCGTTAATAAAAATCGCATCAACCTCTTGAAGCATTTGTACTTTTTCGGCTGTAATATCGCCTAAAATACGAATGCCTAGTCCTGGTCCTGGAAAGGGGTGACGCCCTAATAATTCTGGATCTATGCCTAAAGTCGCCCCAACGCGTCTCACTTCATCTTTAAAAATAGCACGAAGTGGCTCCACAATTTTAAGCTTCATAAAATCTGGTAAACCACCAACATTATGGTGAGATTTAATAGTTGCCGATGGGCCACCTGTTGCCGAAACACTCTCGATAACATCTGGATAAATAGTACCCTGTGCCAACCATTTTACGTCTTCCAGCTTATTGGCTTCATCATCGAAAACCTCGATAAACGCATTACCAATGGCCTTGCGCTTTTCTTCTGGATCTTCAACACCTTTTAAGGCAGCTAAAAAACGTTTTGAAGCATCAACGCCCTTTACGTTTAAGCCCATACCCTCGTATTGCTTTAACACACTTTCGAATTCATTTTTTCGAAGCAAGCCGTTATTTACGAAAATACAATATAGGTTTTTTCCAATAGCTTTATTTAACAAAACCGCAGATACTGTGGAATCGACACCACCAGAGAGCCCTAAAACCACCTTATCATTTCCTACTTTTTCTTGAATGGCTTCAACCGTTTCTTCAACAAAAGAATCTGGTGTCCAATCTTGGTTAAGTCCAGCTATACCCACTAAAAAGTTTTCTAGAAGCTTTTTCCCATCGGTTGAGTGATACACTTCTGGATGAAATTGAATGGCATAAGTCGTTTCACCTTCAATTTTATAAGCAGCATTTTCAACATCTTTTGTGCTGGCCAATAAAACACCATTTGTAGGTAATTGCTTAATGGTATCACTATGGCTCATCCACACTTGGCTGCCTTCATTTATATTTTTAAAGAAATCGTCATCACTTTTAACAAAAGACAAATTAGCACGACCATATTCTCTAGTGTTCGATGGTGTGACTTCGCCGCCAGAAAAATGCGCTAAATATTGCGCGCCGTAGCAAACGGCTAGCAATGGCTTTTTAGCTCTTATCTCAGATAAATCTGGATGCAAAGCAGCATCTCCTCTTACAGAAAATGGACTACCAGACAGAATCACAGCCTTGTAATCGTCTAAATTTGTTGGAATTTTGTTGAATGGATGTATCTCGGAATAAATATTGAGTTCTCTAACTCTACGTGCAATAAGTTGAGTGTATTGCGATCCGAAGTCTAAAATTAATACTTTATCATGTTGCATGCGCAAAAATAATAATTGATTTGATATGGACTAGTTCTTGTTTAACAATTTTTTGCTTTTTTTTTTTAAACCATAGAATCTAAAATTAATTTGATGTCTTCTTCAGTTGTATCTGGATTGACAAAACAAAAACGCGAAACGGTTTCAAAGGTATTGCCTGTTTTCCATTTTGTTGGCGTGACTAAGGCGAATCCTTTTTTATGGTTTTCATATGTCCAATGCGTATAATCTTCAGGCTCCCAACCTATTCTTCTGTATAATACACAAGACAAACTGGGTTCGCGCACCAATTCAACATTTGGGTTTTCTTCAATTAATCGCCCTGCTATTTGTGCGAGTTCAATTCCACGCTCAACCGCTTCTTTATAACGATCTGTACCGTGAGTGGCTAACGAAAACCACAACGGCAAACCTCTAACACGTCGTGTTAACTGTATTTGATAATCGGATGGATTGAAACCATGCGCCCCTTCATCTTTAAAAATGTCCAAATAAGAGCCTTCTTGAGCGTGGGCTCGCTTTGCCAATTCTGGGTCTTTATAAATTACCGCACCACAATCGTAAGGCGAGAACATCCATTTATGTGGGTCGATAGTAATGCTATCGGCGCGCTCAATACCTTTAAACAAATGCCTTACCGAATCGGCCATTAATGCGCCACCACCATAGGCAGCGTCTATATGAAACCATAAATTTTCTTCTTCACAAATAGTAGCAATACCCTCTAAATCGTCAATAATACCAGCATTGGTAGTGCCTCCAGTTGCTACAATTGCAAATAAACGCCTACGTTGATGTGTTGTTAAATTATCGATGGTGTCTTGTAAGGCCTTACCGTGCATAACATCTTCGGTATCGACTAGCAAAATATCCACATCGGCCACTTTTGCCATAGCTTTAATTGAAGAGTGGGCACCAATTGAAGTGATGATTAAGCCTTTTTCGCCTTTAAAAGCTTCATTTTCTCTCCAATGCTCTCGAGCAGTGACAATAGCCGATAAATTTGCAGCTGTACCTCCACTCGTAAAGACACCAAAAGCCCCTTCTGGTAATCCTGTTAAAGACACCATCCAGCGCATGGCTTCGTTTTCGCAAAAAATACCACCAGCACCTTCCATCCAATACGCGCCGTGAATACTAGATGCCGATGTTACCAAATCGAACATGATAGACGCTCGTGTGGGCGCTGCAGGTACAAAGGCTAAATGCCGGGGATGGTCTATAGGCACATTGGCTTTGGCTAAATGTTTCTTCCACAGATCGAAGGCGTACTCACCCCCAATTCCCTTTTTTGTGACGGTTTCGCCAACTAAAGCCTTGAGTTCTTCGGCTTTTTTAGGCTTACCAATTTTATGTTTTGTTGAAGAAATCCTATCGATGGTATATTTCATAACATCCATAGTCATTTCGACTAAATCCATGTCAATTTTATGCATTGGCTATAAACTAAGTATTAAAAATTCGTTTTTTAGAGGCTGTAAACTTGTAACTAAATTCGCGATTAAGGAATCTCCATATTCCAGATAAAACTCCGAGAAATTACTGTTTCGTTCTTGCAAACTGCCATTAGGGAATAAGTCCCTTTGAAGGTCGCGCATTCTAGAAACTTGATCTGCCAATTTTCGTTTTTGGGCTTTAAGCAGACGTTTTTCAAGATGATCTAAGCCTTTTAATTGTTTAACTTCTTGAGCTTTTACGGCACCTAAAAAACTCTTATCGGTTTGTGCTGCCAATTCGTATAATGCCAGAAATTGCTTGTTAAGCTGTTCTTTTTGAGGCGAAAAATCGATGTCAATATCCGAAATCTGTCTTACCTTTTTATTAATAAAGGCATCGGGTTGTAAAAACAAGTCTGCTTTCGATATCTTTAATTTCTTGAGCTTTTCTTGCTGCTTTTCGTTTTGAATTAAAACCGAGTTACGCAATAACAAAATAGGAAAGGGCACTTTAACCGCATCAAAAAACGGTTTTAACTGCAACCAGTACGATAATTCGCCACCGCCACCAATATAACACAGGTTTGGCAAGATAACTTCTTGGTATAAGGGCCGCATAATCACATTTGGCGAAAACCGTTCGGGATGCTGTTTTACTTCATCTAAAATAGCGTCTTTTGTGAACGTAATAGCCGTATTATTCACTTTATAAAGTCCGTTTTCAAAAACAAGACGTTCGCGTAAATTTTCTTTTAAATAAAACAGATTAATTTCTCTTGGGTTAACCTGAATATTATAGGTTTTTTCAAGTTGTGTATTGGTAGCAGCAACCGTTTTATACGATGTACTATTTAACAACTCATTTTCAATAAATGGTGTAAATTGTTCTTTTAAAGACGCATCATTGGCATCTATAATGACCAAACCATAAGCTTTAAACAATTGGTTGGCCAAATAATGTGTTGCAGTGCTTAAATTATCATGTTTTACGTAGGCGTTTTCAAAGAGTGTTTTTAAAAAATCGGCATTTTGACCATGACCAAGGTCTTTAGAAAACAAGTCTAAAACCCTATCTAATCCGTTGGTAGATAATCCACCAACCGCACCTTGTGATGTTGTATTCCACTGTATTTTTTTGCCTTTAAAATTAAAGTAATTAATTTCTTCAAAATCGTGATCCTCCGTCGCCATCCAATATATTGGGACGAAATTGTAGTTAGGATAGCGTTCTTTTAGCTGCGTAGTTAGATTTATTGTTGAAATTATTTTATACAGAAAATACAAAGGCCCTGTAAATAAATTAAGCTGATGCCCTGTGGTAATCGTAAACGTATTATCGGCTTTTAATAATTCTATATTCTTTAAGGTGGATTTTGATGCCTCTATATTTTTGTATTGATGTTCTAAGCGTGCCGCCAAAACAGCTCGAGAATTGGCTGAAAACGATTGTTGTTTTTCCTCTACTTGCGCTTTAAAGTTCTCAAGCTTTGGAAAACGATTATAAAACGGTTTTAATTCATCTTTTTCATCCAAATAATCAGTTATTAACGGTGAAAAATAACCGGTATCTTTAAACGGAATATAATTTTGCTGCATATTAACTTTAAAAATTATGTAAATATACAGTTATTCCATTTTTATCATTGTAAAAAATACGTTAAAGCATTTATCTTTTATACAAATTGGGGTATTTTACTTTCTTTAGTCGTTTTTTTAGTTCTTCTCTAAAACCTTTAACAAGACTTTTTATTTTAAAGATTCAAAATAATTCTAGATAATGGGTTTACGTCTGCATTATCAATTTTTACATTATTTTAGATCAAAATTAGTGATTCTAATCAATTTTCGTAAATTTACTAATCAAATTACATCTACGTATTTTTAAGATAATACGCTTACCATAAGACTTTATAAACAAATATTATGAAAATACTTCTAACCACTTTCACACTATTATTTACTTTTTTATTATCTGCACAAAGCACGTATTTGCATTGCGGAAAATTGATTGACACTAAAAAAGGTGAAATTCAAAAAGAAATGACCATTATTGTTACAGATGATAAAATATTAGACGTGAAATCAGGATATATTAATCCGAAATCAGCAGAAGATCAAGTTATTGATTTAAAATCAAAAACAGTAATGCCTGGACTTATTGATATGCATGTGCATCTTGAAGGTGAAATGAATCCAAAACGATATATTCAACCTTTTGTTCTAAATGATGCTGATATTGCTTACAACGCACAAGTTTATGCAAAATCTACATTAATGGCAGGCTTTACAACAGTTAGAGATCTTGGAGGAACTGGCGTAAATGTTTCCTTACGTAATGCTATTAATCAAGGAAAAGTTATTGGACCAAGAATTTTTACTTCTGAGAAATCTTTGGCAACCACAGGTGGTCATGCAGACCCAACCAACGGCAGAAGAAAAGAACTTATGGGTAATCCTGGGCCTAAAGATGGGGTTATTAATAGTATTGAAGAGGCGAGAAAAGCTGTTAGACAGCGCTATAAAAATGGTGCTGATTTAATTAAAATCACTGCAACAGGTGGTGTACTTAGTGTTGCTAAGAATGGACAAAATCCTCAATTTACTGTTGAAGAAATTAAAGCCATTACAGAAACTGCTAAAGATTATGGTATGCATGTAGCGGCACACGCCCACGGCGATGAAGGCATGCAAAGAGCTATTTTAGGTGGTGTTAAAACTATTGAGCATGGCACTATGATGAGCGAAAAAACAATGGACCTTATGAAAAAACATGACGTCTATTACGTACCTACAATAACTGCAGGAAAATCGGTTGAAGAAAATGCCAAAATTAAAGGTTATTTCCCCGATATTATTGTTCCTAAGGCTTTAGCTATTGGTCCAAAAATACAGAGTACTTTTGGAAAAGCTTACAACAAAGGGGTTGGTATTGCCTTTGGCACAGATGCTGGCGTCTTTAATCATGGTGAAAACGGTAAAGAGTTTGGTTATATGGTAGAAGCCGGAATGCCTGCTCTAGAGGCCATCCAGTCTGCAACCATTACAAATGCAAAACTATTAAATATGGAAAATGAAATTGGCCAAATTACAACTGGCTTTATTGCAGATATTGTTGCTACAGATGATGATCCTACTGAAAATATTAAAACTATGGAAAATATATATTTTGTAATGAAAGATGGGAAAGTAATTAAAAACTGATACTTCCATTTAAATACTGACTTAGATAAGATTTACAATCATAAAAAAATCTTCTTCTTAATTCTTGAAAATATTAAAATTAGCAGCAATATTATATGGATTTATTTTTTTTTGAAAATGTAGAACATGTCTAACTTAAGTATTTTGCTCAAAATTTACGTTTCAAAAAATAGTTTTTTAACTCGAACGAAACCAATAAAGACTGAAAATACAAATATTTAACTTAAAAAAAAAAAAAAATGAAGTCTTTTTCTTAAAATGATTAATTAAACATTGATATTTGGTGCAACAGAAATTATCTTATTAATAAATAAGCTACAAAAGACAAACCATATTACAGAACGGAAGATAATTCTCTTGTCTATTTAATTAAAAACTAGGTGCAATACTCCTTTCCTATATTTTCAATTTTAAAAATAGGTAAAAGCATTTATCTTTTAAACAAATTGGGTAAATTCGCTACCTTCAATCTTATACTTTATATTATGAAACGTTTTTTACGTCCGTTTTTCGTTCTAACTTTTTTGGTAGTAACCATTTCGGTTAATTCTCAAAATCTTCAATCGCCTTCAGCATTTTTAGGCTACGATTTAGGCACTCAATTTACTAGACACCATCAGGTGGTTAGTTATTTTGAACATGTTTCAAAGGCGCATAAAAATCAAGTAAAACTTGAACAATACGGCCAGACTTACGAACGCAGACCCCTTATGGTGGCATATATTTCATCAGAAGAAAATTTAAAAAACATTGAAACCATTCGTCTTAATAATCTAAAAAATGCTGGTGTAATAGACGGTGATTCAACATCACCTGATGTTGCCATAATTTGGTTAAGCTACAATGTACACGGCAACGAGGCTTCTGCTACCGAGTCTGCCATGGAAACCATCTACACCCTTTTAACCGAAAAACAAGATTGGTTAAAAAATACTGTAGTCATTATAGACCCTGCCTTAAATCCAGACGGACGCGACCGCTACGTTAATTGGTATAACCAAACCGCAAGTACACCTTACAATATTAGTCAACAAGCCAGCGAACATCATGAGCCTTGGCCAAGTGGCAGACCAAACCATTATCTTTTCGATTTGAATAGAGATTGGGCTTGGGCTACACAAATTGAAACGACCTCAAGACTAAAATTATACAATAAATGGTTGCCACATATTCATGTCGATTTTCATGAGCAAGGCATAAACGAGCCGTATTATTTTGCGCCGGCAGCAGAACCTTTTCATGAAATTATTACCGATTGGCAGCGCGATTTCCAAACTCAGATTGGTAAAAACAATGCAAAATATTTCGATGCTGAAGGCTGGTTGTACTTTACTCGAGAGCGTTTCGATTTATTTTACCCTAGTTATGGAGACACCTACCCAACGTATCTGGGAGCAATTGGAATGACTTACGAGCAGGCCGGACACGGACGCGCAGGCTTAGGTATTTTAAACGACGAAGGTGAAGTTTTAACGCTTGTAGACCGCATTAAACACCATACCTCTGCAGGTTTATCGACGGTAGAAATGGCTTCAAAACATGCTAAGGCGTTAAATACGGAGTTTAAAAAATTCTTTAATACTGCCAATTTAAAATATAAAAGCTACGTCATGCAAGGCGATGCCGATAAAATTAAATCGCTAACCCAGTTCTTAGATAAACACGACATTAATTATGGTTTCGCTCAAGGCGGAAGAGTGAACGGTTACCATTATGCCACATCTTCCCAAGGGAGAATTAACGCAACATCGGAAGATTTAGTAGTGAGCACCAACCAACCCAAAGGCAAAATGGTAAAAGTGCTTTTTGAGCCAAATGCCAAATTAAGCGATTCGTTAACTTACGATATTACAGCCTGGAGTTTACCCTATGCATATGGCTTAAATGCTGTTGCCAGTAATAAACTAATAGCTACGAAAACCACCCAACCAAGTGAACTTAAAAATACCCTAAGCGAAACGGCAACGGGTTATATAGTTAGGTGGAACCACCTAAAGGATGCCGAATTTTTAGCTGATTTACTAAAACAGAATATTAAAGTTAGGTTTACCGAGAAACCCTTAAAAACCGATGGAAAAACCTTTAACAGCGGATCCTTAATCATTGTAAAAGGTGATAATAAAACCATAAATAATTTTGAAGCTAAGCTATTAAAGACAGCCAACACCTATCGACGAAAATTACATGCTGTAGCCTCAGGCTTTTCCACAAGTGGGCCCGATTTTGGATCACCAGATATTAAATTGGTTAACAAACAGAAAATTGCCATGCTTTCGGGCAAAGGTACCTCCTCTTTAAACTACGGTGCGCTTTGGCACTTTTTCGAGAAGCAATTACACTACCCTGTTACTGCTATTAATACCGAGAATTTTAATACTTTCAACATCAATAAATTTGATATACTTATCCTGCCTAGTGGAAATTACAAGCCTATTTTAAATGAAAAAGGTTTAAATAAATTAAAATCATGGGTTGCCAAAGGTGGTAAAGTTATCGCTATAGGTAACGCGATGAGTGCTTTTGCAGGCAAAAAAGGCTTTAAGCTAAAAAAGAACGAAACCAATAACAAGGCAAAAGATAGCAGCAACCTAATACCTTATGCCAATAGAGAGCGTGAGGCTGTAAAAAACATGATTTCTGGGGCTATTTTTAAAACAAAAGTAGATAATACACACCCTATGGCTTTTGGCTATGGTGACACGTATTACTCGCTCAAGCTAGGTAGCAGCTCTTATAAATTATTAGGCGATTCTAACTTTAATGTGGCGTATTTAGGTGATAATCCTTTACAAGTTTCTGGATTTGTCGGGAGTAAGACCTTGAAAAAGCTAAACCATTCATTAATTTTTGGCGAAGAACGTATTGGTAAAGGCAGTATGATTTATATGGTAGACGATGTGGTGTTTAGAGGCTTTTGGGAAAACGGAAAACTATTTTTAGCCAACGCTATCTTTTTTGTGAATAATAATGCGGTTGAGCTATAGGTTAACAGCTTCATAAAAACTAGCATCAAGAAAAAGCCTCGAATTCTCCCGAGGCTTTATCATTTTAAATATTCAATAACTAATTGATTATTCTGGCATTACTACGGTATCAATAACGTGAATTACCCCATTGCTCCCCATAACATCGGTGGCCACAATTTCGCTATGGTTTCCCGCAGCGTCTTTCAATAGGATTTTATCGTCTTTTTGTACCACTGTTAAGGTTTCACCATTTAAGGCTTCTAATTCTACAGTGCCGTCACCTTTCTTTAAAGCGGCTACAACATCGGTAGCTACTAACTTACCAGAAACAACGTGGTAGGTTAAAATATTGGCTAAAGCCTTTTTATTTTCTGGCTCTAATAAAGAATTTAATGTGGCCGAGTCGATTTTAGCAAAAGCATCGTTTGTGGGAGCAAAAACGGTAAAAGGCCCATCACCTTGAAGCGCCGACACTAGCTCGGCCGCCGTTAATGCCGTAACTAAAGTTGAAAAATTCTCATTTCCTACAGCAACATCAACTATAGTTCCTTGAGCCAAAGTATTTTTTGAGAAGGCTAAAGACAGTGTCATGGTTAAAATAAAAGCTAACTTTTTCATAATTTATATTTTTTAAGTATTCGATTTGTGTAAATATAATGAATAGTTTTTGTTTTGTTTAATTATTTAATGTTTTTATTAAACAAAATATAATGATTTTATAATATATTCGTTTTTTAATAGGTTACGACACCTTAAGGTTTGATACGTATAGTTAGAATTTTCGCTCTGAAACAATGTAAAATCTCACCGATTTTTTTTAAATGAATTGGAGACTCGAGACGCTGTTAAATAACCAAAAGCCTGTTAAAAAAACAATAATTGCATTATTAACTTCTTTACATTAATTTACCTCACAAATAGCACTTTAATATGACAATAGGGATTATAGGTTGTGGTTGGCTAGGCTTAAAAATTGCAAAGCACCTAAAACAAGAGCACGATATTTTTGTAACAACCACCTCGAAAACCAAAGAAAATCACCTCCAAGATTTAGGTCTTAATCCGACGCTTATTAATTTTTTGGATTCCGACATTATCGAAAACCATAACTATTGGGAGCGATTACATGAAATCGATAGCCTCATTATTACCGTACCGTTTTCTAAACGAACAAGCATAACGCTTCTAAAAAACAGATTCTCAAATTTATCCTTATTTATCGATAATTTTGACAAGCAAGTATTTTTAATGAGTTCCATTGGTATTTATCCCCAAACAGATATCGAAATCACAGAAACCACCTTTACAGAAAAAGACCTTAACCCCAGTATTTTATTTGTTGAACGTTTTATGAGAGAACGGTATCCACAAATTAATATTCTACGTTTAGGCGGATTAATGGGTGCCAACAGAGTTTTTAGTAACTATAAGGTCTCGAATTTGAATCAGGTGGTAAACCACGTGCACTATGTCGATATTTGTAACATCATTGAAAAAATGATTGCCTTAAAGATTTCTAATAAAACATATAACGTAGTGGCGCCACTACACCCTACTAAAAGTGCAGTGATTAGCTATCAAAAAGGCGATAAAGCCCATGAGGAGATTGATGATTCATTTGGA
This sequence comes from Oceanihabitans sp. IOP_32, assembly GCF_009498295.1. NCBI lineage: Bacteria > Pseudomonadati > Bacteroidota > Flavobacteriia > Flavobacteriales > Flavobacteriaceae > Oceanihabitans > Oceanihabitans sp. IOP_32. The sequence goes on along the minus strand of NZ_CP040813.1, from coordinate 2,758,022 downwards.
AGACGGGTGCAATCTGATAAACTGCAAACCGAATTAGAATATAGGTTTACCTACCCGAATCCGATGACCTTTCATTTAGAATAAGCCGCTAATATTACAAGTGATTCTTGTAAGTAGCATTCATAAGGTTTTTAAATTTTAGAATTAATAAATACAAAAACGCTTTAAATTGGTAAAGTAAACTTATGAGTTATAGCAAAAGGTTCGTGTAATACTACTGCGTTTCTGGGGCTTCGATAAACCCTTGTTCACGCATCCAATCGTCGTTATACATTTTAGCGACGTAGCGGCTACCGTGGTCGTGAAACAATACCACGACAACATCATCTTTTGCAAAATGTTCTTTTAGTTGTAGCACCCCTTTTATGGCAGCGCCTGCCGAATTTCCCAAAAACATCCCTTCTTCCTTGGCTAATTTCTGAGTATAGATAGCCGCATCTTTATCGGTTACCTTAGTAAAACCGTCAATAACACCAAAATCTACATTTTCAGGTAAAATATCTTCACCAATACCCTCGGTGATATAGGGGTAAATTTCGTTTTTGTCGAACACACCAGTTTCATGATATTTTTTAAATACCGAACCATAAGTGTCGACACCCCAGATTTTAATATCTGGATTTTGTTCTTTTAGATATCTACCAACCCCCGAAATGGTACCGCCTGTGCCTACGCCCACAACAAAATGGGTGACTTTACCGTTGGTTTGCTTCCAAATTTCTGGTCCTGTGCTCTCGTAATGTGCCAAGGTGTTACTGGGGTTATCGTACTGATTAACATACCAGGAGTTAGGCGTCTCTTCGCTTAAGCGTTTGGATACCGAATAATAACTTCGCGCGTCTGTAGGCTCTACATTGGTGGGACACACCACAACTTGTGCGCCTACTGCGCGTAGAATATCCATTTTTTCTTTAGACTGCTTATCACTAATCACAAAAATACATTTATAGCCTTTTACAATGGCGGCCAAAGCTAAGCCCATGCCAGTATTTCCAGAAGTGCCTTCTATAATGGTGCCTCCAGGTTTTAAGCGCCCGTCGGCCTCGGCATCTTCAATCATTTTTAATGCCATTCTATCTTTTGTAGAATTACCCGGATTAAAGGTTTCGTATTTTGATAAGACTAGACACGGCAAGTCTTTTGTTAATACATTAAGCTTGACTAACGGCGTGTTCCCAATGGTTTCTAATATGTTTTTGGCGTATTGCATACTCTGTTTTTATAGTACAAATTTAAGCTATTGTTTTTAGTTTTTTTAAGACCGATAATATTAAAACCTGTTGTAAATTGCGTTAACGATTGAACGGCCTGTTTGAAATCCTTTTTAAAAACAAAATAGTAGATAACTTGGTGCAGTACCGCATATAAAAAACATACCCAAGCCGCTTATTTAGTAAGGCTCTTTTTAAAAAGATTGAGTAGTGAAAGCGTGTTAAAACGCCCAAATTATTATTCGAAACGAATGGCTTTTACTGGCGATATTTTGGTAATGATGTAGGTGGGAATTAAAAGCATGAGCAAACACAATATAAGGGTGCCTAAATTTAAAGCCAAAATATAATCTAAACTGATGTAAACTGGGGCTTCGGAAACATAATATGTACTCGGGTCTAACTTAAATATTCCGAAATACTTTTGAGCAAATAACAAACCTAATCCTAAAATATTACCCCAAAATAAGCCTAAAATAATAAGATAGGAGGCGTTGTAAAGAAAGAGCTTTCGGATACTCCAATTGTTACTCCCTAAGGCTTTTAAAACACCAATCATTTGTGTGCGCTCCAGTATTAAAACCAGCAAGGCCGTGATCATGTTTATACCCGCTACAAGTATCATGATGCCAATGATGCCATATATATTTTTATCGAAAATTTTAATCCATTCCAGTATAGAATAGTACTTCTCGACCACGGTTTGCGTGTTTAAAGTGGAGGGTGTATTTTGATAAATTTCGGTGCCTTTTTTCTCAAGCTCATCATAATCGTCTATAAAAACCTCAAAACTCCCTATTTGGTCTTTTCCCCAACGATTTATACGCTGTAAATGGCGAATATCGCCTAAAAGGTACTGTTTATCAAAATCTTGAAAACCTGAGTTATAAATTCCAACAACCTTGTAGGTTATGATGTTTGGTATGGCATTGGGATCGTCTTTTTTAAACACCATCTGGAAGGTATCGTTCAAATTAAATTGCAATCGATTGGCCAGATATTGTGAAATTAAAACGTCTTCATTACGTGTATCGCTATAATCTGGAAGTTGGCCTTCTATTAAAAACTCCTTAAAATAACGCCAATTATAATCGGGTCCAACCCCTTTTAAAATAACGCCTTCAAAATCGGTTTCGGTTCGAATTACCCCAAATTTTGTGGCTATCGCTTGGATATGCGCAATACCCTCAACGCTTTTAAAATCTGGGTAAAAGTCTTGGTTTTTAGAAATGGGAAACAAGCTTTCTTGCGAGTTATTACTGTCGTAATTGGTGATATTTACATGCCCATTAAAAGCCACCACTTTATCACGTATTTTTTGCTGCAAGCCAATACCTGTGGCAATAGCAATCATCATGACCACCATACCAATAGTAATCGCCGCAATACCAATTTTTATTATTGGTGCAGATATGCTACTTTTATACGCTTTACTACCAATAATGCGTTTTGCTATAAAAAACTCGTAATTCAATTTATATGATGCTAATTAACGGTTTCAAAAATACAGTTTTAATCCCAATAATTATCGGGTTTATTTTAATGATTTCTTGCGGAAGCAAATCGAAAAATAAAGATACTATGGGTACGCAAGTGCAAGACTTGCATAAAACGGCTCAAAACCAAGACCCTATTATTGTTGGTGCCAATCAAACCGAAAACTATTTACATTTACTTAAAGGTAAACGTGTTGGTATTGTTGCCAACCAAACATCGGTAATTTTTAAAGACCGCAAACCACATTCTAAAAATAAAAACTACACCCATTTAGTAGATTCCCTAATGGCTTTAAACATTAGCATTAAAAAGGTATTTGCACCAGAACATGGCTTTCGTGGTACTGCCGATGCTGGTGAGGTCGTTAAAGATGGTATAGATACTAAAACTAATTTGCCAGTGGTGTCTCTATACGGCGCAAAAAACAGAAAGCCGCAGGCCGAACATCTTGAAGATTTAGATGTGATGATTTTTGATATTCAAGATGTTGGTGTTCGTTTTTATACTTACATTTCGACTTTACACTATATTATGGAGGCTTGTGCCGAAGGCAAAATTCCCCTAATTATATTAGATAGACCCAACCCAAATGGCCATTATGTTGATGGCCCCACCCTAGAAATTGAACATAAAAGTTTTATTGGTATGCACCCCATCCCCCTAGTTCATGGTATGACTATTGGTGAATATGCGCAAATGGTAAATGGTGAAAATTGGTTGCCGAATAACTTAAAATGCGATATAAACATTATACCTGTTAAGCACTATACACACGACACCTTTTACAGTTTACCCATAAGGCCTTCACCAAATTTACCAAACGACCAATCTATTAAACTCTACCCAAGTTTAGGACTTTTTGAAGGTACAAACGTAAATGCTGGTCGCGGTACAGAGTTTCAATTTCAACGCTACGGTGCACCATTTTTAGACAGCACTTTTTTTAAATTTAGCTACACGCCTATTGAGAATTTTGGTGCTAAAAATCCGAAACACAAAAACGAGGTGTGCTATGGTGAAGATTTAAAAGATGAAACTATTGATAGGATTATGACCTTAAAATGGATTATCAAGGCTTATAATAATTCGACCGATAAGTCTTTGTTTTTTATCACCAACGGATTTACAAGACATGCAGGCACCGAAAAAATACAAAAACAAATTGAAGCAGGTCTTAGCGAAGCGGCTATTAGAGCCACTTGGCAAGAAGATATAACGGCCTTTAAAAAAACGAGAGCAAAATATCTAATTTACGATTAATTTTCAGTTTTAATCGGATTTTGATAGTCCTGAAATGGTTGTTTCAGTAAATTTTTAATGCTACTGTTTGCTTTTTCATCTGGAAAAACATCAACGCCGTAAACAATCTTATCGGTATCAAGTTCCATATATGTGCCTAACAGCCTATCCCATATCGAAAAAATATTACCGTAATTAGAATCTGTAAACGGCATTTTATAATGGTGATGTACCTTGTGCATATTGGGCGATACCAACACATAACTTATAAGTTTATCTACTTTTTTGGGTATGCTAATATTGGAGTGTGAAAACTGTGTTGCCACAATCGATAACGATTGATACAACATAACAATACCAATGGGCGCCCCAATAATAACCACACCGAGTAACGTGAATAAATACCTAATAAGACTCTCGATTGGGTGGTGTCTATTGGCTGTGGTGGCATCAACCTTATGGTCTGAGTGATGTACCAAATGTACTTTCCATAACACAGGTGTTTTATGCTCTATTAGATGTGGTAAATAAGCTCCAAAAAAGTCCATAAACAACACCCCTAAAAAAATATAAATACCTAATGTCATTTCTGGTAACCAGTTTAGTATCCCAAAATTATTAGCTAAGGTCCAATCGGCAGTCCATAACAAAAGGAACGCCATAGGCAAATTAACAAGCACCGTGGTTAAGGTGAAAAAGATATTGGGAATGGCGTGTTTCCATTTTTTATACTTAAAATTAAATAAGGGCATGGCCCCTTCTAGAAGCCAAAATAAGCTTAATCCGCCAACAATAATTAAGCCTCGATGTAAAGCCGGAATGGTCTCAAAATAGTTTAAAAATGCTTCCATTAAATAAAGATCTGTCTCTAAAGATAAAAAATAATTTTTTTCAAAAACATTAATTCTCAAATTTTATCAGTAAATCTTTTGTTGTTTTTTGGTGATAAAACATCATAATTCGATCCTTTGTAACTTTAAAGGGACGTCTCTAATTTCATTATAAGAACAAAACTTTGTTTTTCTTCTGCATAAATCAGCCCAATCTGCGGAAAAATTCTATTTATTTCCTATGGATAACGCAGACCTGCCGGCTGCCAGGTAACGCTGATTTTTTTACGAGAATGACACCAAACAGATACACCATTAATTATTAACATAGAAGTAAAAATAAAAACTGAAACTAAACTTTAATACGCTTTTTCATAGCCTCAACAATATTAAAAGCCGCAGGACACATGGCTACATTTTTCAAGGTTAGATTTGAGATTTGCTGAAATTTTTTTCTATCGGTATGCGGAAATTCACGGCAAGCCTTTGGTCGTACCTCATAAATAGAGCAATAATTATCTGCACCTAAAAAAGTACAAGGTACCGTTTGCAGAACGTAATCGTTATCTTCATCAATTCGTAAAAACTGGTTTATAAATTGCTGTGGTTTTTGCCTAAAATGTTTGGCTATTCTATCAATATCTTTGTTGGTAAATAAGGGACCTGTGGTTTTGCAGCAATTGGCACAAGTTAAGCATTCGGTTTTTTCAAACTCGTTATCGTGTAGTTCTTGCATGACATAGTCCAAATTCTTTGGTGGCTTTTTTTTAAGCTTTTTAAAGAATTTTTTGTTTTCGTTATGCTTATCTTTGGCGCGTTTTGGAAGCGTTTTTATCGTGTTTTCCATGGCGCAAAAGTAGTGTTTTCGCCATTACAGATGAAGTAGGACTGAGAATATTTTTTAAATTGTAAGGCTGAAACAAGAGATTGCCAAGACTTAAAAAAAGTATCGTAATGACGGGAATTATGAAAGTTGGTTTTGCCATTACAAAGGAAATATCATTGAAATAGTTTTTAAAATTGCAACGCTTAAACAAAAGATTGCCACGACTTGAAAAAAGTCTCGCAATGACGTAAATTATGAAAGGTGTTTTTGGGGATGATTCGATTTTTAAGTGCTACCATAATTTCTATTTAAAACGCTCCGTGTATCTCTGTGTAAACTCAGTGTAACAACTTTTAGAAACAACAAAACAAAAGATTGCCCCGACTTAAAAAAAGTCTCGCAATGACGTAAAATATGAAAGTTGGTTTTGCCATTACAAAGGAAATATGATTGAAATAGTTTTTAAAATTGTAACGCTTAAACAAAAGATTGCCGCGACTTAAAAAAAAGTCTCGTAATGACGTAAATTATGAAAAGGTATTATTAAAAAATTTAAACACTATTATAATAAATTTTCAAAACACTCCGTGTATCTCTGTGTAAACTCAGTGTAACTCGGTGTAACAACTTTTAGAAACAACAAAACAAAAGATTGCCGCGACTTAAAAAAAGTCTCGCAATGACGTAAATTATGAAAGTTGGTTTTGCCATTACAAAGGAAATATCATTGAAATAGTTTTTAAAATTGTAACGCTTAAACAAAAGATTGCCGCGACTTAAAAAAAGTTTCGCAATGACGTAAATTATGAAAGACCTTTTTGGAAATGATTAGATTTTTAAGTGCTACCATAATTTCTATTTAAAACGCTCCGTGTATCTCTGTGTAAACTCAGCGTAACTCGGTGTAACAACTTTTAGAAACAACAAAACAAAAGATTGCCACGACTTGAAAAAAGTCTCGCAATGACGTAAAATATGAAAGTTGGTTTTACCATTACAAAGGAAATATCATTGAAATAGTTTTTAAAATTGTAACGCTTAAACAAAAGATTACTTAGACTTGAAAAAAAGTCTCGTAATGACGTGGAATATGAAACGTGTTTTAGCCATCACAAATGAAATATAACTGAAATAAAATTTAAAATTGTAACGCTTAAACAAAAGATTGCCGCGACTTAAAAAAAGTCTCGCAATGACGTGGAATATGAAACGTGTTTTAGCCATCACAAATGAAGTATAACTGAAATAAAATTTAAAATTGTAACGCTTAAACAAAAGATTGCCGCGACTTAAAAAAAGTTTCGCAATGACGTAAATTATGAAAGACCTTTTTGGAAATGATTAGATTTTTAAGTGCTACCATAATTTCTATTTAAAACGCTCCGTGTATCTCTGTGTAAACTCAGTGTAACTCGGTGTAACAACTTTTAGAAACAACAAAACAAAAGATTGCCACGACTTGAAAAAAGTCTCGCAATGAAGGGAATTATGAAAGTTGGTTTTGCCATTACAAAGGAAATATGATTGAAATAGTTTTTAAAATTGTAACGCTTAAACAAAAGATTACTTAGACTTGAAAAAAAGTCTCGTAATGACGTGGAATATGAAACGTGTTTTAGCCATCACAAATGAAATATAACTGAAATAAAATTTAAAATTGTAACGCTTAAACAAAAGATTGCCGCGACTTAAAAAAAGTCTCGCAATGACGTGGAATATGAAACGTGTTTTAGCCATCACAAATGAAGTATAACTGAAATAAAATTTAAAATTGTAACGCTTAAACAAAAGATTGCCGCGACTTAAAAAAAGTCTCGCAATGACGTAAATTATGAAAGACCTTTTTGGTAATGATTAGATTTTAAATGCTACCATAATTTATATTTAAAACGCTCCGTGTATCTCTGTGTAAACTCAGTGTAACTCGGTGTAACAACTTTTAGAAACAATAAAACAATTATCGCGACTTAAAAAAAGTCTCGCAATGACATAAATTATGAAAGACCTTTTTGGAAATGATTAGATTTTTAAGTGCTACCATGTTTTATATTTAAAACGCTCTCTGAATCTCTGTGTAAACTCAGCGTAACTCGGTGTAACAACTTTTAGAAACAATAAAACAATTATCGCGACTTAAAAAAAGTCTCGCAATGACGTAAATTATGAAAAGGTATTATTAAAAAATTTAAACACTATTATAATAAATTTTCAAAACACTCCGTGTATCTCTGTGTAAACTCAGTGTAACTCGGTGTAACAACTTTTAGAAACAACAAAACAATTATCGCGACTTAAAAAAAGTCTCGCAATGACATAAATTATGAAAGACCTTTTTGGAAACGCTTTATTAGATTATTACAACGGAAATTATTCTGAAGACCTGATTACCTCAACACATATTTCTGACGAAGACACCCTACCTATTCCCTATTTATTTCGAGATTATAAAGCCATGCCAAAACTAGAACAACAGGCCTTAAAACTTGCTAAAGGCACGGTTTTAGATGTTGGCTGTGGTGCAGGAAATCACAGTTTATATTTACAAGAAAAAGGACTAAAAGTTAAAGCTATTGATATCTCTAATGGCGCTATTCAAGTCGCAAAAAAGCGTGGTGTATTACAAGCTGAAGTCAAACCTATTTTAGAGGAAACAGACAGCTTTGATACCATTTTACTACTGATGAATGGAACGGGTATTTTTCAAGAATTAGCACAAGTTTCAAAATATTTATCGCATTTAAAAAGTTTATTAAAGCCAAACGGACAAATATTAATGGATTCGTCAGACATTAAATACATGTACGAAGACGACGATGGCGGTTTTTGGATAGATACCAATGCCAACTATTATGGTGAACTCGATTATTTTTTATCGTATAAAGGCGAGAAAGAATCCCCAATGAAATGGCTTTATTTGGATTTTAACACCTTATTAACCGCTTGTACCGCTGTTGGGCTTAAATGTGAACTGATAATTGAAGGCGAACATTTTGATTATTTGGCACGATTGAGTTAATTATTCTGTTTTCTGAACGTCGATTTTTTGGAAGACACTCCAAATTTAAGCCTGATTTTTTCAGTTCATTTCATATATTTAGCACACATATGAATATATCGTTTTAAAAGTACTGTATTTCTGTTTTTAACGAAAACCTAACAGATTAGAAACCTCTTATGTTAGGTTTAAATTGTCACGAAAATTCACAGATATTAGTTCTTTAAGTAATTTTTGTTCTGTACCCAGCTATTTCTTTTTAAAATAGCAGCTTAATAGCTTACATTTTTTCACCATCAACAAAAGTACTAAGCACTTTTATATTTGGTATGTCTTCAACAGGAACTTCCATAATGTCTTTATCTAATATGATAAAATCGGCTAACTTACCCGTTTCAATACTGCCTTTCTCTTCTTCTTCAAAATTAGAATAAGCCGCCCAAATAGTCATCCCTTTTAAAGTTTCTTCTCTGCTCAAAGCATTTTCAATTTGATAGCCGTTTTCTGGATAGCCTTTTAAATCTTGACGCGCAACTGAAGCGTAAAAGGTATAAAACGGACTAACATGCTCCACAGGGAAATCTGTTCCTAAAGCTATCTTTCCGTATTTATCGAGTAAGTCCTTATTAGCGTAGGCCCCTTTAATACGTTTACTACCCAGTCTATCTTCTGCCCAATACATATCGCTTGTGGCGTGTGTTGGTTGTACCGATGGAATAATATCATCAAACAAATCGAAATCTTCTGGCGAAATAATTTGAGCATGCTCTATACGCCAGCGTCTATTGGGTTTTCCTTCTAAAACCTCTTTATAAACGTTTAAAATCGCATGGTTTGCAGAATCGCCAATAGCGTGGGTATTCATTTGGTATTCTGAATTGGCTATAGCTTTTGCTGCACTACTAAAAGTCTGGTAATCGGTTAATAGCAAACCTAAGTGATCTTGTTTATCGCTATACGGCTCCTTCAATAAAGCCCCTCTTGAACCCAAAGCACCATCTGCATAAAACTTAAAAGACCTTACATTAAGCCTATTGGTTTTAATAATACCTTTATTTAAAAAATAATCTAGATTCTCTTCTGAAGCCGAAACCATAGCATAAACACGCATTTTTAAATCGCCTGCTTGTTGTAAACTATCAATAACTTCTATGGCTTCTTTGTCTAAACCAGCATCATCAACCGTAGTTAACCCATAATCGAAACATATTTTTTGTGCTTCTAATAAAGCATTTGCCATATCCTTTTTTGTGGTTTTTGGCCAATAATCGAGCACTAAACGTTCGGCGTTATCTACTAAAACACCAGTTAATTCTCCATTTTCGATAACCACTTCGCCGCCATCAACTTCACTGTCTTTAGTGACATTACCCAAATTTAAAGCGGCTTGATTACAAATGATAGCATGTCCATCTATTCGCGTTAAATAGATTGGTGTATTAGGAAATAATTCATCTAACTGCTTTTTGTTAGGAAAAACCTTATCGTCCCAATCGTTTTGATCCCAACCACTACCTTTAATAAAATCTAAATTGTGTTCAGATTGAAACTCAACAACGCGTTGCACGACTTCATCAAAACTTTTAGTACCAAACAAATCTACTGCTTGTTTATTAAGTCCTAAGCCTAAAAAATGGCAGTGCGCATCTATAAAACCAGGAACTATAGTTTTTCCTTCGGCATCTACTATATTTGAAGCTTCGTATTTTGACGACAGGTCTTCAGCATGACCAACCTCAACAAATTTTCCGCTCTTAACCGCGAAAGCGGTAGCAGTTTCAAAATCACTATTTACGGTATAAATATTGGCGTTTGTGACAATTAAATCCACTTGTTGCTTTTTAGAACAACTTACAATAAGGATTACGAATAATAGAAAAAGAGGTTTTGTCATGATTAGAATTTTTTATAAAAATAAAAAAAACGTGCTAAAACAAACCCTTTTAAAGATTATAATTGATATTACTTTTTGGGATATCGATAATGCCCCGTAATTTTAAACCTAAACAAACAGTCTTCAATAACCTGTCCTGCCCCAATATTATGAACAATTAAGTTGCGTTTATTGTCTTTCGATTTTTTATTAACCACGATTCCAATATGTTTGGCACCGCCTTTTAAATTCCAAGTCACAATATCACCTGGCAGATAATTATTGGGGTCTTGAGTAATAGGCAATTCGGTGCCATGGCGCTCAAAATACGTCCTTAAATTAGGCACACGCCGGTGGTCAATATTTCTATCGGTACTTTTTAAACCCCAATTTTTCGGATAGGCGCTAAAGTTTGCTTTCATGTCTTCATGAACCCGTTTTTGCAAATCGACACCAAGTCTCCTGAAGGCTCTAATTATCACATCGGTACAAACCCCTTTATCACTAGGCACATAGCCATTAGGGTAAGCAATCGAAAAATAACTTGGATCGTAAGTTACTTTTTGATGAGTTAGTTCTAATGCTGCCTGAGACAAGGTTAATACTTGTGCATCACTTTGTGACATACCAATGTTGAGAGATAGGAAAGCTATGAAGAGTGTATAGGTTTTCATTAAGTACATGATAAACATTATTTTAGAGCACTAACCACTACCGATTTACACGATAATAAAAACCTGACAGACCTAACAGGTTTTTGAAACCTTTTAGGTCTCCGTTACGAACAAAATTACTCGATGTTTGGTCTTTATTAAAATGTTTAAAATTAAATGTTCTATTTATGAGATCAGAAAACTAATTTTTAATTAAAAATCACTAGTGTCCGATTAAAAATATTAAAATGCTGTCAATCCTTTTAAAATCAAGAACTTTGTACGTTTTTTAAAATGTCACCTTGCTTACTTGAAATAATTATTAAGATTTAAAGGAACTATTTTGTTAATTTAAAGTACTTCTGTTTATCAGTTAGTTAGAGTCAAGTCTTGGTTCTTATGTCTATTAGCGAAGCGGTCTTATGTCTTTTGTCGGACATTAATGAATAAAAATATAGTTTAGCTCAAAAGATTAGCACCTTGTTACACGCCTCGTAACGACATTAGAAATCGAACTTATACGTCGCACCTGCCAAAACCTGAAAACTTTGCACAGGGAAATTCTGCCATTTCTGATAGCCTTCATTGGTTATATTATTTGCTTTGGCAAAGACCGAAAATTTATCGTTTATATGGTATCCTACATGCGCATTGGCATCAAAATAACTCTCTAAAACCACTGTAGATGGCATTATAAATATAAAACCATCATTCAAGAAAAATTGATCTTTACGCTCGCCTACATAGAATAGATTCGCGCCAGCAAAAATTTGCTCGGTAACCTGATAGTCTAAAAACAACGAGCCTTTTAGCTCGGGTAAATTCCAAGCTTCGGCTTCATTATCTGTGCTGTATTTAAAATATTCGGCCTTTACACTCATTTTAAAGTTTCTGGCGACATCTATAGCAATTTCTCCAGCAATACCAAAGGTTTCTACGTCGTCGTATACGGTACCAAAAGAATTTCCGTAGGCATAATTTTGAGTAGTTAAACTAATCTCATTATTTCTGATTAGAGCTTTATTATTTTCAGCAACATAGCTCGCACTAATATTATAACTTGAATTACGAGTTATTTTACCTTTTAACCCCAAGTAGCCATTATATTGTTGATCGGTTGGCGTGACAAATAATGTAGGCGACACAAATGGATTCTCTGAAGCAAAATCGTAATACGAATTTTGAATGAGTTCGCCTGTAATTCCGCCGTAAGCGATTAATACATCACTTACCAAGCGATAGGTTGCCGTAACATTGGGGTACACATAGAAATTATTGTCCTTAGTTTCAAAATTTCTTAAATAAGATACTGATGCCCCAACATTTACCGTTAAATCATCTTGTTTTAATTGATAGGTTGGTGACACCGCTAGATGAATATTGCGATGTTCTAACGGGGTGTTTACAGAGTAAGCTCGGTAAAAAGTACCTCCTATATAATCTAACTTTACCTCTGTAGAGATTTCTTCGCTATTTATGGGAACATCTACTTTTGCTTTGGCTATAAACCTGTTTTCTTCAGAATCTTGATCATCTCCAAAATGTCTTAATAACAAACTAGCTGAATTAATATAAGAATTCTCGAATGTAATATCGCCAGCTAAATGCGCACTATAAAATGTATGATCGACATCGATACTATTTGCTTGTGCTACCGTGATTTGAGATTCTGGCACACCGTACCAATTAAACATATCATGTTGAAAACCACCTTCTACCTGCCAAGCGAAATCTCTCAATTCGTTCGAGTACTTAGCATTTAACTTTGTACTCGAAAAATTATCGTCGAAGGCTAAACCTTCAATCCCACCTTGCGATGAGTGATGACTTAAATACCCCCCAACACTTTCAGTTCTGCTAAGGGCATGATTTAAATACACTTCGCCCAAAATAGTAGTATAGGTCCCAACGGCCAAAGTTGCATAATTATCGAACAATTCTATGGGTTTTGCTTTTTCTACAACCGCAGCCTTGCCTTTTGCTGGTGTAAATGTTGAGGCTACAGGAAATGACAAAATATTATATTTAAGTTCTTTTTTTGTCGCCGTTTCTTCATCTACCAAAGGTGGGACTTCCTTAACCTTAAAAGCATCAGAAATAGTTGGCTTGTAAGGTTTTACGATATCTACAACACCTGTATTAATGGTATCATTTTTTCTTATTTGAGAGAAAACAGTGGTTACACTTAAAGTAACAATGGCTAATAAAATATATTTTTTGTGCTTTCGCATAAGGATTTATTTTCGATTTTTTAATTTATACAATACTTCACTTCGACTACCAACGGTACTAATCTGTTGGGCCTGACACTTTACAGACTGTAACAATACTAGTTTTGTTCGGTTTTAACAGAGGCATTGGTTTTGGCTTCTTCTGCTTTAATTTTGCTCAATTCTGCTTTAGCTTCAGTTACAACATCTTCAAATTCTGTAAAGTTCGATATCACGCTTTCTAAAATATAAGTAGCTTGAAAGGCATCTTTTAATGCGTAATAATTTTTCGCCATAAGCACCAGACCTTTAGCACTATAATATTTATATCCAGAGAAGTCTTTAGCTAACTTTTGAACAGATTTATTTGATGCCTCATAGGCACCATCTCTGGTTTTAAAGTAAGCCTTGTAATATAAGGCTTCTGCTGCCATTTGGCCAGTAGCTACTTTTTCTACTTCGGCATAAGCGGTTTGCGCACGACTTTCGTCGCCTGTTTTCATCGCAGAACGCGCTATAATAATATGGGCGTCACTTTTAATTTTATTATCGATTTTAGAATTTAAAAGGACTTTCTCGGCATAAGAAACCGCTTCGTTATAATTTTCTAATTCATAATTCGCTTTCATTAAATTAGATTGTGCAAATATGGTGTTTTGCGGGAAATTGGCTTCTAATTCTAAACGCAATAGTAATGGCAGGGCTTCTTCCCAGCTTTTATTCTCTAAATGAAATTGAGACAATCGCAGTAAAGCCTGTTCGGTATATTCGTTTTGCGAGGCTTCGATAATATATTTATAATGCGGTGCTGCATTTGCTAATAAGTCTTTTTTATAATATAATTGCGCGACATAAAAATGTGCTTGTAATGCATTTAAGCCGTTTGGAAATTCATTTAAATACCCATTAAATTGTTTAATGGCTTTGTCTGTATTATTCTGTAGGTACTGTTTCTCGGCTGCCTCATAAGTGGTATTATCGAGATCTACATCAGTTACCTCAACGTAGTCTAAGGTTCTCACCCACTTTGCATAATCGTTAACACGCCCTAAATCGATATAAATTAATCGCGCAGTAGATACCGATTGTACCGCCTCTGGCGTGCCTGGATAATTACTGGCTATACTTTTAAATGTACGTAATGCCTGCTCGTTTTCACTATCGTTATAATGCACCAAACCTTGACGCAATAAGGCTTTTGGAACAAAAGAACTCATTTTATACTCGTTATTTAAACGATTATACATGCGCAATGCTTTGTCTTTTTCATTTACTTTAACATAAGAATTTGCCAATTCGAACATGGCATCATCCCTTAATTTTGATTTGGGATAGGTTTCGATAAATTGCTCTAAACCTTTTATTTTATTAGAAGATTGTCCAATATAGCCCAGACTTATTGTTTTTTGAAAAAACGGATAATCTGCGTTTATCGCACTCATTTCTATGGCGTCCTCATAAGCTTTTATAGCGTCGTGGTATTGGCTAGACACAAAATGTGCATCGCCTAATCGTAAATACGCATCGTTTAGTCTTACTACATCATCTCTATCGATGGCGATAAATTGATTGAAATGCTTCACAGCTTGAACGTAGTTTTTAAGTTTAAAATAGGCATAAGCGAGATTGTAATCTATGTTTTCCATTTCTGGAGTTGCCTCTGAAGTTGCTTGCTGTTCAAACTGCTTGAAACCCACTAAAGCATCATTATAATTGGTTAGATTGTAATCTGCTTCGGCTTTCCAAAAGGTTGCTCTCGCTGTATATTTTGGATCTATGGCTTGCTCTAAAGAGCGATCGAAAAACGATTCGGCTTCTAAGTATTTCGTGTCGTTATACAATTCAAGACCCCTATAGAATGCCACTTTTTGATAGGCTGCCTTATTCTCAAAACTCTTTTTACCTTCTAAAAGCTTTAGCGCTTCTTTATAATTTTTCGAGGTGATGTAAGAATCGATTAAAAGGGTTTCTATCTCTGCTTTATAACTAGAATTAGGATACTTCTCTAAATATGCAGCTAAAACCTGTGGTGCCGATTGATATGGATTCCCAATCTCGTAACTAATTTTCGCGTAATTTAACCAAGCATCTTCTTGAATTTTTAGGTTAAAATTCATTTGAGAGGCATTTCTAAATGCATTTAAAGCCTCTTGTTTTTTGTTTAAATTAATATAGCTTATCCCTAAATGGTAATAGGCATTTTGTGCAACGGTATTTGAACCGCTAACTATTTTATTAAATTCTGAAATGGCATTTTCGTAATCGCCCTGTTTGTAATACGCAAAACCTAATTGATAGAAATCGGTATTATTCCATTTCCCAGTTCTATCTCTACTGCCTTTTTTTCCTTGGTAAGCTTTTAAATAAGGAATAGCCTTGGCGTATTTTTCTAAATTGAAATAGCTTTCACCAATAATTTTTGAGAGTTCAGACACTTCAGCAGCATCGCTAGTTTCCAACCTCTCTTTTGCTAAGGCAATTGCCTTTTCAAATTTACCGAGTTTAAAATGTAAATCTGCTTGGTAATACGACAGCTTTTCTTTGTATCGCTCTTGGTCGCTTACTTGATCAAAATAAGAGTTTGCCTGATTGTAATCATCGCCCTCATAAGCCATAAAACCAATATAATATTTGGCTTGCGCCCCGTATTCTGAAGAGTTTTCAACTCGGGTCAAATAGGTTTTGGCAACCTTATATTGTTTTACAGAAAATGCCGAGTAGCCATTATTAAAATTAAACGCTTCTTTATCACCGTATGCCAGAGCATCTTCATCGACTTTATCGTACCATTTTCTGGCATGTGGGTATTTTCCGTTTTTGAAATAATAATTCGCCACGTCTAAAAAAGCCGTATTACGTTTTGTACTTGTTGGGTAATCTTCCACAAAGGCTTCCACCAATTGATCGGCATTACGCTGATTAAGTCTTACAGCACTATTGGCAATATAATAACTACAATTCGATTTTAAAACCTCGTCTTTAGCCTCCTTTTTAATGGTTTTAAACAACGACTGAGCGGCGAGATATTGTTGATTGTTGAATAAGGTAAGTGCTTTTTGATATGTCACTAAATCGCTTGTGTACGTTGCAGACTTTTGCGCCATCACTTGAACGCAAAAACTTAAGGCTACCAATAGAGAAACAATACTGTTTTTAGTCATTAATAAGGCGTTTTTTAATTTGAAAAATCAAAGATAATTAAAGGTTATTTGTTTGCAATTAAAAGCTCAAAACAAATTGTTTTTATTTTAAGTTTAGATTTTAAAAAACCTTAAAACCTAGGTATCTTAAACTATAAATAACCCAGATAAAGGCATTTTAAACACTAATTATTGATATAACGCAATAATTGATACTTAATTATGTTCTGTTTAGTAAATTACTTTTAAAGATGTACTCTGGATTTTAATAAGCCTTATTGCTGTTAAACCCGATTAACTTATCGAGCTTTACTTTTGCATTTCACTTTTTAGTAATACATTTACACGACTTAAAAATTATACTATGTCTCGTCCCATTTTACAGTTAAAAGACGCCGCTATTTATCAAGGCGATAATTTAGTGCTTTCTAAGGTTAATGTTGAAGTAAATAAAGGTGATTTCGTGTATTTAATTGGCAAGACCGGTACTGGAAAAAGTAGTTTTATTAAAGTACTTTACGGTGACTTACCATTAACCGAAGGCGAAGGTCATATTGTAGATTATAACCTAAAAACACTTAAAGAAAAAGACATTCCGTATTTAAGACGGAAGTTAGGTATTATTTTTCAAGATTTTAAATTGCTAACCGATAGAACTATAAACGACAATTTACTATTTGTTTTAAAGGCTACTGGCTGGAAAGACAAATCTAAAATGGAAACTCGTGTTGAAGAGGTTTTAAGTAAAGTAGACATGAAAACCAAAGGGTTTAAATATCCGCATGAGCTTTCTGGTGGCGAGCAACAGCGCATTGCTATTGCTAGGGCTTTACTAAACAATCCTGAACTGATACTTGCCGACGAGCCGACAGGAAATCTAGACCCGCAAACAAGTGTTGAAGTTATGGAGGTTTTACAAGAAATAAACAAAAACGGCAACACCATTTTAATGGCTACTCACGATTATGCGCTTTTACTTAAGTACCCCAGTAAAACCTTAAAATGCGATAATAACGCCGTCTTTGAGGTCGTACAACGAAAAAGTTAATACATTTTACACCCCATCTCAGCTTTTTTTTTGTACAACTATGGCACCCCATAATACGAAGCCTAATGTGCATTTTTAATACTATTGCTATTAAAAATACCACATTAGAACCACTGTAACTTTTAAGACCGCGTGCTTAAGCTTTTACTATCCATTTATAGCTTTTCGCCTTCTTTAAATGTAGAAAAAAGCATATCTCTGAAAAATTAAAAAACCACCAATACCAAGCATTGGTTTTTTTTTAATCTACACCATATTTTTATAATATTGGTAAGAAATTAAAGCAAAAAAAAAGAGAGACCTTAACAGACCCTCTCTTTTATACACTTTAGTGTTTCTTACTATTTATTTCGTTTACGCTCGACTTCAGTTAAATGAATTTTACGTATTCTTAAGAAATTTGGAGTTACCTCCACATACTCATCTTTTTGAATATATTCTAAAGCCTCTTCCAAACTAAATTTAATTGCAGGCACAATTTTAGCTTTGTCATCGGCTCCCGAAGAACGCACGTTACTTAATTTTTTGGTTTTGGTAACGTTTACCGTCATATCGTCGCCTCGAGAATTTTCTCCAATAACTTGACCTTCGTAGATATCTTCTCCGGGATCTACAAAAAACTTCCCTCTATCTTGTAACTTATCAATAGAATATGGGATGGCTTGGCCTGTTTCCATAGACACTAAACTACCGTTTTGACGTTCTGGAATACCACCTTTTAACGGTTGATATTCTTTAAAACGGTGTGCCATAATAGCCTCACCTGCAGTTGCTGTTAACAGTTGGTTACGCAGTCCAATTATACCTCTCGATGGAATTAAAAATTGACAAACCATTCTTTCGCCTTTTGCTTCCATACTAAGCATTTCTCCTTTACGTAGTGTAACCATTTCGATGGCCTTACCTGAAACTGCTTCTGGTAAATCAATGGTCATTTCTTCAACAGGCTCACATTTAACACCATCAATTTCTTTTATAATAACTTGAGGTTGTCCAATTTGCAATTCGTAGCCTTCACGACGCATGGTTTCGATTAAAACAGATAAATGCAGTACACCACGACCAAACACCATAAACTTATCTGCACTATCGGTTTCTTCGACACGTAAAGCTAGGTTTTTTTCTAGTTCTCTGGTTAATCGCTCTTTAATATGCCTTGAGGTTACAAACTTACCATCTTTACCAAAAAACGGTGAGTCGTTAATAGTAAATAACATACTCATTGTAGGCTCGTCGATAGCAATGGTTTCTAGCCCTTCTGGATTCTCGAAGTCGGCCACTGTATCGCCAATATCAAAACCTTCTAATCCAACAATAGCACAGATATCTCCGGTTTGAACTTCGTCTACCTTTTTACGGCCAACCCCTTCAAAAACGTGTAATTCTTTTATTCTATTTTTAACAACGCTGCCATCTCTTTTAACTAAAGAAATATTTTGTCCCACCTTTAATTCGCCACGTGTTAAGCGTCCAATAGCAATTCGTCCTGTAAACGACGAAAAATCTAGTGATGTTATGAGCATTTGGGTGTTACCCTCTTCAATTTTTAAATTTGGAATGTGCTCGACTACCATGTCTAATAAAGGCTCGAGACTATCGGTTTCATTTTTCCAATCGGTGCTCATCCAATTATTTTTGGCCGAGCCATAAACGGTTGGGAAATCTAATTGCCACTCTTCAGCACCCAATTCAAACATTAAATCGAATACTTTTTCGTGCACCTCATCTGGTGTACAGTTATCTTTATCTACTTTATTAATTACCACGCAAGGTTTTAAACCTAAATCGATTGCTTTTTGCAATACAAAACGTGTTTGCGGCATAGGCCCTTCAAAGGCATCTACCAGTAACAATACACCGTCGGCCATATTTAAAACCCGCTCTACCTCACCTCCAAAATCGGCGTGACCTGGTGTATCAATAACGTTGATTTTAGTGTCTTTATAAATTACTGAAACGTTTTTAGAAGTAATGGTTATACCTCTTTCACGCTCCAAATCGTTGTTATCTAGAATTAAATCACCCGTGTTTTCGGTTTCTCTGAATAACCGACAGTGGTACATAATTTTGTCAACCAAGGTGGTTTTACCATGATCTACGTGTGCAATAATTGCGATATTTTTAATGTTAGCCATAATGTGTGCTCCCTTTTTTTAAGCCTGCAAATGTACTCATAAATTATATAAAAATAACTTTTGGGTATTTCCTTTTTACAAAAAACATCAAAAAAACAACTTTAAATCAGTTAAATCCTACTTTATAATCGCTGTTTGGAATATATGGGATTTTATTTTTTTGGCTGATTAATGCCTGATTTAGAAAGATAATAGCACTATTAATTAGACTAGGGCTTAAATAATTAAAAACTTTCGTTTACAAATAGTAACTTTGCATCTTTAATTTATAGCTTACATTTTATGAAACTTCAAGATATCCCTAAAATAAAACATACGTACTCCAACAATTTTTTTCTTCTGGCAGGCCCTTGCGCCATAGAAGGTGAAGACATGGCGTTTAGAATAGCAGAAAGGGTGGTAAACATTACTAACAAATTAGAAATTCCCTATATTTTTAAAGGCAGTTTCAAAAAAGCAAATCGTAGCAGGATAGATAGTTTTACTGGTATAGGAGACGAAAAAGCTTTAGAGATTTTAGCAAAAGTATCAGAGAAATTTGACGTTCCTACGGTTACCGATATCCATGAGGTTTCTGATGCTGCAATGGCAGCGCAATATGTTGATGTGCTACAAATTCCAGCTTTTTTGGTTCGCCAGACCGATTTGGTTGTTGCCGCCGCCAAAACAGATAAAGTGGTGAACTTAAAAAAAGGTCAATTTATGAGTCCGGAGGCCATGAAACACGCCGTACAAAAAGTTAAAGATACGGGCAGTGACAAAGTATGGATAACCGATAGAGGCACCATGTTTGGCTACCAAGACATGATTGTAGATTTTCGCGGTATTCCAACCATGCGAGAGTATGCTCCCACTATTTTAGATGTCACACATTCCTTACAACAACCTAATCAAAGTGCAGGTGTTACTGGTGGTAGACCAGATATGATTGAAACCATCGCCAGAGCAGGAATTGTAAACCATGTGGACGGGCTCTTTATAGAAACCCATTTTGATCCAGCAAATGCCAAAAGTGATGGTGCTAATATGTTGCATTTAGATAATTTAGAACCGTTATTAACTAACCTAGTTTCTATTAGAAAAACGATAAATAAATTATAAATAGTCGTAATTTGGTTTTGTAAAAAGTAAAAACTGATATTATGGTTAATAATAAACGAGGCGGAGACACGCCCATACAATGTGAATTAGAAGCTAACAAAAATTACGCGTGGTGTACATGCGGGCATAGCGAAAATCATCCTTTTTGCAATGGATCTCACAAAGCAGCAAAAGCAACAACACCAATAGTTTTTTCTGTTGAAGCGGCTAAAACAGTTTACCTCTGTACCTGCAAACAAACTAAAAATCCGCCATACTGTGATGGGTCTCACCACTAGAATTTTGTTTTAAAATTTACTTATTATAAAACGATTTTCCTTTTTGCTTTTCGGCTTCCTTTAAAATGGCTATAAAGATGGCCTCGTCTATATCTTCTAAAGAATAATAACGAAGCGATTTAACCACTTTGCGGTTCTCGCTAACCAGATGTTCATCAAATTCTAAAAGGTATGCCGAGCGCCAAAAACCTACATCTACAAATTGATTTTTATGGCTAGCGTTTAAGTAGCAAACAGGAGTTTTACCTAAGTAATAACAAGGCATTCGCCATTTATATTTTAATTCAGCCTCAGGAATAGTGTGCTCTATAATCACTTGAATGTGCATTAAAATAGAGCGATAGGGTTCGGGTTGATTTAATATGTAATGTTCGGCTGGATTTACCATGCTAATTTAATAATTTAAGCGAATACACTAAATAAAGTGGTCTATGTTTAGTGTAAATACTTTTATTAAAATCCGCTTTATTTTATTTAAATTTTATGGAAGTAGTGCACCTAAAAAGGCATCTAATTTTTTTTTACTTCGATTTTTTTGGTAATACTTCTTCAGGGAAGGGGAACAAAATGGTTGAGTTCTTTTCTGCCGCTATATTAGACAAGGTTTGATATAACCTTAACTTTATCGCCGATGGTGATTGGTCTATTAATTTACCAGCTTCTAATAATTTACCTGCTGCCTGTTCTTCTGCCAAGGCCAAAATAATTCGTGCCCGTCTAGAATGTTCTGCTTCTGCTTGATTAGCCATCATCCGTTTCATATTTTCGGGTAGCTGAATGTCTTTTATTTTTACATCGATTATATCGATACCCCAATCTTTGGTTTCAACCTCTACTATTTTTTTAATATTATTCCCCATTTCTTCACGTTTAGACAAAATGGTATCTAACTCGACTTTTCCACAAACATCTCGTAAGGCCGCTTGCGACAATTGTGTGATGGCGAAAGTATATTCTTCTACTTCTAATACCGCCATTTCTGGATCGATAACCTTAAAAAAAACAACACCGTCAATACTACAGGGTACATTATCTTCTGTCATAACCTCCTGAGAAACTATATTAATGGTAATTACCCTAATATCGACAACCTGTATGGTTTCTACTAGAGGTATAATCCATCTAAACCCTGGCTGTAATGTTTTAATATATTTCCCAAACCTAAATTTTAAAGCTCGTTTGTATTCAAAAATTACTCGTATTCCCGAAAGTAAGAATACGCTTAAAAATATCGCAAATAGTAATAACAGATTCATGACGCTTTATTTATATTTAAAATTCACCCTATAAGATATTGATTTTCAATGAAAAGCAGTTTTATTTAACACAAAATTATATCAATAAAAACAAAAAAAAAAGGAAATTTGTTTTTGATTTCGTTTAAAACCAACTATGTTATTTAAGATATGAGGTGTTGCTTCTAAAATAATACGATTAGTAATAAATTATAAAAACTCTGAGCTCGCTTTAATTAAGTTTAATTTTTTAGAAGCCTCTGTTTTTCAGAAAAAGCCAATATTTTTAAACGCACTTATTGAGCTGAGCTTAGCGGAGTTTAGCTTCTATAACATCATAATTACAAGAAGGTCTGTTTTATTAAACGATGCCATATAATAGGTTCTCGTTTGGTCTGCTTTAATATCGATAAATTAAATGAGGATTGGCAGAGTGCCTAATGATTTTGAAATTGTATCTCACAATCCAATAGATTGTCTTTTAACCCAAATGCATCTGAGCTGTGGCACGACTTGGGATTTTCCATTTCGAAACCCTCTGTTTTTGTACGATAAGTTTAAAATTAACGCCTCTTTTTTAATTGGATTTGATTGCTTTAATAACGAGTCTCATTAATTAATGGGATCTTTTGGATTGCCAACCACTAAATAATAACACCCATGAGTACATAAGAATGATTTTCATCAATGATGCCACCCAGGTTTACACGTAGAAAGCTGAGTTGTTCTGTATTCAATTATAAAACTCCATTAAAAAACCAAATTTTCACTATTATTTAAGTTTTATTCTTCCCCATCAACAAAACGTTGTAAGTAGGCAAATGCTTCTGTGAGTTTTCCGTTTTCGGTAATTTTGGCACGTTGTAACACACCATCGGCATCGTTGTTAAAAAATGCGGGGATGACGTGTTCTAAAAACATATCGCCAAAACCTTCGCTGGCATCTTTTGGGAGTTCGCATGGTAAATTATCTACGGCCATCACGGTAATGGCGTTTGGAGCATTAAAAGCGACTTCGCTCTCAGATTGTGCATCGTATCCGTAAAAGGGCTCTGCAATGGTTGAGGCGCGCAATGTTGAAGCGACTGGCCCGTCGACATCGCAAGAAATATCGGCCACCAAATTAATTCTAAAATCTGGGTGTTTGGCATCGGCTCTGGTAAATAAATAGGGAGCATTATTACCATAAAAGTGCCCAGCTATAAAAAAGTCGGTTTCTTTAGCATAAGGCATAAAGTTACTTTCGTAGCCCGTTGGGTCGTTAATAAAGGCCCACTTATCGCCTACTTTACCATCGGTTCGTTTGTTGTATTCCATAACATCGACCATACAATACACGGGCTCGGTAAATTGCGAGGTTAAATACATGGCATCTGTAACTTGTTTTATTTGCAGATGGTCTAATATTTCTTTGGCGCCATGGGCCACTTTTCCGGATCCGGACAGTAGTATTTTTATGTTTGGCAGCGTGATTTTGTCTAATTCTGCTTTCACGGCATTTAAATCGGCTAGGGTTTCTACCTTAGGCAAATTAAATAAATTATCGCGCAAACCCAAAGCACGAAAACCATTGTAAGCGCCCACTAAACCGGCGTAACGCCCAAAACCTATTAACCTAAAGCCTTCTTTATTAACTATGGTTTCGTGATCGTAAAGTGTGATGTTTTTATCTAATATTGCACGTAATAAATCACGGTTATAAGGCTGTTTTTTTATGGTGTGCGAAAAGAAAAAATAGCTTTTGTTAGGCACTAAATTTTCGATAGGTACTTCTTTAACACCAATTAAAACGTCACAATCGGACACATCGTTAGTCACTTCAAACCCTTGATCTTGATATTGTTTATCAGGAAAAACTCGAATATCGGAAAATTCTACTTTATATATCCCTTCTGGGAATTTCGACTTCGTTTCTGCATATTTTTCTGGTGAAAACACGACACGTCTGTCTGGTGGGGTTTTCCGTTCTTTGATTAAAGCGAATGTTGTGCGCATGGGTTTTATAATTTGGGCTAATTTCATGATTTTTTTATAATCTGACAACTTATTTTTTTGGTATAGTTTTTGTAGATGGTAGTCTGGGTTTTGCTTCGTTATTGAATTTTTTTTGGTATCTTTGCTGCCCGCGTTAGGGATTGAGGCATTTGTTGAAGCTCTTTTTTGTTTTTCTCAAAAAAAGCGACTGCCGAAAGCCCGACCCAGTTTTGCCACTAAAAGCAAAAGTGGGTAACGCCCAAAAACCGATGCTTTTTTTGATTAAAACGCATTTAAAAAAACAATTAATTAAGGGGTCGACTGGTTTTGACAGCGAGATTAATTGAACGGTAAGCACGTCGTGTAATGGCATTGAAACACGTTAAAGGCTAGACCAAATTTTAAACGGCGAGAATAACTACGCTTTAGCTGCATAATCTGAATTATAGTAAGATTGGCCTAGGTACACCAGGTGTACAAGCTTTATGTCTCCGGAAAGCCTTGATTGGCGGCGTTCCATTTTGAGGCATCGTAAATGTCAATATAGATAAGGTAGTGCTTTGATGCCTTTTCGAAACTAAAGAAGCTAAGCTAAAAGTGGGTTGTCTTTAACCAGCTTTTAGTCGAAAACCCAAGAAAAGAATAAACGTGTAGAAAGCTCTTTGGTTACTTGTTTGGACGAGAGTTCGATTCTCTCCGACTCCACTAAAAACCTTGTAAACACCAGTGTTTACAAGGTTTTTTTTATTAGGTGTTGTTTTGGCTTTATTTTGGTTGCAACACCTTAAGTTTTTCACTTTTTTGAAATCCATGCCCTGCTATACATAGATGTGCTTGCGTTTAATAAGTCGATCTTTTTCTAAGACTAAGAGCGATGGTTCGCTTGTTTTTCGCTCATATTTCGGTATAGCATAAAACTATGGCTATGCTTTGATTTTCTATCTCATCTGAACAACAAATAATTCAAATTAATAATGCAACAGATCAAAACTACATTGGTATTAATTCAAGGCTAATATTTACGTTATTTTTACTGCATATAATCTTGCCAAGTGATAAGAATATATTTTTCAATATTATGCTCTTTCTTTTTTAAATAGCCATATTCGAATACAAAAAGATAAACATGACCTTTTTTATTTTTCCAGTAATGGGTAAAAAATCTAGAATTAAAGCCTTTTTCTTGTAAAACCTCGGCTCTTACAATTACTTTACCGCCTTTATTATAGGCTTTTAAAAGCTTTCTATTAAGCTTTAACTGAGTAGATACTTTGTTGTAAAACTTTTGTGGTGCTGTTTTAAACTTTTGATATTGATAAGCACTTTTGCATTGCGGGTCGCAAAATTTTTTATCTGCTCTGCCTACTAAAGGTAACTTGCAATATAAGCACTCTTTTTGATCGTTCATGAACATAATAATTAGCCGTATATTATACGTATGTTATTCGAATAAGATACGTTTAAATAATTTATATCCATTATTTTGGTAAACAAAAAACTGTGAAAACATCTAAAAGCATCACTTTAAAACATTTACTTATTAACCAAAAGAAACAAATTGGTATGCAATTTAATTCAGACCGAGTTATACAAAGACTTGTAGAAACCTTACCTGGGGTTACTTGGAGCGAAGAGTTTGGTTTGTTCTATATTAAAAACAGTAAAACAAATTTAGAATTAATATTTAAAACTTTTCGAGGATTTGCCTGGATTAACGGCAATTATTTCTTTTCGAAAAAAATAATAAACGAGGATAAACCAAAATTAAATTTAGAACGTTATAGAAATAGAAAAAGTAAAAACGGAACAAAATACTGCCCAGAGTCTTATTTACTAAAATTAGAACTCAAAAGATATTCTGCTAATACAGTACGTAATTATGTGTCTTGTTTTGAAGCTTTTATTAATCACTACTACAACAAAGACCCTATTAATCTGAATGAGACAGACGTTAGAGCCTATTTACAATTACTAATACAACAAGGAAAATCGAATTCTTATTTAAATCTGGCCATTAATAGTATAAAATTCTTTTACGAGATTGTACATGAAATGCCTAACAGATTTTATTCTATTGAAAGGCCAAGAAAAGAGAGACATTTGCCTGAGGTTTTATCCAAAGAAGATATTATAAAAATTATAAATAACACTAATAATATTAAACACAAGTGTATTGTAGGGTTGCTATACTCTTCTGGACTTCGAAGAGGTGAGTTATTAAATCTTCTTGTGACTGATATAGACAGTAACAGAATGGTTGTAAAGATTAACAATGCTAAAGGCAATAAGGATCGAATATCTGTATTAAGTCCAAGTATTTTAAAAGATCTGCGACTCTATTATAAAATATACCGACCTAAAACATATCTTTTTGAAGGACAAAATGGTGGTAAATACAGTGTTACTAGCGTTATAAATATTATTGCCGACGCTGCAAAAAAAGCAGGTGTTTCTAAAAAAGTGACACCTCACATATTAAGACATAGCTTTGCTACTCATTTATTAGAAAATGGTACTGACATTAGACACATTCAAATTTTATTAGGCCATAGCTCAACTAAAACAACAGAAATATACACACACGTCGCCAATAGATCGTTCATGGAAATAAAAGATTTATTATCTTAGTCCACATAATGCGGATATAGACAATTGTCTATATCCAATTGTTACCCACAATATTTTTAAAAAGGGCAACCACTCATACGTGCTTACTCAATCCCAATAATTGAATCTTTTAAATGTTTTAATATTTGCCATTGCTTTAGTCTTGGACTTCTCTCCATTTTATAAATTTCAATCCAATTAGCGTTATTCAAGCAATTTAAAATTTCTAACCTAACCTTATCATTGTTTATCCTTATATACGCTTCTTGATTAAATTCGCCTTGATAATTTGGTTTTTTACCTAAATCGCCCCAAGTGCATAAAGAATAATCATACTCAAAATCTTTAGGTAAAAATTGATTTCTTGCTTTTCTAACTTCCTTAATAGTTACATCATTAAGTTTATGTTTATTAGGTTTTTTATTAACTCCGTTTGTAGGTCTTTTATATATGTTTAAGCAGCAATGAACATCAACCCCACTATAAGGGCTTTTACCTAAATCCTCACTATGAATTAAATCAAACTCAAACATTTGTTGGTTATTATTGTACTGGCTTATTGGTAGAATAAATGATATATAATCACCCATTAAGACAGAGTGTTTAAAAAATTTCATTGCAAGTAAATTCTTTTCGCCAAAAGGAGGGTTTCCTATAAACAATCTTCCTTTTTTATAAGGTAAATCTAATTCAAGGAAATCTTGTTGTATAATGCTTTGATGTTCAGGTTCAATATCATAAGCTGTGCACGCTTTAGAATCATTTGAAAAACCATTAATTAGATTGCTAAAAGACCCATTTCCTGCACTCGGTTCAATTATTTCTTTTATGTTGTTTATACCTATAATATCGTATGTTTTCTTTATACATTTTTTAGCTATTTCAGTTGTTGTGTAATATTTATCTAAATCTATTTTCTTACTCATTCTCTTTAATTTTAGTTCGTTCCTCACTAATTGCCCTTTTTAAAAATACGGATGGGTAACAATGTATATAAGCCATACAAGTACAGGCTCATATACTTTTACGTTGTAAGCAAGCTGAAAAGCCAACCGCACAAACAGCACATTTGGTTTTTGCCGACACGAAATCCAACGTAGAAAAACCAAAAGAGCTGTTTTTTGCCAACGCTACGAAATGATTTTAATACCTTTGTGAAATGAAAATTATTAACCAATTATGAATAAAATAACAGCCATTGATTTTTTTTGTGGAGCTGGTGGCTTTTCAGAAGGTTTTAGGCAAATGGGAATTGAGCTATTATACGGTTATGACCAGTGGAAACCAGCTGTTGAAACATACAATCATAATTTCGGCCTTAATTGTAATCCTAAAAACATTCTTGATTTTGAAAACTCAATTGAGGAAATCGAACAAATTCCTGATACGGACATTATTCTCGGTAGCCCACCTTGTGTAAGTTTTTCAAGTTCAAATAAATCTGGAAAAGCAGATAAATCTCTTGGAGTAAAACTTACAGAAACATTTTTAAGAATTGTTGCTGTAAAAAAACATAAGCCAAACTCTACACTTAAAGCTTGGTTTATGGAAAATGTTGTAAACTCTAAGCGCTATCTCCAAACCGAATATACTTTTAAAGATTTGGGGTTGTCGGACTGGGCTAATTCTCACAAGATAAGTCCTAATAAAGTTGCAATTAATTTATATGAAAATACAACAATTGTAAACTCTGCTGATTACGGATCAATACAGGCTCGAAAAAGAGTTGTTTCTGGTGAAATTATAAAAAAGAAAAAACTTATTATTCCGAAAAAAACTCACAAGAGTCCAAAAGATAAAGGTGGTTTACCTAGTTATAGATCTATAAAAGAAATAAAGGAAAATTTTCCAAATCCTTACGAGCAAAAATCAACAAATCAGATTAGTGATATAAATTACAATATTTCTATACCTAAAAATGAAATATCTGATCATTTCTATGATACTGGAATATATGAAGTTGAATGGAAATTTTCTAAATTTTGGAAACAGAATCACCCTTATATGGGAAGAATGTCATTCCCTGAAAACAACAATAATCCAAGCAGAACAATTACGGCAACGAAAATTGCGAACTCTAGAGAATCCATAATATATAAATCTGAGATAAGAAGAAAAGGAAATGGTGAATATAGGTTGCCAACAGTTCGAGAAGCAGCTTTAATTATGGGATTCCCAATAACTTACCAATTTTTAGGGAGCGAAAACACCAAGTGGCGTTTAGTAGGTAATGCAGTATGTTGTCCAGTGAGCAGGGCTTTAGCAAAAACAGTTATTGAAACACTAAAATTAGAAAAACCGAAAGAATTAATTGTTGCTGCAAAACCAAATCTTGTAAATGTGAAAAATTTGAACAATTACAATAGAAAGGGATTTGATAAGCCACCTGTTAAGAAAAAAGGTGCAAGATTTAGAAGACACCCAATAAAAGACGGAAATCTTACTGTAACACTTTCTAACTATGATATTGATCAAAATAGTAAAACTAAAAATAAATGGTTTACTTCAATTCAATACGGTACTGGAGAAGGCTTTCCAATACAAAAAGTAAAAGATGGATATTTTGAAAAAATAGAAGAGCTAATTAAGGAGTTCAAAAGTGGTAAGAAATTTTTAAATATAATCAATAACGGTTTTACTGAGAAAATTGGAACTAAATATGAACTGCAAGAAATGTATGAAAAGCAAATTCCAATTAATAATTTAGAACAACCAACTGAGCTAGTTGATCAAATCCAAGAAATATTAGATAAAGTAAAATGTCCTGATATGCTTTTTGAACAAAACGAAACTGTTGTTTTTACAGAAAAGGATAAAATCCCTTTAAAACAGCTTTTCTCATTATATGCTGTAAACAAAATATCTACTATTGCCAATCAGAAATAAATATGAATAAAGAAGTTAGAAAAGAAAAAATACAAGAAGTAATAAATAGCTGTAAAGACAGAACTGATTTATTAAACCACGAAATAATGTGGGAAGGACAATTAAAAACTGAAAAAGTTTATAATATTCCTCTTTCTTATTTAATCTACAACAAATACAATGGTAGAATTCTTAGCAGAACTAAATCATTAGAAAAACAAAATCAGATTATAGATGTTGAAACAGATCTTGGTAGAGATTTAATTGAAAAATTACTTTGGGAATCTAAAATTGATCGTAATAAAAAAACATTGCAAAGTATTCGTGATTTTGGTCAGCAAAAAGTTGGAATTATTACCAAAGATGGAGTAATTATTGATGGTAATCGTAGAGCAATGCTCTTAAATAAAATAGATAGAACTGGATACTTTAAAGCCATTGTACTTCCTGTTACATTAGAAGAAAATCCAATTGAAATAGAGAGGTTGGAAACAACTTATCAAATGGGTGAAGATGAAAAATTAGGCTATAACCCAATTGAAAAATACCTAAAAGCAAAACAAATATTTGATAAACTAACTCCTAAAATCACCGAAACAGAAGCCATAAAAAGTATATCTGATTGGATGGGTGAAAAAGAAAGTGAAGTAAAAAAATATCTTGATACTATGGCTGTTATGGATGAATATCTTGAATATTTAGAATATGATGGTATTTACACTCAACTTGACAGTAGAGAAGATCAATTTTTGTTCCTAACAAAATGGTTAAATAATTTTTACGGAGAAACTAGCAAGAAAGCATTTGATGGATATTCAGATAGTGATGTTGATGAATTAAAATCAATAGCATTTGACTATTTGCGATTTAGGAATGAGTATGATGGTAAGGAATTCAGAAATTTAGCAGAAGGAAATCGAGATAAACATTTTTTTGGAGACAAAGAGATTTGGTCAAGTTTTAGTTCTAAACACAATGAAATAATACTAAAATTACCAGAAGAACCACAAATTGATTTCAATTCTAACAATCTTGAAAAACATTTAAACTCTAGAGATAAGTTATTCTTTGATAGTTCAAAGTTTGATAATGACACAAGTGCGTTTATAGAAAACTTAAACGATCATAAATATAATATTGGTTATAATAAAGCCGCAGATGCTCCTGGTAAGTTAATAAAACGTGCTTCTCAAACCTTTGATGCAATTAAAACAGGACATTCTGCTTTTTCGGAGCCTGAAATTCAAGATATGGTTAAAGAGTTTGGGGATAAAGTGTTTCAATCTTTAAACCAAAAATCACCTTTAAGAGTTTTATCACATATTATTGAATTAATGGAGGCAATAGAGGTTGAAAAGATTCCTGAAAATGAAACAGAAGAGGTTCAAAACAAAACAAAGCAAATACAGAAAATAGGATATCAAATTAATAAAAGCTTATAATGGCTACTTTCACAATTGACATAAACAGTGAAATTAATGCTTTTGTTATTTCTGGTATCATTAATCCAATTGTCAAAAACAAAAGACTTCTTTTAACTTTAAAGCGTTTAGATTTTAGTATTAAAAATGATACGATTTTAATTCCTTACCAAACAAAAACTCAAATAAAAATTCTTGATGAAATTCGTAATCTATTTACAAAATTTAGTTTAGAATATACTTTATCTGAAAACATAGAAACTGAATTAGAATCTTACCATAAGGAAGAAGAAAATTTTGAATTTTTTAGTGAAAACGCTAGAGCAATAAGAAACAATAAGTTTGAAGAAAATGACAAATTAGTTCAACAATTTGATACGTTTCAAAATGTTCTAAAACAGCAAATGGAAAGAAGACTTTATCCACTTCAATTACTTTCGTCTTTTCATATGGCTTTTGCTCAAAACTCGTGTAATTTTGCTGTTCCGGGAGCAGGAAAAACCTCCATTGTTTATGGTGCTTATGCTTATTTGAAAAGTTTGCCAGAGGAAGATTCAAAACACGTTGATAAACTTATGGTTATTGGTCCTCTTTCCTCGTTTGCTCCTTGGGAAAATGAATATGAAGAATGTTTTGGCGTAAAACCAAATTCTTTCAGAATGTCTGGAGACCCAAACATTTCTATTGAAAAGAAATTGGAACACCTCTATTCGCCAAACGCACCAGAATTATCACTAATTTTTCACGGAGGAGTAGATCGATTTCAAACTGACATTATTGACTTTTTGAAACGAAACAAAACTATGGTTGTTGTTGATGAAGCTCACAGAATTAAAAATCCTGAAGGTGTTTGGGGAAGAAGTGTTACTGAAATTTCTAAAGAAGCAATCTCTAGAGTTATACTTACTGGAACGCCAGTACCAAACGGGTATCAAGATATTTTTAATCTATATAAATTTATTTATCCATTCAAGTTCAAAGAAATATTAAAGTTTCATTACCACAATTTGGAGGATATGACAGCTAACAGTTCATTAGATTCTAATCGTGTACAAGAGTTAAAGGAAAATATTTCCCCATATTTTATACGAATAAAAAAAGAAGATTTGAATCTACCACCAGTGGAAGAAACTTATGTTCAAATTGAAATGGAAACTTATCAAAGAGAAATTTATGACTTTATAGAATCTCAATATATCGAACATTTTAAGGAAGATAGTTCAGCAACAGTGAAAGATATATTAAATAAAGCAAAATTAATAAGACTAAGACAAGCTGCTACCAATCCTTCGCTTCTCGCCAAAACACTAAAGGATTGGACTACCTAATAAATTTGGTACTATTTTTTAAGCTACATTTTTATTGTTTTTCATTATTAATTCTGCTTCCATTTCCATTGGAGATTTATAGTCTAAAGCGGAATGAAGTCTTTTACAATTATACCATTTAATGTACTGTTCAATAACTTTGTAAGCGTCTAAATAGTAATTGAAAACATATCTATTTGTACATTCGTATTTTATTGTTTTAAATAGGCTCTCTGCAACAGCGTTATCCCAGCAGTTCCCTTTCCTGCTCATACTTTGCGTTATTTTCTTACTAGAGTTTAAAACGCTGGTCATTTTATTCGACGCATATTGTACGCCTCTATCGGAATGAAAAATATGATTGTTAGTTATATCCCTATTCTTTCTAGCTTGTAACCAAGCTTTGTAAACGGTGTTTTCAGTATCCATATTTTCAGTCAATACCCAGGATACTATTTTTCTATCTGCTAAATCTAAAATAGTTGTAAGGTAATTCCATTGACCACCAACTTTTATGTAGGTAATGTCTGAAACCCATTTTTCGCCTAACTTTGTGCTTTTAAAGTTTCTGTTTAGCATATTGTCTGCTAGAGCAAAAGTATGATTAGAGTCGGTTGTACAAACTCTAAACTTTTTGCTTAGTACGCTCCTTAAACCCAGTGATTTCATAATTAAAGCGATATAGGACCTTGAGTAAACAATGCCCTCACGTTCCAATGATTTTTGGATACGTAAACTGCCATAAATTTGTTTGCTATCGTTAAAAATAGCTATAACCCTTGATTTTAAATGAGAAACAGAACTTTTCTGACCTTTATATTGTCCAACACGTAGCCAAGTGTAATAGCTATTTTTACTAACTCTCATGCACTTACACATCTTTTCAACAGGAAATAGACCAGTATTAAGTTTAATAAACCGGTATATTACTTGTCGCTCTTGGAAAAGATGCTTACCGCCTTTTTTAATATATCACGCTCTAACTTTACATCCTTTAATTCCTTTTCTAAGGCCTTAATTTTAAGCATTTCTGATTGGCTGTTATCTTGTGAAGTTGTTGTATTAAACTCTTTGTCCCATCTATGGATGGAAGCTTGACTAACCCCAAACTCTTTCGTGAGATCCTTTACAGATTTACCTGAATTTAACAATTCTACTAAGGTTTTTTTAAAACTTTGATCATAAACTATTCTACCCATTTTGCTAAGTTAATTTATTCACTTAAAAACGTACCAACAAAACTAGACATTCCAGATTCATTGGAGAACAACGAATTAACAGGAGAGTTTGACCCAAATGCAATTTTCACAACAGATACTGACGAATTTATAAATGATTCTGAATTTTTTAATAAAATAACTAATTACTCTAAACTTGAAGTTCCAAGAAAATTTAATACAATCTTACACACAATACAAAATGATATTTTTCCTGAAAACGGAAAAGTAATTATTTGGACAATATTCATTCAAAATGCACTTGAGCTACAAGATTATTTAAAAACTAACAATATTGAATCTAAACTTCTTATCGGTCAAATTCCACAAGAAGAAAGGGAAATAACTATAAAAGCATTTAATGACCCAAACAATAATGATTTTAATGTAGTTATTGCAAATCCTTTCTCTGTTGCAGAATCTATTTCTCTTCACAAAGGCTGTCATAATGCAATTTATCTAGAAAGAGATTACAACTGTTCTAATTTTTTGCAATCTAAGGATCGAATCCATAGGGTTGGGTTAAAGGATAATCAAATTACGAAATACTATTATTTCGTATCAACCAATTCGATTGATGAAGTCATAAATTCAAGACTTCATTTGAAAATCCAACGAATGGAAGAAATAATAAATGATGACATTCCTTTGTTTAGACAAATTGATGATAATGACGAAACTGACATAATTAAAGAATTAATTGCCAATTATGCTCAAAGAACTTAGACATTATAGCAATTTCGGAACTCCTAATTATTTCTTTGAATTACTTACCACTCTTAAAAGCAAACAAGAAGTAAGTTATTTAAGAAGTGATATTGAAAAGTTATTTTACAACAAAATCATTGATGGTAGAGGCGTGTTTGATGGTTGTTTAGAATTAGCATTAAATATAGATATTCTTCAAACTTCTGATAATATTGTTACATTAAATGAAGGGATTACAAATTCTTTAAATAGTGTCAACCAAATGATAGATAAATTCAATGAATTTCTATTCCTTGCATTGAAAAATGATGATGAATTTCATAATATCTTTTGCTCAGAACATTTGTCTCACGATATAATTTACAAATCACTTCAAATTAACAATGCTGCTTTTGGTTTAAAACACTCAAATTTTAAACAATTATTAATTGATTTTAGAGCAATAACGAACCACCCAACACCAGAGATTAATTACTTTATTATAAATTCGAGATACAAAAAACTATTTGACAAAACTGTTTTACCTGAAATCAAAAAGCGAAAAATTGGAATTGAAGAATTTCGAAAATCAATGGAGCTTCAACAAATTTATGGTGAAGAAGCTGAAAGGTTTGTTGTGGATTTTGAATCAAAAAGACTTAATCATAAAAAAGAAATTGATTGGGTTGCCGAATATATAGTTAATGAAGGTTATGATGTTGCTTCCTATAATAATGAAAACGACAATACCCCAAATAGATTTATAGAAGTAAAATCTTATGATGGTGACACTCCTTATTTCTTTTGGTCAAGAAACGAATATCTTACAGCAAAAAGAAAGCAAGAGGAATATTGGATATATCTTGTAAATCGAAAAGAAATGAACAATAAAAACTATGAACCAATAATGAAACAGAATCCATATGAATCAATATTAAAAGATGATATTTGGGAAAAACAAGTTGATAAATATAAAATTGAATTATTAAAAGCCAACGCTTAAAGCCATACACATTTGCAATTCGCTTCAGCCACGACACAAGTCAAAAATTGCAAAAGAGTATGTCTTTGCCAATGCTGAAAACCAAGCTGAACTGAAAAAAAGCCAGCTTACAACAATGTATAAAAATAATAGCGGTCTAATCGCTAAAACGAAACAAAGTAAATATAAAAAAGGTCTGTGTTTAACCGAAAAGTTAGTGAGTGAAAATCCGCTACTATTCTTATACTAGATTGTTAGCGGTCATTGAAAAAAAAATCGAACTTATCTAAAAAATACTTATACAAATAACAAGTTCAACTATTTAGTAGAACTATTGAAATAATAAATGAAAGAATTTTTACTAAACATACACAAGATAAAGAATGTAGTATTAAACGAGTATATTTCGCATTGGAAGGAAATATCAGTTCCCAAAAAAACTACAATGACTGCGCAAGGAGAAACTCAAAAGTACCTTTATTTTGTCTTAGAAGGTGTACAGAAATCCTATTATTTAAAAGATGATAAAGAACATATAATTTCTTTTTCATTCGCACCTTCCTTTTCTACAATACCAGAATCTTTTCTAACACAAACACCTTCAAAATGCTATTTAGAAACGATAACAGATAGCCGTTTCTTAAGAATTTCCTACAAAAAACATCAACAATTGATGTTAGAATATCGCGAAATTGAAACTTTATTCCGAAAGATAACTGAATTCTTTTTAGTAGAAATGGTAGAAAGACATTATCAATTAATGTCACACGATATTGAATCACGTTTTGTTCTATTAACTAAAAAATATCCTTTTCTTATTAATATGGTTTCCAATAAAGATTTGGCTTCTTATTTGAGAATAGACTCTACAAATTTCAGTAAATTGCTAAACCGTGTCAAGATTTAAAATGTTGGTCAGCACCAAGATTTTAAATTCTAAACATCATTATTTTTGCCCTAAAAATCACTTTATGAAAAAAGCAATAATTATCGGTGCGACATCAGGAATTGGAAAAGGAATTGCTAAAATTTTGGTTGACAATGATTATAAAGTTGGCATTACAGGCAGACGGACTGAATTACTTGAAGAATTGAAATCGCAAAATCCAAACTCATATTATACACGGTCTTTTGACATAACCGACACGAAAATAATTGTTGAAAATTTAGAAGCTTTAACAACTGTACTTGGTGGCCTTGACTTACTAATAATTAGTTCAGGAACGGGCGACTTAAATGAGAAACTTGACTTTGAAATTGAAAAGCGGACAGTTGAAACCAATGTAATGGGATTTACTTGTATCGCAAATTGGGCTTTTAATTATTTTGAGAATCAGAAGTCAGGACATTTAGTTGCTATCAGTTCAGTTGGTGGACTTCGTGGAAGTGGAATTGCACCTGCATACAATGCAACAAAATCGTATCAGATCAATTACTTGGAAGGGTTAAGACAAAAAGCAAAAAAAATAAATGAATCAATTTTTGTAACAGATATAAGACCAGGGTTTGTTGATACTGATATGGCTAAAGGAGAAGGACAATTTTGGGTTGCGCCAGTTGAAAAAGCAACTCGACAAATTTTTGAAGCTATTAAACAGAAAAAGAAAATAGCTTATGTCACCAAACGTTGGCGAATAATTGCGTCAATTTTAAAACGAGTACCAAGACAAATCTATGACAGAATGTAACTGAAATGAAAACAACGAACCGCTAACAATGTATATAAAAAATAGGCGAATTAGTGCTAAAATCAAGGCTTGTATCTCATTTCAAAGTTCGTGCTTAACCGAATGTTTGGTGCTTCGTAATCGCCTACTTTTCATATACTAAACGTTGTAAGTAATGCGAAAATCGTGCTACAATTCAACATTTAAACTAATTTTGTAAAAAAGTTAAATTATGAGAAAAGTATTATTAATATTAGTAGTGGCATTATTGTTCACCTCATGTGATAAAGAAGAAGATTGCGATAATTGCATAATAACAGGCAAACAGACTTTAGAAGAAAGCGGTCTCAGTGCTGATGGGAGGCAAACTTATATGGTAGAAGTTGATTGCCCTAATTCAAACGTCGGAGCATTTAATAATCGAATTGTATGGGAAGCCGACAATATAGGCGAGACTGTTTGCAACACGGATGGAGTCTTTAATTAAAAGTCTTTATAAAAATTAATTAACTAAGCAAATCTGAATCTCAAAAAAGATGACAGTAACTGAAATCTTTACTTATAAGAGGAGAAAAGGAATTTTCAAGATACGACTAAATACATTAAAGATACTTTTGAAAACTTTAGGTATAATCTAAACTAAGCCAACGATAAACCTAAAAATGTAAAAAGAGTACGGCTATCAAACGTTCACGTTTGAACTAAATTAAACATTGGAAAACAGAGCTGTATGAAAAAGCACTACTTACAACAACGTGTATAATTAATTGCTTTGGTCGTTGCCTACTTGGAAAATTCCTTCGGAATTTTCTCGCGTTCGTTTTTGTTTACTAAATTAGTTGTTGAAACACGCAACTAACCATACACAAAACCGTTGTGCGTCAGCTAAAAAGAAGACACCCACGATGGAAATACTCCCTGACAAAAAAGAATTGATTATGAAGGGTGGAACTTTTCAGGAACAACTTTCAGCATTTCAATAAAACATTCTTCCCATTGACTTGGAAATAGATTCACGATTTTTAAGTTCAAATTAATTCCAAATTTTTCGGAAATCTCATTAACCTGACTTTTTCTGAATATTAATTTTAAAGCCGTTCTGACAGATAAATTAGGTTTTTGTAACAGAAAGGATAGGAAATTTAAATATTTGACTTTCTGATTAAAATCAATATGTAAAGGTTTTCGTTCAATTTTAAGAAAAGCAGACTTAACAGTTGGAGGAGGTATAAAACTATTAGGATTTATTTCGTAAACTATCTTCAAACTATAAAATGTATGATATAGGATAGTGTAAGGATTGAAGATTTTGTCTGCAAATAACTTTTTAGCAGGTTCTAATTGCAGGAAAATTGAACCGCCCTGAAAATTTTCCATATTTTCAAACATCAATATTTTTAAAATTTCTGATGTTATACCAAATGGTATATTAGAAACAACCTTAAACGAAAAATTAGGAATTTTATAATTTCTGAAATCACATCCAAAAACTTGAATGTTTTGAGTTTGTTTAAACTTGTGTTTTAGATATGTTATTAACTCAAAATCATTCTCAATCGCAATGACTAATTTTGCCTTTTGTAGTAGATGTACAGTTAGAAATCCTTTTCCTGCACCAATATCTAAGACCGTATCGTTTTGATTAATTCTTGATTGTTTTATTGCATCTTCAATTAGCACTTTGTCAATTGTAAAGTGCTGACCCGTAAATCTTACAGGTAATTTATTTTTATTCATTATGACTTCTTACAGGTAATTTATTTTTATTCATTATGACTTCTTACAGGTGAATACTTGAATTCAAATCACAGCGAAGTGAAAGACAGTATTACCTGACAGCGCAACTATGACAAAGCAATGCATTCATTAAAAATGACGACACACTAAGGCATAGACTGTTTGTCTTACCAAAAAGATTATAGGAATTTTATTTGGGACTGTCTATCACTTAGATAGTCGTCCAAGGTCTGCTGTAATACATAATGAAAAAAAAATTAAATAATTGAATGCAAAATTAGTAACTTTGTTTTAATTTGCAAAAAAAAATGAAAAAAATAAAAGCCGTACGCACAACAGGCGGTATATTTTATTGCCGAGATAGTGCGGGTTTCAGCGTTTCTACATCTAATAAACTTTCGTGTAACTTGACAGGACAGTGCTTCGAAATCGGCAACAAAAACATACCGCCAATCCGTTAGCGGTCAGCTTAAAAGACGACACAGCAAATAATTAATAACATGGAATTAGGAATATTAAAAACAGTAACACCAAGACAAAAATGGAATAACGAGGCAAGAGATTTTACTCCTTGGCTTGCGAATAACATTTCAGAATTGAACAAAGCTCTTGGACTTGAACTTGAAGTTGAAAATACAGAGGTTAGTGTTGGTCCTTATTCCGCAGATATTTTGGCAAAGGATACTGGCACAGATAATTATGTTGTCATTGAAAATCAATTAGAAAAAACAAATCATGACCATTTGGGTAAAGCAATTACATACGCTTCTGTGTTAGATGCTTCCATGATTATTTGGATTGCTACTGAATTTACAGAAGAACATAAAAAATCATTGGATTGGCTTAATGACCATACAAATGATGAAATTTCATTTTATGGAGTGCAATTAGAATTGTGGCAAATTGACGAAAGTAAAGCTGCTTTGAGATTCAATGTGATTAGTAAACCAAATCAAGCTGTTAGACAAGCAGCAAGGTCGAAAGCAAATGAGGACCTATCTGATAAGCGAAAATTCCAATTTGACTTTTGGAGTAAGTTCAAAGAAAAATTAGCGAAGACAAAAAAGATTCCTTCGCTTCAAACTCCAAGACCTCAATACTGGTTTGACGTGACTTTGGGTAAATCATATATTCATATTTCAAATACTTGTAACACGGACGACAATACTGTTGGTGTGCGGATTTATATAGGAAATAAGATTGCTGATACAATGTTGCCATTTTTGGAGAGTAAAAAAGACGAAATTGAATCCTCAATCGGACAAAAACTAATATGGAATCCGAATCCAGACAATCGAGATAAAGTAATTATCTTGCAACATACGACTGATTTTGAGGACGAAAGGAAACTGGATGAGTCTTTGAATTGGCTTGTTGATTATACCATAAAATTTAGAGAAACATTTTCAAAGATTATTAAGCAAGCACCATGAAAACAAAAGCCGAACCGCTAACATCGTATATAAAACATTTGGCAGTCAATGGGTTATCGAGCATTTCAGCCCGTATCAAAGTTTGTTGTAACTTGACAGATAAGTACTTCGAAATGCCAAACGTTTCATATACGTAACCGTTGGCAAACATTTAAACGAAACGAAAACTGAATGGGAATATTTGACAAACTTTTTGGAACGAAAAAGAAAGTTGCTGAAAATAATGAGAATCCTGATAATACCAAATTGGTTGGTTTATTAGAAAAATATGGTAAGAACCAAAGTCAAGAGAATTATCAAAAAGCATTCAATGAAATTATGGAAGGCAACGCTATGTTAGTTTTACCTTCAGTAAATGACGGAGAGCCAAAAGATAATTGGACTACTTTACAAAAA
Source organism: Oceanihabitans sp. IOP_32 (assembly GCF_009498295.1). NCBI lineage: Bacteria > Pseudomonadati > Bacteroidota > Flavobacteriia > Flavobacteriales > Flavobacteriaceae > Oceanihabitans > Oceanihabitans sp. IOP_32. The sequence goes on along the minus strand of NZ_CP040813.1, from coordinate 2,717,458 downwards.
GATTCTACCTTAAAATTAACTTCAGTTTTTGACCAAGATGGACTTAAAGTTTTGGGAGCATTTACTTCACCAGAAAAACTTGTTGAATGGACTAAAAAAGAAACTGAATATACTGCAATGAAATCTAAAGACGTGATTGACTTTTGTCAAGCACACGGAATTGATAGAATTGTTATTGACACTGATATGCCGACAATGTTTGTACTTGAGCGAAACAGAGAAAATATTCAAACGGAAACAATTCAAGAAGAAACGCAAGTTACAGTTGGAACACCAATGAAACCGATTTCAGGAAACTTATTGAAAAAATTTCAATCTAATTTTTCAAAAGTAAGTGTGATTAGAGAAGTTTATCATTATGCAATGGTAAGGAATAATGAAAGCATCTTAATGCTTGGATTTGTGCTCGACACTTATTCAGACAATTCAAGAGCAGCTTGTATTGGAACAGTTCAAAATTCAATGGAAGGAGAGAAACTGGAATTACCTCTTGAAATGTTTATGTTGAATGACGAAGGTTGGTTACAAACCGTGAAAGGAATTGAAAACTCACTGATTTATAAAAAATAAAAACGATTTGCCAACAATGGCTATAAGTAATTGCTTGTTCTCGCCTACTTCTGAAAATCCTTGCGGATTTTCAGTTTGGTGTGTACTTGCAAAGTTAAATGCTAACCAACGCAACTACTCATAGCCGAGACCGTTGGCAACAAGCTGAAAAATGAATCGAATAATTATAATATTACTTCTTTTAAGTCAAATTTCGTTTGCTCAAACAGTAAACAGAATTGAATGGAACTTTCCAAGAAATGAAGAATTGAAAGAAAAAAATTTAGTAACAGAATACAACCAATTTGACTTTTCAAAAATTTGGACATTTTCTCAAAACAACAATGTTCTTGGAATAATTGGCGATGACCATCAAAGACTAAAAATCAAGTTAATTTCAGTAAAGAAAGATTCTAACAATCCGAATGAATATTCTGTAACCGGAAAATCTTGTGTAAAAGGAACGATTTGTGACTTTTCTGGAATTATAAAACTGACCGAAATAAAAGAACTTAAAGAACTACATTTTGGAGTTGACGATGAATATGCTGACAAAGGAATTAAATCGCAAGGAATTTTAGTTGCAGATTACGAATTCAAAGAAAATTCGGAACAAAAACATAGCGGAATTTTTAAAGGCAAATTACATTCTAAATGGTATCTGAATTCCGAAAACAAAATCGAATACGACAAAATTGAATTCATATCTGACGGATATTTGAATAATGCGTTTGTTGGAATTTGGAAAAGCTATTCAACAGGTAAAGAAAAAATATGCAATTGGGCGGATTATAGAATTCCAATTACGAATCGAGATTTTGACATTGGAGCTGGAGAGTTTTCGCCAAGTGAAAAATATTATGATAAAGGCTGGGAGAATTACCAAAAGGCTTGGCTTTATGGAAATGAAACAGCGAAAAAGGAAGAACTAAATGAATGGTGGAAATAAAGCCAGTTGCCAACAATGTATAAAAATAATAGCGGTTTGATCGCTAAAACGAAAGTAAGTAAATATAAAAAAGGTCTGTGTTTAACCGAAAAGTTAGTGATTTTTAATCCGCTACTATTCTTATACTAGACCGTTGCCAGTAATGTAAACCAATCTTTATGCTGAAAGGATTATTTAAGAAGAAAACACCAGTCGAAAAGTTTATGACTCATTTGGACAGAATTTTCCAAACCGAACCTGAATATTACAAAGAGGAATCGGAAACGAATGGAATTGCTGGAGTTACGAGCATAGTTTATAAAGATATTCCAGAAAAAGGAATGATAACTGGAATTACATACGGACTTTCACTCGGAAACCATCCTGATTGGAAATTAGGACGACCTGAATTAATAATAACGGTTGATTCAAAAGACGCTTCTTGGGCTCAAGTTGCTGGATATTTAGCCAATAGTTTGAGAGGAAATTGTCCATTTAGTTATAGCAATACAATTAACTTCAGAGAAAAAATATCGGACGAATCTGAAATGGATGCATTTCTTGTGTTTGCACCATCGATTTTGGACAAAAAAGATTTTGCGAATATTGACATTGGTTTGAATTACAAAATCAATATTGCAGGACTATATCCGATTTACGCATCTGAAATGGAATACATTGACAAAAACGGACTTGAAAAATTTTGGAAACATCCAAATTTTGATATGTATAACGTGAATAGAAAACGAATAAAATAATAAAAACACTACTGGCAACACCGTGTATAATTAATTGCTTTGGCAAGTGCTTATTTGGAAAATTCCTTCGGAATTTTCTTGCGTTCGTTTTTGTTTACTAAATTAGTGGCTTAACCACGCAACTAACCATACACAATCACGTTACAGGTAAGCGAAAGAAAGACACTACAAACCGACAACGGTGAAAATAAAATGGTTATTCTGAAGTCCATTCAAAACTGACGGTGCGGATGCCGAAAAGCAATTAAAGAGTAGGCGTAACAATAAACTGTTGTGATTATGACAAAGAAATCTAATCATCAGGCTGACATCAAAAATGCCAACAAAGGCACTAAGGGCAGCAACACGACTCATGACAAAAATCAAGGGAATCGTGGAAAACAGCTTAATCCGAACCAAAAAGGTAAGAGATAGCTGTGCATTCTGCAAGCGGGCGAAGCCCGCTTGCTTATATTAATTGAAAATAAAGTAAAATGCACATTTTAAAAATTATTCACGGCTATCCGCCAAATTACAATGCAGGTTCAGAAGTTTACAGCCAATCAATCTGTAACGAACTTTCAAAATATCACAAAGTTTCTGTTTTTACGAGAGAAGAAAATCCGTATTCGTCTTGTTTCAGTATTCGTGAGCAAAAAGTAAACGACAACTTAACGCTTTACTTCGTAAACAATCCGCAGGGCAAGGACGGTTATCGCCACAAACTTATGGACGACAACTTTGCTGAATTGGTAAAGCAAATCAAACCCGACATTGCTCACATCGGACATCTTAATCATCTTTCAACAGGCTTGATTGACGAACTGAACAAGCTCAAAATCCCTATTGTTTACACGCTTCACGACTTTTGGTTAATGTGTCCACGTGGACAATTTATGACACGAAGCATTGGAAATGCAAACAACTTTCAATTGTGCGAAAAGCAAGGCGACAAAAAATGTGCAACTGATTGCTACAAAGTTTATTTCAGCGGACGAGAAGAAAACGAAAACGCAGACATTGAAAATTGGAGTAGTTGGATACATCAACGAATGATTGAAACAAAAGCTATCATCAACAAAGTTGATTTGCTTATCGCACCTTCAAATTATTTGCGTAATAGATTTATCAACGAATTTGCCGTTCCAGAAAACAAAATTATTTATTTGGATTATGGTTTCCCTACGGAATACTTAACACAAACAGAAAAATCAAAAGAGAAAACGAATTACACTTTTGCTTATATCGGAACTCACATCCCTGCAAAAGGAGTAAATCTATTGATTAAAGCATTTAAGCAAATTGAAGAAACTGCAACGCTTAAAATATTTGGCAGAGCAAACGGACAAAGTACAAATGCTTTAAAATCATTAGCCGAAAATTCAAAAAACAAGATTGAGTTTTCGGGAGAATACATCAATCATAATTTGGCGAATGATGTTTTTTCAATTGTTGACTGCATTGTGGTTCCGAGTATTTGGGGCGAAAATTCGCCTCTTGTAATTCACGAAGCGCAATCGTGTAAAGTTCCTGTAATCACAGCCGATTTTGGCGGAATGAAAGAATATGTTCAACACAATGTAAACGGACTTTTGTTTGAACATCGCAACGCAAATTCTTTAGCAGAGCAAATGAAATTTGCTGTTTCAAATCCTGACAAAATGAAAACGTTAGGTGAAAAAGGTTATTTGTATTCCGCAGACGGAAGCGTTCCAAATATTAAAGACCATTGCAAAGAATTAGAAAATATTTACAGCAAATTTATTTACAAACTTTGGCGTATTACGCTTGACACAAATCCTGAAGATTGTAATTTGAGTTGCACAATGTGCGAAGAACACAGTCCGTTTTCAACTTACATCAAAGAAAAACTAAACGGTAAACATCGCAGAATGCCGAAAGAATGGTTAGAACCAATTTTTGAGCAAGCGAAAAAAATCGGTGTTACGGAAATGATACCGTCCACAATGGGCGAACCGTTAATCTACAAGCATTTTGCCCACTTTATTGAGTTGTGTTACAAATACAACATCAAGATGAATTTAACAACTAACGGAACATTTCCGAGAACAACCGAGAAAACCGTTACAGAATGGGCGAAACTAATTGTTCCAATTACAACGGACGTAAAAATAAGTTGGAACGGTGCAACTGCCGAAACTTCGCAAAAAGTAATGTTGAAAATAAACTTTGAAGAAGCAGTTGCAAACGTGAAAGAGTTTATCCTAATTCGTGATGAACACTTTGCAAAAACAGGTAATTACTGCCGTGTAACGTTTCAACTTACGTTTATGCAAAACAATATGCACGAATTGGCGGACATTGTGAAGTTGGCGGCAGAGTTGGGTGTTGATAGAGTAAAAGGACATCAGCTTTGGGCACACTTTGACGAAATTAAACATTTGTCAATGAAAGCAACGCCTGAAAGTATTTTGCAATGGAATGAATATGTAAAACAAGCGAATGATGCGCAAGAAAAATTCCGCAAGCCAGATGGCGAAAAAGTGATTTTGGAAAATATCATTGCGTTGCATCAAAACGAAAGCAAAGAAATCTCCGAAAGCTACGAATGTCCATTTTTAGAAAAGGAGCTTTGGGTTTCTGCCACGGGTAAAATTTCGCCTTGTTGTGCACCAGATGAACAGCGAAATACTCTTGGTGATTTTGGCAACATAGAAAATACAAGTATTGAAGAAGTGTTGCAGAGCAACACTTATCAAACTCTTGTAAAAAATTACAAGACAATTGATTTGTGTAAAACCTGCAATATGCGTAAACCGAACTAAATGAAGGAAAACGGAAAAATATCACTTTTACTTCGCCACGCTGACAGAGATGACATTCCGCAAGGTTCTTTCGGAAATGAAATTTTATTGAACGAAAAAGGAAAACAAAACGCACAAAGGTTTGGCGAAAGCCTTACAGAAAGAAAAATCAATAGAATTTTCACAAGTCCCGTTGGTCGTTGTGTTCAAACAGCTGAATTTCTGACCAAAGGTTATGGAAGTAGTATTGAAATTATTGAAACAACGGCATTAGGCGCACCCGGTCTTCATATTACAGACGAAAAAATTGCAGGGGAATTTTATCTTCAATACGGTTTTGATGAAATGTATCAACGATTTATGAAAGGCGAAGAAATTCCCGGTATGACTAACATTGATGAGTTGAATTATAGAATTACAAGTTTCATAAAAGAAAACTCAACAGAGAACGGAACTACTATTTTCATTACCCACGATATGCTAATTGCCTTTTTTCATTTCAGTATAAACAAGAAAGTATATACAAAAGACAATTGGATAAACTATATGACGGGGTTAACTTTTATAGATGGAAAAATTTATGAGATATAGCCTCAAATCGTTTTTTACGGAACATTGGAAATATATGGCTGTTAGTACAGCTTGTAAACTCAACTTGTTTGAAAGTTTACTTGTAGCAAAAACTGCAGAGCAATTGGCAATGGAACTTTCTTTGAATGAAGAGAAATTATTGCTTTTGCTGAATGCGTTGCATAGTGCTGATTTTTTAGAAAAAACCTCTGATTTTTACAAGGTCAATTCTTTGTCTGAAATTCTTACAGAAAACAACCCCGAAAGTTTAAAATATGCTTGTTTGAATTGGAGTAGTGAGCATTTAATCGCCTGGCAGAATTTGGATTTTTCAATAAAGACAGGAAAAAGTTCGTTTGAAGAAATTTACAATAAGCCGTTTTTCGATTTTCTAAACGACAACCCCGAAAAGCTTCACGCTTACCATAAAGCAATGTATCAATACGCAAAAGATGATTACAAAAGATTGTCTGATGTAATTGATTTCAGCAAACACAAATCTGTAATGGACGTTGGCGGTGGTTACGGAGCAGTTTTAGAAAACATCAAAAAAAAAAATCCAAACTTAGATTGTATTTTGTTTGACCTTCCAAAAGTCATTGATAAAGTAGCTATTCCTAACATCAAGAAAATAGGCGGTAGTTTCTTTGACAAAATTCCAAACGAAACAGAATCAATAATACTTTCAAGGGTTCTTCACGATTGGAATGATAAAAAAGCAAGCATCATTTTGAAAAATTGCTTTGAAGCATTGCCAAATAATGGAAAATTATATGTAATTGAAAACTGTTCAGATAAAATCAAAATTGATTTGTCTTTGCTTTCGCTCAATATGTCTGCAATGTGTGAAAGCTACGAAAGAACATCAATTCAATACATTTCGCTTTGTGAAAATGTAGGTTTTCAATTTGAAAGCGAAAAAAAATTAAATGAATTACAAACCATTTTGATTTTCAAAAAATGAATTGGAAAGACATACAAGTTTCAGACGACAGCACACATTTTGTCTTTGACGGAAAACCAATTTTCGACAAGACTTTTATTGAAGTATTGAAATTTCATTCGCCAGGACTTGCACCAGTATTAGACGGTTCAGGTGCTTACCACATTGATAAAAGTGGGAAAGGACTATACCAAAATAGATATTCACGGACATTCGGTTTTTACTGCAATCGTGCTTCTGTAATTGACAACAACCTTTGGTTTCACATCAATGAAAAAGGCAACAAGGTTTATTCTGCTAATTACTTGTGGACAGGAAACTATCAGGAAAATATTTGCACGGTTCGCAATGCAGACAACCAATATTTTCATATTGACCTAAACGGAAATCGCATTTATAAACAGAGTTACATTTATGCAGGTGACTACAAAGACGGAATTGCTTGTGTAAAATCGGAAGATAGTTTGTACCGACACATTGACAACAAAGGAAAGTTCATCAATGATAAATCATTTATTGATTTAGGAATCTTCCACAAAAACTTTGCAACAGCCAAAGACAAAGATGGTTGGTTTCACATAGACAAAAACGGAAACGAACTATACAAAGAACGTTACTTGACAGTAGAACCATTTTATAACGGGTTTGCTTTAGTGACTACATTAGAAAACGAAAAAATAATTATTGACGAGAAAGGACTAAAAATATTGACGGTATGACAAGAGAACAGAAAGAACGCCTACCTGTAACATCGTATATAAAACATTTGGCGGTCAGTGGTTTATGGAGCAGTATAGCTCGTATCAAAATTCGTTGTATATTGACAGGGAATCGCTTCGAAATGCCAAACGTTTCATATACGTAACCGTTGTACACAAGCTCTGAAAAGCCAACAGCACAGTCAAGCACATTTCATTTTGCTCGTGCCTCACAAAATAAAAAGAGCTTGCCTTTTTCCTACGCTTACTGAAAATTAAGTTTTGATATCTGAATTAGTTTATTATATTTGCTAAATATTAGCAAGTTAATAAATAGCAAGTCTAAAAATGGCAACATTTGGTGAGTTTTTAAGAAAAGAACGGGAAAATAAAGGTCTGAATCAAAGTGAATTTGGTCAAGAAATTGGAATCATAATGACTGATATAAGTAAAATTGAGAACGGTCGTAAAAAATTCCCTTTTACAAACCTTGAAAAGCTTGCAAAATTTATCGAAAAAGATATCGAAGAACTAAAAACTTTATTTGTTGCTGATATTTTAGTTGATGAAGTTCACAAATACAATTGTTCTGATAACGTTTTCTCTGTTGCCGAAGAACAGTCAAGGTATGTTAAAAGTAAAAATGTCAAACAAGGAAAATTAAAACTATAATGTCAGATATTAATTTTGCACTCGTAGAGGACACGCGTCCACCAATTTATACTGCAATGAAGTATTGGGGAAAAAAACCTCATAATATCTGGAGAGAATATATCGAAAACTATACTCCAGAAGATGGCATCTATTTAGATCCTTTTTCTGGCAGTGCAATTAGCAGTTTTGAAGCAATAAAAGCAAATAGAAAAGCCATTGCATTTGACTTGAATCCTTTGACATCCTTTATCATTGAAGTTTATTCCTCAAAATTTGATGTTGAAAAATTTAAGGCTGCTGTTGAGAAAATAGTTGAAGAACTAAAAAATGACAAAACTTTTTTAAAATACTATTCAACCGATTCAAGAAAAACAAACGAAAGAGCTATTGTTCAGAGTTTTAAATGGGAAGATGATGAACTATATGAATTAGGCATTAATTACACTGACACTGAAATTCTTGATGAAACAAAAGGACGACCAACTCGAAGAAAATTTCGTTATGTAACTGAACCAAATGAAAAAGATCAAAAATTAGCCAAAGAACAATCTAAAATTAAAATTAACACTTGGTTTCCAGATGAACCTTTTATAAACTCTCCATCATTTAATGCTAATTTTATTAACTGTGTTGGTGGAAACAATTTTTCAAACTTATGGACAAGAAGAAACCTTTACGTTCTTTCTAAAATATATGATTTAATAAAAAAGGTTAAAGACAAAGATCTTCAAATTCAGTTACTGTTCGGTTTTATTCAGACTTTACATTTGACAACCAAAATGAGTGTTCCAAGAAGAGCAAGTGCAAATCGTCCATTTTCAACAAGTTGGGGAAGATCAGCATACATCTGTGCAAGTAGGAAAATGGAAATGAATCCACTATTTGTATTTGAAGGAAGTTGTTTAGGAAAACAATCCGTAGAAAGTTGTTTGAAAGATGTGGAAGATTATTTAGGTAAAATTCCTAAAACTCTAAAAGTTAGTGAGAGTCTTAAAAATAAAGACAAGTTAAGCGGTTTTGATTTAAAATATGGTGTTGTCGACATTAATACAATAACAGATTACATTCCTGAAAAATCCATTGACTTTATAATGACTGATCCTCCTTATGGTGGTTTGGTTCAATATTTAGATTTATCTTCAATTTGGTTGAATTGGCTTAAAAATATAGATTCAAAATACACTCCAAATTACAATGCTGAAATCACAATCAAAAATGGCATTATAGATATCAATTTATATCAACAAAGATTCACTAACGCTTTAAAAAATCTTCGTACAGTTTTAAAAGATAATGGGAAAATAGTCTTTACTTTTCATAATAAAGAAATTCCTATTTGGAATGCATTTTTGAAGTCAATTACTTTAGCAGGTTTCAAAATTGAAAAGGTAATTCACCAACAAAACAGAAGAACTGGAGAGGCAAATGTTGCCAATCCATATGGCACTTCAGGTACTGATTTTTATATAAGATGTATAAAATCACCAAATGTTAAATTAAAAACGGAAAAAGATGAATTTGAACATTTTGTAATTAACAAAGCAGTTGAAATTTTGGCATTGAGAAATGAACCAACACCTTTTCTTTTTCTTTTTAATGGTTTATTAGCTGAAATTTCGAGTGCAGGATTTGATTTAGAAGATTTTGACGAAAATGTCAAACAAATTCTTGATAAGAACATTGGTAAAATATTTGAGCTAACAGAAAATGGTTCCAATAAAGCAGGTAAATTTTGGTGGTTTATTAATCCATCAGAGTACATTAAATATCCTGACAGACAGCTTACAGAACGTGTTGAAGAAAGTATCATTTCACTTTTAAGAAGAAAAACAAGTGTTACTTTAGATGATGCTTTAGCTGTTATTTATAAAAAATATCCTAATGGATTAACACCTGATGTAAAATCAATTACGAGCGTTCTTCAAAAATATGCAACAAAGTCAGGAGGAAGATGGCTATACAATGCTCTTGAGGTAGAAAAAGAATTCACAAAACATACAGAAATTATCCATAAGCTTATTGGAGTTGGAAAAAAACTAAAGTATCAAAGTTTTGTTGGTAAAAGAGAACAACCTGAACCAATTAAAAATAAAAGGCTTTCAGATTTTTGTGATTTAACTTCTTTAAAAAGTCATATTAAAGATACAACTGCCAGAAAAAGAATCGAAATGATTGATTTAATTTGGATGCAAAACGATAAATTTAAGGTTATTATTGAGGTTGAGAATTCTACTAATTTCACTTCTGGGATTCAACGTGGTTCAAATTTACCAAATGATGTATTAAAAATTATGATTATCCCAGATCATCGAGAAAATGAGCTAAATAGAATTTCAGATCCTTTATTTAAAGAAAGTTTTAAATCTCATAATTGGAAATATATTTTATATAGTGATGTAGATAAGATCCTTAAATCAAAAGCAAGTATGGAAACAATTGATTTGTTTTCAAAAGAACTTAATTAATGGAAGTAAAAAAAGAAAATAAAGGAAAATACGATAAGCGAAATAAACTCAATGATCTAACAGGAAAAGAGTGGCTAAAACTTACAGCCAGCTTTTGGATGAGTGAAAAATGTGCTGATGATAGAGATGCATATAACCATCCTGCACCTTTTCTTGTAAAGGACATACGAAAGCTTATAAGTATGTTTACAAAAAAGGAAATGCGTGTTTTAGATCCATTTTGTGGTAGTGGAACTACTCTACTTGCATCCTCAATTTTAAACAGATATGGAATAGGTATTGACTTAAATTCTGAATATCGAGATTTAGCTATAGAAAGGCTTTCTAAAAAAGAGTTTCAAGAGTTTAACGATTATGAATATTTTTTAGGAGATTCAAATGATGTTCTTGAAAATTTGAATAATATAGATTATGTAGTTACCTCTCCACCTTACCACAATATTTTAAAAAATAAAGGTTCAGGAATACGTAAAAAAAACAAAAAAGGTTTTAGAAATGGTTCGAGAATCGGAGTTGATTATTACTCTGATTTGCCAAATGACTTGGGTAACAAAGAATCCTATGATGATTTTCTTCAATCATTTCAGTTGATAATGTCTAAATGCTTTAATGCGTTGAACAATAAAAAATATTGTTCAATTGTAATCAGTGATTTTACAGTTGACAAAAAAGAAATATGCGTACAAGGTGATATTGTTCGATTAATGCAAGAAATCGGATTTGAATTTGTTGGAACAATTGCATTACTTCAAAATAATAAACCTCTTTATCCATTTGGTTATCCATATGCCTATAAAATTAATCATCATCATCAAAATATTATAAACTTTAGAAAAGTTATCGAAGAATAGAATGAATTTACAAAGTTTTAATAGATTTCATAATGAAGTATTCAACCTGCCAAGAGACAGTTTTTCTAACTTTGATATTATAAAAGTAAAATCACTGGGTGAATATCTTTATTCGGTAAAAAGTTCTTTCCCAATAGAAGGATTATCTCTCTCAGAAATATATGTCGAACTTCATTTTTTTCTACAGAATAACACAATAGAAAATCCTAATGCAGATTTTGAAGCATTGTTTGATTTTGAACTAACCGAAATAAATGATATAAAAGGTAATTATAGGGATAATCAAGGAAGAAAATTTCGTCATTGGATGGAGCTTGCAAGTTTACTTGAGCTCCTATCAAACACAGAATTCGGAAATAATAGAAGTCGAAGAGTTTTGTCAAGTTTTACCGAAGAAATTTTCCTAATTCCTAACTCCATATTAAAAACATTTCTCAGAGATAAGATACTTTCCATAAACACATTAAATAGTTCTGGATTAAGCAACTTAAATAGTTTTGAATTATATCGTAATTTGAATTTCAGGCCAGCAATGGCCATTTTGAAATACCTCTATATTCTAAATAGACCTTGTACAAGATTTGAATTATCAATCTTCTTTGGTAGACCAGACTACTCTTTAAATTCTGAAGATGAAATTATTGAGAATGCAATTTCAATAGGACGTGATTTTCCATCTAATAGAGAAAATCAAATTGAGCTTTTTTTCGAAAGAATGGGATGGAAAGATGAACAAGGTAATTACTATAAATATTCTGCATCACAACAACCCTATTTTAAATTCAATGCATTTTTCATTTTGATGGATGCAGTAGGATTAATAGATTATAATGTTAATGACAGTTTAGTCTCATTAACAGAGTTTTCATCATCATTATTTTCAAGCGAGACATTACCTGAGACAGTAGAATTAGAATCGTTGTTAAATGAAGTAGAGCAATTAGACATAAATGACGATATAGCAAGTAAGGTAACAAAAAATAGAGCAGAATTAATAGCTGAATTGCTTGAAGCTGATCAAGACTTTTTAAATGAAGCGAATAAAAAAGCAAGTGCCAAGTCAGGAACAGTTCAAATTTCTTCTCAGTCCGAAAGATTAAGAAGAGACGAGTTAATTAGAGAAATATCAAAACAGAAAGCACTATACGTTTGTCAAGGTTGTAATCAAGAAACCTTTATAGATAAAAATGGTAACAATTTTGTTGAATCCCATCATATTATTGAATATAATACTAAAGAAGAAGGTCCCGATATTTTGCAAAACTTATTAGTGTTATGTCCAAATTGTCATTCAAGAATTCATTTTGCAAGAATAGATATTGTTGAGCAATTTTACTCAAGACTTAGAGAAACTAATGCTATAACATTAGATCAATTTAAAGAAATACATACTAAACTAAATATGTTAAAAACCAAGCATATTGAAATATTATTGAAGAAAAGTATTATCAGCGAAGAAGAATCAACTGAATTACTTGAATTAATTGCTGAATAGCCAATACATAGAGCCATACACATTTGCAATTCGCTAAAGCCAACACACAAGCCAAAAATTGCAAAAGAGTATGTCTTTCCCAACGCTGAATGACAATCTGAATGGAAAAAAGCCAGTGTACAACAACGTATATAAAAAATAGCGGTTTAATATCGCTTAATCCAAAGAAAATGAATAAATTAAAGGTCTGTTATAATCCGAAAAGTTAGTGCTTAAAATCCGCTACTTTTCATATACAAGACCGTTGGCTACAATTTTGACCGACAAACTAATTAACTTAACCTAAAAATATGGCAAAAAAGAATGATAATGCTGGAGGAATCTTTTTTTGGATGCTTGTTGGATTATTAATAATCCTACCCATAGTTCCAATCGCTTGGATAATATACACTCTAATAAAACTCTACAAATGGAAAAAAAACCAAAAATATTATCCAAATCAGGATATTTCTGATTTTTGGTTAGACAATCAAGAAAAAATTGAGTTTTTGGAATCCCTAAATGATTTTAGAACATCAAAAAGCAACATAGATGATTTATGGGCAACCGCTGACAACGAAGGGTTACCAAGAAACCAAGATGGCTCAATTTCTAATCGACGTAATAGAGGAAAAGAAATTAATAATCAACTGAATTTTGAAAACGATATCTATGACAAAAGTAAAAGGCGTTTATTTTATTTAAGAGAAAAACCAAATGACAAATGGAATTATCTTAAGGATTATTTTGTTTCATACTACGGAGCAATATATGCTCTTTTGTTTTGGTTTGTTGCTTTCTATTATTCGCTTAAATATTTTTTTAAGAAACCATTACTTTCAGTTTTTGAAATCTACGATAAAATTTTTACCGAAAGGACAGAATATTTTTTAGCACTTAAAGAAAATTGGGAGTTACACACAATCTATGCATTAAGCATTTCTGCTATCGTTTCATTAATTGTATTTTATATATGTAAATATCTGGCTGGTAAATTCATATTCAAAAACAAATATCCTGAACCACCAATAGTTGATTACAGTAATTATGATAAATATTAATTAAGGATGCATAAATTGTTTAACACCAAATCAAATATATTTACATTAATTATTAATGGGAAAATTGAGCATATTTTAAGTCCTTGGACTTTAGAACTCGACTTAAACAAAGAAACGATTACAATTCTAAAAAGAAACCTTTATTATATAGGAACTGACACCAATACAATTTCCTTTAAATATATCCGAAAAATTGAAATTAACGAACATTTATTTGGTTCTGATATTACTATTAGAGCAATAGGTGGTTCTGTTTCTGCAAGATTTTTACCAAAAAAAGATTTACGGGTATTAAGAGAAAAATTAATAGAGTATAATCAAACTAAAACTAATCACATTATCTTCTCTTAAAAATGGATATTAAAAACCTTAAATGGCAACCTTATGTTGGATTAAATTATCAAAAAGGCGTTAATGGGAGAAAAGTATTAATAGTTGGAGAAAGCCACTATCTAGGTAACGATGAGAATTCTATTGAAAAACACAACAATCCATTATTTACTCAAATTGTAATAAACGAATTAGCAATTAATCGATATTATTGGAATACAAAAATATTTCCGAATTTTCACAGAGCCCTAATTGGAAATGACTCTTTCAACGCTGAATTATTATGGAGCTATTTTTCGTTTTATAATTTTATTCAGAGACCTATGGAATCAAATAAATCGAGACCAACCGAAAATGATTTTGAAATTGCTTGGCAAGTATTCTTTAATGTTGCAAAAAAATTAAATCCTGATTTATGTATTTTTATAGGCACAAGTTCATCTAATTTTTTAAGTTATCAGTCTGAAAAAAACAACATTGAACTAAAAGAGCTTAAATGGCTAAAAAAAATAGGAAATACTTATCCGAGGAAAGCTATAATCTCATTAAATAAAAAAGAAATAGAATTACATTTCATCAAACATACTAGCCAATATTTTAGTTGGTATAAATGGAATGAACACCTGACAAATGAAATACCGAACGAATTGGAATATTTAAAAAAAACTGTAGCCAATAACTAAGCATTCGTGTGGTCGGTACGACCCAACATGAATGCCGTGTTGACTGAACCGGTGTTTGTCGGTTCGCCCTTATGGGGAATGGTCTGTTTTGGATTGGATTTTTAGGAGTTGGTTTTTTCTGTTTTGGGGTAGTATCTCACAAAGTGTGTAAAGTTTAAAAATATCGAGGGTTGCAACCCTCGATATTTTTTTATTAATTTAAATTTTATACACGATGAACAAAGACGATTTATTAAACGACGACTTTTTAAAACAGTTTAAAACAGGAGAAGAACTAACCTCTTTTCTAAAGTCCATTCAAAAACGAGGCATTGAAAAGATGCTGGAAGGCGAGCTGGATGCTCATTTAGATTACAGCAGACACGAACAATCGCCCAATCCGAACTCACGCAACGGTTATGCTTCCAAAAAGGTAAAAACCGCTTTAGGTGAAAGTATCATTCAAGTACCTAGGGACAGGGAAGCCTCCTTTAACCCCATGCTTGTCCCTAAGCGAACCAATATGGTCGATGGCATAGAAAACGTAATTATCAGTCTATACGCCAAAGGTATGAGTAATTCTGATATCGAAGAACAAATCCGAGAGGTCTACGGTTTTGATGTATCAACATCCACCATATCACGCATCACAGATAAAGTTACCAACGATATTGTGGCTTGGCAGAACCGCCCCCTAGAACCTGTATATTTAATAACCTGGATGGATGGCATCGTTTTCAAGGTACGAGAAAACTCCAAAGTCATCAACAAAACCATGTACATTGCCGTAGGGCTTCGTAGAGACGGCAAAAAGGAAGTCTTGGGGCTTTGGTTGGGCAAGAACGAATCGGCAGCCTTCTGGATGAGCGTCTTGACCGATATGAAAGCCAGAGGCGTTCAAGATTTGCTTATTACCGCCACCGATAACCTTAATGGCTTTACCGACACCATTAAAAACGTGTTCCCTGAATCCAAGACTCAAATATGTGTGGTACACCAAATTAGGAATGCTTGTCGCTATGTGGTCTGGAAGGATAAAAAGGAGTTTACAAAAGACATGAAAAACATCTACGATGCACCTACCAAAAGCGCCGCTAAGGCCGCCCTGGAGGACTTTGCTGAAAAATGGGAACACAAGTATTCTTATGCCATCAAAAGTTGGAGGGATAACTGGGAAGAGCTTACTGCTTTTTATGAGTTTCCGGTTGAAATCAGAAAAATCATTTACACTACAAACCTTATTGAAAATCTCAATGGAAAAATTAGGAAATACACCAAAAACAAGCTCTCATTCCCAACCGATGAAGCTGTAATGAAATCCACATTTTTAGCATTAAGGGAGGCTACCAAGAAATGGTCAATGCCTATTAGGAATTGGGGCATTATTTTAAACCAATTTTTAACTATATTTGAAAAAAGGGTTCAACTTTAAGAAAGTCAAACCCTCGATAAATTAAGTTTACACACTTAATGGGATAGTGTCTGTTTTGGGAGTTTTTGACCTCCCTTTCTTTGGAATATTAAAAGAATATGGCAGATTTAGGACTTACTTTTCCTTGTTCATTACTGCTTTGATGTGTTTTCTTCAGTTTTGGCCATAGCAGTCCCGTTACGTCGGTTTTGCGTTTTTTTCATATTGGTCTGTTTAGGTGTTTCTCGATCTCTTCGCGCCAACCATTCGGTGGTCCACGAGCGGGGAAGGTTGCAATGGTAACCAGGTTTCCTTTTTTACAGCTGGGACACTTGCGGTGCTTTAAAAGTACTTTTTCCGCTAGTTCTGGCCTGCCCAGATCTTTTTGTAGTTCTGGGATTATGGTTCTTTTATAATAGCTGCTCAAGATACCATAGTGCCGGATGCGGGTAAACCCTTTGGGCAGGATATGCAATGAAAAACGCCTGATGAACTCGGCATCGGATAGTGCAAGTACCGACTTCTTACCCCCTTGGCGATAATCCTTTACCATAAACCGTACGTTTCCACTTTCAAGACTTTTTATACGATGGTTGCTTATCGCAATTTTATGGGTATAGCGCCCTAGATATTCCACTACCTGTGAAGGCCCAAAGAATGGGCGTTTGCAATAGACCACCCACTGGTTCTTGAACAGGCTTTCGTAAAATGAAGCGGGTTGTGATTTTCCAAGCTCTTTGCGCAGCCCAGCAACAAACCGAGCCCTAAAAACTATGCTCATCGCCTTTACCGGAAACAGGTACTTTCCCTTGCTCTTGGTGTTCTTCCATTTGCCAGTCTTGGTAATCCCACCTCCCGGGACAATGCAGTGCAGGTGTGGGTGCAACGAGAGGTTCTGCCCCCAAGTGTGCAGTATAGCGACCATTCCCATCCTGCCACCCAAGAACTTGGGATTAGCGCCAAAATCCTTAACGATGCCCCAGGCCGTTGTGAACAAAAGGTTGTACACCAATTTTGGCTCGTACAGAGATAACCTGTTCAGCTCACAGGGCAGGGTAAAGACCACGTGGAAGTAAGAAACCTTTAATAAATCTGCCTCCCTTGCCTGGATCCATGCTTCCTTCTTGTGTCCCTGGCACTTGGGGCAATGACGGTTACGGCAACTGTTGTAGCTAAGATGGAGCTTATAACAGGCAGGATTATTACAACAATCAATGTGGCCGCCAAGGGCCGCGGTGCGGCACTTGCGCAGGGCATGCAGGGTGCGGACTTGCCAACTGTTGGCACAATGATTGGCAAGGTGCTCCCTGTTGCGCTCCAATACGTGCGCTACTTCATGATCGGGACAGCACATCCCTATTGACCATAAAGCCTATCCAGCGGACTGAACGGCTTTTGCCTACCTGATTGTGCCACATGGAGGTAGATAAGAGTGGTCTGAATATCTGCGTGTCCCAAGAGGTCCTTCACGCTCATAATGGACTACCTAATAAATTTGGTACTATTTTTTAAGCTACATTTTTATTGTTTTTCATTATTAATTCTGCTTCCATTTCCATTGGAGATTTATAGTCTAAAGCGGAATGAAGTCTTTTACAATTATACCATTTAATGTACTGTTCAATAACTTTGTAAGCGTCTAAATAGTAATTGAAAACATATCTATTTGTACATTCGTATTTTATTGTTTTAAATAGGCTCTCTGCAACAGCGTTATCCCAGCAGTTCCCTTTCCTGCTCATACTTTGCGTTATTTTCTTACTAGAGTTTAAAACGCTGGTCATTTTATTCGACGCATATTGTACGCCTCTATCGGAATGAAAAATATGATTGTTAGTTATATCCCTATTCTTTCTAGCTTGTAACCAAGCTTTGTAAACGGTGTTTTCAGTATCCATATTTTCAGTCAATACCCAGGATACTATTTTTCTATCTGCTAAATCTAAAATAGTTGTAAGGTAATTCCATTGACCACCAACTTTTATGTAGGTAATGTCTGAAACCCATTTTTCGCCTAACTTTGTGCTTTTAAAGTTTCTGTTTAGCATATTGTCTGCTAGAGCAAAAGTATGATTAGAGTCGGTTGTACAAACTCTAAACTTTTTGCTTAGTACGCTCCTTAAACCCAGTGATTTCATAATTAAAGCGATATAGGACCTTGAGTAAACAATGCCCTCACGTTCCAATGATTTTTGGATACGTAAACTGCCATAAATTTGTTTGCTATCGTTAAAAATAGCTATAACCCTTGATTTTAAATGAGAAACAGAACTTTTCTGACCTTTATATTGTCCAACACGTAGCCAAGTGTAATAGCTATTTTTACTAACTCTCATGCACTTACACATCTTTTCAACAGGAAATAGACCAGTATTAAGTTTAATAAACCGGTATATTACTTGTCGCTCTTGGAAAAGATGCTTACCGCCTTTTTTAATATATCACGCTCTAACTTTACATCCTTTAATTCCTTTTCTAAGGCCTTAATTTTAAGCATTTCTGATTGGCTGTTATCTTGTGAAGTTGTTGTATTAAACTCTTTGTCCCATCTATGGATGGAAGCTTGACTAACCCCAAACTCTTTCGTGAGATCCTTTACAGATTTACCTGAATTTAACAATTCTACTAAGGTTTTTTTAAAACTTTGATCATAAACTATTCTACCCATTTTGCTAAGTTAATTTATTCACTTAAAAACGTACCAACAAAACTAGACATTCCATAATGTCCAGACCCATTTCCAAAAGATGGGTGGCATAGCTATGGCGCAGGATATGGGCGGTAATCTCCTTTGTAATACCGCTTTGCTTGCGGGCCTCACGCACGATCCACTGTATCCCTTGCGAGGAAAGCTGCGCCGGACTGCCTGTTCTATCATTGCCGGTAAAGCACCAAGTGACCGGATTCTCTGCCTGTAGGTACTTCTTAAGGCCACGGATCTGTATCTCGGATAAGGGAACATAGCGATCCTTGCGCCCCTTGCCCTGGCGCACGTGCAGCAACTTCCTGTCAAAATCTAGATCCCTGCGTTGTAGGTTGCGAAGTTCAAAATTGCGGAGCCCACAGCCATAGAGCATGGCAAGTACCAATCGGTGCTTGAGCAGTCTTGGAGTGCGAAGCAGTTTTTTTACCTCCCTTTGGTTTAATACCACGGGGAGCTTCTTGGGGCGTTCAATAGAAGGAAGTATGACCCGCATTTCTTTCATCCCAAAGACACGATAAGCATAGCGAAGCCCATAAACCGTGTGCTTGAAAAAACTATCTGAAGGGGTCTTATGTTGTGACTTTAAAACGTGTAGATAATCTAAGATCTGTTCCTCATCGAGCTCAAGTGGACTACAGTTAAAATGGAGTGCGATGTGCGCTAGACAGCGGGCATAGTTGGTAAGTGTGCTCTGGCTTTTACCAGCGAGCTCAACGGAGCGCTTGAGTTTGTGGTAGAGTATTGCAAACTCTGGAACGGAAATAATGGCTCTTTCAATGAGAGTGTCATTTTTTTTTCATAATATTGAGTATTAGATTAAACCTTGATCCTAAAGGTAGTGAATCGTGATGTAACTGTCTCGTGAAGCTACCTTTAGGTTTAGTTCAACACCGTGTATAATTAATGGCTGGTTCTCGCCTACTTACGAAAATCCTCGCGGATTTTCTATTCGGTTTTTATTTGCTAAATTAGGTGCTTAAACACGCCACTAATCATACACAAAACCGTTGCCAACCATTATACAAAAATTGCGAATGAAAGAATATTTCCAACTTCAATTTAAAATGCTAAACAGAAAAATGATTGATTTCGGAATGCCACTTTTGATTGGATATACACTTTTACCATTTATTTTTATTTTGCTGACTAATTATCTATTTGAAAAAACAGAGTTTGCAAATTATGCTTATGGATTATTGGCAATAAGTTTCGTTTCAAAATTAAGTGAACCTAAAAGAAATGATTTTTTAAAATCTATCTTCAATAAAGACAAGTATAGAAAGTTAAGAATAACAGAAAATCTTATCTATTGTTTGCCTTTTACTCTTTATTTAATTTATCAAAAACAATTTATCTTTTCTGCTATATTAAATTTGTTTATAATATTTATCACGCTGTTCAATTTTAGTACAAATCTAAATGTAACAATACCAACACCATTTAACAAAAAACCATTTGAATTTACAGTTGGCTTTAGAAAGACTTTTTATGTTTTTCCAATAGCTTATTTCTTAACATATATTTCTGTATCAGTTGGAAATTTTAATCTTGGTGTTTTTTCTATGCTATTGATTGGATTAACTTGCTTTTCATATTATTCAAAAATAGAAAACGAATATTTTGTCTGGAATTACAATTTATCGTCTAAAGAATTTTTAATAGAAAAAACGAAAACGTGCTTAATATATTTTACATTTTTAAGCTTACCAATCATAATAGCTTTAAGTATTTCATTCTTTAGAGAAATCGATATTTTAATTGTACTTCTTCTGTTGTGCTATGCTTATCTCACGACAATAATTTTTGCTAAATATTCGTCTTTCCCGAACGAAATGAATATGTCTCAAGGAATTTTAATTGCAATAAGTTTTATGTTTCCACCAATACTTTTAATATTTATTCCTCTCTTTTATTCCCAATCAATTAAAAAGTTAAATACCATTTTAAATGATTAAAATTGAAAAACTATCTAAGTTTTATGGTAAAAAACAAGTTTTAAATTCAATAGATTTAGAATTTAAAAAAGGTAAAGTATATGGAATTGTTGGAGAAAATGGAGCAGGAAAAACAACTCTATTTAGATGTATTTCAGGACTTGAAAACTTTAAAGGAAATATCTCATCCGACTATGCTAAATTAAAAGACCATTTAGGACTTTTATTAACAGAACCATACTTTTTCTCAAAAATTACCGGAAAAGAGTATATACAATTACTTGCCAATGCAAGACAAACGGAACTAACAAATATTGAGGACAAAAACATATTTGATTTACCGCTAAATCAATATGCTTCAACATACTCGACTGGAATGAAAAAGAAATTGGCTTTAACTGCCATACTTTTACAGGAAAATAATGTATTTATTCTTGACGAGCCTTTCAATGGTATCGATATACAAAGTAATTTAATAATAACTGAAATAATAAAAAGATTTAAAAAATTAGAGAAAACAGTAATTATTTCATCTCATATTTTTTCAACTTTAGCGAATACTTGTGATGAAATTTTTTTAATGAAAAACGGAAAAATTCTAAAGAAAGTAGATCAAGATGATTTTAATATTCTGGAAAAGGAAATGAAAGAATATGGAATGTCTAGTTTTGTTGGTACGTTTTTAAGTGAATAAATTAACTTAGCAAAATGGGTAGAATAGTTTATGATCAAAGTTTTAAAAAAACCTTAGTAGAATTGTTAAATTCAGGTAAATCTGTAAAGGATCTCACGAAAGAGTTTGGGGTTAGTCAAGCTTCCATCCATAGATGGGACAAAGAGTTTAATACAACAACTTCACAAGATAACAGCCAATCAGAAATGCTTAAAATTAAGGCCTTAGAAAAGGAATTAAAGGATGTAAAGTTAGAGCGTGATATATTAAAAAAGGCGGTAAGCATCTTTTCCAAGAGCGACAAGTAATATACCGGTTTATTAAACTTAATACTGGTCTATTTCCTGTTGAAAAGATGTGTAAGTGCATGAGAGTTAGTAAAAATAGCTATTACACTTGGCTACGTGTTGGACAATATAAAGGTCAGAAAAGTTCTGTTTCTCATTTAAAATCAAGGGTTATAGCTATTTTTAACGATAGCAAACAAATTTATGGCAGTTTACGTATCCAAAAATCATTGGAACGTGAGGGCATTGTTTACTCAAGGTCCTATATCGCTTTAATTATGAAATCACTGGGTTTAAGGAGCGTACTAAGCAAAAAGTTTAGAGTTTGTACAACCGACTCTAATCATACTTTTGCTCTAGCAGACAATATGCTAAACAGAAACTTTAAAAGCACAAAGTTAGGCGAAAAATGGGTTTCAGACATTACCTACATAAAAGTTGGTGGTCAATGGAATTACCTTACAACTATTTTAGATTTAGCAGATAGAAAAATAGTATCCTGGGTATTGACTGAAAATATGGATACTGAAAACACCGTTTACAAAGCTTGGTTACAAGCTAGAAAGAATAGGGATATAACTAACAATCATATTTTTCATTCCGATAGAGGCGTACAATATGCGTCGAATAAAATGACCAGCGTTTTAAACTCTAGTAAGAAAATAACGCAAAGTATGAGCAGGAAAGGGAACTGCTGGGATAACGCTGTTGCAGAGAGCCTATTTAAAACAATAAAATACGAATGTACAAATAGATATGTTTTCAATTACTATTTAGACGCTTACAAAGTTATTGAACAGTACATTAAATGGTATAATTGTAAAAGACTTCATTCCGCTTTAGACTATAAATCTCCAATGGAAATGGAAGCAGAATTAATAATGAAAAACAATAAAAATGTAGCTTAAAAAATAGTACCAAATTTATTAGGTAGTCCAATTTACAATCGGAAATAGAATTGACAAACTTGAATTAAAATAAATAACGGTTGGCAACACCGTGTATAATTAATTGCTGGTTTTAGCCAATTTGCGAAAGTCCTCGCGGACTTTCTATCTGTATTTATTTACTAACTTTAGTGCTCAAAACACGCAACTAATCATACACAAACACGTTGCCACCAATACGAAAAAAATCACGCTTGAATGAAAATTGAGAATATCAGCATACAAAATTTCAAAACATTTGGACTTGAAAAAATTGAATTTTCATTCAATGACTTAACATCTTTAATAGGAGAAAATAGTGTAGGCAAATCAAATGTTCTCGAAGCGTTAGACCTGTTTTTTAATTTTACAAAGACAAAAATTTCTACAAAAAGTTTTCATCATAATGACTATTTACAACCGATAGTCATAACAGTAAAGTTTATAAACTTGAACGAAGATGAACTTACAACATTCAAGACACACTTAGACGACCAAGGCGAATTGACAATAACTCAATATATTGAAGCAATTTCAAAGGAAGAAGGAGTTGAGTTAAAAGATGCCACAATTGAAGATATTGATTATATAGAATCAAAACACGGAACAAAGCAAATCCCTACAGAAGAGTATCTTTGGACAGTTGCGGACAAAAAGCCAACAAAAGCCAACTTAAAAAAATGGTGGAAATCGGACTTAAAGATTGGTGATTTTGACTTCAAAACACTCTTTGAAAGTGAAGAAGAACCAACACAAGAAGAATTTCTGAATAAACTAATTCAATTAAATGAAGAGCGTTATGATGAAATTCCTAAAGAACAAATAACTGGAGGCGAGAAAGTTTTAGGATGGAAAAGTAAGTTAAAAGCTAATCTTCCAAAATTCTTTTATATACCAGCAATCAAAAATTTATCAGAAGACTTAAAAGTAACTAAAACAAGTGCTTTAGGTGAATTAATTAATTGGCTTTCAAGTTCAGTTTCGACAGAAATCAAACAAGAATTTAAAACAAAGACTGATGCTCTAGTAAAAGAGTTAATTGAAAAAATTGACACGACAGAGGAAGGAGAATCGAAAATTGAAAGAATAAATAAAGCCCTTAACGACAATATAGGTTTTGATATTGGCTGTTCGCTTGAATTAAAATTTGGTTCGCCAGAGATCCAAGACGTAGTTTTTCCCCAACCGAAAGTATTCGCCAATGATGGCTATGATTCAGAACTTACAGAAAAAGGACACGGAATTCAAAGACTAGCACTATTTTCATTATTAAGAACTTACAATACATTCGATTTTGGAAAGAAAACTAATGAAAGTAATATCATTATCGGTATTGAAGAACCTGAAATATATTTACATCCACCATTAAAAAGAGCTACTTACAACCTTTTAAAAGAAATTTCAGAGGGAAATGACCAAGTAGTTTATACAACGCACGATAGTCTGTTTATATCAGTAGACAATTTTGACCAAATAAGACTATTTAGAAAGTCTTCCGAAGAAAATCCCAAAACAGTTTCTCACGAATTAAGTGTTCAACAAATCATAAATCATTATTATAACATTTACGGAATTGAAATTGATGAATTAAGTATTAGACACAGATTTCATCATCTTATTGATGAAACAAAAAATGAAGGTTTTTTCGCAAAGAAAATAATCTTAATTGAAGGAGAAACTGAGAAATATTCATTGCCTAATTATTTTAAAACAAAAGGTTTTGATATTGATACGAATCGTATTTCACTCATAAATGCTGGTTCAGTTGATACAATTTCATATTTATTACTAATGTTTAATGAGTTTAGAATTCCTTGCTATGTGATTTTTGATGGAGACAAACCAACCAATCCTGTTGAAGAATTAACAGGTGATTATCGAAAAAATGCTATTAACAAATCCAAAAGGAATAAAGAGATTCTTCAAATGCTTGGACACGAAACAACAAAGGATTTATTCTTTTTTCCACCAACAAGTATAAATTCAAACTATTCTATTTGGGAACAAGATTTTGAGGAGGAGTTTCATAAAACAATAGAAAATTATGACGAAATTAAGGCAGAAGCTAAAGACTTATATAGTAGCGATAGTAAGCCATTAACTGCAAGATATTTTTCAGAGAAAATTTGCAAGACACCAGAATTAATAGATGGCAAAATAGATGAATTAGTTAAGCAGATAACTAAATTGGAATGGTCTGAATCTATCATTGATAGAGTTGCTGAATAAAGTACTGGTGGCAACAATGTATAAAAATAATAGCGGTTTAATCGCTAAAACGAAAGTAAGTAAATAAAAAAAAGTCTACGTTAAACTGAAAAGTAAGTGCGTAAAAATCCGCTACTATTCTTATACGAGACCGTTGTGGGCAATGGAAAAAAAATAAGACCACATTCAAATACTTCTACAATTAAGAGCAATTTTTATTTTTTTGTAACAAATTTTAGATTCCAATACTTACCAAGCGAATTCTAAAAAAACATAAAAATGAAACATTCAAAATTTATTACTGCATTCTTTGCAATCGTCTTATTTATCAATTTTTCAAAAGCACAAGAAAAAATAAAACAGGAGAATTCTGTTTTATGGAAAGTAGAACACGCAGACTTAAATGAACCTTCCTATTTATTTGGAACTCTACACATAATGTGTGAAAATGACTTCAAAATTCCTGAAAAAGTAATTAAAACACTTCAAAACGTTGACGCATTAGTATTAGAAGTCAATTTATCCGACCCAAAGGAGATGCAGGAACTTCAAGAATCAATGAGTAATCCGAAAAAAATATCGGATGAAATATCGGTTGAAAAATACAATGAATTAAATGAGCTTGTTACGAAGGTCACAGGTGTAGATTTAAAAAATTTTGATTCGTATGGTCTTTCAGTTTTAAATTCTATTTTAATATCTAAAATGTTGCCTTGCACTACATTCAAATATTTAGAAAATGAAATCACGTTATTAGCAACTCAAAGCGAAAAACCGATATTCAGTTTAGAAAAAGTCTCGGAACAAATTGAGATTATAAAAAACGCCTATCCAACAGAATTTGCTCTTGAACAGCTTATGCTATTCGATTCTTACAAAAAGGATTTCAATGATGCTATTTTGTTTTACAATAAAGAAGAAATTACCAAAACTGTTAATTTAATTTCTAAAGAGCAATATATGGATGAAAATGCCACAAAAATAATGCAAATAGATAGAAATAAAAGTTGGGTTAAAAAGATGCCAGTTATGATGAAAGAGAGAAGTAATCTTTTTGCAATAGGTGCAGCACACTTAGTAAATGACTATGGTATTATCCATCTTTTAAGAGAAAAGGGCTATACAGTAACGCCAGTTTTTTAAATAGAATTTTATTGATGAAAATAACAGAACAGGAGTTTTTAGATTTAATCCATCAACACAAAGGTATTCTATACAAAGTTTCCAGAATGTACTTTGATCAACTTGAGGACCAGCAGGATTTATTTCAAGAAATCATTTTACAATTATGGAAGTCCTTAAATTCTTTTAAAGGGAATAGTGAGTTTTCTTCGTGGATGTATAGAGTAGCTTTAAACACAGCAATTGTATTCTTTAAAAAAGAGAAACGGAAACCTGATAAATACACATCAATAAAAATTGAACCAATTGAGCCTGAAGGTTATAATACTGAAAAAGACCAGCAATTAGTTCATTTTTATAAAGCTGTAAAGAAGTTGAACAAAATTGAAAAAGCGTTAATACTTCAATATATTGAAGGGTTTTCAGGTCAAGAAATAGCTGAGAATTTAGGGCTTTCTGAAGTAAATGTTCGTGTCAAAATAAATAGAACAAAAAGTAAATTACAAGAAATCGTAAAAAATCAAGGATATGAATTTAGATAATATAAAAAGTAAAATGGAATCTGACATTATGGATGACCAGACAATTCCACAGAACATTAAAGAATTAAAAACAACTCAATTACCACTTCAAAAAGTGAGACGGAACTTAAGAAATGAAATTTTAACCCAAATCTTAGTTTTTATTTGTTTATTTATTATTCCGAGTTTTTTGAAAATAAATGAAATTGCAAAAGGCTTATATTTCGTATTATTATTTATAATTACATTGATTACTGTTACTTATTTATTAAAAATGAGTGTTTTCCTTAAACGTAATTCAGATATATCAACAAACTCTAAACAGGTTCTAATAAATATAATTCACGAACTTAATTTAACATTAGAAGTTTACAAAACGGCCATAGTATCTGGAAGTTTAATATTACCACTTTTGGCTTTCGTAGTTTTTACAGGGAAAGCTAAATTTGAGGAATCGTTGTTATATGATATTATCACTTTTAATATTAGTTCAAATCACTTAATATTATATATAGTTGGCTATTTATTAATCTCAATTTTAATTATGTATATTACAAACTGGTGGACAAATCATCTCTATGGCAAGTATATAAAAAATATTGAGAAAACATTGGACCAAGTTAATGCTGAATAACACTGCCCACAATAACTAAGCATTCGTGTGGTCGGTACGACCCAACATGAATGCCGTGTTGACTGAACCGGTGTTTGTCGGTTCGCCCTTATGGGGAATGGTCTGTTTTGGATTGGATTTTTAGGAGTTGGTTTTTTCTGTTTTTGGGAGTTTTGGCCTCCCTTTCTTTGGAATATTAAAAGAACATGGCAGATTTAGGACTTACTTTTCCTTGTTCATTACTGTTTTGATGTGTTTTCTTCAGTTTTGGCCATAGCAGTCCCGTTACGTCGGTTTTGCGTTTTTTTCATATTGGTCTGTTTAGGTGTTTCTCGATCTGTTCGCGCCAACCATTCGGTGGTCCACGAGCGGGGAAGGTTGCAATGGTAACCAGGTTTCCTTTTTTACAGCTGGGACACTTGCGGTGCTTTAAAGGTACTTTTTCCGCTAGTTCTGGCCTACCCAGATCTTTTTGTAGTTCTGGGATTAAGGTTCTTTTATAATAGCTGCTCAAGATACCATAGTGCCGGATGCGGGTAAACCCTTTGGGCAGGATATGCAATGAAAAACGCCTGATGAACTCGGCATCGGATAGTGCAAGTACCGACTTCTTACCCCCTTGGCGATAATCCTTTACCATAAACCGTACGTTTCCACTTTCAAGACTTTTTATACGATGGTTGCTTATCGCAATTTTATGGGTATAGCGCCCTAGATATTCCACTACCTGTGAAGGCCCAAAGAATGGGCGTTTGCAATAGACCACCCACTGGTTTTTGAACAGGCTTTCGTAAAATGAAGCGGGTTGTGATTTTCCAAGCTCTTTGCGCAGCCCAGCAACAAACCGAGCCCTAAAAACTATGCTCATCGCCTTTACCGGAAACAGGTACTTTCCCTTGCTCTTGGTGTTCTTCCATTTGCCAGTCTTGGTAATCCCACCTCCCGGGACAATGCAGTGCAGGTGTGGGTGCAACGAGAGGTTCTGCCCCCAAGTGTGCAGTATAGCGACCATTCCCATCCTGCCACCCAAGAACTTGGGATTAGCGCCAAAATCCTTAACGATGCCCCAGGCCGTTGTGAACAAAAGGTTGTACACCAATTTTGGCTCGTACAGAGATAACCTGTTCAGCTCACAGGGCAGGGTAAAGACCACGTGGAAGTAAGAAACCTTTAATAAATCTGCCTCCCTTGCCTGGATCCATGCTTCCTTCTTGTGTCCCTGGCACTTGGGGCAATGACGGTTACGGCAACTGTTGTAGCTAAGATGGAGCTTATAACAGGCAGGATTATTACAACAATCAATGTGGCCGCCAAGGGCCGCGGTGCGGCACTTGCGCAGGGCATGCAGGGTGCGGACTTGCCAACTGTTGGCACAATGATTGGCAAGGTGCTCCCTGTTGCGCTCCAATACGTGCGCTACTTCATGATCGGGACAGCACATCCCTATTGACCATAAAGCCTATCCAGCGGACTGAACGGCTTTTGCCTACCTGATTGTGCCACATGGAGGTAGATAAGAGTGGTCTGAATATCTGCGTGTCCCAAGAGGTCCTTCACGCTCATAATGTCCAGACCCATTTCCAAAAGATGGGTGGCATAGCTATGGCGCAGGATATGGGCGGTAATCTCCTTTGTAATACCGCTTTGCTTGCGGGCCTCACGCACGATCCACTGTATCCCTTGCGAGGAAAGCTGCGCCGGACTGCCTGTTCTATCATTGCCAGTAAAGCACCAAGTGACCGGATTCTCTGCCTGTAGGTACTTCTTAAGGCCACGGATCTGTATCTCGGATAAGGGAACATAGCGATCCTTGCGCCCCTTGCCCTGGCGCACGTGCAGCAACTTCCTGTCAAAATCTAGATCCCTGCGTTGTAGGTTGCGAAGTTCAAAATTGCGGAGCCCACAGCCATAGAGCATGGCAAGTACCAATCGGTGCTTGAGCAGTCTTGGAGTGCGAAGCAGTTTTTTTACCTCCCTTTGGTTTAATACCACGGGGAGCTTCTTGGGGCGTTCAATAGAAGGAAGTATGACCCGCATTTCTTTCATCCCAAAGACACGATAAGCATAGCGAAGCCCATAAACGGTATGCTTGAAAAAACTATCTGAGGGGGTCTTGTGTTGTGACTTTAAAACGTGTAGATAGTCCAGGATCTGTTCCTCATCGAGCTCAAGTGGACTACAGTTAAAATGGAGTGCGATGTGCGCCAGACAGCGAGCATAGTTGGTAAGTGTGCTCTGGCTTTTACCAGCGAGCTCAACGGAGCGCTTGAGTTTGTGGTAGAGTATTGCAAACTCTGGAACGGAAATAATGGCTCTTTCAATGAGAGTGTCATTTTTTTTTCATAATATTGAGTATTAGATTAAACCTTGATCCTAAAGGTAGTGAATCGTGATGTAACTGTCTCGTGAAGCTACCTTTAGGTTTAGTTCAACAACGTATATAGCTCATAGCTAATCAGTTGCTTGAACATAGTTGAGGCATATTTGCAAAGTCGCCAAATTTTTAAATTTGACGATTTCTAATAAAAAAGATAAATAGTAAAATTTAAAAATCTGGCTTGCACTTAATCCGAAAATAATTACTAATTTACACGCTACGAGCCATATACAAAACCGTTGTAAAACATATAAAAAAACAAATGACTATAGAAGAATTCAATGAAGAATTAAAGACTTGCTCAACAAATGAGCTAAAGTCCAGATTTATTGAAAAAAATTTAGTCCACGGTATCCCTTTTGTTTTTAATGGCAACGAAGGAAATTACTACTCTTTCCGAGAAAAAATCGCGAAAAAATTTAATGTTCAAATAAACGACATTTCTATAGTTGGGTCTAGCAAGCTTGGATTCAGTTACGAGAAAAACACAAAATTTTCATTAGAAAGTGACATAGACGTAGTGATAGTTAATGAAAATCTTTATGAAGAATATCAGCAAGCAATTTGTGAATATCAATATCAAATTGATAGGTTGAAAAAAAACATCACTGTTGGAGAATTAGAACAATACAATCGATTTTTAGCATACTTCATAAAAGGATGGATGAGACCAGACTTAATACCTTCATCTTTCGATATTGATATACTACGAGAAAATTGGTTTCAATATTTTAAGACGCTTTCAAACGGAAAATCTGAAGTAGGAAACTATAAAGTAAGTGCAGGCTTATTTAAAAACATTCATTATTTTAAAAAATATCATTTACAATCTATTACAAGATTGTATGAAAAAATAACCTTACAAGATGGCTAGACAGATACCAAGTACGCCAAGCGTCAAGAAAATATCGGAAATTTACAGAAGAGTTAAAGACAAATCGCTCATCCTTCAACCGGAATTTCAACGAAAATTCGTTTGGACTAGTGAGCACAAGGAGGAATTTATTGATACAATTCTAAATGGCTATCCTTTTCCTGAAATATACATTGCTCAAAAAGGTATTGATATGGAAATAATTTTAACATCTGAAGTAATCGTAGATGGACAACAAAGACTGTCAACCATAATTGAATACATAGATGAGGAGGAAAAGTCTAAAACTTTTGGAAAAAAAGTACCGAAATATAAAACTCTAGATGAAGAAGATAGAAGAGACTTTTTAAATTATAATGTAGTTTTTAGAGATATTGGAGATATTGATTCAGAAACCATACGAGAAATTTTCAGAAGAATTAATTTAACGAAGTTTTCGTTAGAACAAATTGAAATTCAACAAGCTCTTTATGATGGAGAATTTATAAGTACAGGAAAAGAGATTTTAAATAGAATTGAAGAGGATGAATTTCCAATTTTTAGTGAATCAGAGTTATCAAGAATGGCTGATTTACACTATATTTTATTACTAATGTCAACTTATATCAATGAAGGGTACTTTGCACTTGATGGTGAAGTTGAAAACTCGATTATTAAGTACAATGACCATTTTGAAAGAAGTGAAGAAGTTTTAAACTTATTCGTAGAAAACTTTATTTTCATTAATAAAATGAGGCTTCCTGCAGATTCAATATGGTTTAGAAAAAGTAACTTTTTTACTTTATTTATAGAATCCTTGAATATTTTGGATGAAACAAATATGGATACAATAAAAAGAAAACTTATAGAATTTGAATCGAATATTATTGCGAACAAATCTGGTTCAAGAGAAGATAATGATTTTAGTCTCTATTACTCTTGTATGTATAGTGGTACAAATAATAGAACTTCAAGAGTAACACGTGCTGAATTATTTAGAAAATACGTGCTATAAATACGTTTTACAATAACTAAGCATTCGTGTGGTCGGTACGACCCAACATGAATGCCGTGTTGACTGAACCGGTGTTTGTCGGTTCGCCCTTATGGGGAATGGTCTGTTTTGGATTGGATTTTTAGGAGTTGGTTTTTTCTGTTTTGGGAGTTTTTGACCTCCCTTTCTTTGGAATATTAAAAGAATATGGCAGATTTAAGACTTACTTTTCCTTGTTCATTACTGCTTTGATGTGTTTTCTTCAGTTTTGGCCATAGCAGTCCCGTTACGTCGGTTTTGCGTTTTTTTCATATTGGTCTGTTTAGGTGTTTCTCGATCTCTTCGCGCCAACCATTCGGTGGTCCACGAGCGGGGAAGGTTGCAATGGTAACCAGGTTTCCTTTTTTACAGCTGGGACACTTGCGGTGCTTTAAAAGTACTTTTTCCGCTAGTTCTGGCCTGCCCAGATCTTTTTGTAGTTCTGGGATTATGGTTCTTTTATAATAGCTGCTCAAGATACCATAGTGCCTGATGCGGGTAAACCCTTTGGGCAGGATATGCAATGAAAAACGCCTGATAAACTCGGCATCGGATAGTGCAAGTACCGACTTCTTACCCCCTTGGCGATAATCCTTTACCATAAACCGTACGTTTCCACTTTCAAGACTTTTTATACGATGGTTGCTTATCGCAATTTTATGGGTATAGCGCCCTAGATATTCCACTACCTGTGAAGGCCCAAAGAATGGGCGTTTGCAATAGACCACCCACTGGTTCTTGAACAGGCTTTCGTAAAATGAAGCGGGTTGTGATTTTCCCAGCTCTTTGCGCAGCCCAGCAACAAACCGAGCCCTAAAAACTATGCTCATCGCCTTTACCGGAAACAGGTACTTTCCCTTGCTCTTGGTGTTCTTCCATTTGCCAGTCTTGGTAATCCCACCTCCCGGGACAATGCAGTGCAGGTGTGGGTGCAACGAGAGGTTCTGCCCCCAAGTGTGCAGTATAGCGACCATTCCCATCCTGCCACCCAGGAACTTGGGATTAGCGCCAAAATCCTTAACGATGCCCCAGGCCGTTGTGAACAAAAGGTTGTACACCAATTTTGGCTCGTACAGAGATAACCTGTTCAGCTCACAGGGCAGGGTAAAGACCACGTGGAAGTAAGAAACCTTTAATAAATCTGCCTCCCTTGCCTGGATCCATGCTTCCTTCTTGTGTCCCTGGCACTTGGGGCAATGACGGTTACGGCAACTGTTGTAGCTAAGATGGAGCTTATAACAGGCAGGATTATTACAACAATCAATGTGGCCGCCAAGGGCCGCGGTGCGGCACTTGCGCAGGGCATGCAGGGTGCGGACTTGCCAACTGTTGGCACAATGATTGGCAAGGTGCTCCCTGTTGCGCTCCAATACGTGCGCTACTTCATGATCGGGACAGCACATCCCTATTGACCATAAAGCCTATCCAGCGGACTGAACGGCTTTTGCCTACCTGATTGTGCCACATGGAGGTAGATAAGAGTGGTCTGAATATCTGCGTGTCCCAAGAGGTCCTTCACGCTCATAATGTCCAGACCCATTTCCAAAAGATGGGTGGCATAGCTATGGCGCAGGATATGGGCGGTAATCTCCTTTGTAATACCGCTTTGCTTGCGGGCCTCACGCACGATCCACTGTATCCCTTGCGAGGAAAGCTGCGCCGGACTGCCTGTTCTATCATTGCCGGTAAAGCACCAAGTGACCGGATTCTCTGCCTGTAGGTACTTCTTAAGGCCACGGATCTGTATCTCGGATAAGGGAACATAGCGATCCTTGCGCCCCTTGCCCTGGCGCACGTGCAGCAACTTCCTGTCAAAATCTAGATCCCTGCGTTGTAGGTTGCGAAGTTCAAAATTGCGGAGCCCACAGCCATAGAGCATGGCAAGTACCAATCGGTGCTTGAGCAGTCTTGGAGTGCGAAGCAGTTTTTTTACCTCCCTTTGGTTTAATACCACGGGGAGCTTCTTGGGGCGTTCAATAGAAGGAAGTATGACCCGCATTTCTTTCATCCCAAAGACACGATAAGCATAGCGAAGCCCATAAACGGTATGCTTGAAAAAACTATCTGAGGGGGTCTTATGTTGTGACTTTAAAACGTGTAGATAGTCCAGGATCTGTTCCTCATCGAGCTCAAGTGGACT
This sequence comes from Oceanihabitans sp. IOP_32, assembly GCF_009498295.1. NCBI lineage: Bacteria > Pseudomonadati > Bacteroidota > Flavobacteriia > Flavobacteriales > Flavobacteriaceae > Oceanihabitans > Oceanihabitans sp. IOP_32. The sequence continues at coordinate 2,683,969 of NZ_CP040813.1, read as the reverse complement.
ACAGTTAAAATGGAGTGCGATGTGCGCCAGACAGCGCGCATAGTTGGTAAGTGTGCTCTGGCTTTTGCCAGCGAGCTCAACGGAGCGCTTGAGTTTGTGGTAGAGTATTGCAAACTCTGGAACGGAAATAATGGCTCTTTCAATGAGAGTGTCATTTTTTTTTTCATAATATTGAGTATTAGATTAAACCTTGATCCTAAAGGTAGTGAATCGTGATGTAACTGTCTCGTGAAGCTACCTTTAGGTTTAGTTCAACAATGTATAAAAAAAATTGCTAGTTTTAGCTAAACCAATGTTAGTTGCTCGTTTGCTAGCTTCTGATTTACCTTCGGAAAATCCTCGCACACAAACACGCAACTTTCCTTATACAAAAACGTTGTAAGTAATTTAAGAAAACGATAATCAATGAAACTTTTCAGTTGGAAAAAGAAACCTGAACCACCAAAAACCGATTTGAATATCAATGTGTTTTTTAAAGCGTTCATATTGGATACTCTGAAAGAATTGCCGACTGAAAAAAGTGATTTAATTGTAAATATGAATCTTGACAATGTTTTTTCGACTGACTTTAATGACTGGAAAAAAACAATAAAAAAAATGCTGAATTTATCAGACACTATTGAAATTGCCATTAAGGACTTATGGCTACGGAATTCTGAAATCGCAAAAAATGACGGAACTGAATTAAATGCTGACCAATTTGCTGATTTATTCATTGAAAACTATTACGTGGAAAATAGTAAAGTGGATATTTGGGAAAGTGAATCCGATTTGAATAACGCAAAAAAACGAATCGCAGAATCAAATCTTGCGGAATGAAAAAACTACTTACAATAACTAAGCATTCGTGTGGTCGGTACGACCCAACATGAATGCCGTGTTGACTGAACCGGTGTTTGTCGGTTCGCCCTTATGGGGAATGGTCTGTTTTGTATTGGATTTTTAGGGGTTGGTTTTTTCTGTTTTGGGAGTTTTTGGCCTCCCTTTCTTTGGAATATTAAAAGAACATGGCAGATTCAGCACTTACTTTTCCTTGTTCATTACTGCTTTGATTCCTGGACTTAAGAGTTTATTTTAACGATGGCATTTAAAGTCCGTATGTATTTACAAACTACGGAACGTTAGCAAAAATCGAAAACGGAAAAAATAATGGGACAATTTTCAACATTGGATTGGGATATAAAATACTTCTAAATAAAAAGCGATTTACAATTGTTACAGACTTAAGTTATAGTTTTAAAACAATAAGCAGCAACGGTTTGTCCATACGAAGATCTGAAAGTTGGTGTCAACTAAAAGGAATTATGCTAAGCCTTGGAATAATTTTGTAATAAAACATTCAAGTCTTGTTTAGCACTTTTTTTGTTCTATTACCTTGCTGTTTGAATGAATTTTTCTGGTATTAAAATGATATTTATTTTTAATAAGCCGAAATCTCTGAAAAAGATCAAAACCAAAGCTGCCCCTCTCCTATTTCTTTAACATATTCTATTGACCAAATGATAGCTTAAGCCTTATTGTCCAATTCGTTAATTAGCTGCACGTATTAAGCTGATCCTAATCATTTTAAATATAGAAACAAAGCCATAGTTTTACAACTCGACACAACCAACAAGTGTCTAAAAAATCGAAAGACTATGAAAACTGTTATTACCACAGAGCGCATACCTATAAAATTATGGTTAGAAGAAGATCAAATAGAAGCAGAAGCCTTAGAACAAGCACGTAATCTCGCCAATTTACCTTTTGCCTTTAAGCATATTGCTATAATGCCCGACACCCATGTAGGTTATGGCATGCCAATTGGCGCTATACTAGCTACCAAAGCGGTTGTTGTTCCAAATGCAGTTGGGGTAGATATTGGCTGCGGAATGTGCTCGTTACGTACCAACTTGACACATATAGAAAAACCTGAGCTAAAAAAAATAATGTCGGAGATAAGAAAGACAATCCCACTTGGTTTTAATCACCATGAAATGCCACAAGATGAATCTTGGATGCCTATAAAAAAAGGAAATTTGCCCATAGTGGAACAAGAATATGAAAGTGCTCTTTATCAAGTTGGCACATTAGGCGGCGGAAACCATTTTATTGAAATTCAAAAAGGATCGGATGGCTACATTTGGATTATGATCCATTCGGGATCTAGAAACATAGGCTTTACCGTAGCAAATCATTATAACGATATTGCAAAAGAAAAAAACAAAGCTCTTAATGAAAACGTACCCAAAGACTTGGCATTTATTCCTAAAGATTCCGAGTATTTCGATCTTTACTGGAATGAGATGATCTATTGTATCCATTTTGCACTGGCTAACCGAAAACTAATGATGGAGCGAACAAAACAGGCCTTTATGGACATTATACCCGAGGTTGAATTTTCCGATTTCATTAATAAACCTCACAATTTTGCCGCTTTAGAAGAGCATTTTGGTGAATTGGTTATCGTGCATCGCAAAGGAGCCACACGCGCACGTAAAGGCGAATGGGGCATGATTCCTGGTTCTCAAGGTACTCAATCGTTTTTAGTTAAAGGAAAAGGAAATGCTGAGTCTTTCGAATCTTGTTCGCATGGCGCAGGAAGAGTTATGAGCAGAGCCCAGGCTCGTAGAACTTTAAATCTTAAAGAAGAAATAAGCCTTCTATCAGATCAAGGCATACTTCACGCCATTCGCAACCGTAGCGATTTGGATGAAGCTCCAAGTTCGTACAAAGACATTGATGAAGTTATGGCTAATCAAACCGATTTGGTGGAGGTGCAAATCACACTTCAACCCTTAGCTGTGATTAAAGCTTAAAAATAAAATGTTTAATTGATTTATTGTGTTGTTAATGGCGTTATAATGTGAGCACTCCACTACTAGAAATCTATTTTGAAAGCCGAAATTATGCATATAATTAGCAATTGCTAATAAAATGTTTCTTGCTGCTATTCATGTTTATATCTAACAGGAATCTGTATTCAAATATTATGCGAACTCCCCTTTTTTTGATTCCGATTTCGACTATTTACCACGAGCGAACACAACAACGCCATTATTGCTAATACCAAGGTGAAAACCTCTACCAGTTTTGCATTGGGCATTACACCAGTTAATTTTTCTACTAAAAACGCGATATAACTTGACGGAAGATTTGTTTCTCCCAAAGCTCGAAGTATTTGATAATGCCAATCGGTTAAAAAACAGTATCCCCAGCCTTGCCATAGACCCAGTAAAAACCAAGATCCAAAGGTAACGAGTAAAGATATTAGATTCAGCTTTCGCAGTCTAGGATGAAGCCAACCAAACAGATTAAAAAAAATTAATACGGTATGAAAGGCAAATAAAAAGTAATTGGCTATTTGTAGTAAAAAATCCATCGTGTTAAATTAAGATAAACATAGCTAAAACCAACTATTAAACCCTATGGTTCTCACAGATTCACCCCTACTAATACCAATTTAACTTTGTAATGTCGTGTAAATAAATTGAATTATTTTTTGATTAATTGAAATGAAAAATAAATAGCATAGCATCGTTACGATAATTATTTTTGATGAAAAGTAAGCAAAAAAGAAGCTATTTATTACGACTTTATATGGTTAAATTGGTATAAAACAGTAAACAACGTTAAGACCAAAATTTAAACCTATTAATTACATTATTTTTGTGCTTTTATAACCACAAAACTCCCTTTGCCAAAACCTTCTTTTGGCTCTTCAATTTGCTCGCTATTTTCCTTAAAAAGTGTTTGCCAATATTCGAATTTATGAAAGCCAGCTTGAGTTAGCCATGCTGTTATGTCTTCTGTAGAATGAAAATGGGCATCTTTGTAGAATTTATTTTTGGCTTTTTTTGCTTCATACTTTTTTCCCAAAGCACTATTTTTATCTATAATTGCGACAATAATTTCTCCTTTTGGTTTTAATATCCTACGAATTTCAGAAAATGCTTTGGGTATATCATTCAGAAAACAAACCGTGGTTACTAATAATGCAAAATCGAACGACTCGCTTTTTATAGGCAAGTCTTCGGCAACAGCTTTTATTACTTTAATGCCTCGTTGCTCAGCTATCTGTGTCATATTTTCAGAAGGTTCTACACCATCTGTTATACCAAAATATTCTGCAAACCGCCCTGTGCCCACGCCAATTTCAATTCCCTTTTTATGAAGTGGAATGGCTTGCTTAATGGCTAATAATTCCGTTTGAAAAGCAGTGTTATGCCGTTCGAACCAATTATCATAATCCAATGCATTTTCGTCAAAAACCTTTATTTTGTTTTTCATTGTAATTTGTTTATAAGTAAAAAACATACTCGATTACCTAAATTTAAAAATCTTTTATTGGTCGTTATCTTTGGTTTGTATTATCTATTAATAATAACCTAGCTTAATTTGTAGCTCAATATTCTCTGTCAATGAAAATTTACATTCCTCGAAAGTAGGTTTTGCAAATTTGGGTTTCATATTATTTGAAAACCCAAAAGGTTCTTTGGGGATTCCAATTAAATTCCGATTCATTTTACCATCGGCGTTTTTATCGTGGTGGACTACCTAATAAATTTGGTACTATTTTTTAAGCTACATTTTTATTGTTTTTCATTATTAATTCTGCTTCCATTTCCATTGGAGATTTATAGTCTAAAGCGGAATGAAGTCTTTTACAATTATACCATTTAATGTACTGTTCAATAACTTTGTAAGCGTCTAAATAGTAATTGAAAACATATCTATTTGTACATTCGTATTTTATTGTTTTAAATAGGCTCTCTGCAACAGCGTTATCCCAGCAGTTCCCTTTCCTGCTCATACTTTGCGTTATTTTCTTACTAGAGTTTAAAACGCTGGTCATTTTATTCGACGCATATTGTACGCCTCTATCGGAATGAAAAATATGATTGTTAGTTATATCCCTATTCTTTCTAGCTTGTAACCAAGCTTTGTAAACGGTGTTTTCAGTATCCATATTTTCAGTCAATACCCAGGATACTATTTTTCTATCTGCTAAATCTAAAATAGTTGTAAGGTAATTCCATTGACCACCAACTTTTATGTAGGTAATGTCTGAAACCCATTTTTCGCCTAACTTTGTGCTTTTAAAGTTTCTGTTTAGCATATTGTCTGCTAGAGCAAAAGTATGATTAGAGTCGGTTGTACAAACTCTAAACTTTTTGCTTAGTACGCTCCTTAAACCCAGTGATTTCATAATTAAAGCGATATAGGACCTTGAGTAAACAATGCCCTCACGTTCCAATGATTTTTGGATACGTAAACTGCCATAAATTTGTTTGCTATCGTTAAAAATAGCTATAACCCTTGATTTTAAATGAGAAACAGAACTTTTCTGACCTTTATATTGTCCAACACGTAGCCAAGTGTAATAGCTATTTTTACTAACTCTCATGCACTTACACATCTTTTCAACAGGAAATAGACCAGTATTAAGTTTAATAAACCGGTATATTACTTGTCGCTCTTGGAAAAGATGCTTACCGCCTTTTTTAATATATCACGCTCTAACTTTACATCCTTTAATTCCTTTTCTAAGGCCTTAATTTTAAGCATTTCTGATTGGCTGTTATCTTGTGAAGTTGTTGTATTAAACTCTTTGTCCCATCTATGGATGGAAGCTTGACTAACCCCAAACTCTTTCGTGAGATCCTTTACAGATTTACCTGAATTTAACAATTCTACTAAGGTTTTTTTAAAACTTTGATCATAAACTATTCTACCCATTTTGCTAAGTTAATTTATTCACTTAAAAACGTACCAACAAAACTAGACATTCCATGGTACAGTATAAATGCGTAATCTCCTTCTGGTAAATCGTCAATAATTATGGTTTCGGTAGTGTTTTCTACAGCTATTATATAATTTTTAAAGGATAAACCTTGTTTTAAAAACTTTTCGCTTGCATTAAACATACCAATTCTAATATCGCCTTCAAGCACCTCGATGTTTTCAATTTTAATAGTTAATTGCGGATTTTTGTTTGAAATAAAACCCGTTAAAAGCGTAAAATATAAGAGTAAGATGTACATGTTTCTTGTTTTTAATTAAAATGAAATTACCTCTTAATAGCTTTACCATTAAGCGTTATCATAATATTTACTTTAGCTATTTGGGCTAACATATAGGTTAAACCACAATATTTTTCTTCACTCATAGTTATTACTTTCTTAATCATTTCTACATCTGTATTTCCTTCAAAATGATAGGTGATATCAATGGTTTCAAAAACCATGGGGTGCTCTGTTGTTAATGTTCCTGATACATCCATTTTAAAACCAGTTGGTGCTTCTGCTCTCATTTTTTGTAACAGGAAAATAATTGCTCCTGCTGAACATCCTGCCAATCCTTGCAGGAACACATGTTTTGGTTCTGTACCTTGGATTTCTTCTTTTTGTCCTTCGCCTTTTATTCCAATGTCAATTTTAGCATCTGTTCTATCGTTTGTTGCTATAAACTGTAATTTCTCTGTCCATTTAACGGAAATGTTTTTTTTGTCTTTCATTTTTTAACTTTTTAAGTTCTATGATTTCATATCAACAAATTGAATTTATTTAACACTAAAACCCGCATTCTCATCAGTATGGCTTTCATCTAATCTTATATTCGACAACCCAACCAAAGCTCTTAAAACACCATGAACACATGCCATGGGCAATAAAATAAGACCTGTTATTAGTATACCCAATTCAAAAAACAGTGAACTATCTTTATACGGATTCCCTTTAAGCCTTGCCTGAAAGGCACTATACGGAATGCCATACATATTGCCCGCAATCATGATTTGGATGGAAGAGAGCATGATGCGTGCTTCTTTTGTGCCATATGCTTTTACAAGCGCATCGTAGGCATATTTTTTAGGATAACCTCTGGCATCTGCAAAATGCTGGGCAAACATAATTGCCTTAGCTTCTTCTGGTTTTATTAAATGATCTTCGCCACTTAAAAAACTACTTATTTCTTCGCCACTCATTCCTTGGTGCAAAGCCATTTTAGTATGTGCATACGAACAGGCTGGACAGCCATTTACTTCGGTAACGGCCAATTGCAAACGCTTTAATAAATCGTTATCTACTAATTTACTTTTAGCATTACCCATTAGTTTTACCACAGCTCTTGGGATGTACATAAAAGCGCGGTACATTTCCCATAAACTGAACCTTTTTTTGAATTCGTTTCTAGAGCTAATAAATTCTGATAGGTTTATGTCGGTTTTCATTTTTAGATAAAATGTATCAATATTACTAATCGCTTATTATTGATTTTTTTTAAGTGGGAATAAAACTATTGGAAACAGGAAAAGGATTCACAGAAAATAAAATGTCGCTACTTTATTTTTTGTGAATCCTTTTCCTAGATTACCTTTCCATTATCACTAATCCTCAATTAGAAAACAAACTTTGGTTGTTACCCTAAACTGGGTAACCTTATTGTCTTCAACTTTTGCCTGCATATCTTTCACATACACAGATTTGATGTTTTTTACGGTTTTAGAGGCTTCTTTTACCACATTTTTAACCGCATCATCAAAACTTACGGGAGAATTTCCTAGTACTTCTATTACTTTTAATACTGACATAATTTTGTTTATTTAAAATGAATATAACCCAAAGTTACGCCATATTAACATCTCTCAAAATGATTTAAATCAGTCTTAAAAACAATAATGTACTGACCCACATCATTTTAACACATAGAACATCTAAGTATCTTTGGTTTTGATAAAAGACTAAAAGCATGAATACTGGCCTTAAATAATTCAAATAAATTGAAATTTTTAGATGCAAAATATCCTTTAATCCAGACGCCCTATTACCAGGCATAGCGCATATCAATAAAGCTGAAAAACAAATGAGGGATAAAAATCTAGTCCATTGAATAAAAATTCGATTTCGGCATATTAACAATTCAATTAGACCATTAATTACAAACTTAAAAATTAAAAAAGATGAAAAACTTAAAATTAATAACCTTACTACTATTTGTAGTTTTGTTATCATCCTGTGTAAGTCAGAAAAAATACACCGAACTTCAAAATAAATCTGAATCGTACGAAACCGAGCTAAAAGCTTGTAATAACGAACGTTTGATACTAGAATCTAATTTGGCAAACGAAAAAAATAAAACCAAAAACCTGAGCCAACAGATGGAATACTTTAAGAGTACTAATACCAATTTATTAGAGCGCTTATCTGATCTTTCTGTGGTTAGTAAATCTGGTGCAGAAAGTATTAAAAAATCTTTAGAAGCATTAAACGAACAAAACAAATACATAAAAGATTTAACCAGCTCAATGCAAAGAAAAGATTCTATTAACCTAGCTTTGGTTATGAACTTAAAACGGTCTTTAGATAATTTTGATGATGAAGACATTGCTATTGAAGTTAAAAAAGGTGTGGTTTATGTTTCTATTTCAGATAAAATGCTTTTTAGATCTGGAAGTTATAGAATAAGTACACGAGCTGAAGAGGTATTAGGAAAAATAGCTCAAATAATTAACGACCACAAAGACCTAGATATTCTTGTGGAAGGGCATACCGATACCGTTCCTATTTCTACAGAATGTATGGCAGACAATTGGGATTTAAGTGCAAAAAGGGCGACATCAGTTGTGCGATTAATGCAAACAAAATTTGCTGTAGACCCAAGCAGAATGACTGCTGGAGGACGATCAGAATATGTCCCAAAAACAACCAACGAAACTGCTCAAGGACGTGCCATAAACCGTAGAACCGAGATTGTCATTCTTCCTAAATTAGATCAGTTTTTTGAGCTATTGGAGCCACCAACCACAACCAAATAAAATTGAAAATACAATAAGAATAATCTAATAGTTTTAATAACGAGTACAAATACGCGCTAAACCAAATCAGGAGATTTGCTCTAAGGTTGGGCTCGCCTAAATATCATTAAAATTAGCTATTGATGAGATAAGCTTTTCGATGTCACCATACCATAAAAAAGCTAAAAAAAGAAGGTAATCAGTATGTCTAATACAATTAATTAGCTTTAGAACCGCGTTTTACAGAACTTATGGTTAGTTAATCTATTACAGGTAATTGAATGCATAAAGACCCTAGAAGTTTCGTCTTCCAGTTGCTTTTCTAAACAGTTTACCAATTAAAAATAATTTGTAAAAACACTTAAAACAAACGTTTAATTTAAAAAACATATACCATGGCTCTAAATTTTAATCAATACGCAGCAGAAGGAAATACATTCATGAAAGCCTACGCTAAAGAATTACGTCTTACAGGAGATTACGACAAAGCTGGCAGAATTTTAAGTACCGTTCTTCACGGTTTACGTGAAATGATAACCACGGAAGAGTCTCTACAATTAATCGCACAACTTCCTATGTTTTTAAAAGCTGTTTATGTTAACGGCTGGACCATAAAAACAAAAAAGGAAAAAGTGAAAAACATGGACGATTTTATCGAACTACTAAGATCTATTAGTGGAACCACAGCTTCAGCAGATTTTTACTCTAACGAAATTGCCGAAGACGATGTATTTTCTACATTTAAAATGCTGCGCAATTATGTAAGTAGCGGTCAAATGGAAGACGTAATAGGTCAACTACCAAAACAACTTAAAAGACTTTTTTACAACTATAGTTTTAAATAATTTCTGACTTTAAATGGATGAAACAAGCCTTTTCATCAGACAAATTTGCTCTTATTTATATTAAAAATTGTTTTTAGTAAAAAAAAGTACTTAAACTGACCTAGGTCATTTCTAAAAACTATAAAACACTGTAAGTTAGCACTATAAATAAAGACACTAGTGTTCTTTGAAAAAAACATAGGTTCTGGGTGTGAGAACAAGCACCAGCCCTAAATAGCAAAACATTCTTAATAAGGTTTAAGCGTTTCTACGTTGACTTTTTATAAGTGTATGTAATCCCTAATCCTACTAAAAGAATAGTTTGCAACCTTAGTCTGGGACATAATAACGTCCCAGACTATCTTAAAACATTTGTTATTCGCAGTTTAACAAGTGTAACTAGTATGAAGCGGTTAGCATAGACCTAAAATTTAATTTTATATGGTGTGGAAATAGTTCACTCCAAACAATTAAGAAGCAGTAAATGCTACAAACGCTTCAAGAAACGAGAAGTTTAAACTTCTCGTTTCTTTTTTTATAGCTATTTTAAAAATATAAATCGTAGTTGTGCCCCGTAGTTACAAACATCATGAATATGATTAATTAATGACGATTATGAAAAACTCTAAATTACTAATACCAATCCTTATTTCTATAATTATAAGCTTTACAGGATGTAATATTGAATTAGAGTCCAGTGCTGTGGATACAAATACGTATTTAAACCAAGGCATAACCTCGTCTGATATTTATGATACTAATGCAGAAAAGATTTTTATTAGTCCATTTAATTTTGGACATACAGACTTTGGAAAACTCATACTTATTCATATCAATAACCACCCAACAATTAAAACGGTAGAATTGGTTGTTCAAAAAGATAAAAAAGGTGCATTTGTTGTTGTCTTTTATCACAATGGGAAAGTTGAAAACTACATCAATCCTGATGTAACACTCGATAAGAAGTATTTAAAACCCAATTTTGACTGGGTAATAGCAGAGACTCAAGATTTTGATTTCACTTTTGAGGATACTAAACAAGGCTTAGCTGTTACTTTTGATGTTAAGATTAAAACAGGCGAACACATAAAAATTAAGTTAAAAGAAAATCAGACAACTTTAAAGCGATATGCATTTCTTGCTACAATAGGTGCCGACTTGAATGAAGTTAAAAGGTTTCCGTTTATATTCTTGAGTAATGCTGGTTTTATTCCTATTGAAAACACAGAAATTGATTTTAAGATAGACGATAAACCAATGCAGATTACAAAAGTTCCAATAAAAGTAGAGGGTGAAAAGTGCTTTAAAGTGGTTTACTCATTAAATCCTTTAGCGTTTTTTTGGAATGAAGAACGAAATGCTAACTTTAAAATTGAGCATAAAACTGATGATATTGTCTATGAACTCTTTGACAATTCCGGCTTTCAAGAAATAAAATCAATCACATATAATGCAAACAACCATAAATCTACCTACCGTTTTTCACCATCTTTCCCTTTAATATCAGCAATGAAAAATAATACAGAAGTAAACGGTAAATTTAGTCTTGGCGTCGATAATATTGAGGGCATTATTGGTGGAGAATATACTGTAAAAAAGGAAAATGAGAACATTTTAATAAAGTTCGAACCAAAAAAATGTTGGCAACCTATGCGAGGCAAAGATTGGGTGTCTGCATATACATACAATGCCATCGTTAGGGTAATCTCAAATGACAGTTTAAACATCAAATCTGAATGGATAATTGAAAAATAAAGCAGAAATCACAACAATATTTATGGTATGGATTTTCATTCGCGATATAAAACGATTAAAACCCTGAAAAACAACCATGGAAGAAGCTCAAAATTCGCGAGTCTGCAAGCATTTTTAGCCTGTTTTTAAATGAAAAATCTATAACAACAGATTTTAGTGTTGGTTTGGATAGTAGATTTGATAAGCTAATTGACAACCTAAAATAATACACGACCACAAAAGCCGTTGTTTACAAGATTTTTTTTAAAATTAATTTTATCAAGACCTCAGGTTTAATCGTTTAAAATTAAGAATTTTCGATAGTACTACTGTATTTTTTTAATTCTTGTATAGTAGCTTCAAATCCTCTTAAAATTAATAAATAATGACCAGTATTTAATAGTTCCATATAAGACGCTGCTTGAGTTTCCGATAAGCCAATGCCCCGAAAAATTCCGTAAGATCCAGAAGAAAGTGCCGCCAAAGGTTTTCCGTTTATTTTATGAAGAAACGTGGGTACTAAAGACCCTACAATAAAAACATATCCTATTTCGGGGCTATAGAAGTCTCCAAATTTCTTAGTACCCATCAAATCTTTCCAATAGGTCTTTAAAACAGAGATATCTTTTAACACCACCAAGTTTTTATCGTTACAAAATTGGGCAACTTTTCCAAGAATTGAAATCTGAAAGTCGTCGGTATAATCTTTTTTTAAACGTTTTACAGCGCTCTCTAATTGAGAAAGGCTTTTAAAACTATTAAGATAAACTTGTTTTCGCTTTGTATTTTGACTGGTTGGCATGGTTTAAAAAATTATTAAAAAATCAAATGTAATCCAAGATAATCCAATCCATAAACATTGTAAATGACCTAGGTCAAACATAAAAGTACTTTGCATAATAAAAAAAATAACAAACCAAGACCAACTGATCTACATCATTTTAAAACGTAAAATCTCTCGGTATCTTTACGCTAATAAAATATTTTTAACTTAAATAATTAATACCATGGAAAACAATAAAGGAAATTTATTTGTATCATTTTTAGCAGGCGCAGCCATTGGATCTGGACTAGGTATTTTATTTGCGCCAAACAAAGGGAGTGAAACTAGAAATAAAATAAAACATACGGTAACAGATACTACACAGGAAATTTCTGATAGATTAAAACAAGCTAAAGACGAACTTACCAGATCTGCAAACGAAAAAAAAGAGGATTTTGATAAAAAACTAGATGAGACCATTTCTAGCATGAGCTATAAAGCAGAAGATATTATTACCTCTCTGGAAGCTAAGCTAGAAGATCTCAAAAAGAAAAATGCGCAATTTCAAAAATAGTTTCTAGATTACATTTTGGCCCTTTCACATGTAAAAAAACGTTTATTGGAGTTTAGCTCAAATTGTTATTTTGTTCAAGCCATAGCGATTTTTGCTTTCCTTTAAAGTAAATACGAGGTTGGTGGTTTTTGTTTAAATCTAAAATAGTCTTAAAACAATACCTTTAGATTGCCATAAATTTTTAAATCATACACCATGTTTTAATCATCTTAAATCTTAAGCATTACTCAGACCTCTCAGGTGTGTTAAAAACCTGAGAGGTCTTTTGTATTATTATTGTTAATACTATTGTTATTCTCGCGAAAACAAACCAACAAGTTCTGTGATTGAGAAGCTCTTAATAATTCATTTTTAATCAAAATACACTACAGTAGTTATTAAAAGTTAAGCCCTGAATTTGATCTATTTTTTATTCAGATAAAATTTAAAAACATTAATGTCCGACAAAAGACATAAGACCGCTTCGCTAATAGACATAAGAACCAAGACTTGATTCTAACTTACTGATAAACAGAAGTACTTTAAATTAACAAAATAGTTCCTTTAAATCTTAATAATTATTTCAAATAAGCAAGGTGACATTTTAAAAAACGTGCAAAGTTCTTAATTTTAAAAGGATGGACAGCATTATAATATTTTTAATCGGACACTAGTGATTTAAAAACATTAGTAACGGTGCACCAATAGATGTCAGATTACTGATTTAAACAGAGGGTTTTATAAACAACTATTCTTTGGGCAGGGTCATTAAAGTATTCGGTAGACTTCATTTTAACCTTTTCGGGTTAAAACCCAAAATTCTATGTTCTGCCCACCTAAAATAGTAAAAATGAGTTCGGCCTCCCCAAGGGAATCTCATACCAAATTAACAAAACGACAATTCAAAACTATATTGGTATAACAGTGTAAACTTAAAGACATAATCTTCGAATAATTTATAAATTAATTACCATATTCTGCTTTGTAAATTTTAAGTAATACGATAAAAACACTAACTAATAAAGGCCCGAATATTACGCCAATAAATCCAAATAAGGGAACACCAACAAGCACCCCAATAAGTGTAATTAGCGGATGTACATTATCTATCTTTTTAAGTATATATAACCTTAAAAGATTATCGGTAGCGCCAACTATGGCCGTGCCGTAAATTAAAATACCCCAAGCTTGAAAAGTGTCGCCTTGAGATAAAGTGAGTAAAAAAACAGGTACAATACCAATCGATATACCAACAAAGGGAATTAATGAGCCAATGGTTGTAATAGCAAACCAAAAAATGGGGTCTTCGATACTAAAAATTATAAATCCGATAAGCGCCACTATCCCTTGAGCTAAGGCAACTAACGGAATACCTATTGCGTTAGATTTGACCATAGACTGCACTTCCCTACCAATATCGTCTATATTCTTTGCGCTCATTGGAATATAATCTGTGAAAGATTGTCTTATTTTTTCACGGTTTATAAGCATAAAGTATAATATAAAATACATTAAACCTATGGCTATAAACATATTAAAGGTGCTACCTGCCACATTTTGTAAACGTCCTGATAAAAAAGTGGTCACCGCTTGGGTGTCGATTTGAGCATTAATATCGACCCCTATTTTGGTTTCTAAATTTTCAATAAGGTCTTTAAGAGCATGAATAACCTTGGCACTATTGCGAGCGACGTCTGAGATTTTGTTTCCTAAAATTAATCCAAAACCACCCAGCGGAATTAGTATAATAACAAAAGAACCAAGCAATAGCGTTATCGCTGCCAACGACCGTTTCCATTTGTAATTAGACGTCAACTTTTTCATTAAATTTCTTAGCAAAATATAAAATGTAAGCGCGCCTAAAACCCCAGTTAAGTAAGGTCTTATTTCGATAAAAATTAAACTGCCCGTGAGTATTATTAATAATAACACAAAAATCTGACGGATTATTTTAGGTTTAATATGTGTCATAAAAAAAATTAGTGTTATCCGAATAAAGCCAAATTCTCAAGCGTCTCTATATCCTCAATTATTATTTTTCTAGCACTACCAATAGATATTAAACCTTCTTCTTTAAATTCGGTTAACATTCTTATAGCAGTTTCTGTGGCTGTACCAATAAGACAAGCAAAATCTTCTCTTGTTATGCTTATACCTACGGCTTCGTTATTGAGCAAAATGCGCTTATTATGAATATCCAACAGCGCTTTTGCAGCACGCTGCCTAACTGAAGCATACGCCACATTCACCATGTGTTTTTGCACATCTACCAAAGTATTAGAAATGAGACTCACAAACTTGTTAGCAACATCTTTATTGGTTTGAATTAGGCTTGTAAAATCTGATTTTGGTATTTCGTAAAGTTCGACATCATCGAGGGTTGCCGCAGATTCTATATAACTTCCGTAATCCGACAACAATGATAATTGCCCCACAAAATGGCCTGCACTAAACAAGCCGGTTATAAATTCTTTCCCTTTTTCTGTGGTTTTATAAGTCTTTACTGTACCACTTTGTATATAATATAAGGCATTTGCGGTATTTCCCTCTCTAAAAAGTATCGTCTTTTTTTTAAATTTTTGTGGCACATATTTTTTAGACAAATGGTCTATATTTAAATAATTAGAGGCCGCTTCAATAAACTGAGAAACCCCCTCTATGGTTTGAGAATATTCTCTTTTTAAAAAATCATGTTTTTTTAAACGGCTGTTTAAAGCGTCTAACAATTCGTTTTCTGTAAAGGGTTTGGTTAAATAATCGTCTGCTCCCAAATTCATCCCTTTTCGCACGTCCGATTTGTCTGTTTTTGCCGTTAAAAAAATAAAAGGAATGCTAGCGGTTTTCGAATGTTTATTTAATTCTTGTAAAACTTCATAACCATCGAGTTCTGGCATCATAATATCGCAAATAATCACATCAGGAAGCAGTTCTATAGCCTTTTCTACACCAGCTTTACCATTTTGAGCAGTATTTACGGCATAATTTGCAAGCTCAAGAATATCGGCAGTGTTTTCGCGAACATCATCATTGTCTTCAATTATCAGTACTTTTTTCATCACAAATTATTTTGTTTATCCCAAGCCCTTGGAAGTATTGTTGTTTTATTTCTTATTGCGTCTCCTTAAGCATCGGGAATTCAATCTTAAACGTTGATCCTTTATTTAAACTACTTTTAAAAGCGATTGTGCCGCCTAATAATTCGGTATAACTTTTTACGATATTTAAACCCAACCCTGTGCCTTCAATATTGGCAGCGTTTTTAGCTCGAAAAAACCGTGTAAATAAATGTTGTTGTTCCTCTTTCGGAATACCTATACCTTGATCTGTAATTTGAATAATGACCTGATTTTCGCTTATAGATATTATAAAATCTATATGGCTTTTTTCATCTGAATATTTTGAGGCATTAGACAACAAATTGATAATTATATGCCGTAATAGTTTTTCATCTGAACCTAAAGTGACGGCTTTATTATTAGTCGTTAAACTTATTGTTTGTCCGTTTTTTAAAGTTGGTTTAATCTCTTTAATTATTAATTTTGAAAAAGAAACTAGGTCGATACGTTTTAATGTTGGCTTAACCTCTCCTTCTCCAATTTTACTTAATGAAAGAAAGTCGTTTAACACATTTACAAGGTGTTTTACATTATTTTCTATTTGAGTTACGTACTTTTCTCGTTTCTTCTCTTTTCCTGGTTCATTTTGCTTAGCTATTAATATTGCAGAGGTAAGAATAGCACTTAAAGGCGTTCTAAACTCATGGGATGCCATAGATATAAATCGCGATTTTAGTTCGTTTAATTCTTGCTCTTTCTTTAAGGCTTTTTGCATGGTAAACTCAATTTCTTTTTGTCTTGTAACCTCGGTATACACCATTAAGGCATGAGATATTTGATTATTATCACCATATAACGGGGCTGTATTTACAGAGAAGTACCTGTTTTTGTATTCAATTTCAAAAGAGAGATGGGTTTTAGAGAGTGTTTTCTTAATATCGTTCATTATTCGTGATTTCCGTTCTTCAGAGAAAATAGAAAGATCATCGATGGTCATTCCTTTAAAAATGTGAGGTTTTAGGCCTAATTGCTCTAATGCTTCTCCTTCTGCTAAAACGAGTTGAAATTTTTTGTTTACCACGGCAATAAAGCCTTTAGGGAAATTTTTTGCTACTGCCGAGATAATATTTTTTCTTAAAAGCGCTTCATTCTCAGCCTTTTTTGTAATACGTATTTGGTCTTCTAAATCCATATTAACGGTAACCAATTCTTGTACGGTTGCCATTACTTCTTGTGTGCGCTTTTGTACTTTATCCTCTAAATTAAGGGTATAGATTTCTTGTTGTTTTTTACTTTGTTGTAGTTCTATTTTATTATTGTGATTTTCTATGGCAATACTGGCTAGATAGCTCATATCTAGAAGCATTTCTTTTTCAGCTGTAGATGGCTGCCTTGCCAAAAGACTATAAATACTAAACACGCCAAGTACCGCTTTGGTGGAAGACATTATTGGAAATGCCCAACAGGCTTTTAAGCCATTCTTTAAAGCCATGTCTTTATAATCTTCCCAAAGCATATGGGTTTCTATATTAGCGACTATAACTTCTTTTTTTAAATATGCCGCCGTACCACATGAGCCTGCATTAGCACCAATAGCCATATTATTAGCATAATTGTAGAATGCTTTTGGTAAGTTTGGTGCGGCCAAAAAGTGTAATGTTTTAGTGTTCTTATTTAATAAAGAAATAGAGCCAAAACAATCTTTAATATGTGTTTCTGCCGTATTAATAATTTTTTTAACAATGGTTTTTAAAGGTTTGTTTTGTGCTATTAACTCTAAGATTAGTTGTTTTTTATCTTTTAAATCTTCTGCTTTAACCTTGTTAGTAACATCGTTTTGTACGGCAATAAAATGCGTTAACTGGTTCTGATTATCAAGCACAGGTGTAATCGTAATTTCGTTCCAGAAAAGCGTGCCATCTTTTTTGTAATTACGTAACACCACGTTACAATTTTCACCATGTAAGATGGCGTGCTTCATAATACTTATGGCTTTTTGGTCCCTGTCATCGTCTTGCAAAAAATTACAATTTCTACCGTATATTTCTTCCTGTTTATAACCAGTTGTTTTTTCAAAAGCAGCGTTACAATAAATTATGGGCATATTTGGTTTTTTTGCATCGACAATAAGAATACCATTACTTGCAGATGCTAGCGCATTATTTTTTATTTTAAGTTGAGAATCCTTTACTTTTTTTTCTGTTATATCTCTAACAATAGTTAAAAGCTTGTGGTTATTCATAAGCACCACACGAGCCTCATAGTATTCTATATTTTTTTCACCTTGAACGCTATATTGAGCCACTTGCATTTTTCCAGTTTCTATAACCTTATTGTGAGAGGTTTTAATTATTTGATATATATCTGGAGGTAGTACTTTACTCATATTCATACCTATAAATTTGTTGGGTGGCATAAATAATTTATCTTGAGTGTCGGTATAATAGTCTATATAATTCCCTTGAAGATCTTGTATAAACATCATATCTGGCATAACTTCTAACAGGGCTTTCATTTTAGCTTCGTTAGCTTTTAAGGCCAATTCTTGTTCTTTGTATGTCGTTATATCTGTTATAAAACCTTCTAGAGCGATAACTTTATTTTGACTGTTATAAAGGGCTGCTCCTTTTTTCCAAATATATTTTATATCGCCATTTTTATGCCGAATACGGCACTCAAAATTATAAGGTATTCTCTGTTTTACAGCTGTTTGAATGTGTTCCCAGACCATATTGCGATCTGCTTCTACAATGAGCTGACCAAAATTTATGGTTTTGTTTTTAAAATCTTCGAAGGGATATCCTGTAAGTTCTAAGCAGCCTTTGCTGATATAGTGCATGGTGTAATCTCGATTGTTTTCACAACGAAACAAAATGCCATTTACATTATTAACTAAAGCGTCGAATTTATGATTATTCTCTAATAACTTATTATGAATTTGCTTCGTTTTTAGAAGGTTCTCAATTTTATGGCTTACATCTTTTAAAAAAATTATTGTTAAATTTTCACCCTTAAGTCTTGTAGTGCCCAACCTAGCATTTAAGCTAAATGCTGTTCCCTCTTTTTTAATTCCGAATACATCGAGAACATTATTAGCCCGTGTTTTTCCAGGATTACCCAAATACTTTTTAAGTTGTGCTATAGATTTTTTAGATAAAAGAATGTCTAAATTTTCGCCTGTTAATGCATCTGGACTATAATTAAACAAATTTTCACAAGAAGGGTTAGCCATTAAAATAACAGCGTTAAGATCTGCCACTAAAATTGCTTCTGTAGTTAATTGAAACAGACTTTGAAAAAGGGCTTCATTTTTTAGTTTATCACTCATTAAAATACCGTATTTAGTGGTTTTAAACGTTTTTAATTTCAACTCGCTCTGGTTCGTAATTTTGGTAGCGATTCTGGGAATTCCTCTTGTATAAATGCTATAAGTTGCTCTCTAATTTGGCAGCTTAAATCCCAAACATGGTCGGCATTTTTTGCACTAAAGCTCACTCTTATTTCTACACTACTAGCATTGGTATTAGTCACTAAAAGTTGGGCTATTTTTTTGTCCCATAATTTATTTTTTTCAATCATAATCATATATTTTTCTCGTAGCGCATTAACAGGAAATGTATAATCTAAGTACAAAAAAACAGTCCCGATTAATTCGGCTGAAGTAAAGCTTCTGTTAATAAAAGGATGATCGTTAAAATAGTTTAAGGGTAATACCAAACGCCGCCAATCCCAAGTTTTTACCACCACATAAGTAAGGGTGATGTCTTCTACAGTGCCAAATTCGCCTTCAATAACAACTTCGTCATCGATTTTTATAGGCTGTGTAAATGCTATTTGCATTCCAGTAATAAGGTTTGCAATAGATTTTTGAGCAGCAATACCGGCAATTATACCAATTATACCAGCAGAAGTGAGTATGGTGGTACCAATGGTTTTTACCGTTGGGATATTCCATAAAATTGTAGCCATAGCTAAGGTCGTAATAACCGCTATAGAGACACTCTTTAAAAATCGCATTTGGGTAATGGCCTTACGCTCTTTAGCTTTATGCGTATTGCTGGCTACAAACTTTTGTTTTACAATTTCTTCTATGGCTTTTAAGGTTTCAACCAATATCCAAGAAATATTAAGAATAATTAAAGCTTCAATAAATTTGCGCCAAAAGACCCCTATATCAAATATGCTAAAAGCGCTGTATATAAATAAAATAGGCAACAGAAATTTAGCTGGTGTTTCTAAGTGTTTTAATAATTGAGATTTTAAAACGGTTGGTTTTTTTTTATTAAAAGTCCTTAAAACAAAAAACACTAGCCATTTAACAAGTAAACCCAGAAAGATACAGACCGCAAAGGTTATTGCGATTTGTAGCCAAAAATCGGTAACGCCTAATTTAGATAACATGGTTTCCATTAGCCGAAATTAATCTAGTTAGTTTTCAATTCAAATGATATTAATCAGTTTAGCTGACCCAAGTCATTTGTAATCACCTAATTACTCATTAAGTTTGAAAATTAACTCGAAATGCCAATGAAATATTATTTTAAACATGCTTTTTACTGGATGCTACTTTTTTTATTGAGTTCTTGTAAGGATTCAGTTGAAAAAACATCAAATAAGATCTCTGTTAAAAACCAAGTTTCAAAATCTAAGCCGTATAATTTAGATACATTAGGCCTATCCGTTGAATGGACAGCCTATAAGTTTACCAATAAAGTAGCTGTTCAAGGCAGTTTTGATTCATGTACGTTTGAAGCAAAAAGCACTTCTGGTACGGTTGAAAAAATATTGAATAAATCGACACTATCCATACCAACTGCATCTGTAAACTCTAAACATCCAATACGAGATTTTAAATTGTTTCACTGTTTTTTTGAAGCCTTTAATACTTCAGAAATTGTAGGTACTATTTTAAAAGCGAAAGAAGGTGAAGGTGTTTTTAGATTAAAAATGAATAGTATTTCCAAGAGAATTCCATTTACATATTCAATACTAAACGATACCATTAGTAAACATAATATGATTAGACTTTTTACTAACATAAATTTAATAGATTTTAAAGGCGAAGAAGCCCTTACAATGCTAAATACAGACTGTTACGAACTTTATAAAGGTGAAGATGGCGTGTCTAAACTTTGGCCAGATGTGGATGTGGTTATAAAAATACCCATAAAACCTTAACCCTATACGAATAAAATGAATTACAAAGCAGTTAATATTCCTATAAAAAACGTAAGCTTAAAGGGACGATTACGTATCGCCGAAAAACAAAAAGGTCTAGTTATTTTCTCTCACGGCAGTGGCAGCAGTCACCTGAGTAGTAGAAATAACTATGTTGCAGATTTTCTTTTAAAAGAAGGATTCTCATCTTTATTATTCGATTTATTAACAGAAACTGAAGACAGCGTGTATAAAAACAGGTTTAACATCCATTTACTTGCTGAAAGATTAGTTGCAGCTACCCAATGGCTTTATAAACAAAAAGAAATGCAAAATGTGCCTATTGGTTTTTTTGGTGCAAGTACTGGTGCTGCCTCTGCATTAATGGCAACACCTGCTTTAAACACTAAAATAAAAGCTATTGTTTCTCGAGGTGGCAGACCAGATTTGGCAGCACTGGTTTTAGATGAAATAAACATTCCAACACTTTTAATTGTTGGCGGTAATGATGGCGTTGTTATTGATTTAAACAAAAAAGCATACGACGAACTTTCTGGTATTAAAAAAATTGAAATTGTCGAAGGTGCTTCTCACTTATTTTCCGAACCAGGAAAGTTAGAAATAGTAGCAAAATTAACCTGCGATTGGTTTAATAACTATTTAAAATAATAAAAATCATGGTATTTAAAGATAGAATGGAAGCCGCTAATTTGTTAGCAGAAAAACTAAAAACTTACAAAGACAAGAACGCTGTAATTTTAGCCATTCCTAGAGGTGGTGTACCTTTAGGCTATGTTATTGCAAAAGAGCTAAATTTACCTTTAGAGGTGGTGCTTTCTAAGAAAATAGGGCATCCAATGCATAAAGAATTTGCCATTGGTGCAGTAACCTTAAAAACCCAGATTTTAAGCGATGCTGCTTCCCAAGTTTCTAAAAGCTATGTTGCGGAAGAAACCGAAAAAATTAGAGCCCTACTCAAAAAACGCTACCAAGAATATTATGGTGAAAAATCACCTCTTGTACTAAAAGATAAGATTTTAATTATTGTAGACGATGGGATTGCTACAGGTAACACCATGATGTCTACCATAGAAATGTTGTACAAAGAACAGCCTGAAAAAATTGTGGTTGCTATTCCTGTATCTCCAAAAAGCACTTTGCAAAAGCTGAAAAACTTATCCTTTATTGATGAGGTTATCTGTCTTTCAGCCCCAAGTAATTTTCAGTCTGTTGGCCAATTTTATAAAAACTTCGATCAAGTTAACGATACAGAAGTTAAATTCTTATTAAACAAGTAACTGTAGATTTCTAGTCCATAGGTAGGTTTTAGAAAATAATAACATTCTTTTGAGTTAATGCTTTATCTCACTAAGTAAGGTATGAAGAGGAATCTTATTATTATAAAACTTATCATCTCTTATTTAGCGGGCTGTTCGAGTGATATCATGCCCTTAAAAAGTTTATATAAACTAAACGAACTGCAATCCAATTGCAGGGTTTTCTTTAGTTTGATACTAAAAGCATAGGAATTGGTTTTATACCAAATTAGCCATGTCATGCCGCATATAATTTGTTTACTCACATTTTTCTATGTTATAAATTAGGTGTTCGTGATGTGCTTCGCAGTTCTTTTTCGCCCATATTTCGGTATAAAACAAAACCATAACTCAGGCTATGCTTTGATTTCAGCTCACGCCCATATTATAGTAAAATAACGAGTTCGTGAATCGGCGATTTCTATCTCATCTGAACAAAAAATAATTTAAATTAATAATACGACATTTCAAAACTAAATTGGTATTACCTATCAATTAACCCAAAAGGATGCGGACTTCCAAGTTTAGTCTTTTCCGTTTTGGTTATAAGAGGGGTAATGGCTTTTGTTTTATTAAACCAAATATACTCGTCAAATTGAGAAGGTAAGGCGGTTCTAAAATAATGACTATTCAATTCTGTTTCAGGCCTATACACCACACCAATTGCACGTTGTAGTCTAGGTGTACTTAAAAATACTCTTAAATTTTTTTCTGAATGTTCTGCTCGTAAGGGCAGTGTAAAATTAGGAACGTTTGTTTTGTGGCACAAATACTCATAGCTTTCTGGTAAAGAATTATTTACAGGCATCACTTGCATGGTTTCGTCCCAGTTTTTGGCCGCAGCCACAGTTCCTGTATGTGTTCCAAAACCAATATTATAAGATTTAGAACCAAAATGCTCCTTGCATAAATGACCTATATTTATTTCGCCTCGAGCATACATTTCGGTTGCCAAGGCATTACCAATATGGGAATTGTGCGCCCAAACAACCGCTTTAGAGTCTTTGCCATGATAAGACAATAAAGATTTTAAGGTGCTAAACATATGAAAATCTCGTAAATTCCAAGATTCTGCGCTACCGTAATACATGGCTTTATAATACCGCTCTGCATTAACCACAACTGTGGCATTTTGGTAGGCGTTAAAGTAGGCTTGAGAATGATTGAGTTTACTTTTATTTTTCAACAAATCAAACAGCATTTTTAGCACTTCTTTTTCGCAACTTTGCAATTTATTACTGGTTACTAGTTTTCCATATAATGTGGGATTTGACATATAAGGCATCATACTAGAATAACGCAATTTTGCTAATGTTGCCAAGTCCGGATCAATATCCTGTAAATATTTAATCACCAAATCAATGGAGTTTTCTAAACCGTATAAATCCAGCCCATAAAATCCGACACTATTATGGTGTTTGGTATTGTATTTCTTTTGCCATTCTACAAAATTTAAAACGTCTTTATTTTTCCACATCCATTCTGGGAAACGTGAAAAAGGCATCCAATCCTGCGCTGTATGTTGGCCTCTTACATAATTGTTAATTTGCTCTGCATCAGACCAATCTGCTTCTGCACAAACAAGGTTGAATCCTTTTTTTTCTATAAGTGCTTTGGTAATTTCTTGCCGCATCGCATAAAACTCTGAAGTGCCGTGCGAAGCCTCACCTAACAATACCACTTTGGCATCGCCAATGCGCTCTAACAAGCCTTCAATTGGAAAAGTTTTAATTGTTTTAAAAGGGATGGAACTCATTCCAATTTCGTCTATAATTTCATTTTCGGGGTAGATTTCGGTTCCTACTTCTGGAATTACCTTTGGTTTTGGAATGAAATAATTATCTCGCAAGGCTTTAGTCTCATATTCGTTTTCAGAGATTCGCTCAATAGTTTCTAGCATAACATGAGCCCAATCAGGTCCCACTGGCGACAATAACTTAGCGCCTATTTTTAATTGTTGCTTTAGGGTATCTGGGATTTCTTCGAATTCTAAAGCACTTAAAATAGCATTAAATGGGGCTTCTGCGTCCCATCCATTTTCAAGTTTCCCTGTTTTTATATGTACATTGGTAATTTCTGAATTTTTTAAAACTTCTAAGGCCCATTTTGAATATGTTTCGTTAGTTTCAATGGCATAAACCTCTTTATATATTTTAGAAAGTGCAGCCAAAATATAAACAGAATCTACACCTATAATTAGAATACGCTCTTCTTTTTTAACTTGCAATTGCTCTAACATTTTGGCTATAACAATAACTCTAGGCTCTGTTTTTTTTATGGCTTTTTCAATACTAATGTTTTCATAAAAATAAGGGTGCAGATTTTCAGATAAAATAAAGGCTTTTGGAATATCTTGGAAGGCTTTTATAAGTAATGTGTTTCTTATGCCTTTATCCATTAGTTGCTCAGCTATGCTAATATCTTTCATCTTTCTTATGTTTAAAATAGACCAATAAATATACTGTAGATCTATTGGGAATCAAATGACCTAGGTCACTCGATAGTAGAATGACTCAGGTCATTTTGTTGGGCTTTAAATACCCTTAATTTAGACAAAAACAAACTATGGAATTAGTGACCAAACACGGGGTTATTCTCGACAAAACCAACAACAGTTTTGAAAATTTAGGCGTTTTTAATCCCGCAGTCATGCAAGAACGAAACACAGTACATATGTTTTATCGTGCTGTACGGGATGGTAACTTTTCCACAATAGGATATTGTAAACTAGCAGGTCCTTTAAAAGTAGTCGCGCGTTGTAAAGAACCTCTGTTTTTTCCTGAGATTCCAGAAGAATTTCAAGGTGTTGAAGACCCTAGAATTACCAAAATAGACGATACTTATTACCTCTCTTATGCTGCCTACGATGGGATTAATGTATTTGGTGCCTACGCAACTTCAAAAGATTTAAAAACATTTGAACGACAAGGCATTATTACGCCCAGGTTTACTTTTGAAGAATACTCAGAACTTATAAAACATAATTATGATAAAATTAGTATTCTTCACTCCTTATTCTATGATCTTTTTGGGCGCTATAAGCTTCAACGATTAATGCTGGGTAAAATATATGTGTGGGATAAGAACATTATTTTTTTTCCGAAGAAAATAAACGGAAAATTCGCGGTTTTACATAGACTTTTTCCCTCTATTCAAATCCTTTATTTTAATGATCCTTCTGAGTTGACCGAAGAATTTTGGGAAGCCTATATTTCAGATTTAAGCCAACACATTGTATTACAATCAGAATATATGCACGAAACTAGCCATATTGGAGGTGGTTGTCCGCCGATTGAGACCGATAGTGGTTGGTTATTTATATATCACAGCGTACAGAGTAATTCTAAGAAATTAATATACCACGCTTCGGCAGCTTTATTGGATTTGCATGATCCCACAAAAGTGATTGGCAGACTTAAAAAACCACTATTTTCTCCTACAGAGCCCTATGAAATTGAAGGCTATGTAAATAATGTGGTTTTCCCAACAGGAACAGCTCTTTTTAACGACGAGCTTTATATCTATTATGGCGCTGCAGATTGTTGTGTGGCAGTAGCATCAGTTAATATTAACTCACTATTAAGCGCACTAAAAAATTTATAATCATGACCTTAAATACGTTACCCAAAATACTATTTTTATCCACATTTCCGCCAACGCAATGTGGCATCGCTACCTACACTCAAGATACTATTTCTGCTATAACCAATGTGTTTGGCGAGACCTTAACTTGCGAAATTTGTGATATTTCAGAAAGAACAGAACCAAATCTAAATGCACGCTTTACCATACATCCTAAGCTAAAAGAAGATTATAGTAGGATTGCCAGAGAAATAAATGATGACGACACTATAAAATTGGTACACATACAACATGAGTTTGGCTTGTTTGGCGGCACTTATGGTAACTATATTTTAGATTTTCTTGATGTACTAGAAAAGCCTATAACTTTTACTTTTCATAGCATTATTCCAAATCCTGACAAAAAATTAAGGGCTTTTGTTAAACTATTAATCTCTTATAGCAATTCTGTTATTGTTATGACGCAGCAATCTAAAAAGATATTGATGAAAGATTATGGCATTAATGAAAATACGATAGCCTACATCCCACACGGCACTCATGGTGTTAATTATGAAACAACACAAACAGCTAAGCGCAAATTTAGTTTAGAACACCGTACGGTTTTATCAACCTTTGGTCTTTTAAGTTCTGGAAAAAGTATTGAAACGGCACTAAAAGCTATGCCAAAAATTATTAAACACACTCCTAATGTTTTATATTTAATTTTAGGAAAAACACATCCCCACACCATAAAAAATAATGAAGATAACTATAGAGATTCTCTAGAAACACTTGTTGAAGAACTCAATCTAGAAAATCATGTCGACTTTATAAATCGCTATTTAGAAATAGATGAGCTTTTAGACTATTTAAAAGCAACAGATGTTTATTTATTCACTTCAAAAGATGGTAATCAAGCTGTAAGTGGCACGTTTGCTTATGCTATGAGTTGTGCCTGCCCTATAGTGGCAACAGCAATTCCGCATACCAATGAAGTACTATCACCTCATGAAGGCATACTGGTTGATATTGAGAACTCCAAACAAATGGCACAGGGAATAGAAAAATTGCTTTCTGATGACAAATTGCGTAACTCTATGGCTCTCGCTGCCTTTGAAAAGACCAGAGCAACATCTTGGGAAAATGTGGCTTTAAAACAAGTTAATTTCTATAAAAGGATTATAGATAAGTCGTTTAAAATAACATACAATTATCCACCAATAAAACTAGATCATTTAAAAAATATGACTAACGAGTTGGGCATGATACAGTTTAGTAAAATATCGGAGCCAGATATTAATTCTGGATATACTCTGGATGATAACGCACGCGCACTTATTACTATGTGCATGCATTATAAACACTTTAAAAACGCTGGAAACTTATTTTATATAGATACCTATCTGTCTTTTATAGAGCGTTGCCAGACAGATTCTGGCACTTTTATTAATTATGTGGATAAGCACAATAACGCCCATATAAAAAATGATTATGTAAATCTGGAAGATTCGAATGCGCGAGCAATTTGGGCTTTGGGAACCGTTATTTCCCTAAAAGATGATTTGCCAAAAACTATGGTTAATAGAGCTAGATTGTCTTTTTTAGAAAGCTTAAAATGGATGCAAAACATACTGTCTCCCAGAGCTATTGGTTTTGTAATAAAAGGATTGTATTTATACAATACTGCAACACAAGACAACAAAGCAATACTAATTATTGAAAAACTATCAAAAAATCTTATTACAAATTACGATGTCCATGCTATGAAAAATTGGAAATGGTTTGAAAACTATTTAACTTATGCCAATAGTGTTCTTCCAGAAGCGATGCTTTATAGTTATTTGGTAACAACTAAAGAATCTTATAAAAGAGTGGCTTTAGAATCTTTTGACTTTCTGCTATCCAAAATGTTTGTAAATGGGCATTTTAAAGTAATTTCTAACCAAGGGTGGTATAAAAAAGATACGCAACCAAATAAATATGGCGAACAACCTATTGACGTTTCGTACACCATACAGACTTTAGATCTTTTTTATAAAACTTTTAAAGATCCCATGTATAAAACGATGATGCAAACGGCATTTAACTGGTTTTTAGGTGAAAATCATTTAAATCAAATTATGTATAATCCGTTAACTGGTGGGTGCTATGATGGTTTAGAGGAAACCAATGCAAACTTAAACCAAGGTGCAGAATCTACAATTTGTTATTTGATGGGGCGCATAATTATGGAGCAACAAAAAGCTGTTTCATCAGGAAAATTAATTCAACTTCAAAAACCAAAAATGAGTACGTCTTTAAAATTAACAGATGTAAAGATTAAAAATGCAACTAAAACGAATTAAAAATCTAGTTCTACATTATTTCTTTAGTTAGAAATTTTTTTTTGAATTTGACTTAGGACGAAAGAACCTAAGACTCTCGATTGATGAAAATTCGATACATCGATTAATCCCAAAAAAGATCCATTATCACAAGTGTTTTAGTCTTACATCCTAAGTCTAGTGCATCTAAATTTAATCTCCATAACAATTCAATTTCTTAATACAAATGCTACATATCCTAATTGCTATTAAAACGTATAGCCTAAACGCTTAAATAGCTGAGATAAAACTAACGATCCTAAAGCAAAAACAACAATCCAGCCTATTTGTTCTAGTGATAAACTGGTTAAAAAAAGAGCCTTTGCAACAGGTGGAATATAATAGGCTCCAACTGTAATAAATAAGGATAGCATAATAGCCGACCAAACCCAAGGGTTTTTTATAATCTCATTATTAAAAAACGACACCTTATTTTCTGCCATATTAAATACGTTTAACAGTTGTGCTAAAACCAAGGTATAGAAGGCCATGTTATTTATAATTTTAGCCGATAACTGCAGTACGAAGTGCGCATAGGCGGTAATTCCTAAAACCGCAGTAGTAATACAAAGCCCAAAGACAATAGTAGATTTCCATCGTTTTGCAGACAAAATAGGTTCGTTTGCTGCTCGAGGTGGACGTTTCATTATATTGGCTTCGCCTTTTCCCATGCCCAATGCCAAAGCTGGGAAGATATCGGTAATTAAGTTTAGAAATAAAATTTGTAAGGGTAAAAGTGGAGCAGGCAAAGCCAGTAATGCGGCTAAACCCACCGACACGACTTCTGCCAGATTGCAAGAAAGTAAATACACCACAAATTGCCTTATATGATCAAAAATAGCTCGCCCCTGCTTTATGGCCAATTCCATAGTGGTGAATTTGTCGTTTTTAAGAATAACATCTGCTACCTCTCTTGCGGCTTGTGTGCCCCTAACACCCATTGCAATGCCAATATCTGCTTTTCGTAGTGCAGGAATATCGTTAATACCATCGCCAAACATCCCTACAATATTATTATTGGCTTGATAGAGAGAAACGAGTTTTAATTTTTGCTCTGGTGTCACTCTTGCAAAAACGGAAGCGTCTAATAATTTTGTTTCTATGGTATGGTTTGCCTCGGTTTCAAATTCTAAGTCTTTTCCGTGTATAATACTTCTTGAATCTGAAGTTTGAGATAATAAACCTATTTCTTCAGCAATTTTTTTTGCCGTTCCGGGATGATCCCCAGTCATCATTACCACTTTTATGCCTGCTTCTTTATACACCTTTATGGTCTTTTTTACATCTTCTCTAGCTGGATCTAGAAACCCAATAACGCCAATAAAGGTTAGCTGCGATAACACTTTCTCTTTATTTGGTATGACATCATGATTTTTATAAGCAAAAGCCAAAACTCTTAAGCCTTGAGAAGCCATATTATTAACACGATCATGCCATTGTTTTTTGTTTTTAAACGCCTGAGTTGTTCCATCTTTAATAAGAGTATCGCAATAATTTATCACACTTTCAAAAGCACCTTTTACGTAAACTGTAAAACCATTTTCTGTGGTATTTACTGTTGCCATTAGTTTACTAGTCGTATTAAAAGGTATCTCTAATACTTCAGAATTCTTATCTTTTATTAATTTTGGATTAAAGTGTAATTTTTCAGCAAATTGAATGAGCGCTAATTCAATACTATCGCCTCGCCTTTCTTCAGCATTTAGAATAACATTGTTGCACAAAACACCAGTGGTTAGCATAGCATTAAAAGCTTTCGAATTTTCTATCTGCTGAAAGTAAGTATGGTCTTTATTATGAATCTCGCTTAAAGTTTCTCCTTCAAGAGCTAGTGTGTGTACTTGCATTTTATCTTCGGTAAGCGTGCCTGTTTTATCTGTACAGATAATATTTGTAGCTCCCAAGGCTTCAACAGCCTCCATTTTTTTAATAATAACTTGTCGCTTAGAGAGTTTCATCATACCTCTTGCCAAAGCAATAGTTGCAATAACAGGAAGCCCTTCTGGTATTGCAGCTACCGCTAATGCGACTGCTGTTTCTATAATCAAGAGCATGTCTAATCCTCTTAAATAGCCCGTAAAAATAATGAGGATTGCAAAAAATAATGTAATGTAAATAAGACGTTTGCTTAATATGTTCAGTTTTTTTTCTAAGGGTGTGTGTTGTTCTTCAACAGTACTTCCCATTTGCTGAATTTTACCAAGTTGAGTATTTTGTCCTGTGTAAACAATTATTGCTTTAGCAGAACCTTGCTCTATAGCGGTTCCCTTGAATACCATATTTTTTCTATCGGATAATATGGTCTGTTCAGACAGTGGAAGCACCTCCTTATATACGGTGTCACTTTCTCCTGTTAAAGATGCTTCTTTAACGGCTAAATTTTCGACTGAAATGAGTCTAGCATCTGCAGAAACAACATCTCCTGCCTCTATTAAAACAATATCTCCAGGTACTAATAGTGTAGATTTTACGGTTTTAATTTTTCCATCGCGCAAAACCCTGCTCTCAGTAAAACCCATTTCACGAAGGGCTTCAAGAGAACGAATACCCTGTAATTCCATGATAAAACCAATCGTTATAGTAATGAGTATAACGGTAACTATGGCAATGGTCTCTGGCAGATCATCATTAAAAAGGAAGGTAAGAACGGCTGCTACAGCGAGAATAAATATGATTGGATCGTTACATTGGTCGATAAAAATTTTCCAGGTAGATTTAGATCGTTTAACAGCTATTTCATTTTTACCATATTTTTTTATGCGTTGCTTTACCTCACTTTCGGTTAAACCATTATTAATGTTACTGTTTAAGGACTTTACAATAGATTTTATGGAACTAGAAAAAGGCTCTAACATATTTGTATGAATTTGGATTTTTAACGGATAACAAGCTTAAAACGAATAGAATTAAAAACCCTCTTAGCACAAACTTAAGTTAAAAGTTTAGGCTAAGAGGGCGGTGCTAAAAAACTAAATTTCAAGAACTAAGCAATTTCAATTTTTTTTGGTTTTTGCTGTTTAGACGGTTCTTTTTTAGTGAGGTTAAAACGCAATATACCATCTTGATACTTCGCTTTAATGTCTTCTTCTTTTACAGAGTCTGGAAGCTGTAAACTTTTTTCAAAAGAATTGTAACTGAATTCTTTTCGCATGTAATTTTCTTCTTTCTCCTCTTCAGAATGCGTGTTCTCTGCAGAAATATTTAAGCAACCTTCATCAATGGTAACTTCAAAATCTTTTTTAGAGAACCCAGGTGCTGCCAATTCCACTTCAAAAGCTTTATCAGTCTCTTTAATGTTTAGAGCTGGTTCATTTAATTGCGTATTCCAAAGCTCGTTTCTAAGAAGATTACTGGTCTCAAAAATATCTGATGGGATAAGAGTTCCAAAAGGTCTTCTTCTAAATTTTACTAGTGACATAATTTTATAGTATTAAGTTAAACAATTTATTTATTGCTAAATTAGAATTAAACTAAAGTCCTGGAAATGACCTAGGTCAGCTAAATAGACTTTATAATAATGTTAACAATTTTAAGTGGTAAATCTAAAATTTTACGCACTGCCGAAGCCTTCGCTCAAGTCTTTGGTGAAATAAATAAAGTAGAATTACAAATATTGAATAAAATCGAGCGCTTATTAAAAAAATAGAGGCACTATTGAAAGTAATACGAACTCCCTTAAACCTTACCCCTGTCTTCTTTAAGAAAAATATAGACGTTTAAGTATATATGGTAAGCCACTAAAACCAAGGTCCTGAAACCATAGAAGTAAGAGGTTGATTAACTTATATTCTTAGAGCACGATTACTAATCTGTTATGGTATATGGTAAGGTTTACAATCCCCATTTTTAGTGATTTATGAGCCCTCTTTATTCTAGTACAATAAGAAGACTAGTTAGAATAGAATTTTATAGCGTAATATTTTAATAAATACCCCTGTAAATTGATTAGTTTACAGGGGTATTATGATGTTCTTTTTATGGAAATTATTTCCCAAAATAGTAGGTCATAAAAAAAGCGACCTGAATTTCAGATCGCTTTTTTTTAAGTGTTATATGGTGTCTTAAAACTAGTTATCGATAATGGTAAGCTCGTCAACAATGTGTTTAGCATTCGCATATTTATCTATTAACCAGAGTACATATCTAATATCGACGTTAATGGTACGTTGCAACTCAGCATCAAAAATAACATCGCCAGCCATGGCCTCAATATTACCATCAAAAGCTAAGCCTATAACTTCACCATTGCCATTAATTACAGGCGAACCAGAATTACCTCCCGTAATATCGTTATCGGTTAAAAAGTTTATAGAGAGCTGTCCGTATTCGTTCGCATAAGGTCCAAAATCCTTGTTTTCGTAGCTATCTAACATTTTTTGCTCCAAATCGAACTCACTATCATTAGGCTTATACTTATTAATCATCCCTTTAAATGTCGTGTAGTAATTAGCATTAGCATCGTTTCTGCTATCTGCTGGTAAGGCTCTAACTTTTCCGTAAGATAAACGCAAAGTAGAGTTCGCATCTGGATAGCGAATATTGCTTAATCCCGATTCGCGTAATCCACGAACTAATAATCTGTAAGATGCTCTAAAATCGTTTTCGGGCTGCTCTAAAAACTCAGGACTTTCTCTATATTTATTAAGTAATTGCGTAGAAAGTACATACAACGGATCTTCTGCTAAAACATCTGCATTTGGGTTTTCTAAAAAAGTATTTACTTTTTCTTTGGAAGTAAACATACTTTCTTTAAAACTTGAGTTTACATATTCTGCAAAATCATTATTGTTTTTTTGCCCGATTACGGAAACCATTTCGGGTAGCGGATAATTGGATTTTGTGGCTAATAACCCGAGTTGCTTTGCCAAAATCTCCTCTTCTAAAGGTAAGTGAAAATCCTTATAAGATTTTTCTATCAAATCTTGAATTCGCGGTAAAAGATTTTCTCGTTCGGCATCATTAGCATTGGCATACTGTTTTAATGAAGACCCCAATCTATATGGTAGTACCGCAAACTTGCTAGATCGTAACATACCCAATAAATAATTGCGCTGTTTTGCTTTTTCGTTAGTCAAGCTATAGTAATTATTAATGTTCTCAATTACATTTCCATAGGTCGCTCTATTTGCTTTTTTACTGGCCCATTTTTTAAATTTAGCTTCAGTTTTACGCTTTTTTTCAACTGTTTTATGCTGTGTTAGGGCTTCAATCATTCCACCTCTATTTTTCCAATAGTTTGCGATACCAGCGTAAGACGATGCATACATCAAGTTCACCGACTCATCCTTATCCATGTACTTTTTCATGATATCCATACTTAGTTTAGAGCCTTCAACCCAAGCTGGATAAGCATATTTTACATTCTGCTCCACACCTTGAGCGGGCATCCAACGGTTTGTTCTGCCTGGATAGCCTAAAATCATTGCAAAATCGTTTTCTTTTACCCCATCGATATTAACGGGAAGGTGATATTTAGCCTTTAAAGGGATGTTATCTGGTGAATAATCGGCTGGTTCTCCATCTTGATCGGCATAAACTCTAAACAACGCAAAGTCACCAGTATGTCTAGGCCATTCCCAATTATCGGTGTCGCCTCCAAATTTTCCAACGCTTTCGGCTGGTGTTCCTACTAAGCGCACATCTTTATAATCTTGATACACGAAGTAGTAATACTCATTACCTTGATAAAACGGACGTACCGATACGGTGTATTTACCACCTTCGTTATTTTCTTGTTCGATTTTAGCAATTTCTTTGTTTATGATGGCTTCGCGTTCTTTTTCACTCATCGCATCATTCACTAGAGATAAAATACGCTCGGAAACATCGTCCATTCTCACAAAAAATCGAACATAAAGACTCTCTGGCTTCATTTCTTCTTCCAAAGTACTTGCCCAAAAACCATTCTTTAAATGATTTTGTTCTGCTGTAGAGAGTTCTGCAATAGCAGAGTAGCCGCAATGATGATTTGTTAACACCAAGCCACTATCTGAAATGATACTAGCAGTACAACCGCCATTAAACTGTACTATACCATCTTTTAAACTGTGGTTATTAATGCTGTAAATTTCTTCTGGGGTTAATTGTAAACCCATGGCTTGCATATCACGATGATTTAAGCGCTCTATATGCATTAAAAACCACATGCCTTCATTAGCCATTGCTGATGATATTGAAATAATAAAGGCAAAAATTGTAAGGACTATTTTCTTCATTTTAAGTTGTTTTGAATAAGCTATAAAAGTATTGAATTTTGAGCTGTTTTTAAAGGTCTAAAATTGTTAAAAACAAGTTAATTACCTTGGTAACTGAATCTGCTTTGGGATGGCTTTTAAACAAATAACAGTATTTATAAGAAGACTTCATCTTAAGTAATATTGATTATTATTTTAATGGCTGCCCGGTGAAGCATGCAAAAATGTCATCCTCAAAACAACAGATCAACACATCTAGAACTCCTATATTAAGGATTAAACGAAATATTTTTGAGCACGTTCGCAGGTATGAAATAGCAAAAGTGTACATCATCTTAAAAACAGTCTTTTAAAAAAATATTTAATTTATACATCGTAAAAAAAGAATAAATATATATTTGCAGACTAAATCGCCAAGTGTGGGGAGCTTATAAACTTACTAGTAATGAACAAATTAAAACTGTAAAATTAATTTTAAGCGTTACCGTATTTTTGGCAAAACCTTTAAAAAATGAAAAAATATTTAACCTTAGCCGCCTCATTCATTATTATGCTCTGTATAGGTAGTGCTTATGCATGGAGTATTATAGCATCAGAACTAATTGAAAACTTTGGCTTCTCTGGAAGCCAGTCCCAAATAATATTCGGTACGCTAACTGGTGTATTCGCCGTAACCATGATTTTTGTAGGTAAACTAGGAGAAAAAATTAAGTACAAATATATTGGCTATATAGCAGGCCTACTATTCTGTTTGGGCTTTGTTACAGCAAGTTACTCGCAAGGGAATTTCATTTTTATTCTTATGGGCATTGGTGTCTTAGCCGGAATGGCAACAGCTTTTGGGTATTGGGTTGCACTGACCGCTCCCGTGCAATGGTTTCCCAAAAAAAAGGGACTCATTACTGGTGTAGCGGCTGCAGGTTTTGGATTAGGCGCAGTGCTTATGTCTATCTTAGCAGAAAAGATTTTAAATGATGGAAATAATGTTTTAGAATTACTAAAAATTATTGGCATCGCTTACGGTTTGCTCATATTAGTTTTTTCAAATCTTATTTATCAAGCTATAAGCGCTTCGGAAAAAACCGAAGCACCTGCTAGAGTATCAGATTTTATAAATTCTATAATTTTCAAAAAACTATTTATTGGCTTATTTTTGGGATGCTTTGGTGGTTTACTTATTATTGGAAGCTTAAAAGTTCTTGGTGCGCAACACGCCATCTCGAACCATAATCTTCTAGTGGGTGTTGGTTTATTTTCAATAGCAAACTTTTTTGGAAGGGTTTTTTGGGGCTTCGTAAGCGACCATATAGGCGCAAATTTAAGTATATTCTTTGCGCTATTATTTCAAGGTGCAGCGATTATTTCACTTAACCTTTTTCCATTATCAGATAATTCATACCTTGTTATTGCCGTCCTTATAGGTTTTGGTTTTGGAGGAAATCTAGTGCTTTTCGCCAAAGAAACCGCTCAGGAGTTTGGTGTACAAAAAATGGGCACAATTTATCCGTACGTATTTATAGGCTACGGTATCGCCGGAATTACAGGCCCTATTGCAGGTGGTTATCTTTACGAC
Source organism: Oceanihabitans sp. IOP_32 (assembly GCF_009498295.1). Classification (NCBI taxonomy): domain Bacteria; kingdom Pseudomonadati; phylum Bacteroidota; class Flavobacteriia; order Flavobacteriales; family Flavobacteriaceae; genus Oceanihabitans; species Oceanihabitans sp. IOP_32. The sequence continues at coordinate 2,648,099 of NZ_CP040813.1, read as the reverse complement.
CTTTCAGGAACGTTTTACTATGCCGTTATTCTAGCGAGTTTAATGAGTCTCGCTGGTAGTCTACTATTTCTTAATCAATACAGAACTCTAAAAAGAAACGTGTAATTCGTTTTTTTTAATACCCCAGTAAAATTGATGTGTCATTTTAAAATGGCACATCAATTTTATTAGTATTCTTAATGTTTTGATTTTGAAATGACAGACCATTTTACACCAAATTAACAATGCAACATTTCAAAATTAAATTGGTATAACGGCTTAAATTCTGGGGTGTAACAACACGAAAACAATCAGCATTTACTAGAATTTACTCATTATTAAACCTGAATTATTTCGGCAAAACTCCCTCAATCACCACTCTGATTATTTGGTAAGCCACCACATCTATTCAATTTTTGGTTAGCTTTCCAAGAAACACGCTAAAACAAGGGATTAAAACTAATCTTAACCTGCTTTTTAACGATTAGATATCGAGTACGACAGCCCCGTTACATTCTTGATGATTTTAAGAACTCATTTTAGTTTCTTTAGATTCCCGATTTAAAAAATAATTATAAACCAAGGTTAATAGCATTACAAAAACCGCTGTAAAAATACCGATAAGAACATTGTAAAAAGGCTCTACAGATAATGCCAACCTTATAAAAATAGTTGCGACTACAAACGCAGAATACCTAAAAATCCTGTAGTAATCCATGCTGTACCGCAGAGCTATCAAAAGTATTAAAATATCGCTAAAAATAAGCATAGTATAAAAGGTTTGAAATGAGGGTTGATAGGATCCCGTAGTAATCAGTACAACAAAATCTTCAATAATAATAAATATAAAAGCGATAATCAGAAAGATAGACAATAGCTTTTTAGATTGATAGAAGGTATGCGCATCGCCGTCTGCATTTTCAAAAGGCGTATGCTTTCGCATTCTGTTGGTAAAACCCAACAAAATAAAAATTATTAGTGATCCGAAAGCATAAAAAACCATATTCCAGATGGGTTCTGGCGCGTTGGCAAAATTTAAATCACTTAGGTTTACATTTTTAATATGACTAAACTCTTTAAAGGCGCCTCTAATAAATATTAATGAAAGTAATTCGAGCTGTTTCCCAACAGATTTTGAAACCGATTTGGGTATTACGAAAATTAAGCTGAAAATCTCAAACATCAATAAAGCCACGAAAGGCACTTCAATAGAAAATAATGGATTTGCTAAATAGGTATTTAAAACACCTAAATCTAGAATACCATAATTTACCAAAAATCCCATAAAAGCGGTCGATAAAAAAAGGATCACTAAAAAGAAACTAATGTATTTATTAGTCGTTCGATTTTCGTAAGCATCTCTTAACTTATCGAATACTTTTTCACTTAGATTTAAAGTTTTTGTCAGCATTATTTTTAGCTTTTATAGATTTTTATTTAACATCTCACAGTTTAAAAAAGATGATTGTACATCTTAATGCCATGCCGTATTTTCGAAAGCAAAATATATTCCCCCTAGAGAAGCATAAATTCCAGTTCATTTTTAGCTTGCTTTCTTAGTAAGTAAAAATATTAAAAAAGTACAAATCTAAACCAAAAAACAACTATTAAAGACGAGATAATAAGAAGTTATTTCAAGTGACTTCGAAAAAAAAAGTGGAATTACCACTAAAGGCATTCCACTTTTTTAAAAATCAAAATTATTCTTCTAAATTATTCGATTTAAAATGAGAGGATATCATGCACATACCATGATACAGACCTCATTTTTATTTGTGATAACTACAAAATTAATATTGTTCTATTTCAGCTTTTAGTATTTTAGCTTCAATTTTCTTGATAATTTTATATAGCTGCTCACCACTTTGACCAACAAGTCTAAATACTGCGGCATCTAAAAGTGTTGTACTCATACCGTATTCTACGTTGTCCTCACCTTCAGTAAATTCTAAAAGCATATCATAAAGCGCCTCTAAATCGGCACCTTTGTTGTAATAGAATAAAGTAGCTTGATGTGTATATCCTTCAAGTTGTCCCATTGAATTTACATCAAGTTTAGCAGGCTCGAACAATACTTTATCGTTAAAAATTAATTGATCTTCAACAAAAATCTCTGTGTGGGTCAATAATTTTTTAAACTCAAAAATCTCACCGTGTTCTTTTCTTCCGCAAGTAATCACCTCACCCCAAATAAGTTTTGATGATTCTTTTAAATGTATGGTGTTCTTTGCTTCGTAATTAGAATTTCTATGAGGCACTAAAGGATGCGGAATAAAATGTAAAAAACCATTTTCTTCAACATTAATTTGCACTTCTTGCTCAGCTTTACCCCCATCATGCATGGTGTAAATACGCTGATAGGCTTGTGTTTCCAAGCCAAGAGTGGTGTCTTTAGCTACAGATATCTGATAATCATAAAAATCATTATTTAAAATTCCTGGCGATGAACTTCTCATCATGTATTGCTGCCAAGGGTCATTATGCGATCTTTTATGAAACCTCAATAACCCAAAAGGTACAGTGAAGTATTGATCTTTTAAACGGTGAAACCCATCAACTATCTCTGTGGATAATTTAAACTCACTAAGTCTTTTATTTGTCCTATCCATATTATTTAATTGTTGCAGGTTCTTCAACGTCTTCTAAAAGCGCATATTTTTTAATCCAACCAATAACAGCATCAACGCCTTCACCAGTTTTTAAGTTTGTAAACACAAAAGGTTTTCCTTTACGCATTACAAGGGCATCACGCTTCATATTATCTAAATCTACACCAACATAAGGTGCTAAATCGAATTTATTAATTAATAACAAATCAGATCTTGTATTACCTGGTCCACCTTTTCTAGGAATATCTTCACCAGCAGCTGTACTTGTAACAAAAATTGTTAAATCGACCAATTCTGGACTAAAAGTTACAGACAGGTTATCACCACCACTTTCTACAAATAAAAGCTCCATGTCTGGATGTCTTTCTGCCAACTCATCTACGGCTTCTAAATTCATACTAGCGTCTTCACGAATGGCCGTATGAGGACAACCACCTGTTTCTACACCAACAATTCTATCTGCATCTAAAAGACTGTTTTGCTGTAAGAATTTCTCATCTTCACGGGTGTAAACATCGTTAGTAATTACTGTTATGTAATAATCTTTAGCCATTTTTCTTGATAGGGTTTCTATCAAGGCTGTTTTACCTGATCCTACCGGACCAGAGACTCCAATTTTTACGTATTTTCTCATTTCTGATATTATTTCTTAGTTATATAATAATGTTAGTTTAGCTCATGTACAATCTTGAGTGCAGCTTTTCGTGTTGCATTGATCTTAAATCAAAACCAACATTTGCTATACCAATTAGGCTTTCATCTAGATTTAATGTTTTATCTACCAACTCGCCAATACCTTCTTGAATGGTAAATAAAATTTCTTGACCTTGTAATTGACCTAAAGGCACTAATTTTACTGCGTTTGTAATCATACCAGCAGCAGTAGAAAAATAAAATGCCGATAAGGCTTCCTTTAACGAAATGTTGCTGGCAAAACAAACAACACCATAAACAATTGCATAATTACCAACCTCTTTGTTTTCAGATAAATACTTATCTAATTTTAATAAATCTGGATGATTATTTTTGGTTTTGAAAATTTTAAGCAATCTCGCTCCTAACTTATGGCTTCCTTCTCTAATTTCTCTCGGACTTTTAAGTGCTGTTAATCCAGCGTCTAGTGTCATAACTTTCTTAAAATCCTTAGCTTGCATAGCATCATAAACCAATTTCACATAAGCAGCATCGTTATGCAAAATATTATTATGAAGCATATTTTGTAAAAATTCTAAGGCACTTTCCTTGTCAGTTACCATATCATTTTGAACATAGGTCTCTAGACCATTAGAATGCGAATAACCACCAATTGGTAAATTAGGGTCTGCAACGTGTAGTAAACTCAAAAGAGCATCTGTTTTCATATATTTTAGTTTTTATTGGATAAAACTTTACTAAATAGACTATCCATGTCTATTAAGGTATCATTTGTTAAGGTGTGTTCTGGAGTTGCTTTAAGCATATTTTCGAAAATTCTTTTTCCTTTTATAGGCTTGTAACCTGATTTATTTAGAAGATTAAAAATAGGGTCTTCGTAAGGAATAATAACCTCGTTATCCTCAATAAAAATTGGGATGTGCTGATTGCCTATTTCGTAGCAAACGGTACCCATCTCTAACATGGTTTGGGGTTGTAAAACTACCGCATCGGCCGGTAACACATTAGCTACAATAATTTCATTGTCGTCTTCAAAGAATATATCGTTGTGCTTTATTCTAAAATTTTCTTTTAAAATACGCAAAGCAATTTCTTGTCCATCACTTCCCGTTTTTCGTAATACTTTTCTTGTGGTCTCAAACCATTCTAAATCGAAATGAACCACTTTTTTATCAGACAAATCCTTACCTTTTGCATTGCCAATAATTTCTGATATAATCCTCATTTATAATTTCTTTTTTAACTCGATTTAAATGGTTTTAATTTCAAATCGAGAGATTATTTTTAGATTTAAAAAATGGATGAAAATATAAAATTGACATCCTGATTTATTATGTTATTTTCACTTGTAATAATTAAGGTTATAAATTAAAAATCCCAACCTGATATTATTTTGTATTCTACGGGCGTAAATATACATAATATATATAATATACATCACACCGTTTTGTGTTTTTTTAAAGTTTTTTTCAAAGAAATTTTTAATCTCTAAAACAAAGTCTTAATCCCATATTAAACAAGGTATTAATGTGCTTTGAAAAGCCTTTTTACGAACAAAAAAAAGCAAACTTTTTAAAAAATCACAACGTCATTTATATTCTTATTTCAAATATTAAAAGTCACCCTATTTAGCCCGTATTCTTTATTCATTTTACAACAAATAAAAAATAGAATTATCATTTATTTCGTTTAGCAAAAATAGCCTTGAAAACTTTAAAGACCACAACTGCTATCAAACCAACCAATAAACCAACTAAAAAATCTCTTAAAAAAGAGGGCATTATTTCTAAAAAATCATGAAACCCTTTTATATTATGCGTTATAATACCTCCCGACACTAAAAGCAATGCGATGGTGCCAATTAGAGATAGACTTTTAACAATTTTTGGCAATGCTTTAATTAAAAGATTTCCAACAAATTTTGAAATGCTTTTTTTATTCCCACTCATTTTTATGAGTCTGTAACCAAAATCGTCCATTCTAACAATAAGTGCTACCGTTCCATAAACTCCCACAGTGGCCACCATAGCAACGATTGAAACTACCATCACCTGAAAATATAAAGGTCGATCTAAAACAGTGCCTAAAGCAATAATTACAATTTCGACAGATAATATAAAATCTGTAAGAATGGCAGACTTAATTTTGGCTTTCTCATTTTCTAATATAAGCTCCTTAGAAATAGCTTTATCTATAACTTTAACAGGAGCTGGTTTGTTTGAAACAACGTAGTCGATAATTTTTTCTGCCCCCTCGTAAGCTAAATACACCGCACCCAGAATTAAAACTAGCGTAATTGCCCAAGGGAGAAAAGCACTAAGTAAAAAGGCGACAGGTAGTATAATAACTTTATTAAGAAACGAGCCCTTTGTAATTTCCCATAAAACAGGTAATTCTCTTGCTGAAACAAAGCCTGTAGCCTTTTCGGCATTTACAGCCAAATCGTCGCCTAATATCCCTGCGGTTTTTTTGGTGCTTATCTTGCTCATAGCCACCACGTCGTCCATTAAAACAGCAATATCGTCGAACAAAGCAAAAAAACCTGATGCCATGACCTTCTATTTTGAGCTTATATTATCTACGACCGACATAGCAATATACAAGAGAATAACCATGGGAATCGCAGCAAATTGCAATAAAATTAACAGTACAATACACAGTATTATAAAAATATATCGAATGGCATTATTTTTAAAACTCCAGTCTTTAAACTTTAAGGCAAATAATTTGATATTGGAATTTAATATCCAACAACTAAAAGCCGTAAGGGCAACTAAAAACCATTGATTTAATATAATAGTATTGATTAGGTTGTTATTTTGAAACTCTAAAATCAAAGGAAGCGAAACAATTAATAACGTATTTGCAGGTGTTGGTAGTCCTTTAAAAAAGTTTTGCTGTTCGGTATCTATATTAAACTTGGCTAATCGATAGGCGGAGGCTAATGTAACAAACAAACCAATAAGCGGTAAAACTGATATTTCAGAAGAACTAAGAACATGTTCTGATGTTAAACCCATTGTAAAGCAACTCAAGTTAAATCCAGACAGATTTAACAACTTATACATGATTATCCCGGGCACCAATCCGCTAGTTACCATATCGGCTAGAGAATCTAACTGCACGCCCAATTCGCTTTGAATATTCAATTTTCTAGCTGCAAAGCCATCAAAAAAATCAAAAAAAACACCCAAAAAAACAAACAATGCCGTCGCTACAAAATTGTCATTGACTGCAAAAATTACAGCAACGCTACCACAAAATAAATTTAACAAGGTTAACGCATTGGGAATATATTGTTTCATTAAATTATATTTAGTGCTGTAAATAAACAAAGTATTTTGGTTTAAAACAAAGTTGAAACTATAATGTCCTCATTTTACCAATTATTAGACGATTTTTTAACCAAATTGAAAGAAATTCCAATAAAATAAACCTTCATTTTAACAATTAAATGCCCTAAAATTGATAATTCACTAAATTCTAAAACCAAAATGATTAAGATTATTCTCTTTCTTAACGAACTCTAAAACTCAACAACATTTTTAAATGGCTTTATTAATCTTGTCAACTACAATTATCTTACTTTTGCAAGGTTATCGAAATAAAAAAACGGTGTATGAATCGCTTAGACAAATCGGTTTTAATTCGCCTTAAAACACAAATTCAATCCAGTGATATTTAAATGGTTACTCCCTACTTAATTTCTCGGATTTTGCATTTTTAAGAACCAGCATAATTTAAAAACAACAGCCTAGAAACCCAAACAACAAATGAAAAAAACAGTATTTTTTTTATTTTTTATTGTATTTACAAAAGTTTTATTAGCACAACCTGTTCTGTCGAATCAAGCCAAAGTTAGTGTGCTTACTGTTGGCCCCGGCAGCTCATTAAACGACGCCTTTGGCCATAGCGCTTTCAGGATTCAAGACACTGTAAACAACATAGATTTGGTTTTTGGTTATGGAGAATATAATTTTAACACTCCAAATTTTTACTTAAAATTCGCCAAAGGCCAACTTAACTATTTAATTAGCAAAGATAATTTTGATAGATTCCTTGCGGCTTACACCTACTTTGACCGAACGATTAAAGAACAAGATTTAAATTTTTCGCAAGTTGAAAAACAAAAGCTTTTCAACTTTTTAAGCGAAAATTACAAACCAGAAAACAGAGCCTATTTGTATGAATTCTTTTTTGATAATTGTGCAACCAAAATTAGAGATGTTGCCATTATAGCATCAAATGACCGTATTATTTTTAATACACCAGAAAACTTTAAACAAAAAACCTTTCGCAACCTAATTCACGATAACCTCAACAAAAACTCCTGGGGAAGCTTAGGTATCGATTTAGCATTAGGGTCTGTAATAGACAGAAAAGCAACACCGGAAGAACATATGTTTTTACCCGAAAACATTTATGTTTTTTTTGAAAATGCCACTTTTAAAAACAATAAAGAACCCCTAGTTCAAGAAAGTAGAACGCTATACAAACAAAAAAACAACCCCAGTTCTGGAGCTTTTATATTAAGTCCGTTATTTGTTTTCGGCATTCTCGGCTTTTTCATCTTATACATCACTTACAAAGACCATTTAGCTAAAAAACAAACCCAATGGTTAGATGTTGCTCTATTTGTTTTTACGGGTATTACAGGTGTACTTGTTTTATTGCTTTGGTTTGCTACCGATCACACCGGAACACATCAAAACTATAATTTACTTTGGGCATTTGCTCTTAATTTATTCATGATACCTCAACTTTTAAAACAGAAAACACCACAATGGTTTATTAAATACTTAAAACTATTAATTATTTTACTCTGCCTACTCACTTTACATTGGCTTATTGGTGTGCAAGTATTTGCCATAGGATTAATACCGTTTTTAATCGCCTTATTTATTCGATACCTCTATTTGATAAAACACTTTAATAAACATAAAACTCATCCATAATTACAATTTTAAAATTCGAACCATAACCCGAAAACAAGTTGTTATGGTTTTTTGTCCGTTATTTGTAAAAAAACATCTAATTTGAATTATTTAACTGTAGAAAACATATCGAAATCTTACGGAGAGCTTACGCTTTTCGAGAACCTATCTTTTAGTATCCATAAAGATCAAAAAATTGCTTTTGTTGCTAAAAATGGAACTGGAAAAACCTCCATTTTAAATATCCTTGCGGGTGATGACCAACCCGATTCTGGCCATATTATTTACAGGAAGGACATAGAGGTGGCATTCCTCTCGCAAGAACCTAAATTTGATGACACCTTAACCATTGAAGAAACCATTTTAACAAGTGATAACCCCATTTTAAAAGTGATTTCTAATTATGAGAAAGCCCTTTTAAACCCAGACGATTCCGAGGCCTATCAAAGCGCTTTTGATGCCATGGAGCGCCATCAAGCTTGGGACTTCGAAACGCTATACAATCAAATTCTTTTTAAGCTTAAATTAAAAAATATAAATCAAAAGGTAAATATACTTTCTGGCGGACAGAAAAAACGGCTCGCTTTAGCCATTGCTCTTATTAATAAACCCGATTTGTTAATTTTAGACGAGCCTACCAACCATTTAGATTTAGAAATGATCGAGTGGTTAGAGGCCTTTTTTGCCAAAGAAAATATCACCTTGTTTATGGTTACTCACGATCGTTATTTTTTAGAGCGCGTGTGTAATGAAATTATAGAATTAGACGAAGGTAAACTATACAGTTACAAAGGCAATTACTCCTATTATTTAGAAAAAAGAGACGCTAGGATCGAACAAGAAACGATCGAAACCGGAAAAGCCAAGCAGCTTTACAAAAAAGAATTAAATTGGATGCGCCGCCAACCCAAAGCGCGAACCACAAAATCGAAATCTAGAATTGATGACTTTGCCGATATAAAACACCGTGCGCATCAACGCAGGAAGGAGCACGAGGTTCAATTAGAATTAAATATGGAACGCTTAGGCACTAAAATCTTAGAGTTCCATAAGGTTTCTAAAGCCTTTAAAGATAAAGTGATTCTCGATCAATTTGAATACAACTTCGAAAAAGGCGAACGTGTTGGTATTATTGGTAAAAATGGTACTGGGAAAACCACGTTTTTAAATATTTTAACGCAAACCATACCTCCAGATTCTGGTAAAATCACAAAAGGAGAAACGGTAAAGTTTGGGTATTATACCCAAGATGGAATAACCATTAAACCCGAGCAAAAGGTTATTGATGTTATTAGAGAGTTTGGTGATTATATTCCGCTTAAAAAAGGACGGCAGATTAGTGCTCAACAACTTTTAGAACGCTTTTTGTTTAGCCGAAAAAAGCAATACGACTTTGTAGAAAAACTAAGTGGTGGTGAACGCAAGCGCTTGTATTTATGCACGGTTTTAATACAAAATCCCAACTTTTTAATCCTCGATGAGCCCACAAACGATTTAGATATCGTAACGCTTAACGTACTTGAAAGTTTCTTATTAGATTTTCCGGGTTGTGTTATTGTGGTATCTCACGATAGGTACTTTATGGATAAAGTGGTCGACCATCTTTTTGTTTTTAAAGGTGAAGGGATTGTTGAAGATTTCCCAGGTAATTACACCGATTATCGAATTTATGAAGACAGTCAGCCCCTAACACCAAAAGTTACTGAAGAGAAAAAAAACAAAAGCGATTGGAAACAAAATGAGACCAAAAAATTGTCTTACAATGAAGAAAAAGAACTCAATAATATTGAAAGCAAAATAAAATCCTTGACTTTTGATAAAAAAGAACTAGAAAACAAATTTAACAATCCAAATTTATCTCAAGATGAGATTAACACGCTGTCTCAAGAACTCCAAATAATTATTGAAACTATTGAAGCTAAGGAAGAGCGCTGGTTTGAGTTATCTTCTAAATTAGAAGACTAGTTTATTTTCTAGCAAAGAGCTCAAGTCACAACGTTTTATTAAAAATATTATAAGCACATGATAAAAATTAATTTAGAGTGCTAACAACTATCAGGTTTAAGCGAAAAAAACTAACATACAAAACATAAGGCCTTGACAAGAATGCGTTTGTATTCGTTCTCTAAATACCTGTCATTTACTAAACAACATGTTATAAAAATGTTACACATTGACCTACAGAAAACAAATTGGAGACCAATCTGGCATATGGCTTTCAAATTGTTATGCATCTCTATCTTATAATTCTTTATGGACATAAAATGAGCTACCCAAGTACCCAATATATCAAGTTTTTATTAAAAAGCACCAATCAACATGGTGTGCACTCCCCTTTTGTGTACAGCTTGGTGACTCAGTGTTTTTACAACAACACCAATTATCCCGCCTATAAAAATATAGCAAACTACAAGAAAACACTTTTTCCCAATCGTAATCTTGTGTTAAAAAACAAACAATACCCTATCGCTCAAACATTAAAGAATGCACATCTAAGCTACAAAAGAACCAAACTGTTATACCGAATTGCAAACTATTTTAAATTTAAATCGGTACTAGAAGTTGGTACATCAAGTGGTATTGCGACTCAAGCTATTTATTTAGGAAACCCAAAAGCACACATTACTACGCTAGAAACCTGTGCCACTGCATCTCAATTTATAAGAGCCCATTTTAAAAAAAACAATCTAGACCATATCGATGTAATCACGGGGAATCTAGATGCCCTCGCTACCAAATTAGCTTCACAGCAGTTCGATTTTATTTTCTTTAACAACAATCCTTATAAAAATAACATTTTAAACGACTTTAAAACCCTTTTCCAAACAGCACATAACGATTCTGTTTTTATTATTACTAATATATATGCTAATAAGGAAATGCGAGAAGCTTGGGAAATCATAAAACAACATCCAAAAGTTAAGGTAACTATCGATACTTTTTTCTGGGGATTTGTCTTTTTCAGAAAAGAGCAGGCTAAAGAGCATTTTACTATTCGGGTTTGAGGGGTTATTCCACAGAGATTCGTAGAGGTTTAAATGTTATATGATTGCTTATTGTAATTATAATAGAATTGTTTTGAACACAAATTTCTCGAATTTTCACAAATTATACCAATGCATATTTGTCATGTCGAAATGAGGTACGATTAAGACATCTCATAGTTCTTAACTGCCTTTAGAAATTGAAACTATTTTACAAGCTTTCACAACGGTTTTATGAAGGATTACAATATCTTAAAAATTATTTTGACACCAATTTTAAAACTTTGCGCCTTTGCGAGTAATTATTCCACGGAGATTCACGGAGTTTACACAGAGATTCGCAGAGGTTTGAATGTTATATCATTGTTTATTGGAATTATAAGAGAATTGTTTTGAACACAAATTTCTCGAATTTTACAAATTATACCAATGCGTATTTGTCATGTCGAAATGAGGTACGATTAAGACATCTCATAGTTCTTAACTGCATTTAGAAATAGAAACTATTTTACAAGCTTTCAAAGCGGTTTTATGAAGGATTACAATATCTTAAAAATTATTTTGACACCAATTTTAAAACTTTGCGCCTTGGCGAGTAATTATTCCACGGAGATTCACGGAGTTTACACAGAGATTCGCAGAGGTTTGAATGTGATAAGATTGCTTATTGGAATTATAAGAGAATTGTTTTGGACACGAATTTCTCGAATTTTCACGAATTATACCAATGCGTATTTGTCATGTCGAAATGAGGTACGATTGAGACATCTCATAGTTCTTAACTGCCTTTAGAAATTGAAACTATTATACAAGCTTTCACAGCGGTTTTATGAAGGATTACAATATCTTAAAAATTATTTTGATACCAATTTTAAAACTTTGCGCCTTTGCGCCTTGGCGAGTAATTATTCCACGGAGATTCTCAGAGTGTTCACAGAGATTCGCAGAGGTTTAAATGTTATATGATTGCTTATTGGAATTATAAGAGAATTGTTTTGGACACGAATTTCTCGAATTTTCACGAATTATACCAATGCGTATTTGTCATGTCGAAATGAAGTACGATTGAGACATCTCATAGTTCTTAACTACCTTTAGAAATTGAAATTACTAAAATGGGTTTATAGCTTTTTTTTGGAATTGTTTTGGACACGAATTTCTCGAATTTTCACGAATTATAACAATGCGTATTTGTCATGTCGAAATGAAGTACGATTGAGACATCTCATAGTTCTTAACTACCTTTAGAAATTGAAATTACTAAAATGGGTTTATAGCTTTTTTTTGGAATTGTTTTGGACACGAATTTCACTAATTTTCACGAATGGCTTACGACTATGGTTTGAGATTTATTTACGCAGTAACACAAAAAAACATCAGGACAAGCGCGCCAAACTTTGCTAGAAATTATATAACTTTGAAAACATGAAAATATACACTCGAACAGGCGATAATGGCACCACTTCATTATTTGGCGGTACGCGCGTACCAAAACACCATATACGTATTGAAAGCTATGGAACGGTAGATGAATTAAACTCGCACTTAGGTTTAATTCGCGATCAAGACATTAATGCGCACTATAAAAACTTGTTAATGCATATTCAAGATAGATTGTTTACTATTGGCGCCATTTTAGCAACCGATCCTGAAAAAGCCGTTCTAAAAAGTGGCAAAGAACGCTTAAATATCGAAAAAATATCCTTGGCTAATATCGAACGTTTAGAGCAAGAAATGGACGCCATGAATGATGAACTACCACCTATGACGAATTTTGTGCTACCAGGAGGCCATCAAACCGTATCGTTTTGCCACATTGCGCGTTGTGTATGTCGCCGAGCAGAACGTATTGCAACCGCATTATACGAGTATGAACCTTTTGAACCCAATGCCTTAACGTATTTAAACCGTCTCTCGGATTATCTTTTTGTCCTAGCCAGAAAATTGGCATTCGATTTAGAAGCTAATGAAATTAAATGGATTCCAGAAAAAACTTAAACTAAATACAGTTTAAAAAGCTCTGGTGCTTTTTACACCATCTTGTTTAAATATTGCGTTTTTTAACAGTAAGACCAAATTAGTTGATAAGATGCCATTTGTGTTAGGGATTGCAGAGAAAAGCCCACAGCGAGGCACGAGCGAGGACTAGCAACGGAAAGCCCGACCCTTGTGGTAACACCCTAAAAAAGAATAAAAATATTGCAAATATTTATGCAACACAGTAAAAACGAACCGATTTAAAACTTGTAAAAAATAACTTTCGAAAAATAAAAAATAAATAATCTGTTTTTTACTTGCCCATATAAACTAAAATTTTATTTTTGCAAAAATTAAAACGCATAAAACATGTATTGGACTTTAGAATTAGCATCGTATTTAAGTGATGCACCGTGGCCCGCTACCAAAGACGAATTGATAGATTACGCTATTAGAACTGGTGCACCGTTGGAAGTTGTTGAAAACTTGCAGTCTATTGAAGACGAAGGCGACTCGTATGATTCGATTGAAGAAATCTGGTCTGACTATCCAACCGATGAAGATTACCTCTGGAACGAGGACGAATATTAATAATAAAAAGTTAAAAAGCCTCAATTTGAGGCTTTTTTTTCGGTCTATATCTTTATAAAATCATAACATAATGTATCTTTGAGTGCTTTTCGAGAATAGAAAAATAAAATATAAACCGCTAGATGTTTTATAATTAGTATAATTCACTTAAGATAAAGACCTTATCTACTGTTTTTTCAACTCATAACAGTCACTACTTTTTTAAAAGTATTTAGTCATTTATAGCTAATAAAAACATTTAGAATAAAAACATAAAATATATACACATGAGTTTTTTAAATTCTGTATTAAAAGTATTTGTTGGAGACAAATCGAAACAAGACGTGAAAGCGTTAATGCCTATTGTAGAAAAAGTTAAGACTTTTGAAAAAGCTTTAGAAGCTCTATCTCACGACCAATTAAGAGAAAAAACAGCCGAATTTAAAGCTATAATATCCGAAACGCGTCAACCTTTTTACGAGAAAAAAGAAGCCCTTTTAAAAGAGGCTCAAGCTACTGAGGATATTGATAAACGTGAAGATATTTATTTAGAAATTGATAAAATTGAAGACGAAGCCTACCTCGCCGTAGAAAAAACTTTAAACGATATACTGCCTGAAGCCTTTGCTGTAGTGAAAGAAACAGCTAAACGTTTTAAAAACAATACCAGTATTACGGTGACTGCAAACGAATTTGACAGAGGCTTATCTGGCGACAAAACCTATGTAACTTTAGACGACACGAAAGCCATCTGGTCTAACTCTTGGGATGCCGCAGGAAAACCAATTACTTGGGATATGGTGCATTACGACGTACAGCTAATTGGTGGAGTTGCCATGCACCAAGGTAAAATTGCCGAAATGCAAACTGGTGAAGGTAAAACCCTAGTAGCAACCTTGCCAGTTTATTTAAATGCTTTAGCAGGACGTGGCGTTCACTTGGTTACCGTTAACGATTATTTAGCCAAACGTGATAGCGCTTGGATGGCGCCAATTTTCGAGTTTCACGGCTTAAGTGTAGATTGTGTAGATTACCATCAACCAAACTCCGATGCTAGAAAAAAAGCCTACAACGCCGATATTACTTACGGTACAAATAACGAATTTGGTTTCGATTACTTACGTGATAATATGGCACACTCTCCAGACGACTTGGTGCAACGCCCGCACCATTACGCCATTGTAGATGAGGTCGACTCGGTTTTAATTGATGATGCACGTACGCCATTAATTATTTCAGGACCTATACCGCAAGGAGAACGTCATGAATTTAACGAGTTAAAACCTAAGGTAGATGATATTGTTTCGGTGCAACAAAAATACTTAACTGGCGTACTAGCCGAAGCTAAAAAACTAATTTCGGCTGGCGATACTAAAGAAGGTGGTTTTAAATTATTACAAGTGTATCGTGGTATTCCTAAAAACAAAGCACTCATTAAATTTCTATCTGAAGAAGGCATTAAGCAATTGCTTCAAAAAACAGAGAATTTTTATATGCAGGACAACAACCGCGAAATGCCAAAGGTTGATGCCGACTTATACTACGTTATTGAAGAGAAAAATAATCAGATAGAATTAACAGACAAAGGTATTGAATACATCTCTGGAGCCGATAATCCAGACTTTTTTATCATGCCAGAAATTGGTGTTGAAATTGGCAAAATTGAAGCTCAAGGGCTCTCGGCAGAAGAAGAAGCCACCCTTAAAGAAGAGTTATTTAAGGAATTTGGTGTAAAATCCGAGCGTATCCATACCCTAAATCAACTCCTAAAAGCCTACGCTTTATTTGAAAAAGACACCCAGTATGTGGTTATGGATAATAAGGTCATGATTGTCGATGAACAAACTGGTCGTATTATGGATGGTCGTCGCTATTCAGACGGCCTTCATCAAGCCATTGAAGCCAAAGAAAACGTAAAAATTGAAGACGCCACCCAAACTTTTGCCACGGTTACCCTTCAAAATTACTTTAGAATGTACCGCAAATTAGCGGGTATGACGGGTACTGCAGTTACAGAAGCTGGAGAGTTTTGGGAGATTTACAAATTAGATGTTGTTGAGATACCAACCAATAAACCCATAGCTCGAGACGACAAAGAAGATTTAGTTTATAAAACAAAGCGCGAAAAATACAACGCTGTTATTGAAGATGTTACCAAATTGTCTCAAGCGGGTCGTCCGGTGCTAATAGGTACAACCTCGGTAGAGATAAGTGAGCTACTGGGCAAAATGTTAAGCCTTCGTAAAATACCGCACAATGTATTAAATGCGAAACAACATAAAAAAGAAGCCGAAATTGTCGATCAGGCTGGCAAACCAGGACAGGTAACTATTGCCACAAATATGGCTGGTCGTGGTACCGATATTAAATTATCAGACGAGGTGAAAGCCGCTGGGGGTTTAGCCATCGTGGGTACAGAGCGTCACGATTCGCGTCGTGTAGATAGACAGTTGCGTGGACGTGCTGGTCGTCAAGGTGATGTGGGTAGCTCGCAGTTTTACGTATCGCTAGAAGACAATTTAATGCGCTTATTTGGTAGCGAACGTATCGCAAAAATGATGGATCGCATGGGATTAAAGGAAGGCGAAGTAATTCAGCATTCCATGATTTCAAAATCTATTGAGCGTGCTCAGAAAAAAGTTGAAGAAAATAACTTTGGGGTGCGTAAGCGATTACTGGAGTACGATGATGTTATGAACGCCCAACGTGAAGTGGTGTACAAACGCCGTTATAATGCCCTTAATGGCGAACGTTTGCGCGTGGATTTAGCGAATATGATTTTTGACACTTCTGAAGGTGTTGTGGAAACTAACAAAGGTGCGAACGACTATAAGAATTTTGAGTTTGAATTGATTCGATACTTCTCTATGAGCTCGCCTATTTCTGAAGAAGAATTTGCTAAACTATCTGCTCAAGAAATAACCTCGAAAATATACCAATCTGCTTTTAGTTTCTATAAGGAAAAAATGGAGCGAAATGCCGATATTGCTTTCCCTGTAATTAAAAATGTATATGAAACACAACGCGATAAATTTAAGCGTATCGTGGTACCCTTTACCGATGGTGTAAAGACTTTAAATGTTGTTACCGATCTTGAAAAAGCTTATGAATCTGGCGGAAAACAATTAGTAACCGATTTTGAAAAGAACATTACACTGGCTATTATTGACGATGCTTGGAAAACCCATTTACGAAAAATGGACGAGCTTAAACAATCTGTTCAATTGGCTGTTCACGAGCAAAAAGATCCCTTGCTCATTTATAAGTTTGAGGCCTTCGAATTGTTTAAAGCCATGATAGACCAAGTCAATAAAGATGTCATCTCTTTCTTATTTAAAGGTGAATTACCTCAAGAGACTCAAGATACTATTCAGGAAGCAAAAGCGCGAAAACGTGAAAATTTAAGTACTCAAAAAGACGAAATTCCTAATCTTGATGAACGTTCTGCACAAAACAGAGCAGCTGGAAATACCCAACGCCAACCAGAGGTTGTTGAAACTATTGTGCGCGACCGACCAAAAATTGGTCGTAACGATCGGGTTACCATCAAACATGTTATGAGCGGGGAAAACAAGACTCTTAAATACAAGCAAGCCGAACCTTTAATTACAAAAGGCGAATGGGTTTTGGTTGAGGACTAAAATACTGCAATTAGATGTTCTTAAAACCAGTTGAATCCAGGTAATCTCATGAAATTCATCGTGAAATACCACAAACACATTACGGCAACAGCAAAAACTCATCACCTAAAATGAATCTAATTTTCAAAATCCCAATAATCACTATTGGGATTTTTTATAAGCCTACAACAAAGCAAAATAAATCTACGTTTCAATTTTATTAATCATTATTATTTAAAGTATCTTTATACTTTAATACCATCACGTTTATGAACACCTTTTTAAAACGCCTATTACTCTTATTACTATTTATAGCTATAGCTTTATTTTCTTATAATTATTTTGTAGAAAATATTTTCTCAAAACGTTTAAGTCCAAAAGACACGGTAGAATTTAAACTAAATGATTTAAAATTAAAGGTTTTTTACAACAGACCCTCAAAAAAAGGACGTGAAATTTTTGGAGCTTTAGTGCCTTTTAACCAAGTCTGGAGAACAGGTGCAAACGAAGCAACCACCTTCGAAACCAATAAAACACTCGATATAAACGGCATGCCATTGCCAAAAGGAAAATATACCCTTTGGACCGTTCCTAAAGACAGCATTTGGACCATAATTTTTAATTCTAAACAGTACCCTTGGGGAGTTACAAACGAGATGAAACCCTATTGGGATCCTAATTACGATGTCTTAAATGTGGATGTTCCTGTTGAAAAACTAAACACCACCGTAGAACAATTTACTATAGCCTTTGATAATTCTACAGATAAATTATTTTTAACCATGGCGTGGGATGATGTAAAGGTTTCTGTTCCGCTTAAATAGAAGATAGTAACCCGTGGGAAAAGAAAAAAAAACATCTACAAAAGAAAATAATGGGGTTTCACAATCAGAAATAACCAATCAGACTTCTATAAGAAACCTAAAGAAGAAACGCAGCACTAAAATCAACCCCGACACTTTAGTATCATCGATCTTACAAAAAGACATAACGGCACTAAGTAGAGCCATCACTTTGGTAGAAAGTGAGAATACAAAGCATTACCCTATTGCCCACAGCATTATAAAACAGTGCCTTCCTTACGCTAATAAATCTATAAGAATTGGTATTACTGGTGTTCCTGGTGTTGGTAAGAGCACCTTTATCGAAACCTTTGGTAAGCATTTAACAGGTCTTGGAAAACGTGTTGCCGTTCTTGCCATAGACCCGAGCAGCTCACTTACAAAAGGTAGTATTTTAGGTGACAAAACTAGAATGGAAGCTTTGGTTAAAGACACGAATGCTTATATACGGCCGTCGGCCTCTGGAAAATCACTCGGTGGGGTTGCCAGGAAAACTAGAGAAAGCATTATTTTATGTGAGGCTGCTGGTTTTGATGTAATTATTATCGAAACCGTTGGTGTTGGGCAAAGTGAGACTACTGTACACAGCATGGTAGATTTTTTCTTGTTACTAAAGTTAGCAGGGGCGGGAGACGAACTACAAGGCATGAAACGCGGTATTATAGAAATGGCAGACACCATTGCGATTAATAAGGCCGATGGCGACAATCTAAAACAAGCCAAAATCGCACAAGAAAATTTTAAAAGAGCGCTCCACCTCTACCCTCAAAAAAAATCGAAATGGCAGCCCAAAGTCACCTTATGTAGCGCTTTAAACAATGAAGGTATTGAAGCTATATGGCAAATTATTATGGACTACGTAGAATTGACTACCCGAAATAATTACTTCAACACAAATAGAAACGAACAAAATAAGTTTTGGCTTATTCAAACCATAGAAGACCAATTAAAGTTCGATTTTTTTAACAAACCTGAGATTGCAAAAGAGCTAGAAATACAACTAGAGTTAATAGAACACAATAAAACAACACCGTTTGCTGCAGCGCATTATTTATTAAAGCTCGCACACTAATTGTTTACAAATCGATGCAAAATATATTGTGCCAATTTGTAAAACACAAATCCCGAAATAGCTCCAAAAGTTAATCCGCAAACAATATCTAAAGGATAGTGTACTCCCACATAAATTCTACTGTAAGCCACAATAGCACTCCAAAACAACAAAATAAAAATAAGATTTCTATAGTAAGGCCTTAAGGTTAAACCAGCAAATACGGCAGCTGCCATCGAGTTTGACGAGTGCCCAGAAAAGAATCCATACTTACCACAGCGTACGGCTATAAAACGCATTTGATCGATTAAATCTGCCTCTCCACAAGGTCTTGGCCGCTCAAAACCCCGTTTAAAAACATTAGTGATTTGATCGGTAAAGGTTATCATTAAAGTAATTATTATGATAAAAACCACGAGCGCTTTAGCTCCAAATTTTTTATATAAGAGATACAACAAAAAAGCATACAAAGGAGCAAAAGTGAGCTTGTGTGTAACAATTAACCAAAAATTATCCCAAGGCTCGGTTCCTAAATTATTTAAAAATAAGAAGAGGCTGGTGTCGTATTCTAAAAGTTTATCAATCATTTTTGTGTCTTTTAATCTTATCCAAAAGTCTTGGAATTACGGCTTGTCTTAAGCGGAGTTGGAAGGCTATTTTGTTTTACGCTTCAATTAAAAAAAGAATGCCACAGTATGCCTACGCTATTATTCTTCGTATTTGGCAACCTCATTATCGTAGAACTCGGTAGCCAATTTTATAGCATTTGCAGTTTCGGTTTCGAGCTCTTTTTCATCTTCGGCATCAAAATCTTCAAACCATTCAACTTCGTCATCTTCAAGATTAATAATAAATCTAGGAAACTCTGTGTGAATTACATAAATAGCATTTGGAAACTCGGTATTGTCGCCAAGTATAAATTTTGGAAGTGTCATGTATACGTATTTTAATTAAAAGTGCTTGTTACACACCATAAATATTTTAAATTAGTAAGCTACAGATGCAAAAATAGCCAAAAGTTCAATAGTCTCATTTCTTAAATTACTTAAAACCATTTTATAATTCTCTTTTACATACTCAATAATAAACCGCTAACAATTAGATTGCGGGGTTAACTAATCACCTAATTCAAAATTAAAAGACCTTAAACACTTCAATCTGTCAGGCTTATCTATAATTGCTCCAACACACGGTAGCACCTCTATTATTTGATGTCTTTCAGTAAAAATTCTCATAGTTTTAGTTCAATTTGTAAATGGGATAAATCTTTAAATAGCCCACCAAACCCGTTGTGTTTTAAAGTTCTTGCAAACTTGTAATTGGACACTTTTAACTAATTCTAATTAATTTTTTAGTTAAATAGTTAAATCGAAAAGATAATAAAATAGATGTTATGGTTAGCCCTACAATAAGTCCAATCCATATGCCAAAACTACCATAAACCTCTTCTTTTCCCAAAATCCAACATATAGGAAAACCAATTAACCAATAAGATATAAAAGTAATAATGGTTGGTACTTTAACATCTTGTAATCCGCGTAAAGCGCCCAATACTAGTATTTGTATTGTATCGCTTATTTGAAAAATAGCAGCTGCTATCAATAATTTAGAGGCAATGGCAATTACTTCGGTATTATCGGCAAAGTTTTCTGCGTCGTCAAGATCTAAATACAACATAGGTAGCTGTTCATTAAAAACAAAGAAAATAATAGCAAAACAAATGGCTAATAAGGTTCCCATAAAAAAGAAAGAAAAGGCAATTCGTCTCAGTTCTGTATAATTTTTAAATCCTTTTTGATTAGCCACTCTAATCATACAAGCAACGCTTAAACCGCTACCAACCATAAAGGCCATGGAAGACATGTTTAACGCAATTTGGTTTGCAGCCAAAGGATTTTTGCCCAGTATGCCACTCAACCAAATGGCAGCAGTAAAAATAGCAACTTCAAAAAACATTTGCATGGCGCTAGGAATACCAAGGTTTATAATTTTTTTAAACATAGACTTACTGAGCACAAAAAACTTAATATTGGTAACATAGTCTTTCGACTTTTTCTTTGTTCTTAAGATGTACCATAAATACCACACCATTATAAATCTGGAAATTAGGGTACCGTAAGCCGCTCCAATAATACCCAACTCTGGAAATCCGAATTTTCCAAAAATTAAAATATAGTTTAAAAGTATGTTTATTAAATTTGCAATAACATTAGCATACATCGGGTATTTAGTAAAAGATAAGCCATCACTAAACTGCTTAAAAGCCTGAAAACCAATTAAAGGTATTAACGAAAAGGCCACTAAATCTAAATACGGAATAGCCAGTTCTACCACTTCAACGGGCTGTTTCATAGAATACATAAGAGGTTTTGCAAAAAAGACCACAATAAATAAAACAACGCCCATTACGGTACATAAAAACAAACCGTGTTTAAATGCCGATTTACCTTTTGCAAAATCATTTTCGGCATCTGCCTCAGCTACCAAAGGTGTAATGGCCGTAGAAAAACCAATCCCTAAAGACATGGCAATAAACATAAAACTATTGCCCAGAGATACCGCGGCAAGTTCTGCAGTACCCAGCTGTCCAACCATAATATTATCGACTAAACTCACTAAAGTGTGCCCCAACATACCAAGCATAACTGGAGCTGCTAATTTCCAGTTATATTTAAACTCTTTGGTGTAATCTCTTATTTGCATGGCGCAAAAGTAAACTTTAGTATTAGTTTTTTAAACTTTATCTTCTGAATTTATTTAAGGTTGATGCTTAGCCCAAGTGGAAATGGCTAAAAACAAAACATAAAGAACTAATAGACAGGCGCTTAAATAAGAAACTCTGAATAATAAGACATTCTTAAACCCTAAAAGTAGTAGTCTTCTATGTTTAAGATATTTTGCTTGGCTTCTTGAAACTCTTTTAGCATATCTTTTACAATTCGAGCTACAGGTTTTATATCGTGAATTAAGCCTGATATTTGACCGATTTCAAGCTCACCTTCTTCTAAATCGCCTTCAAACATGCCGCGCTTTGCTCGTGCTCTGCCTAAAAGTTCTTTAAGTTGTTCTGGAGTTGGAGCTGTTTTGTACAATTCCTGAATATCGTTATAAAACTTATTTTTAATTAATCTTACAGGTGCTAATTCTTTTAACGTTAATTGGGTATCACCTTCTTTTGCCTCGACAACAACTTGTTTAAAATTATTATGAGCTGAACTTTCTTTACTAGCCACAAAACGGCTACCAACCTGAACTCCGTGGGCTCCTAAAACCATAGCAGCAAGCATCGCTTGACCTGTGGCAATACCACCAGCAGCAATTAAAGGAATGTTAATCTGCTCTTTAACCATAGGAATAAGAGTTAACGTGGTAGTTTCATCTCGACCATTATGTCCGCCAGCCTCAAACCCCTCAGCTACAACCGCATCGACACCTGCTTCTTGGGCCTTTAAGGCGAACTTTACACTGCTCACCACATGTACAACTGTAACCCCACTGTTTTGTAACCAAGACGTCCATGTTTTAGGATTTCCAGCAGAGGTAAACACAATGGAGACACCCTCCTCGACTATAATATCCATAATTTCTTGAATGTTGGGATACAGCATAGGCACATTAACACCAAAAGGTTTATTGGTGGCCTGCTTACATTTTTGAATATGCTCACGTAAAACTTCTGGATACATACTCCCTGCCCCAATAAGTCCCAAAATTCCAGCGTTACTCGCTGCCGAAGCAAGTCGCCATCCACTGTTCCAAATCATTCCAGCCTGAATGATTGGATACTTAATATTAAATAATTGCGTAATTCGATTCGACATTTAAAGCTAGGTTAATTGTAGCACACTAATATAGTTTAATTTAGCCAACTATCTTAATTGTTAAAAATTTGAAACGCCTTCAAAATAATTTTTTATCTTTTTTTAGAAAAGCCTTTTTTGCGAACATAATAATTTAATAAAATATTATGAGATCACACCAGAACCCATGAGCTCATCATTTATATACCATGCCACAAATTGACCTTCGGTAATGGCAGATTGTAGGTCATCGAATTCCACATATAACCCATGATCTACTTTATGCAATGTTGCTTTTTGCAAGGCTTGGCGATATCGAATTCTTGCCATGACAGGCATAGACTCACCAACCTCTAAAGCCAAATCTTCACGAACCCAATGCAATTCCTCGTTAGTAACAAACAACGCTTTTTTATATAAACCTGGATGATTTTTACCTTGTCCAGTGTAAATAATATTGTGCTCCACATCCGTATCTATAACAAATAAAGGCTCTACTGTGCCACCAACACCAAGCCCTTTACGCTGGCCTTTAGTAAAATAATGTGCTCCTTGGTGTTTACCCACTATTTTGCCGTCGTGTTTGGCATACGTAACTTTTCTAGATAAATGTTCCAATTTATCTTCTTGACTAAGAAATTTTGGAAGCGTTTCGTTATATATTTCATGCTCTTTTGAAATCTCAATTATAACACCTTCTTTTGGCTTTAATTGCTGCTGTAAAAAATCTGGCAATTTTACTTTTCCTATAAAACATAAACCTTGAGAATCTTTTTTCTCTGCAGTAATTAAATCTAATGTAGTAGCAATGGCTCTAACTTGAGGTTTTGTTAATTCACCAATAGGAAATAACGATTTTGCCAATTGCTGTTGTGATAATTGACATAAAAAATACGATTGATCTTTATTTTCATCTACTCCAGCTAACAGTTGATAAATATCTTTTCCATCTTTCTCTAGAG
The DNA here is from genome assembly GCF_009498295.1 of Oceanihabitans sp. IOP_32. Lineage (NCBI taxonomy): Bacteria > Pseudomonadati > Bacteroidota > Flavobacteriia > Flavobacteriales > Flavobacteriaceae > Oceanihabitans > Oceanihabitans sp. IOP_32. Next base: position 2,624,117 of record NZ_CP040813.1, on the reverse strand, counting down.
TGCCTCTCCTACAATAGTGACCTGTAGCCACGTAGTCTGCTCCCAATTCTAAGGCAATGTCCATAAAAACATCAAACTTAATCTCTCTATTACATAGCACGTCAGGGTTTGGGGTTCGACCTTTTTTATATTCGTTAAACATATAATCGACAATACGCGTTTTATACTGCTCACTTAAATCGACCGTTTGAAAAGGAATCCCTAATTTTTCAGCAACCAACATCGCATCATTGCTATCGTCTAACCACGGACATTCATTTGATATGGTAACGGAGTCGTCATGCCAATTTTTCATAAACAATCCAATTACCTCATAACCTTGCTCTTTTAATAAGTAAGCAGCAACACTAGAATCTACACCTCCTGAAAGTCCAATTATTACTCGTTTCATATATCTAAAATTGGGTGCAAAGATAGCGATAAATAAAAATAATCACTCTATTATAAAGCGTACTTAAGAAATGTGAAAACAATTTTGTTTAACTTTTTTATGTTAAAATTAAACAAAAATTAGGTTTTTGACATTTTTTTTTATGTGTTTACTTCGTTAATAATTTAAAACAGACTCAAAATGAAAACTTTAACAGCATTAAAAAAAGTAGTATTACTCGCAGTTATTACAGTCTTTGCATTCTCATGTGATGATGATGACAATCCAATCCAAGTTCCTCAAACGAAAAATATTGTAGAACTAGCTCAAGGCTCCCCCACTTTAAGTAATTTGGTAGCCGCTCTGCAAGCTGCAGATGGGGACTTAGTGTCCGTTTTATCTGGAACGGGACCTTTTACGGTTTTAGCACCAACAGATGAAGCTTTTGCAGCTTTCTTAGACGATAATAACTTTGCAACTTTAGCCGATGTTCCTGCTGCCGTTTTAACTCAAATACTATTAAATCACGTGATTACTGGTAAAACAATGGCTTCAGACTTAATAGCGGCTGGTGCTGGTTATACTAGTACAAACGCGGCAGGTCCTGGAGAAAGCAATTTAAGTTTGTATTTTAACACAAGTTCTGGGGTTGTATTTAATGGAATTTCAACCGTCGATACACCAGATATTGAAGCTAGAAATGGAGTTATTCATATTGTAGATAAAGTAATTGGACTACCAACGGTGGTAACTTTTGCAACGGCAGATCCTAATTTTTCGACTTTAGTTTCAGCCTTAACAACTTTAACTCCTGCAACAGATTTTGTGGCTACGCTGTCAACGCCGTTTGATACTGCTCCGGCTCCGTTTACCGTATTTGCACCAACTAATGATGCCTTTGCAAAATTAGCCGCTGTACCTGCAGAGCCTGTTTTAACACAAGTTTTATTGCATCATGTAATTGGTGAAGCAAATGTAAGATCGGCAGATTTAACACCAAACGGAGACACCACTGCAGCAACCTTACAAGGGGATAGTGTTACCATAACCCTTCCGGGAACCAATGGGAACATAGCAGATATGACAGATGGCGCAGGAAATACTGGTATTGGTATTACAGCTGTAGATGTTCAAGCTAGCAATGGCGTCATACACGTGATTGATACCGTTTTATTGCCAACTCAGCCATAAAACGTCATATCAAAAAAAAAACAGCAAATACAAAGTGGTAAAATACGCAACTTTAAAAGGAACATACAATTTAAACATTTTGCTGTTAATGTTTATTTAAAAATTGTATAACCAATTATTCGCTTTTAAAGTTGCACACCACTACTTAAAATCAAAATTAAACGATTTAGTTTGTTTGTTAGATTGTAGACACTTGAAAAGAAATTGTCTATGAGAAAGAAAGAAGGTCGTCTAAAAAGTAATTTTTAGACCCCTTCTTTTTTGGTTAGTCATTAAGCAAAGTTAAGATGCCTTTGGTAATGAAAATTATTCTATTCAATAAGTACAGTTCAGAAAATCACTTCTTCCAATTTAATTTTGAAATGTTGTATTGCAAAATCGAATTCTACTATTCGTTTCATGAAAATCTAAAACATTTGGCTAAGATTTTGTAAGACTACATATTATAAGATTCTAAAAATTAGATTTATCATTCAAAACTTAAAGAATAACTACCTCTTAATTCCCTCCATAAATTCAATTTAAATTAAAAAAGAAAAGCTGCCCACTATATTGGACAGCTTTTCTTTTTGAAATTTGGCGCTAAACTTTAAGGAAACAATGCAAAGCGTCGTGCATTATTTTCTTTTTTGTTGCAATTGCTTTTGCCTTTCGGCTTCCTCCATCATCTCGGCCATTTTTTTCTGAAAACGACCTTGTTTTTTAGGTTTCTTTTTATTCACTTGAATCTGTGCATGTATTTTATCTTCATCAAGAATATAATTCTTAATGACTAGTATAATACCAATACTAATTAAATTAGAAATAAAATAGTATAAACTTAAACCTGAGGCATAGTTATTAAAGAAAAACAACATTAATATTGGAGAGAAGTACATCATATACTTCATCATTTTAGCCATATCTGGCATACCTTCTTGAGTTGGTTGCGATGCCATTTGCTGCCCCGTAGTTAAGCGCATATAAAAGAAAATAGCAATAGATGCCAAAATAGGAAACAGACTTACGTGATCTCCATAAAATGGAATATGAAACGGTAACTCAGCGATCGTATCGTAAGATGATAAGTCTTCTACCCAAAGGAACGATTTCTGTCTCAAATCGAATGCCGACGGAAAAAATTGGAATAAGGCATAAAATACAGGTAACTGGACTAAAGCCGGCAAACAACCTGCCATAGGACTCGCCCCTGCTTTGGTTTGCAATGCTAAAGTTTCTTGTTGAGCTTTAGCCTTATTGTTTTTGTGTTTTTCTCGAATAGCATCCAATTCTGGTTTTAAAATCTTAAGTTTGGCTTGAGATAAAAACTGCTTATATTGCACAAAAGACATTAATAGCTTGATTAAAACCGTCATAACAATAATGGCAATTCCATAAGGCATGTAACCGCCCAACATCGAAAACAATGGTATAAATAGGTAACGATTAATCCATCCAAAAATACCCCAACCTAATGGAATAATTTCGTCTAAATTTCTACCATAGTCATTAAGTATTTTATAATCGCTTGGGCCGTAATACCAATCCATCGATTTATTAATTTCGCCCGCAGTAAGTTCTAGAGGTAATGTCGTAGAAAACGCCTTGGTATAAACGGTATCGATCTCCTCATCTTGAACCAGATTTTCACTTCTAAATTTCCCCGTTTTAAAAGGGGTATCTGCCAATAGTATAGAGGTGAAAAAATGTTGTTTAAAGGCAACATACGTCACATCGTTAGCCGTATCTTCGGTGCTGTCCTGCTGACCTAAATAATCATCTTTACCGTCTTCATACTCAAAAACGAGCTCGGTATATCTATTCTCGTAAGTTACACTTTTAGCATTGCGATAGGCTTTTAAATTCCAGTTTAAGTTCACATCTTGAGCGCTGTTTATAACATTGCTTAAGCCCTGAGAGCGCACTGTAAACCTCATCATATAATCCCCTTCTTTTATTTCGTAGAGGTATTCCAAAAACTTGGTTTCAGAAACTTTAAGCTTCATTGAAACTAAAGTAACCTCGCCTTTTTTAGTAACGGAAGGTTCAAAATACAAATCTTTTGTATTAAGGATTCTACTGTCTTGAGTAGCAAAATTTATATTAAAAACTGCATTATTATCTTTTATTAAAAAGATAGGAATCGAGTCGTAATTAACAAATTCCTTCAGTTTAATTTCAGAAACATACCCGCCTTTATTATTAAATTTTATGGCTAATAAATCACTTTCTACCAGGGTTTCTTCATCTGTTGCATTTACACCAGAATAAGCAAAAGCCCCTAATTTGTTTTGTAGGTTAATTAATTTTAAAGAATCTGAAATTGTAACAGCGTTAGTTTCTTGTGCTGTTATTACTTTTGTTTGCTGTGGTATTTCTGCCTTTTTTTGGGCTTCGACTTGTTCTTGCTTAGCTTTTTCTTGGGCCTCTAATTCTTCTGGGGTTGGGCTGTTCTGCCAAAGCCAAAACATCATTATTCCGAAAATAAGTATAAAACCTATAATCGAATTCTTGTCTAATTTTTTTTCTTCCATATTTTTAAAGTTTCTCTTTTAAGAAAAAGAGTGAACTGCATTTACTTTACAAAAAGCTATCCAATTTTAATTTTGTGTCATTCTGACACCTTTTTTTGTTTTATGATGATTTAACGCTGCTTTTACAAAAGCTACAAATAAGGGGTGTGGGTTAGCTACCGTACTTTTGTACTCTGGATGATATTGCACACCTATAAACCAAGGATGATCCTGAATCTCAATAATTTCTACCAAGCCTGTATCTGGATTAATCCCTGTTGCTTTCATACCAGCTGCTTCCATTTGGTCTTTGTAACTATTATTAAATTCATAACGGTGCCTATGGCGTTCACTAATGGTATCTGCGTTATAAATATCTCTAACTTTACTACCAGCTACAAGTTCACAATCCCACGCTCCGAGTCGCATAGTGCCTCCTTTATCGGTAACAATCTTTTGCTCTTCCATCAAGTTCACTACCGGATGTTCGGTGTCGGGGTTCATTTCGGTAGAATCGGCATTCTCCAGATTCAAAACATTTCTAGCAAATTCTATAACGGCCATTTGCATACCTAAACAAATACCGAGAAATGGTACCTTATTTTCACGTACAAATTTAACGGCCTCAATTTTGCCTTCTATACCGCGTTCTCCAAAACCGGGAGCAACTAAAACCCCATCTAAATGTCCTAATTTTAGTTTCACGTTATCCTGGTTTATATACTCGGAATGTATAGACTCTACATTTACTTTTACTTCTTTAACCGCTCCTGCATGGATAAAAGCTTCTAAAATTGATTTGTAGCAATCTTGCAACTCCACATATTTACCAATTAATCCAATGGTTATTTCTGACTTCGGATTTTTATGTCGTTTTAAAAATTCATTCCACTTTGAAATATCTGGAGTGGCGCTCTTTAATGCCAATTTTTTTAAAACCACCTTGTCTAATCCTTCATCTAACATAAGGTTTGGAACATCGTAAATGGTTGATGCATCTAAAGATTCAATAACAGCTTCTTCGCGAACGTTACAAAATAAAGCAAGTTTACTTCTTAATTCTTTAGGTAATTTATGCTCGGTTCGACACACCAGTATATCAGCTTGAATTCCGCTTTCCATTAAGGTTTTTACACTGTGCTGCGTAGGTTTAGTTTTTAGTTCGCCTGCTGCAGAAAGGTATGGTATAAGTGTTAAATGAATAACTATACCATTGTTATCACCTAAATCCCAACGCAATTGTCGCACCGCTTCAATATAGGGCAAGGATTCAATATCTCCAACGGTTCCACCAATTTCTGTAATCACAATATCGTAATCTCCAGAATTCCCTAAAAGTTGTATACGATGTTTTATCTCGTCTGTAATATGAGGAACTACTTGTACGGTTTTACCTAAAAATTCACCTCTGCGCTCTTTTTGTATTACGCTTTGGTATATTCTTCCTGTTGTAACACTATTGGCCTGACTAGTTGGTACGTTTAAAAAACGTTCGTAATGACCTAAGTCTAAATCGGTTTCTGCGCCATCTTCGGTAACATAACACTCGCCGTGTTCGTAAGGATTTAAAGTTCCCGGATCTATATTAATATAGGGGTCTAATTTCTGAATGGTTACTCGGTATCCCTGAGCTTGTAATAATTTAGCTAAAGATGCGGCGATAATACCTTTTCCAAGAGAAGATGTAACGCCACCGGTTACGAATATGTATTTTGTTGTATCTATCATGATGCGTTTATAAACGCAGGCAAATTTACAAAATTTAAATAGTTATTGATAAACTCTTCTTTACTTTTTATTGTTTTAAAAAATTAAGCTAAGATTTGCCGAAGATATACTACGCCAAATACTTCTTGATTATAATCCTTATCAGTTCGATTTAATAGACCTGTGCTTAGAAAAGATTTCAAATTATAATTTAAACGTGTAGCGTGCATAATTTACGAAAAAACACGCCTAATAAATCTTTATTGCATTCAATTGCTCTTTATAGTCGTCTAAACTTTCAAAAGATTCAAGTATTTCTAGTGGTTCATTATTTTCAATCCAATGCCTTAATTTATCTGTACCATTTATAATATCAATGGGCATTTGTGTATGGTTATACTCATAAGGTGGTTGCTTCCATTTAAAATCCTCTCCTAAAACATGATATAATTCTCGCAAAATAAGTTGACCTGTACGCCAGGGTTTAAATCTAGATTTATTTGTTACGTGAATTTGAAAACCACCACAAACCATATTGGCATGTTTTTGAAAGGTTGGAAGAAATGTTATTGGCCTTAAAACAAAGCCCTCGAGTTTCGATTTTTTTATAATCTCAAGTAAATGATTTTCGTATAATGAATAGGGTTCTATTTTTGGATGCCCCACGATTTCTAATGGCTGGGAGGTTCCCCTGCCCTCACTTAAAAGCGTTCCTTCTAAAAAAACCGTAGCCGAAAACGTCATCGTGCTTTCTGCTCTTGCAAGATTTGGAGAGGGCAAGATCCAAGGCAATTTAGTATCTTCGAAAAACATCGCTCTCTCCCAATTCTCCATTTTTACAACCTCGAAGTTTACTTTAGTTTTAGCCCACAAGTTTTGGTGCATTAGTCCCACTTCCCCGATAGTCATGCCATGACGTAATGGAATGGGATGTCTGCCCACAAATGATTTAAATTTTGATTCTGTAATATTACCTTCAACATCAATGCCATTAATTGGATTAGGACGATCGAGTACAATAATTTGAATGTCTTTTGTTCCACATTTTTCAAGCAACAAAGTAAGAGTATAGATATAAGTATATACTCTACAACCCACATCTTGTAAGTCTACAAAGAAGTGATCAATACCTTCAAGCATCTCGTCTGTAGGAATGCGGGTTTCTGAGTAAAGAGAATAAACAGGTATTTTAAAAAACGGATGCACGTAATGATCTGTTTCCACCATGTTATCTTGAACATCTGTTGAAAAACCATGTTGTGGCCCAAACATTTTAATAAATCTGGAGCCAAAAATTTCTTTAAATTTTACTGCTGCCTGTGTAAAATTAGCATCGATAGACGCATTGTGACATAACAACGCGACATTTCCGCTAAATTTACTTTGAAGCTCCTTATCGTTAATCAAAACATCTAAACCTGTTAACACTTTCATAGCTTCACGATATTATATTCAATTAAAAAAAATCAATTTTCGCCAATTAGAAGCAAATTACAACTTACTATAGGTATTACATTTTTTCACCACCTTAAATTTAAAAAGCAGCATCAAGCCACTCGTTTTAAATTAAAGGATCTGCTGGTGTATTCGGGTTGTTTTCGCGCTCAATTGATGGATAAGGGTAATAATTTCTATTCCTTTCGTTTGTAGTATTAGCTGCAGAAGGTACTGCAAAGTCTGGATGAAATCTTTTACTGTCGCCAAATCTTAATCCTGTTAAAAAAAGCTCTATACATCTGTTTTTATATATCTCTTCTAAAACAGCATTTTTATTAGTGGCATCTCCAGCCCAAGCTAAAAGATTAGCGTTAACTCCCAGAGGATCATTATTTTTCTGTCTTACTAAATTCAAAGCTGTTACAGCTTCATTTAATTGATCTAGTCTTGCATAGGCCTCTGCTTTAATCAACAGCATTTCTCCTGGAAGATAAATAGGAATAGGTGATGTGTTTGTGCTGAAAAAGCCAAGCATCTCACTTAGGGGCTGACCTCCAGCATCTGCATTTGCCGAACCTGCATCGGCGCCTAAATAAAAATCGATTCGACCGTCTCCAGCTTCTGGAATATAATTTCCTAGCAAACCAAAATTGGTTTGAGGATTTAAATCTGCCGAATTAACTGTGCGATTCCAAATAGGATTTTGGTTATTAGCATCATAAACCCACATAGAGGTCGTGATATCGCTAGAATTTATGACTGCATTTGCAGCGGCAATGGCTTCATTATAATTACCCGCAATTAAATGATAACGCGCAAGAAATGCATTTACTGTTTTCATTAAGCTAAAATCTGCCCACAATACTGTAGATTGAAATTCGTCTGAAATAGGAACAAGCATACCATCTCTAGCATTCGTTAGTAATGAAATACACTCCGCTAAAACCGAAGCCCGATCACTAAAAGGAGCAGCCCCATCTAGAGCATTATTTATGGGCACTTCTTCAAACATGTCTATTAAATACCCTAGCGACATGGCTTTAAACAGATTGCCATAAGCCAGAAGTCCGCTTTTTGTGCCTTCGGTAAGTTCTACGGCATTAGCTCCCGCAATTAACGATTCTGCCATACCTTTAGCGCGTAATACATTTACCCAAGGATTTGTTATACCGCCGCTTTCTGCAGGTAGTTCTGCACCACCTTTGGCTAATTCATTAATATTTAAAAACGTATTGGTTACCCCTAATTCTCTGGTTGTAATTCCAGGTGCTTCTATTATTTGTCTTAAGGCAAACACAGAATAATATTGTCTAATTCCTGTCGCCAGCGCAAAAAGCCCATCTTTAGTACCCAAAACAACATCTTCTGTAGGGTTATTTGGATTTTCAAAATCGGTATCGCAAGCCGTAAGCAAAGTACAACTCATTAAAAAGACACCTATAATTGTATATATTTTTATATTTTTCATTTTATACTATGTTTTAATATTTAATATTTAAAAAACAGCTACTAAACCAAATTTCACCACAAGAGGTATAGGCACCAAGCCCATAACACCACCTCTAGCACCATTACTTTGACCATCCATATTTACTTCTGGGTCGTAACCCGAGAAATTATCAATTGAAAATAAATTCCGACCTGTTAAAGTAAACTTCACACTACTCACCCCTTCCAGAGGATTTTTTAACATGTATGAAGCTGATACTTCACGAAGTTTAACATAAGATCCATCTTCAATATAAGATTCTGCTATACCAAACTTGGCGGCACCAGTACCTCTTACGCTTTCTCCTCTTAATTCACTACCAGTAGCGGGACCTCCACCAAAGCGATAGAACATACGAGTATCCCAACTTAAAATATCAACACCTTGCACAGCATCAAGCTGCATTCTGAAAGAGAAATTCTTATACTTAAGCTCATTAATTAATGAAGCGATAAAGTCCGGATTTGGATCTCCTATAACCTTACTTAAATTAACTCCACTAGGTTGCCCAGAAGCATCGCGTTCTGGAACGGCATTCCCATTGGCATCAAACGACCCTTTTTCCCTTTGAGGTAGCCCGTTGGGAGTTAACAAAAGACTTCCGTCGGGATTCCTGGCATAGAAACCTTGGTAGAAAACCCCTAAAGGCTGTCCGTTTTTGGCAACAGAAAAACCGAAATTACCAATACCAAATTGCTCACCCTCAATATTATTCACCTCGTTTTTATTGGAAGAATACGTTCCTGTAACGGTCCAACTAAAGTTATTTGATTGAATTGGGGTTGCGGTAATTAAAGCCTCAAAACCTTTATTAGTCATCGTTCCTATATTTTCTACTCGCGACCCAAAACCTGTTGATGGCGATAATGTTCTGGCCAATAAAAGATCTTCTATGTCTTGCTTATAATAGGTAAGTTCAACTCCAATCCTGTTATCAAATAAACCCATATCAATACCAAATTCTAATTCGGCCTGTCTTTCGGGTTTTAAATCGGCATTACCTAATCGTGTTGGAGCAATTAATCCAGAGGTCCCATCAATACTTATAGCTGCGTAATTCGATAATCGATCAAAAGGTCCTATGGCAGTTAAATTACCTGCTTGACCCCAAGCACCTCTTAACTTAAAGCTATTAAACACATTGCCTAAGCTGTTTTCCCAAAAATTCTCGTTTGAAATTAAATAAGACATACTTGCTTTTGGGTAAAATTGATTTCTTTCGTCTGCTCCAAATACAGAAGAACCATCTAAACGAATAGCGCCAGTAAGAAAAAGCTTACCGCTAATACCAAAAGTTTGCTGTAAAAAACCTCCCCAGAAACTGCGCTCGCTTCTAACTTCGTTTGTCGCTATTGAAGCCGCTCCATTTGTTGTTTTTACTCCTAGTGCCAATCCTGTTCCAGAAATTGAACGAAACTGCGATTTATCCGATTGCCAACTAAAGCCTGCAGTTGTTGTAGATTTTACGGCATCACTAATATCCTTATTAAAAGAGGCATTTAAATCACTATTAAACTGTTTAGTACTTATGGTTGTGGTACTTGCTGTACCTAACTCCACAGTAGTGGTACCTATAGGAACATAAGTATTTCCAGTAGACTCAGAATTATCGTAACCTAGTGTATAATTAACCTTAAGTCCATCTAAAGGTTTTAAATTAATTTGCAGATCACTTATAGTTCTATTATTTTTCTGATTAAAGTCGAAGTTATTAATGTATTCTAAGATATTTGGATAAAAGGTCATTGTTGGATAATTTCCATCTGCATCTTGACGAGGATCGATGGTGTTATTGGTAAATAGAATCGTTGGTAATACCCCAGCGACATAACCCCCATTTGGCTGATCTTGACTTGTACTAGTTGAAAAATAAGTGCCTAAGGATGCCGATATCCAATCATTAAATTCTTGATTAATTCTAACTCTTCCGCCTTGTCTTTCAAAGTTAGTACTTTTTAAAATGCCATTATTTTTCAGGTAAGAAAACGAAGCAAAATAGTTAGTATCCTCTTTTCCGCCAGATACTGAAACATAATTATCGGTTCCTAATGAATTTTCGAACACCATATCCTGATAATCATACCTTGTGGCTGGCACCTTATCGAGCACGGCAATATCTGTAGAAACCCAATCAAAAGGCTCTTCATTAAAAGCGCGTTTTTTCCGTAAAAAATTAAAATTCAAACTGCTGGACATGGTAACGACGGGCTTCCCCAATTTCCCTTTCTTTGTAAAAATCTGAACCACACCATTACTGGCACGCGACCCATATATTGCTGCAGCTGCAGCGCCTTTTATAACTTCAATTCTGTCGATATCTTGAGGACTAATATCAGACAATCTATTTTGAACCACACTTGTTGTACCTAAAACATCAACCGAGTTATTGTTAACAATAACACCATCGATAATATAAAGCGGATCGGAACTTCCGTTAACCGTACTCGCACTTCTTAATCGCACACTAATACCTGCTGCCGGATCTCCAGAGTTTTGTGTCACTTGAATTCCTGCAAGTTTTCCCGAAAGCCCTCCTGTAATATCTACTGATCCAGATTGGGCAATTTCCAAACCCGTTACACTTGAAATGGTGTTACCTAGTTGTTTTTTTTGTGTTAATGCTCCAACCCCGGTGATAACCACTTGATCTAATCCTAAAATATCGGTAGTCATAACAACATTATTAACTACTTCTTTCTCTGCCCCCAAAGCAACCTCAACTTCTTGAGTTGTTAAACCTAGAGATCTAAAAACCAGTGTATAGTTGCCTGATTCTATATTCGCTTTCAAATCATAGTTGCCATCAAAGTCCGTGACCACACCTTGATTTGTGTTTTTAATTTGAACCGTAGCACCAGCGACGGGAACACCACTATTATCGGTTACTTTTCCTTTAAATGCATAAGTTGTTTGACCATGCATACTAAACCCAAAAGTAATGATTACCAACAGGACAAAAACCTGTTTTAGCGACTTAGCACCAAGGTGCTTTTTGGTTATTTGTTTCATAAAAATATTTTTAAGATTAGCTTCCGTTTAAATTTACAAAAAAAATCTTGTTCGTGTACTAGAGAACGCAAATAACCCAGCTAACATAATTAAAACCTTAGCATAGATTAATTCGGGACAATGGGCATGCATAACACTCCTTGTATTACCTTATTCAAAAATCATTCATTTTCATCTCGTATTTTATTTTAACAGCGAAACTTAAGAATCCGACATGCAAACAAATCTCTAAATAGAGTTGTTTTTTAACAATCAAACCAGCTTTTTTTGAAATATTAAAACTATCTAAAGAACAATATTTTTAACAGTATTTCTAAAAAAAATGCTATCATATAAATAGGTTGTTAAATAAAAATTGCTAAATTGTGAAAAATTTAACAAATAACGAAACAAAACTACAACCTTAAAAAATACTGTAAACCCTCACAATATCAGGAGAATAACTTTGTCTGAATACCATCAATATCACACAAAATCTGTTAACCGTATTTTGTTATTTAGGTGTAAATTCTGATTAAAATCCATTAAACAATTCCATGAAAAGTAAATATTTTAACATATTAATACTATTTTTTTTAGTTACGGTATCGTATGGACAAAGCTTATCTAAAGCCAAAATCATGGATTATGCACAACAAAAATTTCCTGAAGCCTTATCTAACCTAGAGTCGTTTTTAAAAATACCTAACGATGGTCATTTCCCAGAGGAAATAGCAAATAATTTAAAATGGTGTGAAATGGTTTTTAATAATTTAGATTTTGATGTGAAAGTAATTTCAACACCAGGAGCTCCATTATTATTTGCTGAAAAAATAATTAATAAAAAGGCTAAAACTATTTTATTTTATTTACAAATAGACGGACTCCCTGCCGACGCTTCTGCTTGGGATCAAGAAGACCCTTTTAAACCCGTTTACAAGGAAAAGACTGGATTAAACAAATGGCAGATTATAAATTTTAACCCGCTTAAAGACGAATTTAATCCAGATTGGAGACTGTTTGCACGCTCATCGTCAGACTCTAAAGGACCAACGGTAGCATTTATTTCGGCTTTAGAAATACTAAGAGATAAAAAAATAGACCCTGAATATAATATTAAAGTTATCATGGATTTTCAAGAGGAATTGGGATCTCCTCACTTAGCCAATGCCGTATTAAACAATAAAGAACTGCTACAGGCGAATATGATATTAATTATGGATGGTACACGCCATTTAAGTAATTTACCTACCTTAACCTATGGTGCTCGAGGTATAGCGAGAGCTACTCTCAAAGTTTTTGGTCCGCGCTACCCTTTGCATAGTGGGCAATACGGAAATTTTGCTCCAAATCCAGTATTTCATACAGCAAAATTATTAGGCAGTTTAAAAGATGATAATGGTAGAGTGACACTTCCAGGTTTTTATGACGGTATTTATCTGGACGAGAGCGAAAAGGAAATGTTAAACAACGTTCCAGAAAATTTAGATAGCATTAAAAAGCGTCTGGGAATAGCAAAACACGATGCTATTGGCCACACATATCAAGAAGTTTTACAGTACCCCTCATTAAATATTAGAGGTATTCAAGCTGGCTGGGTTGGCAGCAAAGTGCGTACCATAATCCCTTCTGAAGTTATTACAGAAATTGACATGCGATTGGTACCAGAATCTGATGGCAAACGTTTAATGGAATTATTAAAAAATCATATCATTAATGAAGGCTACTATCTCGTAGATTCCATTCCAACCGAAAAAGAACGTGAAAAACACACTAAACTAGCCAGTTTTAAATACAGCTTAGGCTCTAATCCTTTTAGAACAGAATTAAATGGATTTACTGGTAAATTTTTAAATAAAGCTTTAAACAAAATTTACGGACAAAACATTGTTAACATGAGGTTAACAGGCGGCTCTCAACCTATGGCACCTTTTGTGAAAACTATGGGAATTCCAGCTGTTTCTGTTCGAATCCCTAACCCAGACAATAATATTCATAGTCCAAATGAAAATTTACGCTTGGGTAATTTTTTACAGGGCATTGAAACCTGTTTAGCCATTTTAAACGAACCTTTAAATTAAATTATGTGAGACAAAAATAGAAAAATCACCTTGCGAGAACAACTAAAAATTTTAACTAAACTATTTATTAACTAAATCTAAAAAGTATGAACAAAAAACGTTTTTTTTCAACACTTGTTTCACTGTTTTCATGTGCCTTAATTTATGCACAAAACACAGTAACAGGTACAGTAACCGATCAAGGTGGCATTCCTTTAGCAGGAGCTTCGGTTATTGAGAAAGACACCTCAAACGGGACAGCCACAGATTTTGATGGAAACTTTAGCATAGATGTCGCAGCAGGCGCTATTTTAGAGTTTAGCTACATTGGTTTTAAGACTAAAGAAATTTCCGTTGGAAACCAAACAACACTAACGGTTACCTTAGAAGAAGACTCAGAGAGTTTAGACGAGGTAGTTATTAATGCCCTTGGCTTCAAAGAACAGCGGGATAAAATGGCCTCGACGTACTCTAAAATTGATGCAGACAAACTGGTGCAAGCCGCAGAAAACAAAATTATTGATGGTATTGCAGGTAAAGCAGCAGGAGTTAGTATAACCGGAACTTCTGGCGATCCTGGTGCTGGGTCCAATATTCAAATTAGAGGTGCAAGCTCATTAAGTGGCTCTAGCCAACCCTTAATTGTAGTCGATGGTATTCCTTTAAACAACGACAACCTGAGTGGATCTGGTGACACAGACGCTTCTGCAGGAGTCTCTCAACAATCACGACTAAACGATATTAATCCAGACGACATTGAGTCTTTTCAAGTGTTTAAAGGAGCTTCAGCAGGAGCTTTATACGGCTCTAGAGCTTTAAATGGAGTTATTGTAATTACAACTAAAAAAGGTAAGGTGGGAAAGTTTTCAGCCACTTACTCTTCAGGAATCTCTATAGATGAGATTTCTTATAAACACCCGCTTCAAACTTCTTTTGGACAAGGAAATAATGGCGTATTCGACCCTACTGCTCAACGCTCTTGGGGGGATAGAATTTCAGACAGAAGCGGGGGTGCAGATGCTGTAGATACCTCTGGTGAGTTTTTTGAATCGCTTGTTTCAGATAATGTCATCTACCCGATAACACAAAAAAACTCAAGAGAGATCTATACCGATAGAAATTTCGACCAAGTGTTTAGAACAGGGATCACCTATGACAATAAATTTACCATAAGCTCTGGTAACGAAAAAGGTACTTTCTATTTAAGTGGGGGGCATGTAAATCAAAATGGTATTATTAAAAGTAGCTATTACAAAAAGACAAACTTTTCTATTAATGCCACTCAAAACTTATCTGATAAACTAAAAACATCATTTAAAGCCAATTACATCCATACAGGTTCTAATAGAACACAGCAGGGATCTAATGCAGCTGGTTTGTATTTAGGTTTGTTGCGAAGCCCTGCAGATTTCGATCAATCAGATTACATAGGTAATCATCATAGCAGTTCTGGAACTATTACAACTAATAGACATCGTGCCTATAGAAGATATTTAGGAAATAGCGACAACCCAATATACAACAACCCACTATGGACTATTAACGAACAATCAAGTACCGCGTCGTTAAACAGATTAATAGGTGCAGGAGAGGTTACCTACCAATGGAATGATAATATTAGCTCTATTTTACGTGGTGGCGTAGATTTCTACAATGATACGAGAGTTTACTTTTTTCCATATTATACAGGGGGTGCAGAAAGAATATATGGCTTGTTTAATGATGAAATAATCACCAATCAAGAATTAAACGGTGATTTTTTAACCAATTTCAATTATGAGTTAAGCGACAATCTAAACTCAAATTTTGTATTAGGTTTTGGTCTTAATGATAGACGACGTAAGAGTATTTTTAGTGAAGCCAATAATTTTATAGCCAACTTTAGAAAACCTCTTGATGCGGCCGAACTTTCGGCAAAAGAAAATATAGCTTCTGAAACCAGTAGAAACAGCCGAAGAAATATTCGCTTTTATGGTACCGCTAATTTTGAATATGCCAATCAACTAATTTTACAATTAGGTGGTGCCTACGAGAAACACTCGGTTTTACCGAAATCTGCTAATGGCTTCTTCTACCCTAGCTTAGAATTAGGATGGACTTTTAGTGAGTTATTCGAAACAGCAAACGCACTTTCATTTAGTAAATTAAGATTTGCTTTTGGACAAGTTGCTAACGTGCCTTTGGCTCATAGAGAACAAACAGTATATGAAGTGGGTGAATACAGCTCTTTTTCAGACAATATTGCCTTAGAAGATTTTGGCGGTGGTTTTCAATTAGATGAACGTTTGGGAAATTCAAATCTTAAACCTGAAATTAAAACAGAATATGAGTTCGGACTAGATCTAAGATTCTTTAAAAACAGATTAAGCTTGTCTTCTACATACTACACCAATAAAACTGAAGATGTCTTATTAAATGTGTCTCTAGTGCCATCATTAGGTTTCGACGAAATTTATGCCAACGGTGCTACCATAGAAAATAAAGGCCTTGAAATTGAATTAAAATACGATTTCTTAAGGAACCAAGATTGGAGAGGATCGATTGCTATAAACTACAGTAAAAACGACAACATGGTTTACGGTGTAAAACGTGAAGGAGAGTTTATTCAAGAATTTTCAGAAGGTTCTTCGGTAGAATCGGTGGCCATAGATGGTCAACCACTTGGTGTATTATACACTCAAGGCGCCCTTAGAAATGCAGATGGCAGCCTTACTTTAGATCCAAACGGGTTTCCAATGGTTGACACAGGAGGAAACTTAATCGTTGGAGATCCTAATCCAGACTGGAGAGGCGGTATACAACTTGATTTGTCTTACAAGAACTTATCATTATCGGCTTTATTCGACACGAGCCAAGGCAATGACTTAGCGCAAAGAACTAGATTTATTACCTCGTTTTTTGGAACACATGCAGATACTGGTAACACCATCACCTTAACGGAAGATTTAGTAAATTATGATGGTAATGTATTTCCTGCCGGATCGGTAGTTAGAGGTAATGTAGGAAATTTTGGTGGCGGCAATGTGTTGCTAGATGAAGATTATTACACCTCTTTATACGGTTTTGGTGATGGTAAATTAAATGAATTTGCTGTAGAAGATGGTAGCTGGACACGCTTCAGAGAATTATCATTATCATACACTTTAAATTCAGAGAAATTTCAGAAGGCAACTGGTTTAAGTTCTATTGTGTTTACAGCCTCTGGACGTAACTTAGTGATTTGGACCGATGTTGTTGGTATTGACCCAGATATTAATCAATTTGGCGTTGGTAGAGCTCGAGGCATAGATTACTTCTCTAACCCAGGATCGAGAAGTTATGCTTTTGGAATCAAGTTTAATTATTAAAAAGAAAACACTATGAAATATACATATAGAATTATATTATCATTTATTTTTTTAACATCTGTGGTGGCATGCGATGACTATTTAGATGTGAATGATAATCCAAATCAATTGGTAGAAGTACCTTCGGGAGACTTACTACTACGAGGAACCTTATTGGCAAATGCTCAAATACAACAAGGGCAATTAGCAAGAACAAGCATGTATTATACGGGAGGTTTAATAGGCCTACAACTGGTTCAAGAAACCCTGTATAATTACGTTTATACTCCTGGTGATTCAGACCCTATTTGGGGGCATCTTTATAATGGAATTCTAGTTCAGAATAAAAAAATTAGAGAAATCTCACCAAATGTGAGTCGATTACAAGGTATTATCGATGTTAATGAAGCTCTAGCAGTAGGTACAGCAGCATCATTGTTTGGAGATATTCCTTATTCTGAAGCCACACCAGATAACCCAGGTTTAGATTCTCCAGACCCAAATTTTGATGCTCAGGCAGATGTGTACGAGGCTTTACAAACACTACTTGACAATGCTATTGTTAAACTTCAAAACAGTTCCACAACTCCAAACACAAATAGTCAAGACAACTATTTTGGAGGTGATGAAAACAAATGGATTGCTGCGGCTTATACATTAAAAGCGCGCTATTATTTGCAAACAAAACAGTACCCGCTAGCTTTGGCGAATGTAGTAAACGGAATTAGCAACAATTCGGGAACAATGTCTTACAACCCCGTTGGCAGTGTACCTGGCAACAGTAACATATTAAATAATTTTGTAAATAGTAGTCGAGCTGGTGACATGACCGGTGCTGGTACATTTTACAGAGATTTAATTGATCCAAGTAACACTAATAGTAGAAATAATAGCAAAACAAATGAAACTGCTAGAAGAAACTACAGCTTTATAGATGGCGACGGTGCACAAGTAGGTGGAATTGATGATGCCACTACTCCTATGAAATTAGTTAGTTTTGAGGAGAACCTATTAATTTGGGCCGAATGCTTGTTACGAGACGGTAACACTCAAGGAGCCATTGATAAACTAAATGAGTTAAGAGCCCATTTAAGATCTGGAGATGCCTTTAATGTCCTTAATGGAGATCCACTACAATATGATGACTATGTATTGACCGACTTTGAACCAGGTGGCATAGAAAATACCGATAGTATTGCGACTGATAGAGCTGTACTCAGAGAGATTATTGAAGAACGATACGTGACAGGCTTTAGCACTTATATACCATTTAATGACGCACGAAGACTAAGAGCATCAGACAGTGATGTTATGGTACCGTTTCCTTTAAATAATAACACCACAACAATAAATCCACAGCGATTTTTATATGCTCAAGATGAGATAAATAACAATAGTAACATACCTAGCACAATACCAGATTTATTTACACCAACACCTGTAAATCAATAATTAATAATTTGGGTTTTTATAGAGGTTGCTAAAAACTATTTTAGCAACCTCTTATTATTTAAATCAAAAATTACCGAAGTTTTTATCATCAATTACCGCAAAAAATAATGATTTTAATTAGCGTATTAGAAAAAGTGTTTTGTTCTCGAAATTCCAACTGATAAATGGTATTAAAATACCAACATTATTTTTTAGTACATTTAAGAATGGTAAACAATTAGAATCTAATACCAAATTAACAAAACGACATTTAAAAATTAAACTGGTATAACAGCTCATTTAAAAATGAAAAAAAATGAAAAATCAACTTCCAATAATACTTTTTCTCTTAATCGCAACAATTTTTTCCTGTAAAAAAAATGAAAAATCTAAAGATCAAATAACTGATGATGGGGATCCGCAGTTTGCAATTTCGGCTAATGGAATGGTCGCAACAGCTCAACCTCTAGCAACTCAAGCGGGTTTACACATCTTAGAAGAAGGTGGTAATGCTGCCGATGCGGCATTGGCAACTGCTTTTGTTTTAGCCGTAGTAGAACCAACCATGAATGGTATTGGTGGCCGAAACTTGGTGCTTGTAAGAAAAACAGATGGCACTTTTCAAGGCTATAATGGCATGACGGAAATTCCCTTAAACTACACCACTCCAGAAACACCGGCAAAATCTGGTTATAAAACCATTGCAACTCCAGGTGTTGTAGCCTCTTTAATGAGGTTGCATAAAGAGCATGGCTCATTGCCGTTAAATCAATTAATGGCGGCTGCAATTAACTATGCTTCTAATGGATTTGAATTACTACCTGGTGAGGCCAATAGACATAAATTAGCTTATAACGATATCATAAACGACCCTGGATTTCGTAATCAAATGTTTAAAAACGATTCTATACTCTACCAAGCTGGCGAAACACTAAAACAACCCGATTTAGCAGCAACACTCCAGCGTATTGCAGAAACTAATGGAGCAGATTTTTATGAAGGTCAAACAGCTAAGATGATAGCAGCAGATATGGCAGCCAACGGAGGCTATGTAAGTCTTAACGATTTAAAAAATTACAAAGCCCACGATATGAGATATGTAACCACGAATTACAGAGGCTATCAAATTCACACCATGCCCGCACCATCTGGAGGTGGATTATTAATTAAAACCTTAAACATTCTCGAAAATTTCGATTTAACTCAAATAAACGATACACAATGGGCAACTGTTGTGAACCAAGCATTGGCCATTGCCATCAATACCATGACAACCGATTATAAAGAAGCGGATTTAGATTTAGTTCAAAGCAAAGCTTGGGCTAAAGAACAAGCATCAACGATAACAATTCCCACAATAGAAACGGCTAAAACCAAATCTTCTAGCAAAACGTCTCATAATCTATTAGCAAACCAAACGGATTGGAGTGGTAATACTTGGGGAGAAAACAGCCACCACACTACCCATTTTGTCACAGCCGATTGCAAAGGCATGGTTGTGTCTATAACCCAAACCATAGGGCCTTTATTTGGCTCGAAAGTAATAACTCCAGGCTTAGGTTTTGTTTATGCGTCTACTATGGGTACTTATTTGTCCGATTCCGATCAAGCACCTGGCTCGAGACCTAGAACAACCATTGCCCCAACCATAGTAACTAAAAATGGCGAAACCGTTATGGTTTTGGGAGCTGCTGGCGGAATGCGAATTCTATCCGGAATTGCACAAACCATTTCCAGACACATAGATAGGGGCTTAACCATTAAAGACGCTGTTTCTGCACCTCGAATTCATCCAGTAAGAATTACA
The DNA here is from genome assembly GCF_009498295.1 of Oceanihabitans sp. IOP_32. Classification (NCBI taxonomy): domain Bacteria; kingdom Pseudomonadati; phylum Bacteroidota; class Flavobacteriia; order Flavobacteriales; family Flavobacteriaceae; genus Oceanihabitans; species Oceanihabitans sp. IOP_32. The sequence goes on along the minus strand of NZ_CP040813.1, from coordinate 2,603,819 downwards.
GATTCGCTAACAAAAAAATCAAGTTTTAGTGGCGCAAAGTTTAGCGCAGAATTCACTCCAAATAATGGCTGGTCTGGCGCCGACTCCATACTTTGGAAAAACGCAGGATTCGATGTGAAAACAATAAAAAGATATGGTGCTTTTGCCAGAGTACACGCCGTGACTTTTGATGCGAAAACAAACCTATGGACTGGCGTAGCAGATCCAGATTGGGAAGGTACTGCAGAAGGCCCAGAAACCTCAGATTGTGAGCTTTAAGAGCAACACAGATTACTAAATGCAAATTATATTGTAACTATTAAAAATACAGATCTAAAAACATAAGCTGAAAATTAGAATTTATAACATAACTCATGCCGCGGTGTTTTGGTGTTCAAATTTTATTGATATAATTTATGATGTCTATAAGAGAACAAACATCAAAACGGGCCGCGAAAACATCAATAATAACAACAAAATTTCTATTTCTATAAATTTGGCTTGGGTGATATGTATTTAGTTATACCAAATTAACATCACTACATTTTTAAGGCTTCTAATTCTAACGATTAGACGCAACCCTATGAGTCCATAATGCAGAAAACCACCTAGAGGAATAAGCACTAATAGCTTACAAGCTTCCAAATAATAACCTCAAAACAGAACACCCTCGTGTACTAGTTGCTTTATTGTTTGTCTTAAGCCAGATTTACAACTAAATAAAGCTAATCGACATGATAATCTTTTCAATGTAAAACATTAAAAAATGTAGGAGTGAAATGATTTAAATGTTGATGTAAAAGTTGAATAAATAAGATGTTATTTTTTTAAAATCAAAATAGCATCTATATTTGCTGAATATTACGAATTAATAAAAAAATATAACTAAGAGTGTAGACCAGAAAATTAATAATAACAAAATCTATACAAACACTTTTTTTTGCCTTGCTGTTTTAATTTAAGATGTCATAGTACACAATAGAAACTCGTGCTTTATAACTGGGATTTCTAAAACAATATTTTAAATATCAATTAAATTATTAACATGGACAGGTAAGCATCATAGCAAACGTGATTACCTCCAGCCACGAGAAACCAAAAAAGGAGGTACCGCTTATTTATATGGCGCTCCAAGAACATTTTCTGGAATCGTTAAAATAAAATTTTAAAAAATGAAATTTATTAAAATTACCGTTTTACTAGTAGTCGTTCTCGTTTCTTTTCAATGTAAAAAAAACACGACATCTACACAAAAAGAAACCATAATAATTGAAGATGTTTTAGGCCGAAAGGTAGAAATACCCAAAAAGGTCACCAAACTAATCGGTGTTAATGCGGGTTCTATGCGTTTTTTAAGTTATTTCGATGCCATACCCAATGTGGTAGGCATAGAAGAAACGGAGCGAAGAACCACAAGACCTTATAATTTGGCATTTCCAGAAATTAAAGAAATTCCTGTAATTGGTCCGCAACCTGGTGGCGATGCCGAATTAATTATGAAGGCAAAACCAGATGTCATTTTTATTACGGTACCATCGGCCAAACAAAAAGTAGACGACTTACAACAAAAAACAGGGATACCTGTAGTGGCCATAGAAAACGGTGAATTAGGCTCAGAAAACGATAAAATTTACAACACCATCACCATCGTAGGTAAAGTGCTTGATAAAAATGAACGTGCTGTGCAACTTATTGATTTCATCCAAAATGAAATGGACGACATAGAAAAAAGAACGAGCACCGTAGCCGAAGAAAATAAACCAACGGTATATGCAGGTGGGCTTTCTTATAACGGCTCACATGGTATTACATCTACAAGAACCGATTTTACACCGTTTGTTCTAACCCATTCTAAGAATGTGGTTGCCGGCTTGGAAAATGGGCAATTAAAAAACCGACCAATAATGGTAGATATTGAGAAAATAATAGAATGGAATCCCGACTATATTTTTATAGATTCTGATGGCTGGAATTTGGCCGAAAAAGAAATGCAACCTAATTCATTATTGCACAACACCTTAAAAGCAGTGAAAAATGGAAATGTATATATAATACCTAGATACATTAACAATAGTGTAAGTTATGATTATGCATTAATAAATTCGTGGTATGTTGCTAAAACCTTGTATCCAGAAAAATTTAAAGATATCGATATTGATAAAAAGGTAAAACAAATTTTAGGAAACTTTTATTTAAAAGACATAGATTTAAATGAATTTGATATTGTTTATAAGCAGGTTTTAACCGAAAATCTTTACGATTAGTAAAAGATTGTTTTAAAACGCCTCAAATGAATAATCTCTTATAAATAAAACCGAATACCTCAAAGAATATACCCAATGGTTATGATAGAAAACTCAATACATTTCAACATTATTTTTTGTGAGAAAATTTCAAACCAGCAATTTAAAGAGTATTTTACGCCGCCTAATAAATAAGCATATAGAAAGTAGTTAATATAATTATGGAGCAACAATTTATAAAAGACTATAAGAAATATAATAAAAAAAGAATTTTTATTATTTTAGGATTGGTTGTCATTACTTTTCTTGTAGTTCAAATAGCCATGTTATTGGGGTCTTTTGAGATTACTTGGGAGAATTTAAAAGAATTTTGGACAAGTGATGAAGACAGTGTTACCAGCCAAGTCATTACCAGAATACGCTTACCACGAATTATTGCTGCTATTATAACGGGTACGGCTCTAGCTGTCTCTGGAGCAGTTTCTCAAAGTTTATTAAGAAACCCTTTAGCATCGCCATTTACCTTAGGTATTTCTTCGTCTGCTGCTTTTGGCGCGGCTTTTGCTATCATGTTTTTAGGTGCAGGAAGTACGTTTAGCAGTGCTGCTGATGCGGTTATCATAGACAACCAATATATTGTTGCAGCTTCAGCCTTTATTTGGAGTTTGGTAAGTATCGCGGTTATTGTTTTATTATCGAGAATCCGACAAGCAAATCCGGAGGTCATTATTCTTTCAGGGGTGATTTTAAGCTCACTTTTTAGTGCTGGTATATCGGCCTTACAATTTTTTGCAAACGATGTCCAATTGGCATCCATTATGTTTTGGAGTTTTGGAGACTTAGGTCGCGCCTCTTGGGATGATATTACATTAATTTTAGTATTTTTGATTCCTGCCTTATTGTATTTCTTAAAAAATAGTTGGAGCTATAATTCCTTAAAAACAGGAGACGATTATGCCAAAAGCTTGGGTGTAAATCCAGAAAGAATACGACTAACTGGTATGGTAATTGCCTCTTTAATTACAGCTTTTACCGTTGCTTTTTACGGAATAATAGGTTTTATTGGATTAGTTGTACCACACATTATGAGACGCATTATTGGCAATCACGAGGCCTATTTAATTCCAGCATCGGCAATATTTGGAAGTCTGTTATTACTTTTGGCAGACACCTTTGCAAGAACAATTATTTCACCTGTAATTTTACCCGTTGGTATTATCACGTCCTTCATAGGGGCCCCATTATTCATCTTTTTATTAATTAGAGGCTATGGAAAATAAACAGAATATGAAAGTTTTAATAAACGATTTAGAGTTTTCTTATCCGAGTGCTCAAATTTTAAAAGGTATCACTACCGAAATTAATCAAGGAGAATTCGTAGTGCTATTTGGACCAAATGGATCTGGCAAAAGTACTTTGATGAAATGTATGAACAAAATACTAAACCCCCAATCGGGTTATGTAGAAGTTGAAGGAAAACCAGTAGCGCAATATTCGCATTTAGACCTTGCCAAAAAGATTGCCTATGTCCCACAAAATGAGGTTAAGGTTACAGGAATAAAGGTTTTTGATATGATACTTTCAGGGAGAAAACCATATATTTCGTGGAAACCATCAGATAGAGACTACGCCATTGTCTCAGATGTTATAAAGTCTTTAAAGTTAGAAAAAATAGCGATGAAAGATATTAGCGCATTAAGTGGTGGCCAACAACAAATGGTTTATATTGCAAGAGCTATTGCTCAAGAACCTAAAATTTTACTGCTAGATGAGCCCACTTCTGCTTTAGACGTAAAGCATCAATTAGAAATTATGGAGTTGTTAAAATCATTGTCCAATAAAGGTATTACCATTATTGTGACCCTTCATGACATTAATTTGGCAACAAAGTATGCCGATAAATATTTAATGCTTCAAAACGGTAAATTATATGCTGAAGGCTGTAAGAAAATTTTAACTGAACGTCATTTAGAACAGCTTTATGGTGTAAAAGTTAGAATTTTAAATGATAAAGACGACTTTTTTATTGTGCCCTATTATTCAAGCGATAACTATAACACTATTGAGACCCGTCGTAAAGAAACCGCTTTAACAAACACATAAATAAAAGCTTTTAGAACATGGTGTAGAGGTGTATAAATATAGGATTTTCCTTTATCGATAGGCGCGAATTTTTGCTTAAACACAACTTTTGGACTTGATCCGTTTAGAGGTGTGAAAAACGTAGAATTCTTCCTCTATAGATTAATAACAATATTTGCTTAAACACAACTTTTGGACTTGATCCTAGAAGATTTTGACCTTTGAATATGTCCATATTTTGATATATTTAATAGACTTAAAGATACGTATTTAAATACTGACCTCTATAGAAGTGTTTATGAATGTACAGATAAGTTAATGGCTAAAGAACGTTTTGACAAATGGATTGAAGATACATTTGAACAGAAGTTAGAAACATTTTATACCACAGCTAATACGGTAAGGGCAAATTTTGATAACATACTAAACTTCTTTAATAACAGAAGTACAAATGCTAATGCAGAGTCTTTTAATGCAAAGATCAAATTATTTAGAGCTAACTTAAGAGGCGTAACAGATACCACTTTTTTCCTCTTTAGATTGCACAAATTATTTGCTTAATCCCCAAGAAATTAACCTGACCCTTTTTGTCGGGGTGGCAGAGTTTGAACCCTACCCCGCAATGCTTTATATATCGATCAGTTACAGTTTTCGAAACTTAACTGTTAGCCGATTTGTTGACGATACTATAAATGACCTAAAGTAAAATGCTTTACTTTCTGACGGTGCAAATATATAATTTGTTAACTATTAAAACAATCTATTTAGTAGCAAATTTTATAATATTTCATATCCTAAACTAGATTATAAATTAGGAGCTTCTATACAATATTCCTGAAAGACAACCCTTCCTTCTCAATATACTATACGAACACCTATCGGTTATATCATGCCATAGAAGCATCACTGTTACGCCAACCGCTCCTCCAAAGCATTCTTCCATTTATAGAATCCTTTTGTATCTTCATTATAGTAGTGAATGATTTTACTGAAATTTTCACTTTTGGTTTCCAAAAACGATTGACGTCCATTGTTGCGAATCCAATTCAATTTCTGATTTATTGATTCTAATTCTTTTTTGAATTTAGTGGATCCTTTGGAAAGGTGCCAAACATAGGTAGCTTCCTTAGTATCTAAAGTTTCTAAAACGATATGATATTTTTGTATGCCTTCCAATAAGAATACAAACGAAAACGGGTACAAAACAAATCTGATTTTCAGCTTTTTATATTGATGGTGCTTTGCTAAGAACAAAAGCTGTTTTTGGTGGATATAACTGTTATTTTTCAAAAGCGTTTTCAAAAGATTGTCATCCGAACCAAAGAAAGTTCCAATCGTTTTGGAAACTTCTTCTGGATTCTCTTCATTTCTAGGTTTTTGATTTTTGATAAAACGTTGTTCAATAAATTGAAATTTTACACTATCCACTATTTCTTTATTAATACGGTCAATGGCTTCTGAAGTAGCAATCTGTGAAACAATGACACCGTTTTCATATCCTACCTGAACGTGAACGCTAATCGATTTAGAATTTAAAATTTTTGAGAAATAGGGTTTCAACACTTCAAATTCAGGTAGCATTTCTTCATTCTCGATTTCAAATTCGAGCGAGGTCTGGTTTGACACTTTATATGAAAAACAGACCATTCCGTAGTGAAAATCTAAATCATTAATTGGAATTTTTACGACTTTATCAATATCACTTTGCCTTGGCTTGTCTTCAATAGTTTCTTTTAAATCATCAAATAATGTCGCTTGACGGTCCAGATTCCGATAGTATGTATTCCGCTTTAAAAAGAGTTTATTTAAGTGCGGAATTTGTTTGTCTCGATAATCATAAATAATAGGAGTCAATTCAGAGCGTTGAACTCTTCCAATATATTGAATCAGTTTTCCCTTAAACGAAAAAGGATAGACCAAAAACAAACAAGAGGCACTTTTAATATCCACACCTTCTCCAAAGAATTGCCCAGTAGTTATAATGGCTTGGTAATTTTCTTGCTCAATACTTTTCCACTTTTCCTTTCGGGAAACGTTGTTATCTTCACCTGAAATTGGAATAATTTCAAAACGGTTTTTAAGATATTGATACAGTGTTTGAACATGTTCCTTTCGCTCCGTGATGATTACTGCTTTTCTACCATTATTTATTTCATTTTCAATATCGTTTAAAATCAGTTTATTCCTTTCAGAATCGTGGATCAATATTTTTGAAAGTGTTTCAAAATGGTCAGTTATTGAGTTAAAGGGAACGTTGAGATTGGTTTCTCTAATTACAACTCTTGCTTTTTTGAAATGTTCTATTTCTTGGGGTCTGATTTCAGAAATGATATTTCCCAAATAAACGAACAATAGTTTTTCATCATTGTTTTTCCGAAAAGCTGTTGCTGTTAGCCCATATTGATAATAGGGAGCGAGTTGATGTATGATTTCCCGAAAAGATTTAGCCGGAATATGGTGGCATTCATCGATAATAACGGTACCAAAGGAAAATGCCAGTTTTTCAGCATCGTTCTCGTCGGCCAATTTCTTTGCCAATGTTTGGATTAATGCCACCGTTATGTGCTTGCCAATTTTCATTTTTCCCTGACCAATTTTGCCAATTTCCCTTTTTGGAATACCAAAAAAGGCTTCAATCCTGCTTATCCATTGCTCCGCAATCTGCTTTCGATGGGTAATGATTAATGCAGGCTGTTGCTTTTGTTCAATAATTTTTAGTCCAACGATAGTTTTTCCCGAACCTGGCGGAGCGACAATAATCCCGAAATCTTTTTTTGATGCTATCTCCACAGGATGAAATTGGTGTTTTAATAATTGAATTGAAGATAAAAACTCCACATTGTTCAACCGTTTTCTTTGGTCTAAGAACTCATAATCAATATGTTGCTGGTTACAGTACCGAATCAGTTTCCCGATAAACCCTTTTGGGATTTCAATAGTATTTTCGGTTTCATTAATAAGTTTAAAATAACGCTCTGTTTTCCAAGTACTTCTTCCTGTTTTCTTTTTAATCGCATAATCAGCATTGAAAAAATTTAAGTGCTCTTTAAAGAAATTAACTATTGGCTGAGTTAAACCATTTCGATGGATTACTATACTGTTCTTTAAGACAATATGTAGTTTCCCAGAAGAGGAAACGTTATTTTTTAAGACGTTTTTGCTGTTGCTTTTTTGTTCTGATAATTCTTCAAAAATTTTATCTAAATGAACAGTAGAAACTTTTTTGATGGTCTTTAAAAAAATTGCCATTGATTTTGATAATGAGTAAATGTTTCAGGGTCGATAAAGCAAGAATTACCATTTCTTACGGTTACTCCTTGAAGTGGAAGAGCTATCAGATTTCCAAAACCTTTTCCTGATAAATAATCTTGATTTGGGAACAATCTGTCAAAACTTGTGTTTTTGTCAAATACGGAAAAAATACCTGCTTGCTCAAATAGCTTCAATACAATTTTTCTACTTTTTGTAGCTGGGTATGCCTGTTCAAAAAATATCCATACGTGTCCACCGTTTCCAGAACGGGAACGTTCTAAATAAGCTGGAATCTTATTCCCTATACAAATTTGAACAGCTTTTTTTGATTGTTTTTGCCAGTCCTTTTTATCAAAATCGGCAACAATAAACCAAGAAGTATTATCTTTTAAAAGCGGATAAACCCCAATAAATTGTTCGCCTTTAATATGTTTTGATAATTGATGACCGTCTAGTTTTAAATAGGTTTTGTCTTTATAATCTTTGAATGCCCCTCCTTTTTGTTTGTGTAGGCGATACATATAGGGGTCGTAATGATAGGCAGGCATATATCCGTTTTTATTGCCCTTTTCCCACCGCAATGCAAATACATCGTCACGCCCTTTGAATAAGGATTTTATAAGTTGTATTTGTTCTTCGAGTTTCATTTTTTTATTTGCGATGGTAAAATAATTTAATCAAAACAATACGTTCTCCAATGAAGCAAGCATATCTTCATATTTTGAAGGATTACCGTTTTTAAGTTTGATAAGGTTCTGAAACTTCCATTGTACAGAAGGGAATCTTTCAAAATCATATATGCTCCAATCGGGTATTCCTTTGCTAAAACCCAGTATAAACTCTTTGTCCTTATCTGTTAAGTTTTGATGGATTACACGTACCAATTCCTTCCGAGTCTTTTCAAAATCTTCATAAGTAAAAGGCTCTGCACTCATCCCTTCAAATTGGTTTAGCAAAGTTGCCCTTTGGTCAATGAAATTGGGATGTAACATTTCGTTTAAAGGACGGTTGCTACTTAATAGGCACAACATAAAACCCCTTTTAATTTCGTTGGTAAATCCTTCATTTTGCAAAAGATGTTTGACATCAAATAAATCTCTGGGGTGTTGGCGGTCCAAAGCGGCACAGATTTTTCCGCCGTACAATTGCCCTATGGAAACTACTGGAACAGTACAGAAAACATCAAATTCTTCTTGGGCTTTTTTGCATAAGATCAACGTTACCTTTTCATCCATAATTCCTCTATTGATTTGATTCACTTCTATTTTTATCTGTGCTTTTACAGTAGAAATCTGAAGTTTTAATGTTTCCTTTTTCAATGAGACTACAGCTCTTGGCAGGATTTTTTCAAGTTTTATTTTTATACTGCCGAGGGCATCAATAATATTCTTAAAGGACATTTTTCTATCTTCTATGGGGATGTAGGTCAAATCAATATCTACGGACAATCTGGGCATATCCCTTACAAATAGATTGATGGCCGTACCTCCGTGCAATGCAAAAACAGGTTCTTTCGCCACTTCGGGCAATACTTGTAACAATAAGGAAACCTGATGTTTATAATTACTCATAATTTTCCAGTATTTTAGGGACAGTGATACGGTATTTGGATATATAAACACCATCTTTCAGCAAGGAGCGTTTCCCTTTTCCAAGGTCTATTTTTTCCAATTCTATGTACTTAAACCAATCGTGTTTCGCTTTTTCCGCCATATATAAAAAAAGACGTTTTACTTTTATTGAAGTGCATTTTTCCAGAAGTTCCTGAACCTGCTTTGGACGGAGGTTATTTAATCCTTCCATTATTTCGTAGCACTCGACCAGTTCTTGTTTTTGTGGCGTTAGGTAAAGGCATTCCATTAAGGCTCTTGCCGGGTTGGACACCAACAAGCTAAAAGCTCCCTGTTCCAAGGTTTGCAATCCTATTTTGGGCGGAAGAAACGAAGAACCAAAGTATTTGATTTTTAAGCCCCAGTCGTATTTGGAGAACCAAGCAGGTAGTTTTTCTTTACTACTGCCAAATAATGTTATTTGTTTTGTGGATAGCTCCAGGTAATGGGCTTTCCCCAATAAAGATAAAGCAGTTTTTCCTCCAGGATGGATATTCAAGTTAGCTTGTTGCTGCAATGCAAACAATGCTCCTTGATAAGTAGGTGTATCGCCCATACGCATCCAGGCACCCGTTCCTATGGAATATATCCAATTGCTCTTCTTATAGCGATTTAGCAATTGTGTGGAAAATCCGTTTTCCATTAACCAAGAACTCAAATACACAGCTCCCGAAGGCTGGGAATTTAGAAGGTAGTTTATTTTTTGCTCTTTTTCCAAACTAATAGTTTTTGTTTTAAACTTTTTTTAAACTTTAAAAAAACCAATTGGGTTTATTTTACTTCAAATATACAAACTAATAGTTTGTGTATTGTGATATTTTTAAACAAATTTTATTAAAAAGGAAACCATTTTATACAAAGTATAGTAATAAATAGTATTCATACAATATTTCCGAAATATAAACGTCACAAAATATTTTTCGGAAAAGGGACGGCATAAAGCCATCGCTTCTTCCATCGCTTATTTATTCCGTTTCCTTCCCGCTCTAAAATTTTGTTTTCCGTTTGCGTGATGCTCAAATATTGTTTAATCTAAAATCATTTAATTATGGAAACAAAAACAAAGTCAAACGGAACTGCAAAAAAACAAACTGCAACCGTCAAAAAGGAAGTTCAAAGAAAGTTAACTGAACAAGCAATTGGTAAAACCGTTGTTCCTGAAAAGAAAGTAATAGTTGAAAAAACTGTAATCAATTTGGATGACAGAATTCAAAAGTTTGAGAAATTGAGAGGTTTGGCCAATCAACGTGAACGGCTGACGGAAACATTGAACGAGCTTACAAAGTTCAATTAAAATCAGGACGGTTCAAGTTCCTTCCATATTAGGGACTCACGTAATCTGGAATTCAAGACGACCAACACGAATTTAATCAAGTTGGTAACTACGCATTTACAGTCCACATTGGAACAACGTAAATCAGAAATCGAAGAACAGATTGTAAAATTTGAACTTTAATGAAGCAAATGTCTTCAAATGTAAAAGCCTGCTCGCAAGAGTAAACGCACGTTTTTTTAAATAATTATTTGTGATACCCGAAATTATTCAAACTCCCACGCTTGTTTAAATTTATAACTAACATTCTCTATTACTTTTAAGATAGTTACTATTTTTTAAAGGCTGCTTTTGAGACAGGTTCGTTTTCCATTTCGTTGAATTGAGCTCTTAACTTTTGCATATCATCACTTACTTTGCGTTCAATGACCTTGGCATAAATTTGAGTGGTAGATATTCGGGAGTGGCCCAACAGTTTTGAAACTGTCTCAATTGGCATCCCATTACTTAAGGTAATTGTTGTTGCAAACGTATGCCTGGCGATGTGAAATGTGATATTTTTTTTATTACCGCAGACATCGGCAATTTCCTTTAAATAAGAATTTAGTTTTTGATTGGATATTTTAGGAAATATACTTCCTTGGGATATAGATTTGCGATTGCTCTTATATTTCTCAATAATTTGTAGTGCTTTTGGCAACAAAGGTATTCTTATGGGCTTTGTCGTTTTTTCCCGTTTGTAATAATTCCAAAGTTCGCCATCGATTCCAACACATATATTATCCGCAGTCAAATGGATAACATCGATATAACTTAAACTCGTATAGCAACTGAAAACGAACAAATCCTTAACCAATTCCAATCTTGGAATGCCAAATTCTTTGTTTTCTATTGCTTGAAGTTCTTCCAAACTTAAAAAGCCACGTTCCTTTTTAATGAAATTTGATTTGAAATTGATAAATGAGTCACGCTCTATCCATCCCAACTTATGGGATAAGTTTATCAGTTTCCTAAAACGTTCAATATGCTTCATCACGGTATTGTTGCCCATCGGTTTTTGATGGTCCTCCGGAATATAGTTGCGTAAATACTTCTCGAACTTTATAATGAAATCATAATCGAGTTCCTGTAAGTACTTATCGGTAGTCCTATATGATTTTTGAAGGAATTTGGAAATATAACGCTGTGTGGTAAAGTAATTCTTTTGAGCACCCCATTTCAGCTTACCCTCCATATCCTCATTGTGGTAGTTGATGATATTCATAATGGAACGGTTATCATCATCTTCACCAAGGTTCCTTGCTTTAACGGCTTGTGCCGTAATCAATTTACGTTCCGCTTTTAATTCCCGATAACACTCAAAAAAAAAGTATAGGTTTCATCCAAATAGCTGTTGAGCACCCTAGATTTTTGACTGTTTCCACGAGCTCTATTTCGGTGGGCATCCCAATCCGAAATAAAAACCTTTCGCTTTAGGCTGATGGTAGCCCGTTTACGGTAATTCTGGCATAGAGTGATGCTTGATTGTCTTTTGCCCTAGCGAAATCCGCCCAGAACAAAATACTGAAGGTTTTAGATGTTTTCATTTGTTTCGTCTTTTAGTTAACATCAGATTGTTGTCAGACGAAAGCCAAATCACTTATAAAGACACATTTTATTACCGAACCAAAAAGGCGATTTTAACAATTAGGTCAACACAAACGTTAAAATGGTTTTGTTATCCGATTTGTTGACTTTTGTTGACGGATTAAATCAATTCAATTGATTTCCTTAAAAACCAAAAAAAACCTGATAATCATACGATTAACAGGTTTTTGTTATAGATTGATACTATAATTTGTCGGGGTGGCAGGATTCGAACCTGCGACCTCCGCGTCCCAAACGCGGCGCGATAACCGGGCTACGCTACACCCCGAATAGGTTATCTATTTTTAACGAGTGCAAATATATACTTTTTCTTTTTAAAGAAACAATTATTATGACTAAATTGTAAATATATTTTTATCGATATACTCATGGCTATTAAATCATTTCTCATCTCCGTTGTAATTGCTGTTAGTTTAACAGCATGTGCACAAGACAAAAACCCTGTCGTTACCCAGTACACCCACGAAACTGTGGTTCCTAAATTAAATATCCCTTGGGGCTTTGTTTTTCTGCCCGATGGGTCAATGCTCATTACCGAAAAATTAGGAGAGCTCATCCATTTTAAAGATGGAAAAAAAACGAAAATCTCTGGCTTGCCTAAAATAAAAGTACTTGGTCAAGGCGGATTAATGGATATTACATTACATCCCGACTACAAAAACAATGGCTGGCTGTATTTCTCTTACGCCTCATCAAACGATAATAACGCTGGTGCAAATACAAGCATTGCGCGTGCCAAACTTAAAGACCATGCCCTATCCAATGTTCAAATACTATACAAGGCTATACCAAATAGTGAACGCGGGCAACATTTTGGGTCTCGAATAACATTTGATAATGACGGTTTTTTATACTTCACCATTGGAGACCGAGGAGAACGAGATTTAAACCCTCAAGACATAACACGAGATGGTGGAAAAGTATACCGATTAAATGATGACGGTAGCATACCAAACAACAATCCGTTTATAAATAGACCAAATGCAAAAAAAGCCATTTACTCATACGGGCATCGCAACATCCAAGGCATGACAAAGCATCCCGAAACTGGTAAACTTTGGACACACGAACATGGTCCAAAAGGTGGCGACGAGATAAATATCATAGCAGCGGGTAAAAACTATGGTTGGCCCGTAATTAGCTACGGCATCAATTATAGTGGCACAACATTTACCGATTTAACCGAAGCGCCTGGGATGGAACAACCGCTTCACCATTGGACACCGTCTATCGCACCAAGTGGTATGGCATTTATAACGAGCAATAAATATCCCAATTGGAAAGGCCATCTTTTAGTAGGCTCCTTAAAATTTCAATATCTTAACAAATGTGTAATTAAAAATAATAAAGTTATTGAAGAAGAACGATTACTTGATGGTATTGGCCGTGTTCGCAGTGTGCGCCAAGGCCCAGATGGTTATATTTATGTTGGTGTAGAAAATGTTGGTATTGTTAAAATAATTCCGAATAAATAATCTTAAATTTGTGATGCACTTGAGTTTATTTTTTGAAATCAAATTAACACCTTATAAATGCTAATTATAGGAATTGCTGGCGGTACTGGCTGCGGAAAAACAACAGTTGTAAATCAAATTTTAAACGAACTTCCCGAAGGAGAGGTGGGTGTTATATCGCAAGACTCTTATTACAGCGATACCACACATTTAACCTACGAAGAACGTATTAAAATAAATTTTGATCATCCGCGTTCTATAGATTTTGATTTATTAATTGATCACTTACAGCAACTAAAAACCGGTGTACCCATTCATCAGCCAATCTATTCGTTTGTAAAACACAACAGAACAGGCGACACGATTTTAACGCACCCCAGAAAAGTCATGATTGTTGAAGGCATTTTAATACTTACAAATCCGGAGCTTAGAAAACTATTCGACATTAAAATATTTGTACACACCGATACCGATGAGCGTTTAATACGCAGACTAAAACGCGATATTCAAGAACGCGGTAGAGACCTCGACGAAGTGCTTTCGCGCTACCTCAACACCTTAAAGCCCATGCACGATCAATTTATTGAACCCATGAAAGAATATGCCGATATTATAATACCCAACAACAAATACAACACCGTTGCCGTAAATATTGTTAAAACCATAATAAACGAAAAATTGTAAATGCTAAAGTTTAAAAACAATCGATATTTAAAACCATTTAAAAATTGGTTTGTCCTTATTTTGGTGTGTTTTGCCGTATGGATGCTTTTCTTTGATGCCAACTCATGGCTAATCCATCATGAATTAAATTCTGAAATCGATGCTTTAGAAAACGAGAAAGACTATTATAACCGCGAAATAAAAAAAGACAATAAAGCCATAAAAGAATTAAGTACCGAAGAAGGTTTAGAGCGATTTGCCCGAGAAGTCTATTATATGAAAAAAGAAAATGAAGTAATTTTTATTATCGAATATGAAGACAGTTTAAAAACCAAGGACAATGACTAAGCATTTGTTTAAAGATTTCGATCCTGTTTCTGCAAAACAATGGAAACAAAAAATTCATTTCGATCTAAAAGGAGCCGATTATAACGAAAGCCTTATTTGGACATCAAACGAGGGGATCTCAGTAAAACCCTTTTATCATGCCGACGATTTTAATGAAGGTTCAGAATCTTTTTTAAACACAAAAGAAGCCTCGTGGAACGTTTGTCAATCTATATTTGTTGCCAATGTCAAGAATTCCAATTTAAAGGCTCTCGATGCGATTAAGAGAGGTGCAGAAAGTATTAAATTCACCATTCCAAATGAGCACACTTCGATTGAAGAATTATTAAAAAACATAACGCCAACCTCTACCCTTTTATATTTTGATTTACAGTTCTTAAACAACGATTACGTTAATCGTATTATAGATTACACCAAACCTGCCTCAACATCTGGTAAAACAGTAAAACTATATGTACAAACAGATATTATAGGACATTTAGCTAAAACTGGTAATTGGTTTAACAATTTAAAAAGCGACCACGAAGCCTTTAAAAGCATTGTTAAAAACACCAACACCTTTGGCATTAATGGAGCCCTATACCAAAATGCTGGCGCCAATATAGTTCAACAATTAGCTTATAGTTTGGCGCATGCAAATGAGTATTTAAATACTATTGAAAAACATATAACAGAAGAAAACAAATCGACACTAAAAGTTGTTTTTGAAATCTCGGTAGGAACAAATTATTTTTTCGAAATCGCAAAAATTAGAGCATTGCGAATGTTGTGGCACACTTTAGCCCAGGAATATCAAGTTAATCCCGATTGCCATATTATTGCATTGCCTAGCAAACGCAACAAAACCATTTACGATTATAATACTAATATGCTGCGCAGCACAACCGAGTGTATGAGCGCGATTCTAGGAGGTGCAAATACGATTTGCAATTTACCGTACGACAGTATTTATCATAAAAACAATGAATTTAGTGAACGTATAGCCAGAAATCAATTGCTTATTTTAAAGCATGAAAGCTATTTTAACAAAGTGCATAATCCAGCCGACGGCGCTTATTATATTGAAAGCTTAACACAACAGCTCGCCGAAAAATCTTTAGAACTATTTAAAGCCATTGAATCACAGGGCGGTTTTTTAGAACAGTTAAAAAAAGGAACTATCCAACGTAAAATAAAAGAAAGTGCAAGCCAAGAACAGCAGCAATTTGATAATAATGAGGAAGTCTTATTAGGAAGCAATCTGCACCCCAACCTAAACGACAAGATAAAAGACGAGCTGGAATTATATCCGTTTCTTAAAACCAATTCTAGAAAAACCTTAATCGCCCCCATTATCGAGAAACGCCTCGCCGAACAACTAGAAAAAAAACGCTTAAAAACAGAATAATCTAAAATTATAGACCAATTTGAAATACTAATTTTAAATCCCTCACAAAAAACAACGAGGAAACATAAAATGTCTAGAAAAAAACTCGAACATATCACAATCAAATCACCTGCCAAAAACAAAAAACCAACTCCCAAAAATCGGCAGTCTCTATCTCATAAAACCTTTCTTACTGCCGAAGATATTCCTGTTAAATCACTGTATACCAAAGCCGATTTGCAAGATGTAGAACATTTAAATTTTGTGGCTGGTATTGCGCCAAATCTCCGTGGTCCATACAGCACTATGTATGTTCGTAGACCTTGGACCATAAGGCAATACGCGGGTTTTAGTACAGCCGAAGAAAGTAATGCCTTTTATAAACGCAATCTCGCTGCTGGACAAAAAGGGCTATCGGTTGCTTTCGATTTAGCGACACATCGCGGTTACGACTCAGATCATGAACGCGTGGTTGGCGATGTAGGAAAAGCAGGAGTCGCTATAGATTCGGTTGAAGATATGAAAATGCTTTTCGATCAAATACCTTTAGATAAAATGTCGGTTTCCATGACCATGAATGGCGCGGTTTTACCTATTATGGCATTTTATATTGTTGCCGCAGAAGAACAAGGTGTAAAACCAGAACAATTAACAGGTACCATACAAAATGATATTTTAAAGGAGTTCATGGTGCGTAACACCTATATTTACCCGCCAACACCTTCAATGAAAATTATTTCAGATATTTTTGAATACACCAGCAAAACCATGCCCAAATTTAACAGCATTAGTATTTCTGGGTATCACATGCAAGAAGCCGGTGCAACCTGCGATATCGAACTCGCTTATACCTTAGCAAACGGATTAGAATACATTAGAAAAGGATTAGAAACTGGTATGGATATTGATACTTTTGCGCCACGACTATCGTTTTTCTGGGCCATTGGTATGAATCATTTTATGGAGATCGCAAAGATGAGAGCAGCCCGCATGCTATGGGCTAAATTGGTAAAACAATTTAATCCGAAAAACGAAAAATCGCTCGCCTTGCGCACACATTGCCAAACCAGTGGCTGGAGTTTAACCGAGCAAGACCCTTTTAATAACGTAGCAAGAACCACTATCGAAGCGGCCGCTGCAGCCTTTGGTGGCACACAAAGTTTACACACCAATGCCTTAGATGAAGCCATTGCGTTACCAACCGATTTTTCGGCACGTATTGCAAGAAATACTCAAATATATTTACAAGAGGAAACAAAAATCACCAAAACCGTTGATCCTTGGGCAGGAAGTTACTACGTTGAAAAATTAACCCACGATATAACTCAAAAAGCCTGGTCTTTAATTGAAGAAATTGAAGCACTGGGAGGTATGACCAAAGCTATTGAAGCAGGAATACCAAAAATTAGAATCGAAGAAGCTGCAGCACGTAAACAAGCCCGTATCGATTCTAATCAAGATATTATTGTTGGGGTTAATAAGTTTCAACTGGAAGAGGAGGCTCCAATACAAACTCTAGAGGTTGATAATCAAACCGTTCGCCATCAACAAATCGAAGGTTTAAACCAAATAAAAGCTAAAAGAAACAACGATAAGGTAAAAAAGACCTTGTTAGACTTAACGGAAGCCGCTAAACTTTCCTTAAATTCGGATAATACAGATAAACAAAAAAACCGAAGCACAACTTCTAATGATTCCCACTTCCGTGAGGATAATAACTTACTAGCTTTAGCGGTAAAAGCGGCTCGCGAACGTGCTACTTTAGGCGAAATTAGCGAGGCTTTAGAAGTTGTTTTTGGGCGCTACAAAGCACAAATTAAATCATTTTCAGGCGTGTATAGTAAAGAGATAAAAGACGACAAGAGCTTCAAAAAAGCACAAGAATTGGCAGATGTATTTGCCAAACAAGATGGCAGAAGACCGCGAATCATGATTGTTAAAATGGGGCAAGATGGGCACGACCGCGGTGCCAAAGTCGTTGCCACGGGTTATGCCGATGTAGGTTTTGATGTCGATATTGCACCACTGTTTCAAACGCCTCAAGAAGTCGCGAAACAAGCAGTAGAAAATGATGTACACGTTTTAGGTGTTTCCTCCCTAGCTGCAGGACATAAAACCCTTGTTCCGCAAGTTATCGAAGCCTTAAAACATTATGGGCGTGACGATATTATGGTTATTGTTGGTGGTGTTATACCCAAACAAGACTACCAATATTTGTTTGATGCGGGTGCTATAGCTGTTTTTGGTCCAGGCACAAAAATTAGCGACTCTGCCATTAAAATTTTAGAGATTTTAATCGATTAGTTTCGTATTAAAAAAGCGCATAACATAAAATCAAATGAGCATACACTTTAAATTTCATTTTTAATTACAAACAAATTTTGAACCTCATCTAAAAAAAATTATTACTGGAGCTGCTTGAAAGAAATAGAATGTTAACAACTTCAATTTCCTATACTCATAAATAATTGTATTTTTACAGCTCATAAAACCAAATCATTAAATGGGTAAAATCATTGCAATTGCTAACCAAAAAGGAGGTGTTGGTAAAACAACAACCTCAATAAACCTAGCGGCTTCATTAGGCGTTCTAGAAAAAAAAGTGTTACTTATAGATGCTGACCCTCAGGCAAATGCAACTTCTGGAATTGGTATTGATGTCGAGACTGTAGAAAAAGGAACCTACCAACTTTTAGAACATTCTGCTTCGGCCAAAGAGGCTATAGTAAGTACAGAAACACCAAACCTAGATATTATCCCAGCGCATATTGACTTAGTTGCTATCGAAATAGAACTTGTTGATAAAGAAGCGCGTGAGTATATGCTAAAAAAGGCATTACAAGAAATTAAAAACGATTACGATTATATTCTTATAGATTGTGCGCCATCTTTAGGGCTATTAACGCTAAATGCCCTAACTGCGGCAGATAGTGTAATCATTCCTATTCAGTGTGAGTATTTTGCTCTAGAAGGTTTAGGAAAGCTATTAAACACGATTAAAAGTGTTCAAAAAATTCACAATCCAGAATTAGATATTGAAGGCTTATTGCTAACAATGTACGATGCCAGATTACGCCTATCCAACCAAGTGGTAGAAGAGGTACAAAAACATTTTAACGATATGGTATTTAAAACCATTATACAGCGCAACGTACGTTTAAGTGAAGCCCCAAGCTACGGCGAAAGCATCATTAACTACGATGCCAGTAGCAAGGGTGCTACGAATTACTTAAGTTTAGCAAAAGAAATTATCAACAAAAACTCCTAAATTATGGCTAAGGCAACTAAAAAACAAGCTTTAGGTAGAGGGTTATCGGCACTCTTGAACGACCCGAGTAACAATATACAATCTGCCAACGATAAAAATGCCGATCAAGTAATTGGTAATATCGTGGAGCTAGATTTAGATTTTATTGAAGTCAATCCGTTTCAGCCCCGAACAAATTTTAGTGAAGAATCATTGCTAGAGCTAGCGTCTTCAATAAAAGAATTGGGTATTATTCAACCCATAACGGTAAGAAAAATTGGCTTAAACGAATATCAATTAGTTTCTGGTGAACGACGTTTTAGAGCCTCAAAATTAATCGGATTAGAATCTATTCCTGCTTATGTTAGAATAGCAAACGACCAAGAATCGCTAGAAATGGCCTTGGTTGAAAATATTCAACGTCAAGATTTAGATCCCATTGAAATCGCACTATCGTACCAACGCTTAATAGACGAAATTAAATTAACACAAGAACAAATGAGTGAGCGCGTTGGTAAAAAACGTTCCACGATTACTAATTATTTACGTTTATTAAAGCTAGACCCCATCATTCAAACAGGTATGAGAGATGGTTTTATATCTATGGGACATGGCCGCGCACTTATTGCCATTGAGGATCAAACTGTTCAACTTGATATCTACGAAAAAGTGCTGTCGAACAAATTATCTGTTCGAGAAACCGAAACCTTGGTGCGTCATTTCAATAATAAAACAGAAGCGCCTTCAAAAAAAGAAGCGTCTGAAGACCTTCCTAAATTCATAAAAAAAGGAGTAAACGTTTTCTCTGAATACTTTGGGCATAAAATTGACGTTAAAGTTTCTAAAAACGGTAAAGGAAAAATAACAATCCCTTTTCATTCGGAAGAAGACTTTAATCGTATTAAAAAACTAATTGAAGGTGCTAAATAAGCTCATAATATCTGTTGTATTCACGCTAATGTGTTGTCTTTCATTAGCAGCACAAAACGAAAACGAAGTCCCATTTCCAAATGAAGTTGTTGTAGATTCCATTATTAAAATTAAAGACCCCATTAATCCATTATCTCCTGCAAAAGCAGCGTTTTATTCTGCTATTTTACCCGGGTTGGGACAAGCTTACAACAAAAAATATTGGAAAATCCCTATCGTTTACGCTGCCTTAGGCACCGGTATATACTTTTATATAGACAATAATAATGAATACAACCGATACCGCGATGCTTACAAAAGTCGATTAGCCGGTTTTAAAAACGATGAATTTTATTTAGACGCCCAAGGCAATCAATTAGATACGCCCAGAATTACTGATGATGGTCTTAGACGAGCCCAAAAACAATTTAGACGCAATAAAGACCTTTCACTTTTAATTACGGTAGGTTTATACGCTTTAAATATTATTGATGCCAACGTAGATGCACATTTACTACAATATAACATAGACGAAAATTTAACATTAGCACCACACTACAACATACATCAATTAGATGCACAGAGCAATGTTGGATTAAGCCTCAATTTTAAATTTTAACCGATAAGAGGCCATTAACACTTTTATAAAAATATTATTACATGAAAATAGCATTGTTAGGTTATGGGAGAATGGGAAAAACCATTGAAAAAATTGCAGTTAGTAGAGGGCACCAAGTGGTATTAAAAATTGATCGAGAAGATACAGACTACGATATCACACAAGCCGATGTTGCTATAGATTTTAGTATTCCCGACGTTGCCTACAATAATATATCGCATTGTTTGAATAACAAGATACCCGTAATTTCTGGTACCACAGGCTGGCTAGAAAAATACGAGGATGCCGTTAATCTTTGTCAAGAAAAACAAGGTGCTTTTATCTATGCTTCTAATTTTAGTTTAGGGGTTAATATATTTTTCGAACTCAATAAGAATCTCGCTAAAATGATGAGTCGCCTAAAACAGTATAATGTGTCTATAGAAGAAATTCATCATACTCAAAAATTAGACGCACCAAGCGGTACAGCAATTTCTTTAGCTGAAGGCATTATTTCCCAACACGAAGGTTTTCAAAATTGGGAATTAGACCATGGTGAAAAAAACACCATTCCTATTACGGCAAAACGCATTGAAAATATTCCTGGGACACATACCGTAAATTATAAAAGTGAGGTAGACTCTATTGCTATAGAACATATAGCTAACAATCGCCAAGGATTTGCTCTAGGAGCCGTTGTTGCGGCCGAATGGATTGTTGGTAAAACAGGCGTTTTCACTATGAACGATGTCTTAAATATTAGTTAATTTATTATACACACGTAACAAGATATAATGCTTAACTACTAATAAAACAATAAAATTTGCGATTATGACACTAATACAATGGTTTATATTCATCTTAATTATTCAAGTAATTCACGGTTTAGGCACTTGGAAATTATACCTTAAAGCAGGAAAACAGGCCTGGCAAGCCTTTATTCCAGTATATAACGGTGTTGTTTTAATGAAAATAATAAATAGACCGTGGTGGTGGATTATATTGTTGTTTTTACCCATAGTAAACCTAATTATGTTAATGGTTGTTTGGGTAGAAACCGCAAGAAGTTTTGGTAAAAACACCTATTTAGATACCTTTTTAGCCATCATCACACTCGGTTTTTATAACTTTTATTTAAACTATATTGCAGATGTCGAGTATATAAAAGATAGAAATTTACAACCTAAGTCCAGTTCGGGAGAATGGACAAGTTCTATTTTATTTGCCATTGTTGCTGCTACTATTGTACACACCTACGTTATTCAACCGTTTACTATACCATCGTCGTCTCTCGAAAAATCTTTATTAGTTGGCGATTTCTTGTTTGTTAGTAAGTTTCACTATGGTGCCAGAATACCTATGACCACTGTTGCTGCGCCTATGGTTCACGACACCATTCCTGTATTAAACAAAAAATCTTATTTATTTAATGATAATTTTGAAGAACGAAAAACCTCTTGGATAAACAAGTTACAACTACCATACCTGCGCTTACCTGGATTTGAGAACATTGATAGAAACGATATTGTTGTTTTTAATCAACCAGCAGACACTCTGTTGGACATGAATAATTTTAATCCAGACCGCAACTACTACAAGCCCATCGACAAAAAAACAAACTTGGTAAAACGCTGTGTTGGCATTCCTGGTGATACTCTAGAAATTCGCAATGGCTATATTTACATAAATGGAGAAAAAAATGTACTTCCAGATCGAGCAAAATTGCAATTCAGTTATTTTGTGCAGCCAAAAACAAATCAATTTAATCCTAAATTTATTAAGGAACGTTATGATATCACGGATCGCTTCGGTATTATAAACAGAGAGAACACTTACTACTTTCCTGCCATTAGCGATGAGGCTTTGTCCAAATTTAAAAATCATCCTAATGTCGCGAGCATTACACCAAACAAAAAAGTAAAAGGAGAGAGAGATTCTAATGTCTTCCCACACCATCCCGATTACAACTGGAATGTCGATTTTTTTGGGCCGCTATATATTCCAGAAGCAGGCAAAACCATACCTATTAATTTAGAAGTTTTGCCACTTTACAAGCGCGTTATTTCAGAGTACGAAGGCAATACATTACAGGTAAAAGGCAATCAAATTTTTATAAATGGAGAGCTTGCAGACACCTACACCTTCAAACAAAATTACTATTGGATGATGGGAGATAACCGTCACAATTCTATCGATGCCAGAAATTGGGGTTTTGTGCCTTTCGATCATGTTTTAGGAAAACCCGTTCTTGTTTGGATGAGTTGGGATGGTTCTAGCCCACGTTGGGACCGTTTTTTCACAACCGTTGGCGGATCAGGAAAAGCAACGTCTTACCTTATTCCATTTGTAATTTTGGTTTTAGGGTATTTTGGCTTCAGTTCATGGAGAAAACGCAAGAAAAAGAATTAATTCCTTTTGTTGATTTGTTTAGCTGATAGATACGAAAATGGTCGCAAATAGCTTTGAAAAATCTAGAGCTAAGTATGGCTTCAATAAAATAAACCTTCTTTGTGAAAAAAGTGTGTTTCGCACCTAATATTTTGATGTGTTAACATATGAAAAATTATGTAATACCGAACGATGCGCGAAATAGAACTGCGAAGCACATTATGAACCCCTATTTATAAAATAGAAAGATGTGAGTAAACGACTTATAGGCGACAATGTATGGTTAATTTGGTATAAGGCCATAAAAATGTAAGTTTGTACATTGAAAAATACAACTCGTAAAATAAAGGCGTTAAGAAACCATCAAATAACACGCATCAACAAATGAACATTTTAATTCACCCAACATATTTCCCAAATATTGCTCATTTTGTCGCCATAGTAAGGGCGCAACACGTTGCATTTGAAGTTGATGATAATTTTGTAAAACAAACCTATAGAAATCGCACCTACATTTATGGCGCTAACGGAAAATTACTATTAAATGTTCCTGTAGTGCACTCGCAAAAAAACCGTCAAAAATATAGAGATGTAAAAATTTTTAATGCTGAAAACTGGCAAAGTCACCATTGGAAATCCATACTTTCGGCATACAGAACTTCTCCCTTTTTTGAATACTATGAAGATGAGCTTCAGCCACTATTTAAACAACAAGCAGAATACATTCTGGATTTTAATCTACACTGTTTTGAGACGATTTGCAACTGTTTACAACTACAAGTAAACACTTCTAAAAACGAGGATTTTGAAAAACAACCTCAAGATAAATTGGATTTTAGATATTTAGTAAATTCCAAAAAAGAACAGCAACAACCTTTTGAAACTTACACACAGGTTTTCTCCAGTAAACATAATTTTATACCCAATTTAAGCGTGTTAGATTTACTATTTAATGAGGGTCCAAATGCCTTAAATTATCTAGAATCTCAAACTTTAAAACCGCTATAATGTTACAAACTGCAGTACACTACGGATGCCATTTTTTAATTCCTCTTTTTGTAGCGTTAATTTGGTACAAAAGCCAGTGGAAGATTGCCTTTTTAATCATGATTTCTGGCATGCTTATTGACTTAGATCATTTGCTAGCCACACCCATTTTCGACCCTAATAGATGTAGTATAAACTTTCATCTGCTTCACTCCTATTATGCTATGATAGTTTATGTTTTACTTTTAATTCCGAAAAAAACCCGTTTAATTGGTTTGGGTTTAGTCATTCATATTTTTTCAGATGTGGTCGACTGTAGTTTTATGTGATACCCTTAACACTATTAAAGCCTAATGATACCAATTTAATTTTGAAATGTCGTAATAGCTAATTTGGTATTATATATCGTTTTTATTCTTTGGTCTGTTCGAAGCTTAGGGTTGCCATAATGGGATAATGATCGGAATATAGGGCATTATAAGTCTTAAAATTATTTACTGAAAATACAGGATCGGTTAAAATAAAGTCTATTCTAATAGGAAAGAATTTAAAGTCGTAAGTACGCCCAAAACCATTACCCGATTCAATAAAAGCGTCATTCAAATCCTCTTTAATTGCTCTATACACATAAGAAAACACCGTGTTGTTAAAATCACCACAAATAATCATTTTATACGGACATTTATTTTTGTGCTCTAAAAACAGTTCGGCTTGTGCTTGTTGCATCTTAAAGGTGGTGCCTACTCTCTTAAAGAGACGTTCGGAGTCTTCGTTTTTAAGGCTTGCAGCATCGGTGTTTATGCGCAAAGATTCTAAATGAATATTATACACTCTAATGGTATCTCTTTGTCTTACAACATCTACAAATATGGCATTATTGCCCGTATTGGGAAACTCGATAGAACCCGAATTTACAATAGGATATTGTGAAAAAATAGCTTGACCGTATTTATTTTTCTTGCCAGAGAGTTTTTCGTATTTATATTTAAAAAAAGATAAATCTATATTTTCGTGTGGATGATATTCTTGAATACTCAAAATTTCTGGTGATTCGGTTTTAATAAAATCAGCCATTTTTGTTTCTATATTAGGCTCAGGAATCCAATTATAAAGGTTAAACAATCTAACATTATAATTCATAACCTTAAAATGGTTAAGCGCTTCCTCATTTTTTGAGCCAGAAAACTGATAGATGGAGCCAAAAGAAAAATACCCCACTAACAACACCACAAAAGAGAGTAGAAATTGTTTTTTAAGTTTCACTAACCAGTATAAACAAAATAAGGCGTTACAACAAACTAAAAACGCCACGCCAAGACTGAGAACCGACAATACAGAAAAGCTTTTAGGAGGTGTTAATGGTAAGATATACGATAACAACAAAAGAATTGCGAAAACTGCATTTATCAAGTAAATAATTTTATTTATAAAACTTAGTGTCTTCATAAAAAATCAGTTAAAAAGTATCGCGTGCTATTTTCCAGCCTTAAAGAGAAATTCCTTTTCTTCGGCTGTTAAACTATCATAACCACTTTTACTAATTTTATCCAATATAACATCAATTTTCTTTTGATTGTTAAATTCATCAAACTCGCCTTTAGTATAGCCACCAACCTTAGATTTGTTTTTATGAACCGTTTTTAAAGGGGTTTTCTTCGAAGATTTAAACAGGTTGATAAAGGCATCCATAATTTTCTCGAAACCACGACCAATATCTTTCCCTTTCAGCAATTGTTTTGCATAGTAATACCCTAAAAAAGCGCCCCCTAAATGCGCTAAATTACCTCCTGCATTAACACCAAATAGACCCAAAACATCTAAAGCCACTATAGCAGCACCAATGTACCAAAGTTTTAAATTAAAGGTAAAAAAGCGAATATCTTGATTTGGCATATACGCACAAACGAATATTAATAGTGCCCTTACAGCCGCAGATGCACCAACTAAACCTAAGGTATTTCCAAAAAATTCAGGAAATAAGGTATATCCAAGCATAAATAAAATCCCACCAGAAATAGCTCCTAAGAAATAAATATTTAGCGCCATTTTCGCACTAAATAAATTAAGGAACATGCGACCAATAACATACAACCAAAGCATGTTAAAGAGAATATGAAAAAAATCGTCATGCAAGAAAGCATAGGTAATTATAGTCCAAGGTTTAACCATAAAGTCGGAAAAACTAGCTGGTAAGGTAAACCATGAAAACCCAGTGGATAATAGTAAACCCAAAACAAAGGTTACGAGGTTTAGGACTATAATTTTTTCTAATACATTAAGATTAGATAATTTATTTTTTATGTCTTGTGAGAGCGATGTCATTTTAATACCAACGGTTTTTGTTAAACTGTGTTTTTTTCCAATACCACATAATTAAAAAGCCTACCAAAGCACCACCAACGTGAGCGAAATAAGCTGTATTACTTGGGCTAAAAAAGGACTGTCCTGTAATTCCAGATATTAAATCTAACAAAATAATGCCAGGAATAAAATATTTGGCTTTTATAGGGATTGGTAAAAATATGAGCATGAGTTCGGCATTAGGGTTCATCATGCCAAAAGCGGCAAGCACCCCCATAATACAACCAGAAGCCCCTACCATGGTGTTTCTTGAGATAACATTCATTTCGAATAAGGATTTGAATGCTTCGTTGTTAATTAGATTGGGATTAAAATTGTATTCGGCTAAAATAGGCATCATTTCTCTGCTTAATATTTCACCTTTAATATATTGACCATCACTGGCATCTATCGATACAATTTCAGTTAGCATTTCGCTGCTCATATTTAAATCAGCAATACCACTTAATGCCGCATAATAATCAAAATAATATGAGCCTAATTGCAAGGCCAAAGCACCCAGTCCCGCAGAAAAATAAATAAATAAAAACTTCTTTTTTCCTAAAACTTGCTCAACGGGTGTACCAAACATCCATAGGGCAAACATGTTAAACAAAAGGTGCATGATACTAAAATTATTTAAATCGGCACCACCGTGCATAAACATATGGGT
Organism: Oceanihabitans sp. IOP_32; assembly: GCF_009498295.1. Taxonomy (NCBI): domain Bacteria; kingdom Pseudomonadati; phylum Bacteroidota; class Flavobacteriia; order Flavobacteriales; family Flavobacteriaceae; genus Oceanihabitans; species Oceanihabitans sp. IOP_32. The sequence goes on along the minus strand of NZ_CP040813.1, from coordinate 2,576,760 downwards.
TATAATTTGCCAAGGCTTAAAAGCTTCATTCGCAGGAAAATGCATGGCAAATAAATCGTAAAACAAAATGCCTTTTCCCACAAATAAAGTCCCTATAAACATTAATACATTAATGATTAATAAATGCTTAACGGTATCTGAAATTCTAATCATATTTCTGTTTTCTATTAACAATTCACAAAAACTTAGACACTAAGGTTTAGATCTTTTGTATTCAAGTTTTTTTATTCGTTCACCCTATTTTGAAATTCAACTTTAGCCTAAAAAAACTTTTTATCCAATTCGTCGACACTCATGGTTATAAATGTTTTTCGATTAGAGGGTGACACATTAGGCTCCTTACACGCAAATAAGCGATTTAAGAGGTGTTCTTGTTCGTCTTTTTGCAAAGACTGGCCAGTTTTAATGGCTAAACTTTTGGCCATGGATTTTGCCAATAAATCGGTAGCACTAAAGTGGGCTTCGGGTATTTGATTTTCCACATCGCAAACAAGCTGTTCTAAAATGATAGATACTTCGCTTTCTGGAACACTCACCGGAACACCTATAATCTCAACTAACTCTTCACTAACGTTAGAAAATATAAATCCAGTATGTTCTAAGTCTGTTTTTAATTGTTTTATGATGTCGACATCTTGTGTAGAAAAATGAAGTTGAAGCGGAAATAATAAATGTTGACTTGCGGCTTCTTTTAAGGTCATGTTTTTTAGAAAATCCTCATACAAAATACGCTGATGAGCTCGATATTGATCGATTACCAGCATACCCGATTTTATAGCACTAACAATGTATTTATTATGCAGTTGGTAAGTGGTATTAATTTTATCTACGGTCTTATTATCGCCAAACAAAGTTCCGGTAGATTCTTCGCTTTCAAACTCTACCTGACTAAGATTTTGGTGTGTTTTTGTGCCTTTAGATTCTAAACCTACATATAAATTCTCCCAACCTGCGGTAGATTCTCTTTTAAAGGCCGCCGCTCTGGCTTGAGATTGGGCTTCTTCTTTAAAAGGGTTAAAACTTCTATCGACCTCTATAGTTGGAACCTTAGCATTTTTACCATAATTATAAGGTGTGTCCAAACTGGAATCCCGTTCGAAATCTAAAATTGGAGCAATGTTAAACTGCCCTAAACTATGTTTTACAGCAGAGCGTAACAAGGCGTATAGCGTGTGTTCATCATCAAATTTAATTTCTGTTTTTGTAGGATGAATATTAATGTCTATGGACTGCGGATCTACGGTTAAGTTTAAAAAATAGCTAGGATGTGTACCACTTTTTAATAAACCGTCGAACGCAGAAACTATGGCGTGGTTTAAATACGCACTTTTAACAAACCTATCGTTTACAAAAAAGAACTGTTCTCCTCGAGTTTTTCGGGCGTATTCAGGTTTTACTACAAACCCAGAAATTTTTAAAATTTCGGTATCTTCTTCAACAGGAACTAATTTTTCGTTCGTTTTATTGCCAAAAATATTTACAATGCGTTGTCTGTAATTACTAACGGGTAGATTAAACGATTCGCTACCGTTATTATACATTACAAAACCAATATTAGGGTGTGCTAAGGCCACACGATGTAACTCGTCTATAACATGACGCAATTCTACGGTATTAGATTTTAAAAAATTACGACGTGCCGGAATATTAAAAAACAAATTTTTAACCGCAACCGAAGTTCCTTTTGGTGTCACCACAACATCTTGAGATACTATAGTGCTACCTTCAATAACTATCGCACTTCCAACATCATCTGATTCTTGTTTTGTTTTCAACTCAACGTGTGCAATGGCAGCAATACTTGCAAGCGCCTCACCTCGAAATCCTTTAGTATTTAACTGAAATAAATCGTTTGCTGTTCTAATTTTGGAGGTAGCATGGCGCTCGAAACTTAATCGGGCATCTGTAGCGCTCATCCCTTTGCCGTTATCAACCACTTGAACAAGGGTTTTTCCAGCGTCTTTTACAATAAGTTTTATGCTTGTTGCTCCAGCGTCTATAGCGTTTTCTAAAAGTTCTTTAACCACCGAAGCTGGGCGTTGTACAACTTCACCAGCAGCTATTTGGTTTGCAACATGGTCTGGCAAAAGCTGAATAATATCTGTCATGAATAATTAAGAAAAGAAAATAGATAAATCAAAATCGATAATAAAAAGAAATATCAAAACAAGTATGCTAACAATAATAAGAATACGCTTGTTAGCCGCGCTGTCGGGGTTGTTTTTTAAGTCGTTTAAAGCGTTGGTAAATTTGCTTTTTAAACTTAAATTACTGCCAACAGTGGTTCTATACGCATCGAATTTATGTTTAATTTCAAAGGGGTTTCCCTGCCCCTTATCATCATAATAACGTGGCGTATAGCTAAATTTTTTATTTTTAGGCAATTTTGCACGTCCCATAGTTAATTCATTTTAGATTATAAATAATTCTTCTCTAGCAAATACATGCAAAGTAACAGCAATATTAGAACCAAAATTAAAGTGCGCACAGGCATAACACTAGCCATTTTAACCTTATTCGGATTTTGACGCCTCCATTTAGAGACAAAATCTTTGGTTTTAGAGTTGTCCTCTTGATTAGAATCGGTTGTGTTTTCTTGAGAAAGCCGCGGTTTATAATTAAAGGTTTTATGTTTTCGCTGTTTAAACAAAATAATTTATGCTTTCTTTCAAAAATACTTAAAAATATGGAGATAAGAGCGGGTGAAATGCCAAAAATTGTTAACATTTACACTAAAAAACAATAACCAATAAAAAACACCCTTAAATGGCTTAGAGGTTTTAAACTAAGCTTTTTTTCGTAATTCAGCCATTTTGATAGCCGCTACTGCAGCTTCTGTTCCTTTGTTGCCGTGTTTTCCACCAGAACGCTCTATAGCTTGTTGCATGGTATTGTCGGTAAGTACACAAAAAATAACAGGTACGTCGCGCATAACGTTTAAATCTTTAATCCCTTGAGAAACGGCTTCGCATACAAAATCGAAATGCTTGGTCTCGCCTTGTATTACACTACCAATGGCAATAACCCCATTTACCATTTGTTCTTGCATTTTTTTTGAAGCGTAAATTAATTCGAAACTACCAGGCACATCCCAACGCACAATATTGCTTGGTAAGACCCCATTTTCAATAAGTGTATTGTAAGCACCTTTATACAACCCCTCTGTTATGGTGTCGTTCCATTCGGAAACAACAATGCCAAACCGAAATTTACTCGCGTCTGGCATAGCCGACTTATCATAAACAGATAGATTTTTATTTACCGTTGCCATATTATTTACTTGCCAACATTTGGGCTTTCCCAATAAAGACATCTACATTAGAAGCCTCTGTTGAATTAGGATAATTCTCTTTAATATTTTTAAAATGTTTTAAAGCTCTGTCTGCCTTATCAATTTCTAAAGCTATAATGCCCGCCTTGTATAAATACATTGGGGTTGTGTACTCGTTATCACGTAAGCTTGCAGCTTGCTCATAATAACTCAAGGCATCGTCTTTTTGGTTTAATTGCACAAAGGCATCACCAATATTTCCTTTTGCCAAAGCGGCTAAAATTTCATCATCACTTTTAAAATTACTTAAATGCTCTACTGCGTTTTTGTAATCTTTCAACTTCAAATAAGCTGTCCCAGCGTAGTAACTGGCCAAGTTTGCTGCTGGTGTTCCGCCGTATTCAGATATAATATCTAACATTCCAAATTTACCTTCACCACCGTTTAAAGCCAAATTAAATAACGAATCTTTTTCCACGCCATTTACAGCCTGTTCAAAATATTTTTGAGCCTGAAACATATCGTTCATCGCATTTTCTTGTTTTGGTTTTGTAACATATTCCTTATATCCTAAAGAACCCAAAACCACCAAGGCTACTGCGCCAATAATAATAAAAATATACTTCTGATTTTTACCAACGAAAGCTTCTGTTTTAGATGCTGTTTCATCCAGAGTATTAAAAACTTCTGCTGTTGTTGAGCCATTTTCTATGTTTTGCTCTTTTTCTGCCTTGTTCTTTGCTTTATATTTTTTCTTGTAAGTCGCCATTTCTTCATTCTATATTAATGCGTCGCAAAAATATAATAATTCTTCATATTTAAAAGCTTATTTATTTGATATTTTTCGATAATTTGCACTTCCTTTAAAAGCCAATCGGTTTATTAACATTTTATAGTTTACTTTCTGTATGATTTTAAAATCACTTTCATTACTTAATTACAAAAACTTCGACAGTAAATCGTTTGTTTTCAATGCTAAAATAAATTGCATCGTTGGTAATAACGGTATGGGGAAGACCAATATTTTAGATGCCATTTACCACCTCTCATTCGGTAAAAGTTATTTTAATCCCGTAGCTTCTCAAAATATTAAACACGATGAGGCCTTTTTTGTAATTAATGGAGATTATGAAAAGGGAGGAAAAACAGAAAAAGTTATTATTAGCCTAAAAAAAGGTCAGAAAAAAATTATAAAACGCAACGGTAAAGCATATGAAAAATTTAGCGATCATATTGGTTTTTTACCTTTGGTTATAATATCGCCAGCCGATAGAGACTTAATAACCGAAGGCAGTACGACCCGTAGAAAATTTATAGACAACGTTATTTCGCAAAGTGATAAAGCGTATTTATCGTATTTAATAAAATATAATAAAACCCTAGAACAACGCAATGCACTATTAAAATATTTTGCACTAAACCATACTTTTAATGCCGATACTTTAGAGGTTTACAACAGTCAGTTAACAGAATATGGCACAAAAATTTTCGAAACACGTCATACTTTTTTAAAAGCATTCATTCCAATTTTTAAAGCCCGTTATGAGGTAATTAGCAGTGGTAATGAAACTGTAGATTTAGTGTACGACAGCGATTTATTTGAAAACGATTTGAATACACTTTTAAAAAATGCCATTAACAAAGATAAAGCCTTGCAATACACAAGCGTTGGAATACATAAAGATGATTTAATTTTTAATATTGAAAATCATCCCATTAAGAAATTTGGAAGCCAAGGACAGCAAAAATCTTTTCTAATTGCTTTAAAATTAGCGCAATTCGATTTTATAAAAGCACGCAGTAAAGTAAACCCTATTCTCTTATTAGATGATATTTTTGACAAACTGGACGAACAGCGCGTGTCTCAAATCATTAAACTGGTTAATGATGAAAACTTCGGACAACTATTTATTAGCGATACGCACGCAGAACGAACCGAGGCCGCTGTAAAACAAGTGCATCAATCTTACGAGATTTTTAAATTATAGACATCATATTACGAAACAAATTTAACTTTACAGCTTACAACCTTCTTTTAATTTATAATTATGGCAAAACGAAACAATGAACATATAAGTATTAGCGAAGCACTCCAAGAATTTGTAGAAACTAACAAACTAGAAAAAGGGCTAGATAAAGTTAATGTTGTAGAGGCTTGGAAACTTTTAGGTAATGGCGTTAACAAATACACCATAAGTGTGAATTTAGAGCGGGAAACACTCTATGTGCAATTAAGTTCTAGCGTTTTAAGAGAAGAACTTAGCTACGGAAAACAAAAAATAATAGATATGATTAATGAAGCCTTAGGCAAGGATATTGTTAAGAAATTGATTTTAAGGTGATTAAATTTTTAATTTAAATTAAAAATTTTTGAGTTTATTAAGCGACATATTATATTTTACATTATATTTGTTGTTTAATTATATTAATACATATTACAATGAGTAGAGGTACCGTAAAATTCTTCAACGATTCAAAAGGATTTGGATTCATCACTGAAGATGACAACAACAAAGAGCATTTTGTACACATTTCAGGACTTATCGATGAAATTCGTGAAGGTGACGCAGTAGAATTCGATCTACAAGAAGGTAGAAAAGGATTAAACGCCGTAAACGTAAAAGTAATCTAATACATATACTTTTAACAATTACAACTTAAAGCCTATCATTTTTAATGATAGGCTTTTTTTGTTTCTAAAATTTAATACAGGTAACAAACTTATGCCACATTAATTTTGAAATGTCGTATTGTAAATTTGAATTATTTTTTACTCAGATGAGTTAGAAATCGCAGATTCACGAATTCGTTATTTTATTATAATATGGGCGTGAGCTAAAATCAAAGCATCGCCAAAGTTATGGTTTTATGCTACAACGAAATATGAGCGAAAAAGAACTGCGAAGCACATCACGAACACCTATTTTATAAAATAGAAAAATGTGAGTAAACGAATACCTTAAACTATTTCTGGCTTTAAGATTATTTTGCTGAACTTTACTTAAGTAAACAGTTATGGACACTAAAAAAAAAGACCAAGACACTAAAAAAGACCCTAGAGCTTATTTTGTAAAAAAAACAAAACACACTAGATAATTAAAAAGGTCGTCTAAAAAAATTTTGGCGACCTTTTAGTGTGTAAGTGTACAAAAATGAAATTTAATATTAAAGATGACCAATTCTTAACAACAATTTTTGTACAATTATGATTTCATAACGCTTTTTCTCCAGCTTTATTGTGTGAATCGATATGTAATAGTCTATTATTTTATTAAAATGGCATAAAATGTATTAAATTGAATTAATAAATCACTAAATTTCGGCACAGGTAGGCTCCTAAAAGTATAGAATACTTTTAAATTATTTTAATTAAAATTACGAGTATGAAAAACATCGTTTTAGTCTGTACACTTTTGCTTATAGCGAGTTGTGCGCAAGACAAAACACCTATTTTAGGTGAAACACCATTTCAAAAAAAGTTAAATGCAGAGTTTAAAGATGCCACGACATCGCCGCTACATAAAAAAGATAGGAAAGCTTTTAAAGGCTTAGATTTTTTTAAATTCGATTCTGCTTATATCGTTAAAGCAGCTTTTAAAAGAACAGAAAAGGAGTCTGTTTTCGAAATGAAAACAAACACGACTAGAACTCCTGAATACGTTAAATACGGGGAATTGCATTTCGATTTACAGGGAAGGCGCTTTTTATTAAATATTTATCAAAACATAGAATTAATAAAAACCGAGGGCTACGAAGATTATTTATTTCTGCCGTTTTCCGATGAGACCAACGGTGTAGAGACCTACGGCGGTGGGCGCTATATTGATGCTGCGATACCAGAAGGAGACAGTTTAACAATAGATTTTAATAAAGCCTACAATCCGTACTGCGCGTATAACGAGAAATACTCTTGCCCTATTGTGCCACGACAAAACTATTTAAATACTAGAATTGAGGCTGGCGTTAAGATGTTTAAAAAGGAGTAGGCTTCTGTTGTATTTCGAATTTAGATTTATAAAAACGCGAGTTTTGAATATAAATAATTGCCTTAACATCTATCATACGAGATTACTAACCTAAAGAGAAGTCATTATTAAAATCCATTTATCTCAAGTGCTTAGAACATGCAGTTATGTGTTGTTTTTACTGTACTTTTAAACCAAAACAGTTACAAAAACCTGCGACGTAAACCGTTCACTTTACCAAAAATAAGCCAAAAAAAACAGCTAAAAAACCAACCACCAAACTCAGAATGGTATAGGTGGCGAAACTTATAAAATCACCTGTTTTTAAAAATAAGTGATTTTCATAAGCAAAAGTGGAGAACGTTGTAAAACCGCCACAAAAACCAGTGGCCAATAACAATGTTTGGTTTTCGGTGAGTGTATTGTTTTTCGCAGCCAGTCCTAAAATGATACCAATTACTAAACTGCCTATAATATTTACAGCAAAAGTACCGTAAGGTAGAGCAGTTTCACTGGTAGTTAAATGTTTCGAGATTAAAAAGCGTAACACGCTACCAAAACCACCTCCAACAAAAACCAAAAGAAGTTGCTTCATATACTATAATATTTTTACTTAATAGGAAAATAAATTTCGGTAATCCAATCTGCTGGATTTGGAACATTTTTAGGATCGTTTTGATATATTTCAAAAGGTAAAACATCAGATCGTTCCATATAATTTTCGTTTAAATAATTCTGAACAGTTTCCCAAGCTTCAGGTAAATATCTGTAATCCCCTTTTAAAGTAGCCTTTAAAACTCGAATTTTGGGCATATAACCACAAAGCACCGCACTATTACCAGTAACAACAACTTTATTTTGTACAGGAATAGCTTGACTCATAATAAATTCATTGCGACTGCTATCTCTACTGTGATAAATAGTAAACGGCTTACCCGTTTGCGCAATAGACTGGTTTGTCATATAACTCAAAACCGCATGATATTGCTCATCCATTATATCACTCATATTTACACCGGTCGCCGAGGTTGTTTTATACATATAAAATCCGCCACCATACTCTGTAACACCATCAATTTTAACACTATAAACCTTCATACTATGAACAACAACACTATCCAGATTCTTTAAACTGCGTTCTAGATGCCCCCCAATTTCTTCTTCCAAATCTCCAGAAAACACCGTGTAAAATTTATAATCGAATGGTAAATCTTTAGCAGAAACCGTCCAGCTAACCTGAGTAGAACCATCGGCACTAGAATCAAATTCCCAAAGTACTTCAGACGGCGGATAATCGCCAAATTGAAGCTGCTGTTTTACAAGGGTATTTTTGGTGATTTCGGTAGTTTTTATCGAGCCTTTATCATCCTTAACCTGCCAAGACAATAGTGCATTGAGACCTTCGGTTTCTTCTGATAATGTAATTTGTAATTCGGGATTTGTTTCTACCCAAGACGACCAAAACTCCCAGTTTTTAAAGTCGACCACATTATTAAAAACCACTGCAGTAGGTGCCGGTATGGTATGTGATCTAGTCACCTTAAAATCATTAGGTTGCACGGCAACATAAATGGCAGTACCAATAATGCCAATAAGTAGTAAAAACAGTAGGTATTTTAATTTTTTCATCAAAAGGGTAAAATTATTAATTACACTCAAATATACTCATTTAATTTTTTAGTTATCAAATGTACTAAAATGTCAATTTAGAAGGATCACAATTGGGTTTATACCAATTTAGTTTTGAAATGTCGTATTATTAATTTGAATTATTTTTTGTTCAGATGAGATAGAAAATCAAAGCATAGCCTGAGTTATGGTTTTATTTTATACCGAAATATGGGCGAAAAAGAAACAAATTATATGCGGCATGACATGGCTAATTTGGTATTATACCTATAAAAACAAAATTTTCGATAATAAGGTAGAGCGCATAATCGACAAAGCCAACTCGAAAAAGAATTGGCTCTGTTGGTATTGAAATGAGTTTAAAAATTTAATAGAAGTTCTAATTTTTTAACCTCCAAAATCATCAAATCGAATGTGTTCATCAGGTATTCCAAAATCTTCACCCATTTTCTGTACTGCTTTATTCATTAGAGGTGGTCCACAAAAGTACAGCTCGATATCTTCCGGATTTTCATGATGATTCAAATAATGATCAATAACACAATTATGAATAAATCCAACAAACCCATCGCCTTCTGCCTCCATGCTATCTTTAACTTTCCAGTTATCTTCTTCTAAAGGTTCAGACAACGCAATATGGAATTTAAAGTTAGGAAAATCTCTTTCTAAGGCTCTAAAATGTTCAATATAAAATAACTCACGCTTAGAACGGCCACCGTACCAAAACGAAACTTTCCGTTTTGTTTGCAAGGTTCTAAATAGGTGGTACAAATGCGATCGCATAGGTGCCATACCTGCACCACCACCTACGTAAAGCATTTCGGAATCGGACTCATTGATAAAAAACTCTCCGTAAGGCCCAGAAATAGTAACCTTATCGCCAGGTTTTTGATTAAATATATAAGACGATGCAATACCCGGATTAACATCCATCCATCCATTTTTTGTACGATCCCATGGCGGTGTAGCAATACGAACGTTAAGCATTATTTCACGACCTTCTGCAGGATAAGATGCCATAGAATAAGCCCTTTCTACCGTTTCGGTGTTTTTCATGACTAGAGGCCATAAATTGAACTTATCCCATTCTTCTTGAAATTTATCTGGAGTATCATGCTCTTCAGGATGCGCTGTAATATCGATATCAGAATATTTCACCTCGCACTCGGGTATTTCGATTTGAATATAGCCTCCAGCCTTGTACCCCATATCTTCAGGAATTTCTACCACAAACTCCTTAATAAAAGAAGCTACATTATAGTTACGCACAACTGTGGCTTCCCATTTTTTTATACCAAAAACTTCTTCAGGGATACTAATGTCCATGTCCTGCTTTACTTTAACTTGGCAAGACAGACGTGCCCCTTCCTTTAATTCTTTTCTCGTAAAATGAGGAGTTTCTGTAGGTAAGGCTTCTCCTCCACCTGAAAGTACGCGACATTCGCACTGAATACAAGTTCCACCCCCACCACAAGCCGAGGGCAAGAATATTTTTTGATTTCCAAGTGTAGAGAGCAAGGTCCCTCCCGAGGCGACTTCTATTTCGCGTTCTCCATTAATTCGAATCGTTACAGGTCCGGATGGCGCTAATTTTTGTTTTACAAAAAGCAATAAACTCACTAAAACTAGCGTAATTATTAAAAACGCCACAACGGTTACTATTACTATCCCTGTTGTTCCTGCTGCTAACATCATATTAATTTATTGTTTTAGTAGTGTTTTCTGCTAATTCTTTAGCTTCTTCTGTTTTCTCTTCTTGTTCTAATATTACCGTTGTAGGCTCTGCAGCGGGTGCGCTCTCTTCGTCTCCCCCAGTTAACATACCACCAAAACTTAAAAAGCCAATCCCCATTAAACCCGTAATAATAAACGTAATTCCTAAACCTCTTAAAGGTGCTGGTACGTTACTGTATCGAATTTTTTCACGTATCGCGGCAATGGCCAAAATAGCCAAAAACCAACCAATTCCAGAAGAAATTCCATAGTTAACAGCTAGCCCTAAAGTTTCAATTTCTCTCGATTGCATAAATAATGACCCGCCTAATATGGCACAGTTTACGGCAATTAGCGGTAAGAAAATCCCTAAAGAATTATATAATGCAGGCGAAAATTTTTCTACTACTATTTCTACCAATTGTACCATAGTAGCAATAGTTGCGATAAACATAATGAAAGACAAAAAGCCTAAGTCGTAATCTGCATATTCGGGACCGAGCCAAGTTAAAGCTCCTGGTTGCAATAAATATTGATCTAACAACCAGTTTAAGGGTACCGTTATAGCCAATACAAATATAACTGCGGCGCCTAGGCCTACAGCTGTAGCCACCTTTTTAGATACTGCTAAATAGGAACACATGCCTAAAAAAACAGCAAACACCATATTATCTATAAAAATGGATTTAAAAAATAATTCTATATGTTCTATCATTTTTTTGTGTTTTGAATCCTGAATTTACATCAGGCTCTTATTACCTTTTTGTTAGTTCTAGAAAATCTTGAAAAACATACTGGACAGCATGTCGTTTTAATCTTCTATTAAATTTTTATTTTTACTGCGTTGTACCCAAATAATAAGGCCTACAATTATAAGTGCCATTGGAGGCATTAACATAAAGCCATTATTTTCATAACCTATTGAGAATACCCCTGTTTTTTCGATAGGGTCTCCTAATACTGGGATTCCAAGCAGTGTTCCAGCACCTAAAAGCTCTCTAAAAAATCCAACAATCACTAAAATTACGGCGTAACCTAAAGCATTGCCAATACCATCTAAAAACGATCGGTATGGGCCATTAGCCAAAGCAAACGCCTCAAAACGCCCCATAATGATACAGTTTGTAATGATAAGCCCTATAAATACCGAGAGTGTTTTACTCAATTCAAAAGCATAGGCTTTTAAAACTTGATCTACAATAATTACAAGCGATGCCACAACTATTAGTTGTACAATAATTCTAATTTTTGAAGGTATCATATTTCGCATTAAGGAAATAACCACATTTCCAACACCCATAACAAACAATACAGCAACACCCATTACCATAGATGCTTTTAAATCTGCTGTAATTGCTAAAGCCGAACAGATGCCCAGTACTTGAATGGTAATTGGGTTATTATCCGCTAAGGGATCTGTAATTAATTTAGCGTCTTTTCTTGATAGAAGTCCCATACTAATTTGTTTTTGATTTTAAATTCTGAAAAAATGGCTTATACAATTTCAAATCTTTCTTAATCATTGCAGATACACCATCTCCAGTAATAGTTGCGCCCGCTAAGGCATCTACAGCATGATCGTCTTTGGTTTCGTTACTCGGGTCGTTATTACCTTTTTTTACAGCTACACCTTTAAATACACCGTCTTCATCCAACAACTTTTCTCCTTTAAAATCATCCATAAAATAACGCTGTTTAATATTAGAACCTAAACCAGGAGTCTCTGCTGCATGATCGAAAAATGTGCCTTTAATTACCATATTTTCATCCAGAGCGATATACCCCCAAATAGCGTCCCAAAGTCCTTTGCCTCGAATTGGTGCCACATAAACCGTTTCGCCATCTTGATTGCCCACAAATAACGGTAGAAATCTAGATTTACCTTGTTTTGCCCGAGTTTGTTGTTTTTTAACATCGATTAGATAAGGCGCTATACCTTTACCCTCATCGTCGGAGGTCATAAATTCTTCACTTGTAAGTTGATTTATAATTTCTCCGTCCTTATACTCTAAAACTAACTGTTCTGAAACATAGGTTTCGAAAGCATCAGAGACTTTGTCGGTTGAAATAAAAACAATATCTCCTTTGCCTTCATTTCCGTTTATTCCCATAGCATACAAGATGTTTTGCTGCTTTTCCATACGTTCATTCTCTTTAATTTTGGGTTTTAAAGACGACGCGGTAAACGCTAATAGAGAACCTACGACCATTACCATTACAACGGCAAAAAGTATAGTATATGAATTTTTTTCTGTGTTAATTGCCATAATTACGCTGTTTTAACTTGAACTCGTTTTAATCTGCGTTTCACATTTCCTTTTATCACATAGTGATCTATGGTTGGTGCGAAAACATTCATTAATAGTATTGCTAAAAACACCCCTTCTGGATAAGCTGGGTTAAATACACGAATCATGATAGAGATAAATCCTATTAAGAATCCGTAAATCCATTTGCCTTTATTAGTTTGCGATGCCGTTACTGGATCTGTGGCCATATAAACGGCACCAAATAAAATACTTCCAATAATTAAGTGTTCCCAAAATGGTACATTCATTAATCCGTAAAACTTGCTCGATTCTCCAATCCAACCAGCATTAACAACGCCGTTAAAGATTAGCCCCATGCTCAATGCCCCTATTAAGGTTGAGAGTATAATTCTCCAACTACCAATTTTTGTGAAAATTAAAAATAAGGCGCCTATAATAATTAGGAACTTCGAGGTTTCGCCAACCGACCCAGGTATAATTCCCCAAAACATATCCCAATTATCGTAACCCAAAGATCCATTATTTTGAGCATAAGACCCTAATATGGTTTCTCCAGAAATGGCGTCGGGCGTTCCAGCACGCTCAACAGCACCATGCACCCACACCTTATCTCCAGACATCCACGTCGGATATGCAAAAAACAAAAATGCTCGAATGGTTAGGGCTGGATTAAGTATATTCATTCCTGTACCGCCAAACACTTCTTTACCAATAACTACACCAAATACAACCGCTACCGCCAGCATCCATAAAGGAATATCTACTGGGACAATTAGTGGCACGAGCATACCGGTTACTAGATAGCCTTCTTCTACCTCGTGTCCTTTTATTATGGCGAATATAAATTCTACTAATAAACCTACACCGTAAGACACAATTACCAATGGCAATACTTGCCATATTCCAACTACAAGATTATCTATAGTCCAAAACGATGCGCCAAGAAACCCTTTGGCTTGTTCAATTTCACCTAAGGCTAAATAATGCTGATAACCTGCATTAAACATACCGAAAATCAAACAAGGTACTAGAGCCATGATTACCGTATTCATGGTGCGCTTTAAATCATCGGCCACTTTAATATGAGTACCACCTTGTGTTGTCTCGTTTGGCAAATATAAAAACGTATGGAAGGCATTAAATGCTGGTATCCATTTTTTGTTTTTATTCTTTTCTTTAAAATTGTGTAGTTTACTTTTTAAGCTCATCTTATATATTTTTCATTTTGTTAGAAAAATGAATAACTTTTCTGTTTTTGACTTCTACTAATTGGTATGACTATTTTTTATATCATCAATCCCATGTAAATAGGATGAAAACTTATCATTATCCAATTTCTTTCAGCATCAAATCTAATCCCGCTCTTATAATTTTTTGATGTGGTTGTTTAGACACACAAACAAATTCTGTAAGCGCAAAATCTTCTGGCGCTACCTCGTACATTCCCAGAGCTTCCATCTCATCTAGATCTTCATACATACAAGCTTTTAAAATTTGTAACGGATATATATCTAAAGGAAAAACCTTTTCGTAAGTCCCTGTAATCACAAATGCCCGATGCTCTCCATTGGTGTTTGTATTTAAGTCGTATTTTTTCTTAGGACTTAACCAAGAAAATGTTAAAGCTCTAGAAGTAGATACTTTATTAAAAACTGGCTTATTCCAACCAAAAAACTCATAATCATCACCTTCGGGAATAACTGAAATAACATTACTGTAATAATCTAGAACCCCATCTGGTTGAATTTGTTTTCCGCTTAAGACATTGCCCGAAATAATACGTGCATTGGCATCTTTAGAGATTCCCTTATCGTATATCATAGTTGCAATTTCACAACCTATTTTACAAACGAAATATCGCGGTTTTTCAATTAACGAGCCAACTAATGCCACAACACGTTCGGCATTAAACTTACCTGTTAATAACAGCTCTCCGATAATGACTAAGTCCTGCGCATTAACCGTCCAAACAATGTCTCCTTTATTAATTGGGTCTATTTTATTGATTTGCGTCCCTACATTACCAGCAGGATGAGGCCCAGAAACTTTGTGAATAGTCGCACCAGTAACACCCGCTAGTGGCGAGTTAGATCCCGCTCCAACCGATACATGCACTTGGCCTTCGGTAAGTTTAGAAAGTGCAGTAATCGCGGCCTGTAACTCTGCCTCTTTACCTTGTAAGGTAAAGTCTAAATCGGCTGCCAAAGGAGCGCTTGCATAAGCAGAAACAAAAATAGATTTTGGTGTTTTCTCTGGATTTGCAATAACATCGTAAGGTCGCTGCTTTATAAATGGCCAACAACCCGATGCTAATAAATGCGTTTTAAGCGTTTGAGCAGTCGCAGTCTCTAAATTAAATACTCCATGGTCTTGGTACACCTGCTCTTTATCTGCTTGAATTTTAATAGCATCAATGCGTCTTTTTGGCCCACGCATCACTTCAACCACCTTTCCCGATACCGGAGAAGAAAAAGTAATAAGCTCTTGAGATTTGTCGTAAAATACCGTGTCTCCAGCTTTTACTGAAGTGCCTTCTTTTACGATAAGTTTTGGTGTAATGTTGTGAAAATCTTCTGGTCTTATGACAAAGTAATTGCTTTTAATCGCCTCTTCGACGGTTTTTTCAGCTTTACCTTTAAGTTTTATGTCCAGACCTTTTTTAATCCGAATGCCGTTTGACATATTTATTTTTAAAATTAGTTATCTAAAAAAATCAGTGTAAAAATACGATTTTAATAGTGGAGAATCCTTTCTAAGTACCTCAAGCTTATTATTTATACTTATTCTAAATAAAATAAAAACACTTAGGTATTATATTTGATTATCTTTATACAAAAATATTAAAAAAATGTCATTAAAGTGTAAAAATCTAATCGTTTTAATATTTCTACCGCTATTAATTTTCTCGCAAACTCAGGAAGTAAGCCCACCAGATTACATTAAAACAATAACGTTTAAAAGCAACACCCAAGAAAGTCAATTACCCATTATAAAATTAGGTGAAACATTAAGCCTATCGTTTGATGCCTTAAACGGTAATGAAGCGGATTACTATTATAAAATTGACCATTTTAATTTTGATTGGTCGCCTTCAATTTTAGTCAAATCAGAATATATTGACGGCTTCGACAATCAACGTATTAGAAGCTATGAGAATTCACTAAACACTTATCAAATATACTCACACTACAAACTCACAATACCCAATGCACAAACAAAGCGCTTAAAAGTATCAGGAAACTATTTATTGAGTATTTTTAATGATGACGACCAACTGGTTTTTTCGAGAAAATTTATGGTTTACGAGAATAAAACTAAAGTTGCTGTAAATATAAAACGCTCAAGAGACCTTGAGTTTATAGACCAAAAACAACGTGTAGAGCTTGAAATCTCATCAAACGATTTACAACTAAACAATCCTAAACAACGTGTAAAAACCTTAATCATTCAAAACAATAATTTAAACACTGCGATTTCAGGTTTAAAACCTCAATACACCATAGGTAATAAGCTAATTTACAAATACGATACCGAATCTAGTTTTTGGGGAGGTAACGAATATTTATACTTCGACAATAAAGATATAAGAGCGGCCAACATAAGTGTTCGTCATATCGATTTACAAGATTTATATCATAATTACTTGTTTACAAATACCGAAAGGGCTTCGAAACCCTACACCTACAATCCAGATATTAATGGGAATTTTTTGATAACAAGTATAAATGCCGACAACCCAAATATTGAGGCCGATTATGTTTGGGTTCATTTTTCATTAGCGCCTAGCCCAAAATTACTAGACAAAACCATTCATATATACGGCAATTTTAACAATTACACCATTAACGAGGATACCAAAATGACTTTTGATGCCAAAGACCATGTTTTTAAACATGCCTTATTATTAAAACAAGGCTTTTACAACTACAAATATGTCATTACAAATAAAGGGGTATTAGACGAAGGCGCGATTAGTGGAAACTTTTATCAAACCGAAAACAATTATAAGGCTCTTGTATATTACAGGGATTTAGGTGGCCGATACGATAACATTATAGGTTTAGGTGAAGGTTCTTCGGTTAATATCTCAAATTAATGCTTTAAAGTAATTAACCAGTTTACAAATCTACACCAATTATAAACCGTTTTTTTATGTTATAAATAGTATATAAGGCCATGTTTAAATACAAGTGTTAAATTTTATAATGCAATACATTATTTTTATTACATTAGCAACACAAACATATTGTATATCAACAACTAGGATGGTTCAACAAGTTACAAGCGGCATAAAAATTTCGGTAAAAACCAACTTCGAAGGTTCTTTTTACAGAAATTACATTATACAGTTTGCCTTCGCTTACACGGTAACTATAGAAAACAAAAGCAAAGATACCGTGCAGCTTAATTCCCGTTATTGGGAAATTATAGACGCCTTAAACACTCTTGAAACCGTATCTGGAGAAGGTGTTGTTGGAAAAACGCCTATTTTAAGCCCTGGAGAATCTCACACCTACACTTCAGGATGCCTGTTAAATGCACCCTTCGGGGCGATGCAGGGTCACTATAACATGGTGAATTTTACTACCGGCAAAAAGTTTAAGGTTTTTATTCCAACATTTGGATTAAATGCGCCTTTTGCTGTAAACTAAAAACTTAAAAATAGGATAAACCCTAAGGGCATAAGATTGGGATTAAACTAGGTATCCAGATTGCCGTCGTACTTTATTTTACCAATATCACGAAAGCATTTATTTAAAAATTAGTGATACCTACTCATTGCTTTTCTAAAATACCTTTTTGATTATACGCCTTGATTATTAATGGAATTTTAGTAACAACCTAGCCAAAAAAAAATATTAGGGCATAACAAAGACTTGTGCTATTTCAGTACGGTCTAAAAGATTTATGTGGTGCAAATTTAAATTAATACCAGATTTGGCCACTTGAGTAATGCTAGTTGTTTTAACATGACCTCGATCCATAATCACTCCAAATTGCCCATTGTTCTGTCCTGCCGTTTTATGAAATCTTAACAGAGATTCTGGGTTTAAATCTGTATCCTTTTTATAAGCTTCAAACCACTGCTCGCGTTCACTTTTCATAGTTTTTGAGTACAATGAAGAAGAGGACCAAATTTTAGGCTCAAAATCTAAGGGTTTGAAATGAGTATTTAGCCCATCCCAGACTAATTCATACAATTTTAAACCCATACTCCAATCTAAGAGAATAACCGTAAATGGTTCAATACCCAAAAAATTATAGTTTAAAACGGTTTCTATAACATTTTTAGAAATTAAAATATCTTTTACAACGACACCTCTGCTTAATCGATAATTCGATTTTCGTTCATGACCAACAAATCCGCCATTAAGTAAACAAACAACCCTTTTTTTATCGCTTACCCCAATCCAAGTGCCTCCAGATAACTCATCCTTCGGAAACCATAACTTGGTGTGGTTTAAAGTGTAAAATGCCGGTTTTAAAGTAGGTCTATTGGGAGCTTCATCTCGATTTGTGGTGAGCACAAAATCATTAGCACCCATAGGAATGACGGTAACTGTACACATAAACTTTAAAATTGGTTAACAACTTACAAAATTATCCAAATATAATTTACAAGATAATACCTAAAGCTATTTTCAAATGCTTTTAAAATTCGTAAGTTTACAAATCAAACTTTTTTACAATTTAATATAAAATAAAAACAATGGGAAAAGGATTTTTTAACGTACCAGTTGCTATAAACGAACCTGTTAAGGGCTATGCTCCGGGTTCTCCAGAACGTGATGCTGTTCTTAAAGCTTACAAAAGCATGTTTAACAGCCAAATTGATGTACCAATGTATATTAATGGTAAGGACGTTACAACTGGCAACACCAGAACCATGTCGCCACCGCACGATCATAAACACAGTGTGGGCACCTACCATTTAGCCGAAAAAAAACACGTTGAAGAAGCCATTTCTACAGCACTTGAAGCTAGAAAAAATTGGGTGCAAATGCCATGGGAACAACGCGCTGGAATATTTCTAAAAGCTGCTGAGCTTATTGCCGGACCTTACCGTGCAAAAATAAATGCAGCGACAATGATTGCACAATCTAAAAACATACATCAGGCTGAGATTGATGCGGCCTGCGAACTCATAGACTTCTTGCGATTTAATGTACAGTTTATGACGGATATTTATTACGATCAGCCAGAAAGCACAAGCGATGCATGGAACCGTGTTGAGTACCGTCCGCTAGAAGGTTTCACCTATGCCGTTACCCCGTTTAACTTTACTGCCATTGCAGGAAACCTACCAGCCTGTATGGCCCTAATGGGCAATGTTGTGGTTTGGAAACCAAGTAACAACCAAATATATTCGGCTAAAGTTATAATGGATGTATTTAAAGAAGCTGGTGTGCCTGCTGGTGTAATTAATGTGGTTTTTGGAGATCCAAGAATGATTACAGATACGGTTATGGCTAGTCCGCACTTTTCTGGATTACACTACACGGGGTCAACTCCAGTTTTTCAAAACTTGTGGAAACAAATTGCAAATAATATAGAAAACTATAAAACCTACCCTAGAATAGTTGGGGAAACAGGCGGGAAAGACTTTATTGTAGCGCATAAATCTGCCGTTCCAAAACAAGTGGCCACTGCCATTTCTAGAGGAGCATTCGAGTTTCAAGGACAAAAATGTAGTGCCGCATCAAGAGCTTATATTCCTTCTAATATTTGGGAAGAGGTCAAAAAATTTGTCGTTGAAGATGTAAAGTCCTTTAAAATGGGCTCTCCAGAAGACATGAGTAATTTTATTACGGCCGTAATTAATGAAGCGTCTTTTGACAAACTCGCTTCTTATATTGATGCGGCTAAAAGCGACGCTGACGCGGAAGTTATTGTTGGTGGTAACTACGACAAATCGATAGGTTATTTTATTGAGCCAACCGTAATTGTAACTACAAACCCAAAATATTCGACGATGTGTACAGAATTATTTGGGCCCGTTATAACTATTTATGTTTATGATGAGCATAAATACACTGAAACTTTAAAATTAGTCGACGAAACAAGCGAATACGGTTTAACAGGGGCAATTCTTGCCACCGATAGATATGCTATTACAGAGGCTACAGACGCTTTACAAAATGCCGCGGGCAATTTTTATATTAACGATAAGCCCACTGGTGCCGTTGTTGGACAACAACCTTTTGGTGGTGCTCGAGCTTCGGGTACCAACGATAAAGCCGGTAGCGCCCAAAACTTATTGCGTTGGGTTTCGCCTAGATTAATAAAGGAAACCTTTGTTACACCTGTCGATTATCGCTATCCATTTTTAGGAGAATAGCCTATATTTAAAATACTTAATTCATAAAAAGAGGTCTGCTATAAAAACAGACCTCTTTTATTTTCTTAAATTCTAGTACACAATCCTATATACAGGATTAAAATATTTTCGTTAAATTATACCAAATTAACCATACGACATTTCAAAATTAAATTGGTATTATCATTTTTTCAGACATGCCTAATTTTATTTTCCAGACGAAGCCTGTTTTATAACCACTTAAAAAAAACGATTTATTTAAAGAAAGAATCGACAAATTCATATTTATTAAAAACTTGTAAATCTTCAATACCCTCACCAACACCAATATATTTAACTGGAATTTTAAACTGATCTGAAATACCTATAACCACACCACCTTTAGCAGTACCGTCTAATTTGGTCACAGCGAGCGAGGTCACCTCGGTTGCAGCGGTAAATTGTTTGGCTTGCTCGAAGGCATTCTGACCCGTAGAGCCATCTAAAACTAAAAGCACATCGTGTGGGGCATCATCGACTACTTTTTGCATTACACGCTTTACCTTTGTAAGCTCATTCATTAAATTGATTTTGTTATGTAAACGTCCAGCGGTATCGATAATAATAACGTCGGCATCTTGGCTAACACCAGATTTTAAGGCATCGAACGCTACAGATGCTGGATCGCTGCCCATATCCTGTCGTACCATAGGCACATCTACCCGGTCGGCCCAAACTTGTAATTGATCGATAGCAGCAGCCCTAAAAGTATCTGCTGCCCCTAATACCACTTTTAATCCTTGTTTTTTAAATTGATAAGCCAGTTTTCCAATGGTTGTTGTTTTGCCCACACCATTAACACCAACCACCATTAACACATATGGTTTTTTATTTTGAGGTATCGTAAATTCAGACTCTTCTCCAATATTAGTTTCACTTAACAAACCAGCAATTTCTTCGCGCAGAATTTCATTGAGCTCATCTGTTCCTAAATATTTATCTTTGGCAACGCGTTCCTCAATACGTTCTATAACCTTTAAAGTGGTATTTACTCCAACATCACTAGACACTAAAACCTCTTCAAGATTATCTAAGACATCATCATCTACCTTAGATTTTCCTGCTACGGCTTTACTTAATTTACCCAAAAAGCTAGATTTAGATTTTTCTAAACCTTTATTTAGTGTTTCCTTTTTCTCTTTTGAAAATATTTTCTTAAAAAAGCTCATATCGTTTTTATTTTATAAAGGTCTCATTTTATAAGTCAACCTATTTTGTATTTCGTCTAAAGCGCATTTAGGCTTACGAAATTACACTGGTAAATTTACTAAAATTTAAGCATAAAAAAACTGCTTACACCTAAATGAAAGCAGTTTTAAATATTTTTGAAAATTAGTATTACTTTTTATTAATAAAGTCATTTACTAATTCTGGAGCCATAATAGACTCTACAAACATATAAGCGCCAGTTTTAGGTGATTTCACCATTTTTATAGCCTTAGTTAATCTTTTTGATCCTGTTTGTAACGATGCTACTGATTTCTTTGCCATGATTTATGTGCTATTTGAAGCAATTAAACTTCTAATTTTTACTGTCTAAAATTTGAAAAAATTTTAGATTACTTAATTTCTTTATGAACTGTCATACGCTTAAGAATTGGATTAAATTTCTTAATCTCCATTCTATCTGGCGTATTTTTTTTGTTTTTTGTAGTAATGTAACGCGAAGTTCCTGGTTGACCAGACTCTTTGTGCTCTGTACATTCTAATATCACCTGTACTCTATTGCCTTTCTTTGCCATGTTGTAATGTTTTTTTTGTAGCTTCCGCGAAAGCGGAAACCTCATCTTATTTTACAGCTATTATTTATAAAACCCTTTAGATTTCGCTTCTTTTAAAGCTGCAGAAATACCAATCTTGTTAATAGTTTTTAAAGCAGATGTTGAAACCTTTAAAGTTATCCAGCTCTCATCTTCTGGAATGTAAAAACGTTTCTTAACTAAATTCGCATTAAATTTGCGTTTAGTTCTATTCAATGCATGAGACACGTTGTTTCCAACCATTGCCTTCTTTCCTGTAAGTTCACAAACTCTTGACATTATATATAACTTTAAATTTTTGTTGCTTAAAATCGAGGTGCAAATATATGAATTATTTATTTTATGACAATCTTATTTTTATCTATTTTTTAAAATTTCTTTTTGAAGCATTTCAAAAGCCTTATTGACTGCCTTATTTATTACCTTTTCTCGATGATTTCCCATGTTAAATTCGGCCGAAAAAACATTTTCTTTTGTAGCAATAGCAATAAAAACGGTGCCAACATCGGCGTTTGAATCGCCTTTTTCTGGCCCAGCGTTTCCTGTAGTTGCTATAGCGTAATCTGAGTTAAAAAGTCGCAATGCGTTTTGAGCCATAGCTTCGGCAACCTGAGCACTAACCACAGAGTAGGTATCGATTATAGCTTTTGATACGCCTAAAACATCTACCTTAGATTGTGTGGCATAGGTTACCAAGCCTCCTTTAAAATATTGAGAGGCACCAGCATTTGCTGTAAGTTGTGCAGCCAGTTTTCCGCCAGTACAACTTTCGGCGACTGCCAGGGTTTTATTAAATTTCACCAATTGCTTTGCGATAACCACCTCTAAAGACGAGTCGTGGTCTTCAAAACCGCAAAACTCGTCTTGAATTAAGGGTAATACTTTATCTATTTGTTGCTGTACCTCCTTTTCAATCTGTTGCTTATTAAATCCTGTGGCTGTTAATCGCAACCTAACTTTACCAAGATTTGGTAAGTAGGCCAATTTAATGTGTTTTGGTAAGGCGTCTTCCCAAGCTTCTAATCTTTCGGCGAGCGAACTCTCGCCCACACCATAAACAACAAGGGTTTTATGTAAAATATGAGGACAACTAAATGTTTGTTTTAATTTGGGAATAACCGCTTGTTCCATTAAAGCGCGCATCTCGAAAGGAACTCCTGGTAGCGCTATAAAAACCTTATCGCCTTTACAAAGCCACATGCCTGGAGCGCTGCCAAATACATTCATTAAAACTGTGGCTTTAGAGGGTACCAAAGCTTGATCTATATTAACTTGTTTTAATGGTTGTTTGATATGTTTTTCCCAGAGATGTTCGATGTTTTTTAAGACAGACGCATCTCTAACTAAAGTATCATTAAAATATGAGGCTAGTGTTTTTTTCGTGATATCGTCTTTGGTTGGCCCTAAACCACCAGTTATTATAACCACATTTGCTTTATCTTCTGCTTCTTTTAAAGCTTTAAGGATATGAATCTTATCGTCTCGAATAGAGGTGATCTGACAAACAGAAACACCAATATTGTTAAGCTTCTTCGAGATATATGCAGAATTAGTATCGATAACTTGACCAATAAGTAACTCATCTCCAATGGTAATAATTTCTGCCTGCATTATAAACTAAAATCAGATTTTATTTCGCTTAAAGCCTTATTAATTGCCGTAACTACAACCTGTAATTGAGGTGCAATATCTAGATCTGTTTTTACCAATTTTCCCCAGTCCTGAATCTCTATTAAAGTATCAAGCACGCCCAATTGAAACAAATCGATTGTAGGTTTCATTTTATGAGCGATTTGGTAGGTTTGCAGATAATCTTTATGAACTACTGCTTTTTGCAAACGCTCTATATCGACCGAAACCTCTTCTAAAAAAGTCGAGGCTAAGGCTTTAATAAAGTCCTCATCATTGTCAGCTAATTCACGTATCTTAAATAATTTATAATGTTGTTCCATTTATTTTACCGTAATTGAAAACATTTCGTTTTGTTCTATAAATCCTTTTAGCTTGTCGTTAACTTCCACTTTACCAACACCAGACGGCGTGCCAGTAAATATAATATCCCCAATTTTTAGTGTAAAATATTTTGATACATAAGCTATTAACTCATCGATTTTCCATAGCATAAGGCTCGTATTCGATTGTTGTACAACAATATCGTTTTTTTGTAACGAAAAATTAATATTATCTACGTTTTTAATAGTGTTTACTGCAATCCAATCTCCAATAACCGCTGCACCATCAAAGGCTTTTGCTTTCTCCCAGGGCAATCCTTTTGTTTTTAACTGATTTTGTAAATCGCGAGCTGTAAAATCTATTCCCAATCCAATTTCTTCATAGTATTTATGAGCAAACTTTTTATCGATATATTTACCCACCCTATTTATTTTAACCAAAATTTCGACTTCATGATGCACATCGTTGGAAAAATCTGGAATAAAAAAGGGGCGATTTTTAGGTAATACCGCCGTATCGGGCTTTAAAAAAATTACAGGATCGCTTGGTTTGTCATTTTCTAGTTCTGCAATGTGTGCGGCGTAATTTCTTCCAATGCAAATAAGTTTCACTTTAAATAGTTTTTAATTATTATTCCTTATTAACTGGCATTCTTTGTTTTAAAAAACATGATACAATAACTCAAGCTAAAAACGCACTACCCTAATTTATTATTAAAACTTTTTAATTTTATTGCGGTCAGCACTTTTTTAGTGTAAAGTGGGAAATCGGCATTTAATAACCAGCCAAAATACCCAGGTTCTTTTTCTAAAACATCGGTTACCAATTTACCTTTGTGTTTTCCGAAAGCAAAACACTCCTCACCCGCTTTGTTATAGATAAGAAATCCTGCAAAATCTGCAAACCTTTTTTGTGTACTAAATTCTGCCAAAAATTTGGAGTCGTTTTCTAAGGCATCATATCTAGCGATTTGTGCTTTTAACACTTCGTAAGTTGCATTTGTGTCGGCTTCGGCACTGTGTGCCCCTTCTAAATTTTTATCGCAATAAAACTTATATGCTGCACTTAAAGTGCGTTGTTCCATTTTGTGAAATATGGTTTGCACATCAATTGATAAGCGGTTTTTCATATCGAAGTCCACCTCGGCACGAAGCATCTCTTCGGCTAGGAGGGGAATATCAAATCTATTGGAATTAAATCCACCTAAATCGGAATCTTTTATCAAATTGTAAACCTCCTTTGCAATGGATTTAAAAACAGGTTTATCGGCAACATCGGCATCAGAAATTCCATGAATTTCGGTAACCTCTTTCGGAATAGGCATTTCTGGATTTACCAACCAAGTTTTACACTCTTCTTTTCCGTTGGGATGCACCTTTAATATAGCGATTTCTACAATACGATCTTTGGTAATATTTGTACCTGTAGTTTCTAAATCGAAAAAACAGATGGGTTTCGTTAGGTTTAGTTGCATTAAGTTTGTTTTATAAAACGTAAAGATACTAAATTACCTATGGGTAAAAAACAAAAAAAACCAACCATTTTACAGGTTGGTTTTAACTTATATACATTTCCGCGAAAGCGGAAAAAAAACGCTTAATCCGTTTAAAAAGATACTTCGGTTCGCATATTATATACGCTAAATCTCACGATTGCTGTCCCAAGCTTCTAAATAATCCTTTACGGCTTTCACAAATTGTCCGCCGAGAGCTCCATTAACAACACGATGATCGTAAGAATGAGACAAGAACATTTTGTAACGAATACCAATAAAATCGCCTTCTGGAGTTTCGATAACCGCAGGCACTTTACGTATGGCACCGAGGGCTAAAATACCGACTTGAGGCTGGTTTATAATTGGGGTACCCATAATGCTACCAAAAGTACCCACATTAGTAACGGTGTAAGTTCCGCCTTGAATATCGTCTGGCTTTAATTGATTTAAACGCGCTCGATTAGCCAAATCGTTAACCTGTTTTGCCATACCTACCAAGTTAAGCTGATCGGCATTTTTTATTACAGGTACAATTAAATTACCATCGGGTAAAGCCGCAGCCATACCCAAATTAATATTTTTCTTTTTTATGATGCTGTTGCCTTGAACAGAGATATTCATCATCGGGAAATCACGCAGTGCTTTAGCAATAGCCTCCATAAAAATTGGAGTGAAGGTTAAATTCACACCTTCGCGCTTCATAAAACCATCTTTTGCTTTCTTTCTCCAGTTCCAAATCTTGGTTACATCGGCCTCTATAAAACTTTGCACATGTGCCGATGTTTGTACAGATTCTACCATATGATGGGCAATGAGCTTGCCCATTCTTGTCATTTCGATTATCTCGTCTTCACCACTAGCTATAACAGGTGTTGGCGACGGTTTTGCAGGCACCTCAACTTTTGCGCTCGGCTTTGGCGCTACAACTTCTTGAGCCTCTGTTTTAGGGGTACCTCTGTTTTCAATATACTCTAATATATCGCTTTTGGTAACGCGTCCATCCTTTCCAGATCCTTGAATAGCATCCAGTTCATTTTGAGAAATGCCTTCTTGCTTAGCTATATTTTTGACTAACGGTGAGTAAAAACGATCTTTATTTGAGCTTATTGGCGCTACTGTTTCTTTGGCTACAGCAATGGTCTCTGTTATTTGATTTACCTCGTTAGATACTGGTTTTTCAGATTTATCGATAGCAGTTTCAATCGCCGCATTATTGTCTGCTTCGGTCTCTATAACAGCAATCACGTCTCCTACCTGAACAACATCATCTACATTAAAACGCTTTTCAACTAAAACTCCATCCACTTCACTTGGCACTTCGCTATCTACTTTATCGGTAGCAATTTCTAAGACTGCTTCATCTAATTCTATTGTGTCTCCAACTTCTTTTAACCAAGCGGTAATGGTTGCCTCGGCAACACTTTCTCCCATTTTCGGTAATTTAAGCTCAAATTTCGCCATATATTAAATCTAATATTTGTTTTTATATTGTGTTCACAAAATTAACCAAAAACATTAATTCTATTAAATTATTAGCAATAAAACTATTATAAAAATGATTATTACTATAAACCTCTCCAGATATTTAACTTATCGGCTCTTAAAAATACGGCGTAAACATAAGGTATTGATGAGCACTTAATTTTAATTACACTCAACATCATGTAATACTGTTGCTATCTGTTTTTTTCTTTTTCCCGAATTTAATTATTCTAGAAATCCAGTCTCGCGACTTATATTTTAAAAACATACCATAAAATTTAAAGCCGTTTTAAGGTTATTTCTTATAGTTTTAAAGCCGACTCAAATGGTATTCTATTTACAATGCTTCTTCCTAGTGTAATTTCATCGGCATATTCCAATTCGTCTCCCACCGAAATCCCTCTTGCAATCGTAGAGGTAACCACCTTATAATCTTGAATTTGTTTATAAATATAAAAATTAGTGGTATCGCCCTCCATGGTAGAGCTTAATGCAAAAATAAGCTCTTTTACATCGCCTTGTTTTACTTTGGCTACTAGAGTCTCTATATTTAAATCGTGGGGCCCAACACCATCCATTGGCGATATTTTTCCGCCTAAAACATGGTACAAGCCTTTAAAAGAGCTTGTGTTTTCAATAGCCATAACGTCTCTAACATCTTCTACAACGCAGATTATACTTTTATTTCGACTCGCACTTGCACAAATTTCACAAAGGCTAACATCGCTAATATTATGACAAGATTTACAAAATTTCACCTCATTACGCATATTTAATAAGGCCTCAGATAGTCCTGTGGTCTGTTCTTTAGGTTGCCTTAATAAGTGCAACACCAAACGCAATGCCGTACGCTTACCTATTCCTGGTAATTGAGACATTTCGTTAACCGCTCGTTCTAATAGTTTCGAAGAAAATTCCATAATCGCGAATTTACTATTTATTCTCAACTTGTGTAAAATTCTTCTCGACTTTTACGTAATTTGTACATCGAAAAAACCAGTTTTATGTCTGCAACACAAACACTACTTTTAATTGGCTCCTATTTTGGCCTTCTTATATTAATATCTTATTTAACAGGAAAAGAAGATAGTAATGAGGTTTTTTTTAAAGCCAAAAAACAATCGCCTTGGTATTTGGTTGCCTTTGGAATGATTGGTGCTTCGCTATCGGGAGTTACCTTCATATCGGTACCCGGCATGGTTGGCGGTGAACAATTTGCCTATATGCAAGGTGTTTTAGGTTTTTTTGTGGGGTATTTATTCATCATATTCATACTGCTACCCTTGTATTATAAACTTAACGTCACTTCAATTTACCAATATCTAGAACAGCGTTTTGGGGTAGTAAGTTATAAAACTGGGGCTTTCTTTTTCTTACTTTCTAGGGTTACTGGAGCCTCTTTTCGTTTATATTTAGTCGCCTTAGCGATGCAATATATTGTGTTTGAAAAACTGGGAGTGCCATTTTGGATTACCGTTGTAATTTCAATTCTATTAATTTGGCTATACACAAACAGAGGGGGCATAAAAACCATTATTTGGACCGATACTTTACAAACTTTAGCCATGTTGGTCTCGGTTGGTGTTGGTATTTATTTAATTAATGAAAAGTTAGATTTCACAGTAATTAGCATGCTTAAATCGGAGTCGTTTTCTGCAAAAAGCCAAATGTTCTTTTTTGATGACCCCAATGCTACAACCTATTTCTGGAAATACTTTATTGGCGGTATTTTTATTGCCATTGCTATGACTGGTTTAGACCAAGATATGATGCAAAAAAACCTAACCTGTAAGAACAAAAAAGACGCTCAAAAAAATATGTTTACCATGGCTACTTTAATTATTGTGGTAAATTTTGCCTTTTTATCTCTAGGAGCTTTATTATTTATTTATGCCGATACCTTTAATTTACAAATACCCGTTGTAAACGATATTACAAGAACCGATTTATTGTTTCCTGAAATTGCTATGAATCAAGGTTTAGGTGCTGCCCTATCCATCACCTTTCTTATTGGCTTAATCGCGGCAGCCTACAGCAGTGCAGACAGTGCTTTAACTTCGCTAACCACCTCTTTTTCTGTAGATTTTTTAAACATAGAAAAGAGACCAGAAGCAGCACAAAAACCCTTGCGTAAAAAAGTACATATTGGTGTTTCTCTGTTACTCATAATCGTCGTTATAGTCTTTAATAATCTGGAAGGTAATGTCGTTAGCAACCTTTTTAAATTTGCCACATACACATACGGACCGCTATTGGGTTTATTTGCTTTTGGCATTTTAAGCAAACGTGAAATTAAAGACAAATACGCCTGGATCGTCGCACTATTATCTATTATAATTAGCCTACTTATAACCTCTTTACCAGAAAGCATTTTAGGCGCTTATAAGTTTCATTGGGAAATTTTACCCTTAAATGGAATAATTACCTACCTAGGTTTAATATTGATTAGTAGAAAGCAAAACTAAAGTGCAAGCGACTTCAAAATAAATATTATTGGTTTTTAGAATTTTATAAAATTCCGGATTCTCAGTACCGGGATTAAAAATAACGCGTTCTGGCTTTAAAGACAGGATATAATCGTAATATTCGACCTGCCGCTCTGGGTTTAGATATAAAGTTACTGTGTTTATATTTTTATAGGGTTTTAGTTGCGTATCGATATTAGTTCCTGCCACTACACCGCTTTTTATACCAAAAGCTACAACCTCATGGTGGTTTGCTACCAATTTTTTAATAGCAAGATTTGAGTATCTATCTGGTTTTAAGGAGGCTCCAAGCACCAACGTTTTCTTATTCATCTGTTAAATATATGTTAATATAGTTTAAATCTGGTAACACAATTAAAATACCTACGTCTTGTTTATATGCCTTGCAATTACCAAACAAGGCATACTTTCAATCAATCACAAAAACGCAATCTTATGAAAAATTTATTTTTAGTGCTCTTATTTTTAGTTTCGATAAGCGCACAAGCAAACCCATCACATCCTGACGCGCCTATTACTAAAACAGGAGAAATTTCAGGAAAAGTATTAGACGATAAATTAAAACAACCCTTACCTTACGTAAATATAGTTATTAAAAATAATAATGATGACATTTTAACTGGAGGAATGACTTTAGAAGACGGCTCATTTAAAATTGAAAATATAGAAGAAGGCGAAGTTAAAATTAGCATTCAATATATAGGCTACAAAACCATCACTAAAAATGTAACTCTGAACAAGGCTAATAACAAAGTGAATCTTGGCAATATTTTTCTGGAAGAAGAAGCCGAAGGCCTAGACGAGGTCACCATTATTGCCGAAAACTCTACCATACAACAAAAAGTAGATCGAAAAGTCATTACTATTGGTAAAGATTTGGCGGCAACAGGCAGCGCATCAGATCTTATGGTGGGGATTCCATCGGTGAGTGTCGACGCACAAACTGGAGATATTAGTTTGCGAGGCAACCAAAACGTTAGGGTTATGGTTGATGGTAAATTATCAAACATTCCCACAGCACAACTCCTTAAACAAATTCCTTCTACGGCCATAAAATCTGTAGAACTCATTACAAACCCATCGGCAAAATATAACCCTGAAGGCATGAGTGGCATTATAAATATTGTACTGCACAAAAACACCATGATAGGATTTAATGGGAATGTAAGCTTAGGATTATCTCATGAAAAGGAAGCTAAATTTAACAGTGCATTAAATATGAACTATCGAAATGGCAAGCTCAATTTATACGGGAATTACAGCAATAATATTTCTAAAAACATAAATCTGGGCAATATTAATAGACCGAATAACAACTCGGACCAATTCTTTCAATTTCTAGATAAACGGCAATCGCATTTGTATAAAGTGGGTTTAGATTTTTATTTAGACGATAAGAACACCATATCGATTTTCACCTCCCAAAACACCTCTGAAAGTAGTAATGAAGGCTCTGCCGAAGTACTCTTTTACAATGATCCGTCTTTTAATCAGAGCCAAATTTTTATTTCAGAAAGCGATAATAAGTCGTCGCAATACAACTTTAATTATGTTCACGATTTTTCTGAAGAAGGCCATCATATCGATTTGGAAGTAGATTACAATACCTTCGAAGATGATACTCCAGCAGATTTTAAATTCTTATTAGGTTCAAACAAAAACTATCAAGATTTTAATACTACCGACAGGCAAAGCACCACTGTAAATTTAGATTATGTTAACCCTTTAAGCGAAACCACAAAACTAGAATCTGGGCTAGAAGCCCGATTGTTTAATTCGGATATTGCTTACGCCTCAACAGGCGAAACCTTTAACAACCAAGGGGTATTAAGACCAACGCCCGATAACGATTTTGATTATAGCAGAGATATCTTTTCTGCCTATGCCACATTTAGTAAAAAACTTGAAAAATGGACCTACCAAATTGGTGTTCGTGCCGAACAGGTAGAAGAAGATGCCTTAGCGCTATCTTCTGAGGCAGCAAGTACAGAAGCCTTTAAAAACAATTATTTCGAGTTGTACCCTTCTGCCTTTATAACTTATACCCCTTCTGAAAAAAATGCCTACCAATTTAGTTATAGTCGAAGAGTGGATCGCCCAGGAATCGGACAAGTAAATCCTATTAAGGAATGGAGCACGCCTTTAATTTCCTCTTTCGGAAACATTAATCTACGCCCACAGTTTACAAATTCTATTGAAGCCAATTATACAAGAACTTTAAACAACAGAAAGGGAACAGTTACTGGCGGTGTGTTTTACAGACTGATTTCTGATGAAATTAATAGAGCTCTATTTATAGACCGAACCGACGTAAATTCGGGTCGTATCATTTTAACACACGATAATTTTGACGATACCGCCGCTTACGGTATAGAATTATCTACCAATTACAGACCAACGTCATGGTGGAGTATTAATGGAAGCTTCGATTTGTATTCGCAAACACAAAAAGGGATTGCAGAACAGTTAACAGCACCCATAGAAACAGCCACTATTAACGATATTGTGACTAACATTGAAGAAGTTGACAATGTAGCTTGGAATTTTAGAATATTCAATAATTTTAAAGTGAATAAAACCTTAAGCTTTACAGCCTTTGGATTTTACAGAGGAAAAAACAAAACCTTACAATTTGATATAGAACCTATGTATTTTGTAAATCTAGGGTCTCGATTGAGCTTTGCAGAAGGAAAAGGTACGTTTAGTTTAAATTTTAATGATGTTTTAAATACCATGAAATTTGCTTTTGATAGCACTAAACCTTTTGTTCAAGTTGGTGAGTTTAACTGGGAAAGCCATACCGTGCAGCTAAGTTTGTCTTACCGCTTTGGTGGCGGGAAATACCGTGCTAAATCAAGAAAACAACGTGATGCCAATGAAAAATCTGGTGGTGGTTTTATATAGAAAATAGGATTTAACCAGTAGTCAAGGTTGTTTAAAATAATTAAACGACCTTGATTCTCTGAGATACTTCGGCTACGCTCAGCATAAGCGATTCACACTCATTTTACCAAAAATAAAATGTGGTGCTCTGAGATACTTCGGCTGCGCTCAGCATAAGCGATTCACACTCATTTTACCAAAAGTAAAATGTGGTTCTCTGAGATACTTCGACTGCGCTCAGCATAAGCGATTCACACACATTTTACCAAAAGTAAAATGTGGTTCTCTGAGATACTTCGACTGCGCTCAGCATAAGCGATTCACACACATTTTACGAAAAATAAAATGTGGTTCTCTGAGATACTTCGGCTGCGCTCAGCATAAGCGATTCACACACATTTTACGAAAAATAAAATGTGGTTCTCTGAGATACTTTGGCTGCGCTCAGCATAAGCGATTCACACACATTTTACGAAAAGTAAAATGTGGTGCTCTGAGATACTTCGGCTGCGCTCAGCATAAGCGATTCACACACATTTTACCAAAAGTAAAATGTGGTGCTCTGAGATACTTCGGCTGCGCTCAGCATAAGCGATTCACACACATTTTACGAAAAATAAAATGTGGTTCTCTGCTTACATGTTGCGGCGATACTGTCCGCCGACCTCAAATAAAGCCGAAGTGATTTGCCCCAACGAACATACTTTGCAAACCTCCATTAAGGCTTCAAAAATATTTTCGTTATTAATGGCTTTCTGTTGTAAATCTTTTAATAATGCTTTTGTATCCTGAGCCTCATGGAGGTTTTTTAATGTTTTTATTTGAAATTGCTTCTCCTCTTCTGTGGCTCGAATTACCTCTTTAGGAATAACTGTTGGCGATCCTTTTGAACTTAAAAAAGTATTCACCCCTATAATTGGAAATTCTCCGTTATGCTTCAAGGTTTCATAATACAAGCTTTCTTCTTGTATCTTGCTGCGTTGGTACATGGTTTCCATAGCTCCAAGCACCCCACCTCTTTCTGTAATTCTATCAAATTCTAATAAGACCGCTTCTTCAACTAAATCGGTAAGTTCTTCAATAATGAACGAGCCTTGAATGGGGTTTTCATTTTTATTTAAACCCAATTCTTTGTTAATTATTAGCTGAATGGCCATGGCGCGTCGCACAGACTCTTCGGTTGGTGTGGTAATCGCTTCATCGTAGGCATTGGTGTGTAAGGAGTTGCAATTATCGTAAATGGCGTACAAGGCTTGAAGTGTGGTGCGAATATCATTAAAATCGATTTCCTGAGCGTGCAAACTGCGCCCCGAGGTTTGAATATGATACTTTAACATTTGTGCTCTCGCATTGGCACCGTATTTATGCTTCATGGCCTTAGCCCAGATTTTACGCGCTACACGACCAATTACAGCGTACTCGGGATCGATTCCGTTTGAAAAGAAAAACGATAAATTAGGACCAAACTTATTAATGTCCATACCACGGCTTAAATAATATTCCACGTAAGTGAAACCATTCGATAAGGTAAGGGCTAATTGGGTAATTGGATTGGCTCCAGCCTCGGCAATATGGTAGCCCGATATGGAAACCGAATAGAAATTACGCACCCTATTTTCAATAAAATACTCTTGAACATCGCCCATTAAACGCAGTGCAAATTCTGTTGAAAATATACAGGTGTTTTGCGCCTGATCTTCTTTTAAAATATCGGCTTGTACCGTACCGCGAACTTGCGCGATGGTTTTCTTTTTTATTTCTGCATAAACGTTTGCTGGCAAGACCTTATCTCCTGTAACGCCCAACAACATTAAACCTAAACCATTATTTCCTTCTGGTAACTCACCATTGTATTTTGGCCGTTCTTTACCTTTATAAATGGCTGCAATTTTATTTTCGACTTCTTTTTCTAAACCCTTTTCTTTGATATAAATCTCACACTGCTGATCGATGGCGGCATTCATAAAAAAACCAAGTAACATAGGTGCGGGACCATTAATGGTCATACTTACCGAAGTCATAACATGAGCTAAATCGAAACCAGAATAGAGTTTTTTAGCATCGTCTAAACAGCATATAGAAACGCCAGCATTTCCTATTTTACCGTAAATATCTGGTCTTAAATCCGGATCGTTTCCGTAAAGCGTGACACTATCAAAAGCGGTCGACAAACGTTTTGCCGGCAAGCCAGCACTTACGTAATGAAAACGCCTATTGGTGCGCTCGGGCCCACCTTCGCCAGCAAACATTCGCGCGGGATCTTCACCTGTTCTTTTAAATGGGTATAAGCCTGAGGTAAATGGAAACTCCCCAGGTACATTTTCTTGTAAACACCATTTTAAAATATCGCCCCATGCTTGGTATTTTGGCAGAGCAACCTTTGGTATTTGTAAATGAGACAGCGACTCGGTATGAGTTTCTATTTTAATTTCTTTATCTCGAACCTTAAAGGCATATACCGGATTCTTATACCGCGCTACTTTCTCATGCCATCCCAAAATAATTCCCCAATTATAGGGATCGAGATTTAGTTTTACACGGTCGAATTCCTTAATTAGAAGGTTTATTAATTGTGTTTGAGACACCGCACTGTTTGTATCTTCAGATGAAGGAAGAGCATTGCTGTGGTCGTTCTGCACATGTTGAAGAATTTCATCACTTAGTAAACCATACTTATCCAAAAGGGGTTTCTTAGTGCCATTATCCTTTAGATTAGATACAGATGCAATCGTTTTGTATATGCCATAGAGCTTCTGTGCCACTTCAACTTGTGTATTGGCCGTGTTGTCATAGCTACGATTACTCTCTGCGATTTCAGACAAATAACGAGTTCTGGATGGGGGAATCACAAAAATCTTCTCACTCATTTCTTTCGAAATCTCGAAGGTCGATTTTAAATCGGCATCGGCTTTTTCAACCAATGTATCCATAACCGCTCGATAAAGCGAATTCATTCCAGGGTCGTTAAACTGTGAGGCAATGGTACCAAAAACAGGCAAATCGTCTTGAGGAGTATCCCAAAGATTATTATTGCGCATATATTGTTTTTTAACATCGCGTAAGGCATCCAACGCACCGCGTTTATCGAATTTATTAACAGCCACTAAATCGGCAAAATCGAGCATGTCGATTTTTTCTAACTGGGTAGCTGCACCAAATTCTGGTGTCATCACATATAGCGACACATCAGAGTGTTCTATAATTTCGGTGTCTGATTGTCCAATACCAGAGGTTTCTAAAATAATCAAATCAAATTCGGCCGCTTTCAAAACCTCAACCGCTTCGTTTATGTGTTTTGACAAAGCTAAATTAGATTGTCGTGTCGCTAAACTACGCATATAAACACGTGGGGAGTTTATGGCATTCATTCGTATTCTGTCGCCTAAAAGGGCACCCCCTGTTTTACGCTTCGAGGGATCGACAGAAATTAAACCTATAGTTTTTTCTGGAAAATCCATTAAAAATCGACGCACCAATTCGTCGACTAAAGACGATTTTCCTGAACCACCTGTTCCGGTAATACCAAGAACAGGAGCCCCACCCAAGCTCCCTGCAGGCAAGGAACGCTCACTCGATTGCAGAAATAAAGCTTCAAATTTGTCGTGTTGATTTTCAGCAAAAGAAATAAGTCGCGCAATAGTATTAACATCTTTATCTTTTAAGCTTTGCAAGACCTCTTTTCCTTTAGGCAGAATTAAAGGAGGGTTTGGCTTATCAGATTGTGCGACCAAATCGTTAATCATGCCCTGTAAACCCATTTCTCGTCCATCATCTGGCGCATAAATACGTGCAATACCATAATCCATCAAATCTTTAATTTCTGTAGGAAGAATAACGCCTCCACCACCACCAAAAATCTTGATGTGTCCGGCACCACGTTCTTCCAACAAGTCGTACATGTACTTAAAATATTCGTTATGCCCGCCTTGATAAGAGGTTAAACAAATGGCATTCACATCTTCTTGAATGGCCGTATTTACAACTTCTTCTACACTTCTGTCATGTCCCAGATGAATCACCTCGACTCCTGTAGCTTGAATAATACGCCGCATAATATTAATGGAAGCATCATGACCATCAAAAAGGGAAGCTGCGGTTACAATTCGTACGTTATGCTTTGGTTTATAAGGTGTTACTTGTTTCATTCTAAAAGAGTTCTTAAATTTTTACTCTCAAATTTACGGAATATTCAAAAAATTGCAGTATTTATTTTGAATTATCTAAAAGCAAAAGAGAATCTAGAGCTATTATTGCCATTAAATTTGTTGCACGGCACAAAAATATTTTTTGTGTGCACTCAATTTATAGTGTATGATAGTCTGTTTTAAAGTGTAATAAACATATAAAAACAAGTCATTTAAGACCATTCTATCTATAAAAAATTATCTTTGTTTCAGATTTTAAAACCTAAATTATGATTCGTAAGATTTTTGCAGTCTTCTTGATATTCAATTTTACAGCCTGCGCAGAATTGCAAGAAATAGCCAACCAATTGCCCCAAAACAGCAATATGGGGAACTCACAAATAGCTGCAGGATTACAGCAAGCTTTAAATTTTGGAATTGAAAAACAAGTTACAAAACTCACGCAAACCGATGGTTTTTATAAAAATGAATTGGTAAAGATTTTATTGCCACAAGAATTGCAAAAAGTTGATGGCGCGCTTAGAGGCATAGGCTTAAGCAGTCTGGCAGATGAAGGCCTAAAAGCCATTAATAGAGCTGCGGAAGACGCTGTTAAAGAAGCCACACCCATTTTTGTAAGTGCGGTAAAAGATATTACATTTACCGATGCTAAAGCTATTTTACTAGGAAACGATGATGCTGCAACAACATATTTAACTAGCAAAACGCAAACGGCTTTATATCATAAATTTAATCCCATTATTAAAAACTCGTTTGCGAAAGTTGGAGCCGATAAAATTTGGAGTAATTTAATAAATAGATATAACAACCTACCCTTTACAAATACTGTAAACCCAGATTTAACCGATTATGTTACTCAGGAAGCTTTGCAGGGGGTGTATACTATGATTGCTGTTGAAGAGAAAGACATTCGCAACAACCTTTCCGCAAGAACAACTAGCTTATTGAGGTCTGTTTTTGCTTTACAGGACTCATAAAAGTATTGGTTTTTAATTTACGTTAATTAAGAGGAATTAGGTCGTCATGGCGAGGAAGCATGACGAAGCAATCTTTCATTTAAAACCGCAGATAAAATCATAAGATTCTTCGCTGCGCTCTGAATGACAGGCTGCTATAAACAACATCACACCGTAAAAATCCGTCATGGCGAGGAAGCATGACGAAGCAATCTTTCCATTAAAACGACAAGTAAAATCATGAGATTCTTCGCTGTGCTCTGAATGACAGGCTGCGCACCTCTGAATGAACAATGCGACTGTCATTCAAAAGGAGGCACGACTGAAGAATCTTTTTCAACAGTTTTAAATAAGTTTATAAAACATAAGATTCTTCGACTCCGAAATATATTCGGAATACTCTGAATGACAGTCTGCTATAAACAACATCACACCGTAAAAATCCGTCATGGCGAGGAAGTATGACGAAGCAATCTTTCCATTAAAACGACAGGTAAAATCATGAGAGTCTTCCCTAAGCTTGATTGACAGGCTGCGCACCTCTGAATGAACAATGCGACTGTCATTCAGAAGGAGGCACGACTGAAGAATCTTTTTCAACAGTTTTAAATAAGTTTATAAAACATAAGATTCTTCGACTCCGAATATATTCGGAATACTCTGAATGACAGGCTGCGCACCTCTGAATGAACAATGCGACTGTCATTCAGAAGGAGGCACGACTGAAGAATCTTTTTCAACAATTTTAAATAAGTTTATAAAACATAAGATTCTTCGACTCCGAATATATTCGGAATGCTCTGAATGACAGGTTGCTATGAATAACATCACACCGTAAAAATCCGTCATGGCGAGGAAGCATGACGAAGCAATCTTTCCTTTAGAACGAAAAGTAAAAACATAAGATTCTTCGCTGTGCTCTGAATGACAAGCTGTTATAAACAACATCACACCGTAAAAATCCGTCATGGCGAGGAAGTATGACGAAGCAATCTTTCCATTAAAACGACAGGTAAAATCATGAGAGTCTTCCCTAAGCTTGATTGACAGGCTGCGCACCTCTGAATGAACAATGCGACTGTCATTCAGAAGGAGGCACGACTGAAGAATCTTTTTTAACAGTTTTAAATAAGTTTATAAATCATGAGATTCTTCGACTCCGAATATATTCGGAATGCTCTGAATGACAGGTTGCTATGAATAACATCACACCGTAAAAATCCGTCATGGCGAGGAAGCATGACGAAGCAATCTTTCCTTTAGAACGAAAAGTAAAAACATAAGATTCTTCGCTGTGCTCTGAATGACAAGCTGTTATAAACAACATCACACCGTAAAAATCCGTCATGGCGAGGAAGCATGACGAAGCAATCTTTTCAATTAAAACGACAAGTAAAAACATAAGATTCTTCGCTGTGCTCTGAATGACAGACTTCGCTCTAAATAAAAGGCTGCTATGAACAACACTACACCGTAAAAACCGTCATGGTGAGGAAGTATGACGAAGCAATCTTTCCATTAAAACGACAGGTAAAATCATGAGAGTCTTCCCTAAGCTTGATTGACAGGCTGCGCACCTCTGAATGAACAATGCGACTGTCATTCAAAAGGAGGCACGACTGAAGAATCTTTTTCAACAGTTTTAAATAAGTTTATAAAACATAAGATTCTTCGACTCCGAATATATTCGGAATGCTCTGAATGACAGGTTGCTATGAATAACATCCAACCGTAAAAATCCGTCATGGCGAGGAAGCATGACGAAGCAATCTTTCCGTTAAAACGACAAGTGAAATCATGAGATTCTTCGCTGTGCTCTGAATGACAGACTTCGCTCTAAATAAAAGGCTGCTATGAACAACACTACACCGTAACAATACGTCATGGCGAGGAAGTATGACGAAGCAATCTTTCCATTAAAACGACAGGTAAAATCATGAGAGTCTTCCCTAAGCTTGATTGACAGGCTGCGCACCTCTGAATGAACAATGCGACTGTCATTCAGAAGGAGGCACGACTGAAGAATCTTTTTCAACAATTTTAAATAAGTTTATAAAACATAAGATTCTTCGACTCCGAAATATATTCGGAATGCTCTGAATGACAGGCTGCTATAAACAACATCACACCGTAAAAATCCGTCATGGCGAGGAAGCATGACGAAGCAATCTTTCCGTTAAAACGACAAGTGAAATCATGAGATTCTTCGCTGTGCTCTGAATGACAGACTTCGCTCTAAATAAAAGGCTGCTATGAACAACACTACACCGTAACAATAAGTCATTGCGAGGAAGCATGACGAAGCAATCTTTTGATTGAAAAGACAAGTACAATCATGAGATTCTTCCCTAAGCTTGAATGACAGACTGCGCACCTCTGAATGAACAATGCGACTGTCATTCAGAAGGAGGCACGACTGAAGAATCTTTTTCAACAGTTTTAAATAAGTTTATAAAACATAAGATTCTTCGACTCCGAATATATTCGGAATGCTCTGAATGACAGGCTACTATGAATAACATCACACCGTAAAAATCCGTCATGGCGAGGAAGCATGACGAAGCAATCTTTTAATTAAAACTACGAGTAAACAACAAACAGATTCCTACGCTTTTTTTCTATTGAAAAAGCTCTGAACGACAGTTCTAACGATGGTTCTGGATGGCAGTTTTGAATGGCATTACGGATAAAACTCAATTCCAACAATAAATCGTCATTGCGAGGAAGCATGACGAAGCAATCTTTCATTTAAAACCGCAGATAAAATCATAAGATTCTTCGCTGCGCTCTGAATGAC
This sequence comes from Oceanihabitans sp. IOP_32, assembly GCF_009498295.1. Lineage (NCBI taxonomy): Bacteria > Pseudomonadati > Bacteroidota > Flavobacteriia > Flavobacteriales > Flavobacteriaceae > Oceanihabitans > Oceanihabitans sp. IOP_32. The sequence continues at coordinate 2,536,598 of NZ_CP040813.1, read as the reverse complement.
AGGCTACTATGAATAACATCCCACCGTAAAAATCCGTCATGGCGAGGAAGCATGACAAAGCAATCTTTACATTAAAACGACAAGTACAATCATGAGAGTCTTCCACTCCGAATATATTCCGAATACTCTGAAGGACAAGCTGCTCTGACGACAAGTAAGCATGACGACGCAATCTCTCCATTAAAAAACAAATTAATAACACATAATTTCATACACTTTTCCCTACCAAAAAAGCTTCGAAAAACCAAACTAGACTCCTATTGTTTTAATAATTATTTAACTTATAACACACATCTAAAAAACTGGTTTACACGTAATTTATAGTAAACAACAGCTAGTTATCATTTAAACACATAAGGTTATGAACAAACATTTTTGCAGAGTAGGAAAAATAAGGTCGAGCTTGAGCGAGCTACTGGACTTTAAAGACATAGAAACTAAAATTGTAAATTTTGCAGAAGATGCTACAAATTTAGATGCCCCTCGAGATTTAAACGCAAGTTTTTAAAATACTTAAAAGCTTCTTTAAGTCTAGAGCCATACCAAGAAAACATTTCGCCATCGGCAATAATAATTTGAGCGTTTGGGTAAAAGTCTTTCACTTCGCTTATATGGGATTCTTTAAAAGGAAAAGGCTCACTAGATAGCATGACCACATCGATCGCATTATTGCGTTTTGTTTGGCGAAGTGTGATCTCTGGATAACGATTTTTATCTTCATAACTATTTTTAAATCGATTTAAAGCCAACATATAGTTAATGTAAGTGTTATTGGCAGCAATCATCCAAGGATTTTTCCAAATAAAATAAACGGCATTTAAAAGGGGTTTGTTTTGTATGAACACATCAAAACAAGCCCATTCTTTTTTAATAAGATCTGTAATTTCTGAAGCCTCTTTTGCTTTATTGAAAATGATACCGTATTGATGTATCATTTCTAAATTATGTTGAATATTAAAAATATCGGACACATGAATATTGCAAATTTCTGCACAAGCCGTTACAATATCTTTGGTGTTTTCTTCTTTATTACAAAGAATAATATCGGGGCGCAAAGTTTTTATTTTCTCAATATTAATCTGCTTTGTACCACCAACCACCACTTTCTCTTTTCTTAAATGACTGGGATGAATACAAAACTTGGTCACACCAACTAAGTAGGATTCTAAACCTAAATCGACTAACAACTCGGTTTGACTGGGCACTAAAGAGATGATTCGTTGGGGAACGGATTTTAAATGCAGCGGTCTACCTATTTGATCACGTAATGTCATTGCAAAGAATACGTCATGCTTCTGGGCCATGACAACTAATTAACAATATTTAAACCTTTAAAAGCACTTCCATTTCCTTTTGAAGCGCCGCGGCTTTTATAGCTGCAGACTCGGCAAAACGCTCGTCGTTTGAAGCGTAAATAATACCTCGAGACGAATTTATAAGCAAGCCTACTTTTGCATTCATACCGTATTTACAAACGTCTTGTAAATTGCCGCCTTGCGCGCCAACACCAGGGACTAACAAAAAACTGTCTGGTATAATTTTTCTGATATCGGCTAAAAACTCAGCTTTTGTAGCACCAACAACATACATTAAGTTTTCGGCATGCGCCCAAGTTTTTGAAGTTTCTAAAACCTGCTTGTATAATTCTTTACCATTAACAGTTTTGGTTTGAAAATCGAAAGCCCCTTGATTAGACGTTAAAGCTAAAAGAATGGTATGCTTGTCTTTAAAAGCTAAAAACGGTTCTACCGAATCTTTTCCCATATAGGGAGCAACGGTTACCGAATCGAAAGCCAAATCTTCAAAAAACGCTTTGGCATACATACTACTTGTATTCCCAATATCACCACGTTTAGCATCAGCTATGGTGAAAATTTCTGGATGCTTTTCGTTTAAATAATTAATGGTTTTTTCTAAAGATTTCCAACCCTTTAATCCGTAGGCTTCATAAAATGCCGTATTGGGCTTGTAGGCCACACATAAATGATGTGTGGCATCAATTATCGCTTTATTGAAAGAAAATATGGGATCTTCCTCCTTTAAGAGAAATTCTGGAATTTTATTTACATCGACATCTAATCCGATGCATAAAAAGGATTTCTTTTGTCTTATTTGCTGAACAAGTTGGGTTGTTGTCATGTTCTTCTATATCCTCACAGCGAGGAAACTATTGTGTGATTGCTCTCGTTTTTAATTACAAAACAAAACACTATTAATCACTAATTTTATAACTCTTTAAAACGAAACTGCTTATGGCCTATTCGCAAAAAACCACGATGAGATTTAAATTAAATCATCGTTTGCCTTTAACTTCTCAGTGTTTTCGGCTAACATTAATTCGTCTATTATTTTTTGAATATCACCATTCATGATATTACTTAAATCGTAGAGGGTTAAACCAATTCTATGATCTGTAACACGACCTTGCGAGTAGTTATAGGTTCTAATTTTTGCACTTCTATCACCAGAGGTTACCATGCTTCCCCGCTTTTCGGCATCTTCAGCATTCTTTTTGGCCAACTCCATTTCATACAAACGCGAACGCAGTACTTTAAACGCTTTTTCTTTATTCTTATGCTGCGATTTTTGGTCTTGACACTGTGCGACCAATCCAGTGGGCTCGTGCGTTAATCGCACTGCAGAATAAGTGGTGTTTACCGACTGGCCTCCTGGACCCGACGAACAGAAAAAATCTATTCTAACATCTTTTGGGTCTATTTCTACATCAAACTCTTCGGCCTCTGGAAAAACCATACAAGTGGCAGCACTAGTGTGCACACGACCTTGGGTTTCGGTTTGTGGTACACGTTGTACACGATGCACTCCTGCCTCAAACTTTAAGGTGCCGTAAACATCTTCACCAGTAACTTCAAATTGAATTTCTTTAAAACCACCGTTTGTACCTTCACTAAAATCTACAACATCGACTTTCCAACCTTTGCCTTCACAATACTTGCTGTACATTCTAAATAAATCACCTGCAAAAATACTAGCTTCGTCACCACCAGCTCCTGCCCGTAATTCGACTACGGCATTTTTAGAATCTTCCGGGTCTTTTGGTATTAATAGAAATTTAATTTCCTCTTCTAATTCAGGGATTCTTTCTTTGGCTTCATCGTATTGCATTTTAGCCATCTCAACCATTTCGGCATCGCTTCCATCTGAAATAATAGCTTCAGCTTCATCTATATTATTGGTAAGCTCAATATATTCGTCGCGCTTATCGCTTAAAATTTTAAGATCTTTATACTCTTTATTTAATTGTACATAACGCTTTTGGTCGGTAATTATATCCGGTTGAATAATTAAGTCGCTAACCTCGTCAAAACGTTGTTTTATGATTTGTAATTTGTCTAACATTTAACTTTTTATTGATAGCCAAAAATACAATAATTTATGAATTTTTGGCACACCACCATACGCTTATCTAATAATTATATAAATAATTTTACTCCAGATGCCTTGTTAAATGCTTTAAAAGGTAAATACTTGTGTTTTTAATAGTTATTGACACATCATTGGCATGCATTTTAAATTGAAATTTTAAATCTACCACATATCATACCAAATGGACTCTGTCATGTCGCATATAATTCGTTTACTCCCATTTTTCTATTTTATAAATAGGTGTTCATGATGTGCTTCGCAGTTCCTTTTAACCCATATTGTGGTACAAAATAAAACCATAACTTTGGCTATGCTTTGATGTTCTTTCTCATCTGAATAGAAAAAAATTCAAATTAACCATACGACATTTCAAAATTAAATTGGTGTTCATGATTACTATTTTTCTAGTTGTAAAAAAAAGCTTCATTGAAGTAGTAAACCCAACATACACATTTAAACCTTTGTTTAATAAACCTACGGGGTTTGTATGATTTCTTTAAAATGCATAAAAAAAGGAGATCTAACGACCTCCCTTTTTAACCTCTATAATTTATGGTTTAGCCACATTTTGAAGAACCACAATCCTTACAAGTTAAACAACCTTCTTGGTAAATTAAATGCTCAGATTTACAATTATCACAGCGCTGTCCTTTAGCCTGTGTACCATCTTCTACATAACGCTTTAACGCACGTACCACCCCGTTTTTCCAGGTGTTTATAGACTCGGTATCCAATTGTAAGCTATTTATTAAATCTACAATTTTATCAATTGGCATGCCATGACGCAATGTGCTAGAAATTAGTTTAGCATAGTTCCAGAATTCTGGATTAAATTTATGCGATAAACCTTCAATAGTGGTTTTATAACCTCTTTTATTTTTGTACTGAAAATCGTAACGCGAACTACCATCTTCATTTCTATTTTTTATTATCAGACCTTCGTTAACCCAGCGAGGTATCAATATACCATCTTCATCATCAATAAGACCCGTAAACACTTCGTAAGGTTTACCATCAATTAATCCAATAAAGGCAATCCATTTTTCCTTATTATTTTGAAAGCGTACAACATCGGCCTCTAATATTTGTGGTCGTTTAATTGGGAATGCTGTTAACTTATCGTCGGCTTCCTCCTTCTTTTCTTCATTAGAAATTAAAACCCCAGCGCGCGATCCGTCACGATAAACCGTAACACCTTTACAACCCTCTTCCCAGGCTTTTAAGTACAGTTCGCCAACCAATTCTTCACTCACATCATTTGGTAAATTAATAGTTACACTAATAGAGTGATCGACCCATTTTTGAATAGCCCCTTGCATACGCACTTTACTTAACCAATCTACATCGTTTGACGTCGCTTTATAATACGGAGATTTTTTTATCAACTCGTCTAGTTCACTTTGAGCGTAGTTTTTAGAAATATCGAAGCCATTTACTTCCATCCATTGTTTAAATCGGTGATGAAATACCACGTATTCTTCCCAAGAATCGCCTACCTCATCAACAAAATCTACACGCACCTCTTTATCGTTTGGATTCACTTTTCTTCTGCGTTTATAAACCGGCATAAAAACAGGCTCTATCCCAGAGGTTGTTTGCGTCATTAAACTAGTTGTTCCTGTTGGCGCTATGGTTAACAAAGCGATATTTCGTCTGCCATATTCTAACATTTCATAGTACAACTCACTGTCTGCTTCTTTTAAACGCTGAATAAACGGGTTATTTTTTTCACGTTGAGCATCGAAAATGGCAAATGCGCCACGGTCTTTTGCTAAATGTACCGATGCACGGTAAGCCTCGATAGCAATGGTTTTATGCACCTCTAAAGAAAATGTGTTTCCTTTATCACTTCCGTACTGGATGCCTAAAGCGGCCAACATATCACCTTCTGCAGTGATGCCCACGCCGGTTCTTCGACCTTCTTCCGCTTTATTTCTTATATTAACCCAAAGGTTACGCTCGATAGCTTTAACATCCTCTAATTCTGGATCGGCATCAATTTTTCGTAAAATATTATCTATTTTTTCAAGCTCTAAATCGATAATATCGTCCATAATACGCTGCGCACAAGCCACATGCTTTTTAAACAACTCGAAATTAAAAGAAGCTTTATTTGTAAATGGATGATCTACATAAGAAAATAGGTTAATAGCTAATAAGCGACAAGAATCGTAAGGACATAAGGGAATTTCGCCACAAGGATTGGTAGATACGGTTTTATAACCCAAATCGGCATAACAATCTGGAACAGATTCGTTAATAATAGTATCCCAAAATAGAATACCTGGCTCGGCAGATTTCCAAGCGTTATGCACTATTTTTTTCCAAAGGGTAGTCGCTTCAACCGTTTTTGTAACTTTAGGGTTTTCTGAAAATATAGGATATTTTTGAATATAATCGGTTTCGTTTTTAACGGCTTTCATGAAATCGTCGTCGATTCTAACCGACACGTTAGCGCCTGTAACCTTGCCTTGCTCCAGCTTAGCATCGATAAAATTTTCGGCATCTGGATGATTAATGGATACTGATAACATAAGCGCACCTCTCCTACCATCTTGTGCCACTTCTCGAGTAGAATTTGAGTAACGTTCCATAAACGGTACAATACCAGTAGAGGTTAAGGCCGAGTTTTTAACTGCAGAACCTTTTGGCCGAATGTGCGATAAATCGTGACCAACACCACCACGACGCTTCATGAGTTGCACTTGTTCTTGATCAATTTTCATGATACCCCCGTAAGAATCTGAATCGCCAGAATTTCCAATTACAAAACAGTTTGAAAGGGAAGCAATTTGATAGGGATTACCAATGCCTGCCATAGGGCTACCTTGTGGTACGATATACTTAAAATCTTTAATTAAGTTAAAAATCTCATCTTCGCTTAAAGGGTTTTTATACTTCGCTTCAACCCTAGCAATTTCTTTGGCGATTCTACGGTGCATATCATTAGGGGTAAGCTCGTATATGTTCCCGTCTGAGTCTTTTAGAGCGTACTTATTAAGCCACACTCGTGCAGCCAAATCGTCGTTATTAAAGTACTTAAGTGATGCTTCAAAAACTTCGTCTTGCGAGTAGGTTTGAGGCGCCTTTTCTGTGAGGTTTGCTTTCATGAGTTGATATGTTTTTTAGTTCTACTACGGATTTTTCAAATAAACCGTAAAGAAACAAAATATATTCAACTTGAAACATGACATAAATCATGAAGTTTACACGATTAACACGTTAAAATATTCATAATCAATTACTTATTAATTTATTAACATTAAAAAGTTAACAAGTTTTTAAAATAATCTATGTTGCGATGTGCTAAAAATCTATGGCAAAACCAACGCCTAAAAACTGTTTCCACTGTACTTTTGCCCCAGCTTCTTCAACCTCGCCTTCAATAGCCGATGGTACAGTGGTTTTTATATCGTCGTCGTACTTTAAGTGTGACCCTAAGGTAGCTCGAATAAAACTATTTACTTTAAAATCGAAATCTATTTTCCAATCTATATCTATATTTCCAAAACTATTTATATAATCGGAATACAAACTCAAGTTATGAATCATTTCAATATTTTCAGCCACCTTCATTTTGTAATAATTGGTAAGAAGAATACCAACCTCATTTCTTACCCGCTCTCCCTTAACTATAACATTACCGGCATCATCTAAAACAGCAGGTGTTACCCCAAAAGATCCAGCGTTGGCCAGATCTTCATCTAAAACAAAAGTCGCTTTTAACGTTATTGGTGAGAAATAAAAAGATAAGGATTCTATATTTTTACCATATTCCATACCACCACCAAAAAACAAGTATCCTGGCGCCATAAACCTCGAAATGGGTTTGTCGGTATCTGGATATCTATAACCATTCGCCATTTGCGTTTTAAAGTTAAGACGAGCCGAGTAAAACCAATTAGAAGCACTATGTGGCTTGTAACCTATATTAGAGTTCATTTCGAAAAGATCGTCTGTTTTTCGCAATTCTCTATCTTCTTGCTTATTTATTCCAATACGCGCAGTTACATTATTATTCCAAAAAATGTATTTGTCTTTATAATTTGCTTCAGAGGTAAATCCTACTAAACCCGAGATGGAGTTACTACCACCCGCGCTCCAGTTTACAAAAGCAACTTCACTTAAATCGAATGTTGCTTTATTTTTTTGAACCCACTCCGGCCCAATATAGTCCACCTTTTTTTTAGGTGTTATAAACTTAATAAACAATGAGTCGGGTTGAGCAAAAGCAAATTGGACACACAAAAAAATTAAGGCAATAAGCGTTTTTTTCATTACTATATTGAATAAATTATTCGAGCATTTCATCAAAAACCATTCCAGTTCATTAGAAAAGCTAAGTATTTAGTAGATAAACTCACCAAACTCCGATTGTATTGTAAGTTTTTTAGTTTTCGAGGGCTCTACTCGACCTATTATTTTAGCATCGACATTAAATGTTTTCGATATTGCTATAATATCGTCAGCAATTTTAGGATCGACATAAAGTTCCATACGATGCCCGCAATTAAAAACCTGATACATTTCTTTCCAATCGGTTTTTGATTGTTCTTGAATTAATTTAAACAATGGAGAAATAGGAAACATATTGTCTTTAACGATATGAAATTCATCTACAAAATGTAAGATTTTAGTCTGTGCTCCTCCAGAACAATGCACCATACCATGCAAAGTATCGGCATTGTATTTAGCCAAAATAGCTTTTATAATAGGGGCATAAGTACGAGTTGGCGATAACACCAATTTACCAGCATCTAAGGGTGTGTTTTCAATCTTATCGGTTAATTTTACTTGTCCTGAATAGACCAAATCTTTTGGAACCGAAGGATCAAAACTTTCTGGGTATTTTTCGGCCAAATAGTTACTAAACACATCGTGCCGTGCCGATGTTAAACCATTACTTCCCATACCACCATTATAAGATTTCTCGTAAGTGGCCTGCCCAAAACTCTCTAAACCAACAATAACATCGCCCACTTTAATATTCGCATTATCGATAACATCACTACGTTTCATACGTACAGTTACCGTAGAATCTACAATAATTGTGCGCACCAAATCTCCAACATCTGCGGTTTCTCCACCAGTTGAGTGTATTGTTACACCAAATGTTTTTAAATCTTCAAGCAACTCTTCAGTACCGTTAATTATTGCAGAAAGCACCTCGCCAGGGATTACATTTTTATTTCTTCCAATAGTTGATGACAATAGAATATTATCGGTCGCACCAACACATAACAAGTCGTCTATATTCATGATTAAAGCATCTTGCGCGATGCCTTTCCAAACCGAAAGATCTCCAGTTTCCTTCCAATACATATAGGCTAAAGACGATTTTGTTCCTGCACCATCGGCGTGCATGATTAAACAATAATCTTCATCGTTAGTTAAATAATCAGGTACTATTTTACAGAACGCCTTAGGAAACAATCCCTTATCAATGTTTTTTATTGCACTGTGTACATCTTCTTTTGATGCCGACACGCCACGCTGTGCATAACGTTTTGAAATTTCTTGACTCATAGATATTATATTGATTTGCAAAGAAAAGGAATATTTTAAAATTAATAGGATTTTGTTTTAATATGAAAGCTGTTTTATACGCTACTTTTTTTATTTGTTAAAAATTATATGTTCAAAATAGTTTTTTATTACTTTACAGAATAAAAAATTACAGTATTACTAGTCTGCTTGAATAAGAACAGTTCAGACTTGTTTTTTTTAATAAGAACAACACCATAAAAAAACCTATGAAATACAATCTCTCGCGCATGATGTGTTTAGACATTTTCTTGTCTTATCTACCCCCTAAACCAGACCACAAAATAATACACGACGTAAAACTATCTGGAACTAAAACTACACCACTGTTAAGTTGGGATATGTTTAGTCAAAATTATTGTAAAACGCTAGCAAACCTAGAAATAGAAAATGATATTGAAACGGTGCGAACATTCGCTAGAAAAGTACAGTGGAAAAACGAAATTGACACCATTTTTAATAACCGGGATTTTGAAGCCTTAATAATAACCGATGCCGAGCAAAATATAATTTGGGTGAATAGTGGTTTCACTAAAATGACAGGCTACTCCAAAAAATTCGCGATTGACAAAAATCCGAAATTCCTTCAAGGTATTGACACTTCTATAAAAACAAAGAGAAAGATTAAGAAAAAACTAAACCACTTGAAGCCATTTACAGAAGTTATCACAAATTACCGAAAAGACAACACGCCATACAAGTGCGAAGTCACAATTATCCCCATGTACAACGATACGGTCACCCATTTTTTAGCCATTGAAAAACAAGTTGTCTAGCGTGGCTAGAATACCTGAATATTTGTTCTGTTTTTTGCCTAAAATCCTTTTGGGCACTACAACGCTAAACTTTACGCCACTTTTTAATGAAGTCAATTTTAAACACCACAACAATACATTGTTAATTTACCCGCTTAAGCCCTTCAATATCCTCAATTTTTATTCTTTTTCCTATCGCAGCAATTAATCCCTCTTTTTTAAACTGAGAAATAACCCGAATAGCAGACTCGGTAGCGGTTCCTACTATATTAGCAAAATCTTCTCTAGAAAGCACAATGCTTAGCGTGCCATCTGAATTGATTCCAAAACTCTCATAAATATAAATTAAAGTTCCCGCGAGTCGTTCGCGAACAGATTTCTGCGCCATATTTACAATGATATCATCAGACTCTTTTAAATCGTGTGCCATTTCTTTTAAGACCTCAAAAGAAAATTTAGAGTTATTTTTTAAATCTCTAATTATTTCACTTTTCGGTATAAAACAAACATCCATATCATTTAAAGCTACAGCCTTTAAATTTGAACTTTCATTAGAAACTAAAGAACGCTGCCCCAACAACTGCCCTTTAACCACCAATTTAACAATTTGATCCTTTCCATTAGGACTTAATTTAGACAATTTACAAACACCATCTTTTATACAATACACACCATTTATAACATCTCCCTCTTCAAATATCACTCCGCCTTTTTTAACCACACGCGAGGTTTTACAACTAGAAACACGAGATAACTCCTGCTTAGACAGAGCTTTAAGAGAATTAAACTGTTTTATAATACAATGTTCGCAACTAGACATATTAAATTTTTAACAGGGTAAAAATAACAAAAACATGACAAATATCATATTAATAGTCGTGCAAACTTCACAACTTTACAATCGCTATTAACAAGCTAAATTTTAATGAATAAAGACACATGTTTTCATTGTGGATTGGATGCAACTTCTTCGAAAATCATTTTTGATGATAAATCATTTTGTTGCCACGGTTGTAAAACAGTGTACGAGATATTTTCTACGAACGATTTAACTTGTTACTACGATTTACAGCAATCGCCGGGCACAACACCTAAAGAAATTGAGGGTAAATACAATTTCTTAGAGAATGCCAAAATTGTAGAGCAGCTACTGGAATTTAATGTGGATAACACACAAATTATCAGTCTTTACATCCCCAATATTCATTGCAGTTCTTGTATATGGATTTTGGAAAACCTAAACAAACTCCATCCCGCGGTTAGTTCATCTATTGTGAATTTTGGTAAAAAAACCGTTAGAATCACCTTTAATTCTGAAAATCTTAGCGTAAAAAAACTGGTTACCCTATTAAGTAGTATTGGCTACGAACCCTACATTAGTTTGGAGGATTATAGTGTTGGTGAAAAAAAAATTGACAGATCTTTAATTTACAAACTAGGTATTGCAGGTTTTGCCTTCGGGAATGTGATGTTTTTATCCTTCCCAGAATACTTTGAAGTTGGGGAGTTCTGGATAGAAAAATACAAACATTTTTTTAGATGGATTATGTTTGCGTTTTCCTTACCTGTTGTTTTCTATTCGTCGCAAGATTATTTTATTTCTGCTTACAAAGGTCTTCGCTCTGGAATTTTAAATATCGATGTTCCTATTGCTCTGGGTGTGGTTGTTTTATTTTTAAGAAGTACCATAGAAATTGTATTCGATATTGGATCTGGCTTTTTCGACAGCTTAACCGGACTTATTTTCTTTTTACTACTGGGTAAGTTTTTTCAACAAAAAACCTATTCATTCTTATCTTTCGAACGGGACTATAAATCGTATTTTCCCATTGGAATAACAAAAATAACCCCCGAAGGTAACGAGGAATCTATACAGGTTTACGACATTAAAAAAGGCGACCGATTACTTATTAGAAATGAAGAACTCATTCCTGTAGATTGTATTTTAATAAAGGGCAGTGCACGAATTGACTACAGTTTTGTTACAGGCGAATCTAAAATGGTTTCTAAACAATCTGGCGACAAACTTTTTGCGGGAGGCAAACAACTCCATGGCGTTATTGAAGTTGATGTTTTAAAATCTGTTGAGCAAAGTTACCTCACACAACTTTGGAGTAATGATGTTTTTAAAACCGATAAAACACTGGGCTTTACAAACATTACAAACCGCATAAGCAAACGTTTTACTATGGTCCTTTTATCTATCGCCATTGTTGCTACTGCGTATTGGCTAGTTGTTGATTCTACCCTAGCCCTAAACGTTTTTACATCGGTCTTAATAATCGCCTGCCCTTGTGCCATCGCACTTTCTGCACCATTTACTTTAGGAAATGTTTTGCGTATTTTAGGTCATAAGAAATTCTATTTAAAAAATGCATCGGTTATCGAGCAACTAGCAAAAATAAACACCATAATTTTTGATAAAACTGGAACCATTACAGCCAATAAAGAAACCTCTATAAATTATGATGGCGCCACGCTGTCTGAGCTAGAGGAATCGCTTCTAAAAAGTACATTAAGAGGCTCTAACCACCCCTTAAGCAGATCACTATACCATATTCTAAGTGAAAATAACATTGTAACCCTTGATACTTTTGAAGAGCATTTGGGCCAAGGTATTGAAGCTCAATTTAATGAGGAACACATAAAAGTGGGCTCTGCTCCTTTTGTGGGCTATAAAGGCGATACCACAACATTAAATACAACAGTACATATTAGCACCAATAATACTTATAAAGGAAAATTTACTTTCCACAACGCTTATAGGAAAGGCTTATCTCAATTGTTTAATGACTTGAAAAAAGATTACGATTTAGTTATACTTTCTGGTGACAATGCCGGTGAAAAAGAAAATTTAACCAAACTATTGCCTACAAAAACCAAAATGCTATTTAACCAGAAACCTGAAGACAAATTAGAGTACATAAAACATCACCAGAGTGAGGGAGCCAAGGTTTTAATGATTGGCGACGGGTTAAATGATGCTGGCGCTTTAGCACAAAGTGATGTAGGTATTGCGATTTCTGAAAACGTAAATGTATTTTCGCCAGCATGTGATGCGATTTTAGACGCCTCAAAATTTAGTCAATTATTTAATTACATAAAATTATGTAAATCGGGTATTAAAATTATTAAATGGAGTTTTGCACTATCGTTTTTTTATAACATTATTGGTCTTTATTTTGCGGTTACCGGACAATTAGAGCCTGTGGTAGCAGCTATTTTAATGCCTTTAAGTTCTATAAGCATTGTGGCTTTTACCACCATTTGCACCAATTTTTTGGGACGAAAATTAAAATAATTTTTAAAATTATAAGCATTAATAATATTTAAAAGAAATTATGAATTTAACCGAGAAGCGCGTTAAGGATTGTAAAGGAAATCCTTTTTTGAGGCAGGAGAAAAAGATTGAATTGAAAAGCCTGACCCACCCATTTTTTTTGGGTAGGGGAACGCCAAAATTCGTATCTTTCAAATCGTATTTAGATACCGAATTATTATTAAAATATAGAATTTTAACTTAATCGAAATATGAGTGTAATTTATATACTACTTAGTATTAGTATTGCAGTGGCTATTGTTTTTTTTGTGGCTTTTATTTATGCAGTTAGAAAAGGACAATTTGATGACAGCTACACCCCTTCTGTAAGAATGCTCTTTGAAGACGAACTTGTTAAAGAAAAACCAAAAAACACAACCAAAACTAAAAATACTAATTAAATATTATGGAAGTACAACAGTTTAAATACGATAACAAAATCGTTAAAAATTTCCTTTACGCTACCATTCTCTGGGGTGTGGTAGGTATGTTAGTAGGATTGCTACTGGCATTCTTATTTTTATTTCCTAACCTAACCGATGGCATTTCATGGTTAAGTTTTGGTCGCTTAAGACCTTTACATACTAATGCCGTAATTTTTGCCTTTGTGGGTAATGCCATTTTTGCAGGTGTGTATTATTCCTCACAGCGTTTACTTAAGGCCAGAATGTTTAGTGATGTCTTAAGTAAAATTAATTTTTGGGGCTGGCAACTCATTATTTTAGGCGCAGCTATTACATTGCCCTTAGGCTATACCTCATCGAAAGAATATGCCGAATTAGAGTGGCCATTCGATATCGCCATCGCCATAGTTTGGGTGGTTTTTGGCTGGAACCTTATTGGAACCATTCTTAAAAGAAGACAACGCCATTTATATGTAGCACTCTGGTTTTACATCGCTACGTTTGTAACGGTTGCTGTACTTCATATCTTTAATAGTCTAGAAGTCCCTGTGAGTGCGTTTAAAAGTTACTCGGTTTATGCGGGAGCTCAAGATGCTTTGGTACAGTGGTGGTACGGGCATAATGCGGTTGCTTTTTTCTTAACCACACCGTTTTTAGGATTGATGTATTATTTTGTTCCTAAGGCAGCGAACAGACCTGTGTATTCATATCGATTGTCTATTATTCACTTTTGGTCTTTAATTTTTATATACATCTGGGCCGGACCGCATCACCTTTTGTATACCGCTTTACCAGAATGGGCTCAAAACTTAGGAGTAGCATTTTCAGTGATGTTATTAATGCCTTCTTGGGGTGGGATGATAAACGGATTGTTAACATTACGTGGTGCTTGGGACAAAGTGCGAACCGACCCCGTTTTAAAATTTATGGTAGTAGCTATTACAGGTTATGGTATGTCTACTTTCGAAGGACCACTTTTATCCCTAAAAACTGTAAATGCTATTGGGCATTATACCGATTGGATTATTGCCCACGTGCACGTTGGCGCTTTAGCATGGAATGGCTTTTTAACTTTTGGAATGGTTTATTACCTAGTTCCAAGGCTATTTAAAACAAAATTATATTCTGTTGGCTTAGCAAATTTACACTTCTGGATTGGCACGTTAGGCATTATCATGTACGCTTTACCACTATATGTTGCAGGCTTTACACAAGCCAGTATGTGGAAACAGTTTAACCCCGACGGCACCTTAACCTATGGTAATTTTCTAGAAACAGTTACAGAAATTATGCCTATGTATTGGATGCGGGCTATTGGCGGAACCTTGTACTTAGTAGGTATGTTAGTACTTATATACAACGTCGTAGTAACTGTTAAATACGGTTCTAAAGTAGAAGACGAATTGGCAGAAGCTCCAGCCTTACAAAATGTTTCGAAGCGTCGCACGGCTAACGAGGGCTGGCACTCTTGGCTAGAACGCCGACCGATTCAGTTAACCATACTAGCCACTATAGCTATTTTAATTGGCGGTATTGTACAAATTATTCCTACTTTAATGGTAGAATCGAACGTGCCAACCATTAGCAGCGTAAAACCATATACACCATTAGAATTAGAAGGACGCGATATATATATTCGTGAAGGCTGTGTGGGCTGCCACTCGCAAATGATTCGACCATTTAGAAGTGAAGTAGAACGTTACGGAGAATTTTCTAAAGCTGGTGAATACGTTTACGATCACCCTTTCCTTTGGGGAAGTAAGCGTACCGGACCAGATTTACAACGTATTGGTGGTAAATACTCAGATAATTGGCACCTAAACCATATGTACGACCCACAAAGCACTTCTTCGGGTTCTATTATGCCGGCATACCAATGGTTGGTTAGAGATGCGTTAGACAAATCGTTAACAGAAACTAAAATGAGAGCGATGGCGACTTTAGGTGTGCCTTATACTGAAGAGGACATAGCAAATGCGCAACAATCGATGTTAGAACAAGGTACACAAATAGAAAACAACCTGTATAGCGACCCAGATTTTGCCCAAAATTATGAAGCCGACAAAGCTGCTAGCGGTCCAGAATTTATCGAAATGAGAAATCGTGAAATTGTAGCTCTTATAGCCTATTTACAACGCCTAGGCACCGATATTAAAGTAGAAAATATAGAAACTGCTCTAAACTAATAATCATGTTAAAATATATAAAAAATCATATAGAGAACGTAGCGGGTATAGAAATATATCCCATCATTTCCTTACTGATATTCTTTATCTTTTTTGTAGTCTTATTTTGGTGGGTTTTTACATCAAAAAAAGAGTATATAGATACAGTAAGCAATATTCCTTTAGATAATAAAAACCAAACTGAACTATGAGAAATTTTATACCATCATGGGTAAGAGTACCCATTGTATTTTTTATAATCTTCGGAATTGTAGAATATTATAGCGATTTTGGAGACAAACCCGCGTTTGTAGAAGAGCCTTTAGTTCTATTGTTTTTGTTTTTGGTACTCTTCATACTAATCGCTATTGAATCTATTGTGGCGTCTGTTAAAAACATTTTATACCAAAGTTTAGACGAAGAATCTAAAGCACGGTATGATGCAAAAAGAAATCAAGTACCACAATTTAATTGGTTAAAAAACACCTATAAAAAGCTGCTAGGCTCAAGACCTATACAAGAAGAACATGAAATAATTTTAGACCATAATTACGATGGGATAAAAGAATTGGACAATAACCTACCACCTTGGTGGCTTTACAGTTTTTATATTTCAATACTATTTGCAGCTGTATATTTGGCCAGATACCACATTTTTGATGGTAAAAATCAGTACGACGAGTTAGAAATCGAATATGCCGAAGCTAAAATCGCCATTGAAAATTATAAAAAAACAGCAAAAAATTTAGTGGACATCAATACGGTCGAATTACTCACAGATCCCGCAGATTTGGCAGCCGGTAAAACCATCTACGAAGTTAATTGTATAGCTTGTCATAAAGCTGATGGCGGTGGTGGTATTGGTCCAAACCTAACCGATTCCCACTGGATTTTAGGTGGTGGAATTAAAAACGTTTTTAAAGTAGTCTCTGAGGGAGGTCGTGCTGGAAAAGGCATGATTTCTTGGAAACAAAGTTTAAAACCAATAGAAATGGCTCAAGTATCTAGTTATGTTTTACAATTTCAAGGGACAACACCAGCAGAACCGAAAGCTCCAGAAGGCGATATTTGGGTTGCTGAAACCGAGTAACCTTTAATTGTAAAATTTCAAGAAATTTCAAAATACGTATAAAAATTGGAAACTCCACAAAACGAATCATTTAGAGATAGTATTGGTACACTTAACGAAGAGGGTAAACGGGCGTGGGTATATCCAAAAAAACCAAGTGGAAGATATTACGAAAAACGTAAAATAGTTAGTTATATTTTACTCGCTTTTTTATTTGCGGCACCTTTTATTAAAATAAATGGTAACCAATTTTTAATGTTTAATATTTTAGAACGTCGCTACAATATATTTGGTTTTCCGTTTTGGCCTCAAGATTTTTACTTATTTGTAATCTCCATGATTATAGGTGTTGTTTTTATAGCTTTATTTACGGTTGCCTTTGGTCGTGTGTTTTGTGGCTGGATATGTCCCCAAACCATATTTATGGAAATGGTGTTTCGTCGAATTGAATATTGGATTGATGGCGACCGAAATAAACAGCGAAAATTAGACAAACAAAAATGGGATGCCGAAAAAATAAAAAAACGTCTGTTTAAATGGTTTATATTTTTAATCATTTCCTTCTTTATTGCTAACGTTTTTTTAGCCTATTTAATTGGAAGCGACAATCTATTAAAATACATAAGTGAAGGCCCTTTAGAGCATATTGGCACCTTTTTACCGCTTATTATTTTTACAGCTGTATTTTACTTTGTGTTTGCCTGGTTTAGAGAACAAGTTTGTATTATCGCTTGTCCTTATGGACGATTACAAGGTGTACTACTTGATAACAAATCCATTATTGTAGCTTATGATCATAAACGTGGCGAGGGTGAAAATGGAAGAAAAAAATTCAGGAAAAATGAAGATCGTCAAGCTCTAGGACATGGCGACTGTATAGATTGTTTTCAATGTGTACATGTTTGCCCGACCAATATTGATATACGAAACGGCACCCAGCTAGAATGTATAAACTGTACCGCCTGTATTGACGAGTGCGACCATATTATGGAAAGCATCAATCTACCCAAAGGTTTAATTCGATATGCGAGCGAAGATGAAATAGAGCGCAAAGAAAAATTTAAACTCACTCCTAGAATGAAAGGCTACATAGCCGTTTTAACCATCTTAATAGGTATTTTGATAGGTCTGCTATTATTACGAAATGATGTTGAAGCTAGAATTTTGCGTTTACCAGGGCAACTATACGAGCATAAAGAAGGAGCTATTATAAGTAATGTTTTTACTTATAAATTGGTAAACAAAACCACGAAAAACATTCAGGATATAAACTTTAAACTGAGAAAGCATACTGGTGAAATTAAACTGGTTTCTGCATCTGAAAAACTAGAGGTTCCTGAGCAAGGATTGGCAGAAGGCACCTTGTTTATAGAAATTAATAAGACTGAATTAAAAGGCGATAAAAACAAATTAACCGTCGATGTTTACAGCGGAGATCAATTAATTGAGACCACCACTGTAAATTTTTTAGCACCAAGAAGTTATAATTAAAAGCTTTATGGCTAGAAATAATGTATATTGAATTAAAAAAGTCCTATTTTAGTAGGCATAACATATTATGAAAATTAATTGGGGAACCGGAATAGTGATTGCCTTTATTGGGTTTATAAGCTTCATTTTATATATGGTTATTACCATGCATGTTGATGAAAGATACAGCCATGATTTAGTTGAAGACAATTATTACAGTCAAGAACTACAGGTTCAAAACGATATTGAAAAACAAAAAAATGCTAATGCCTTGTCCAAAAAAATTAGTTGGACAAAAACTACTGAAGGTATCATAATAACTTTTCCAGAAACGCATGACCCTAAGAGTATAACTGGTAAAGTACGTCTCTATAGACCCTCTAACAGAAAATTCGACTTCGAAAACCCTATTTTATTAACAAACCATAAATTACTTATACCCCATACACGTTTGCTAGCTGGTCGATGGAATATTATAGTAGATTGGCTTCACCATGGTAAGCCCTATCTCTACAAAAAAGAAATTACTTATTAAATTTCTGTAACCATGCTTTGGTCTGCACTTATATTGGGTCTTTTAGGAAGTTTTCACTGCATTGGCATGTGTGGGCCTATTGCGTTTATGTTGCCTGTAGATAGAAGTAATTCTACCAAAAAAGTCGTGCAAATTACCCTGTACCACTTGGGGAGATTACTAGCTTATAGTTTAATGGGCTTGGTTTTTGGATTGGTAGGTAAAAGCCTTTACATTTTTGGCTTACAGCAGCAATTATCGATTGTAGTTGGGGCTTTAATGATTGTAGTGGTATTAATTCCGGTACAGACGTTTAATAAGTATAATTTCTCTAAACCTATTTATAAAATAATCTCCAGAGTAAAATCTGCTTTAGGTCAGGCGTTTAAAAAGAAAACAGCCGACACCTTTTTAACCATAGGTTTTTTAAATGGTTTTTTACCATGCGGATTGGTTTACATGGCCGTTTTTGCTTCCATAACAACTGCAAATGCTTTTCAAGCTAGTTTGTATATGATGCTTTTTGGTGTCGGTACTATTCCGCTAATGACCTCAGCCATCTACCTCGGAAAATTTTTAAATACCAACATTAAACAACGCATACAAAAAGCCATTCCCGTTTTTGTAATTATAATTGGTTTGTTGTTTATTCTTAGAGGCTTAGGATTGGGCATTCCATACCTCTCGCCTGCTCCAATTACCGAGACGGTATCGAGTGCAATAGAGTGTCATTAACTTAAAACTTTATGTTGATGTTTAATAGAGTTAACACACCACACTTTAGAGTAGTACTTGAGGTTGTTTAAATGTAAAGTGTTCTAATCCAATAAAAACTAAGTGTTTTTAAATAAAGAAGAACTAAATCTTAAACGTAATAACTGGCAAGGTAGAATGGTTCGCCACGTCTTCTCCAACACTACCTTGAAAAAAATGTGTGAGTCCTTTTTTTCCATGTGTTGGCATTGCTATTAAATCTGCATTTTGTTTTGTAGCAAAATTAAAAATACCTTCTTCAACACTGTAGTCCGATACGTAATTCACATCTTTCATACGCTCGAGATTCCCGTCTGCTTTAGTAAAAAAGTTTATTACAATACGTTCTATTTCTAAAGAGCTTTTGAATGCATCATAAGGTAAGTTCACATAAACCAAATTCATTTTAGCACCCATTTTTTCAAATAATCGAGACGCCTTTAGGTATGCTATTATGGATTCTTCGGAAAAATCGCATGCAAATACCACATTTTTAAAATCTACGTTTTCCAACTTATTTTTAATCACCAATACAGGTATTTCTGCATACCTAACCACACGTTCTGTGTTTGAGCCTACAAACATTTCCTTTAAACCACTTGCACCATGAGAGCCCATAACAATAAGGTCTGCGTCATGGTTTGTTGCCACATCGTTTACCTCACTAAACACTTTAAAACGCTTAACTATTGGGGTGATCTTTATTCCTTGTAAATAATCTTTGTCAAGAAAACTCAAGAACTTTTGCTCTGCTAATTTAAAAAAGAATACTGCTTTTTCGCCTTTCAATTCATCGCTTTCACTTAACAAATTATCAGATAATTCTAACATATGCAGCACCAACAACTCTGCATTAAATTTCTTTGCCAATTGGGCTG
Source organism: Oceanihabitans sp. IOP_32 (assembly GCF_009498295.1). NCBI lineage: Bacteria > Pseudomonadati > Bacteroidota > Flavobacteriia > Flavobacteriales > Flavobacteriaceae > Oceanihabitans > Oceanihabitans sp. IOP_32. The sequence continues at coordinate 2,516,340 of NZ_CP040813.1, read as the reverse complement.
CAGCAAGTAAAGCGAACTCGGAGTGTTCAGAAAAATCAATGGGTACAACAATTTTTTTCATGTGTTTATATTTATTGTTTTTTCATCGATAACATGCGACATCCATCTCATCATTTCCTCGGGTATCATGTGTTATTTACAGATGTTTCATAAGTATGTATTATTTCGGTTAAACCGTCATCGAAAACAACTGCACATCGGGTTTTTTCCGCTGTAAAAGTAAATCGAACGCCATACAAACATTCCTTACAAATGGTTGTCCCTTTTCTGTAATCTCGATACTATTGGGTTTTATAACAAGTAAGCCGTCTTCTTCCATTTCACTCAATTGCGAAAGCGCTTTAGGCAATTCTTCAAAATACAAATGGTTTTGAGACCACTCGGTTTTAAACTGGCACATTAAATTAAGAATATGTTTTCTAATAATCAAATCTTCTTCATTTAAAATATGGCCCCTATAAACAGGTATTTTATTTTCATCTAATAAATCGTAATAGGTTTCAAGGTGCTTTACATTTTGAGCAAAACCGTACCAACTATCACTAATAGACGACACCCCTAAACCAACCATGGCTTGCGTTTTAGAGGCTGTATAACCCATAAAATTTCTGTGCAAATTACCACTTACCATCGATTTATAAAGGCTATCTGTGGCCAAAGCAAAGTGATCCATACCAATTTCATGGTAACCCACTTCTGCAAGTAGCGCTTTACCAAGTTCGTATTGCTCGCGCTTTAATTCTGGCGATGGTAAATCAGATTCGTTATAACCACGTTGCCCACTTCCTTTAATCCATGGCACATGCGCATAACTGTAAAACGCTAAACGGTCTGGAAGCAAAGCCTTAGTTTTTAATATGGTTTCTTTTACGTGTGCTACCGTTTGATGTGGAAGACCAAAAATAATATCATGCCCAACCGATGTATATCCAATTTCTCTTGCTAAATCTGTAGCTTGCTTAACGTTTTCAAAAGGTTGAATTCGGTTTATAGCCTTTTGTACCGTTTCATTATAATCTTGTACCCCGTAACTTACACGTCTAAAACCAACATCGTAAAGCGCTTGTAAATGTGCTCTGGTTGTGTTGTTTGGATGTCCCTCGAAACTAAACTCATGATTTTTGGCTATTTCAGAATCTTTTAAAATTCCATTAATTAAGAGTTTTAGATGTTCTGGACTAAAAAAAGTTGGTGTACCCCCACCAAGATGCATTTCTTTTATGACAGGTTTTTCATCAAACAACTCTAAATACAATTGCCATTCTTTTAAAACAGCTTTTATGTATGGCGATTCCACACTATGTTGTTTGGTGATACGCTTATTGCATCCGCAAAACGTACAGAGACTTTCGCAAAAAGGTAAATGAATGTAGAGGCTTAAACCTTCGTTTACATTACTTTCTTTAAAGGATGCTGCGAGAGAAGACTTCCATCTCTCTAACGAAAAGGTCGCGCTATCCCAGTATGGCACCGTAGGATAACTTGTATATCTGGGACCCGCAATATTATATTTGTTAATTAATTTTCTTGACATGCCTAACTTTTATATTGCTAAATTACGTAAATTAAAAATATGATTCGTGCGAATTATAAAATTTGTAATTAGCTGATTATTAACTTAACTTTCGAAAGAAATCAAAATCTTGTAGAAGATGAAAACCTTAAACTTTCTAATTTTAGCTTTAACATTAAGCGCACTAGCGTGTAAAAACGATAAAAAAAGCGCTGAAATCTCAACAAATGCTCCATCAGAGATACCCAAAACACTCAAAATCACGTTAAATGCAAAAAGCAATACCGAGGTTTCTGGTAATGCCGTGTTTTCAGAGGAAGATGGTATAGTAACCTTAACTGCCGTTGTTAGTGGTTTAAATCCAGGTGGCACTCACGCCATACATCTTCATGAAAAAGCCGATTGCTCATCAGATGATGGCACCTCGGCAGGTGGTCACTGGAATCCAACAGCAGAACCACATGGCAAATGGGGCGACAAAGCAGGATACCACAAAGGTGATATTGGTAATTTTATAGCTGATGAAAACGGAAATGGCAGCATTACTTTTGCAACCAACCAATGGTGCATTGGATGCGAAGACGACAACAAAAATATAATTGGCAAATCGGTAATTGTGCACGCTGGAGAAGATGATTTTACATCGCAACCAACAGGAGCTGCCGGTGCTCGAGTTAGCTGCGCTGGTATTATTGAATACTAAAAAGCAAAAGAAGTTAAGTTGTTTTAGTTATGAACTTTTGTTAAAATAAACTACTAAAAATTCATGAATCCCTCAGCACAAGGTTGGATAAAAAAACTACTTCAAGAAGTTGCTAAAAACGATTTTTTTTTAAAAGAAAAAGAAGTCTTGTTTTATAGTGATTTACGCGCTTGCGGCTTTATTTACGGCAGTAATTTAAGCGTAGTAAAGAGGGTCATAATAAATCAAGACCTAACCGAACAAGAGTTGTGTAAAACCAATTTATGCCTTGCACTTTTATACACCCACAACAACTCAAACTCAAAACTAGATTTTATAGATAGTGTTGTAAGTTTTTACGGAAAAATAAATCACCTCAAAACCTCTTTTTTTCAAGAGTTTTTAAGCGGAAGCTCGTCAAGCGAACAACTTGAAAAGATTATTCACAAACGCATTCAAATAGATGATAATATCTTTACAAAAAATTTTAATTATTTTATTGTAAACGCCTTACTATTTGTAGATATTTTAGCCTATCAGCACTTTTTAAAACACAATGACATCTCAAAGACGTATGTAAAAAATTTGGAGGCAGCCATAGAATATATTTCGTTAGACACTTTAAAATCTAAGGCCAAAATAAATCAATATGATGAAAGTTTAATAAAACTTTTTGAGTCGTCGTTAAGACATCAAAGCTATGCGCAAATTAGTTATACCGACGCCATAAGTTATCTAAATACACCCCAAGAAAAACAGTACCTTTTAGATTTGGCATGTATGGCTACTTGGAGCGACCGCACTATCGATAAAGAAGAACAATTGTTTCTTGCTAAACTGGGTAAAGACTTAAAACTAGATGCCCATAGAGTTAAGCAATCTATTAGTTCTGTAAATTCGTTTTATACCCTGCATAGAGATAATATCGCTCTACTAAGTTCTAAAAATATTGTAAAAAGTTTTTATAATAACTCAAGTATAATGGTATCTAAACTTATTACTAGAAATAGTAAACGTTTATACCACGAATTAAAAGATAGCAAAGAACTCGTCGTCTTATTATCTCAATCTACGATTAGAGATTTGAGTAAAGCAGAACAAAAAAAAGTACAAGAACAATTAATCGATATTTTTAAATCCATACCAAGTCTAGCTATATTTTTACTTCCAGGTGGCGCTATTTTACTACCGTTAGTCGTAAAGTTTATGCCTAAATTATTACCCTCTGCTTTTGATGACAATAGAATAGAAGACTAATTTGTGCTGTTTTCATTTTATTTCAATTAGATTTACAACAACCTAATACTTAATTATATATAATATCGCATTTAAATCGTTTTATTATTTAGTCTTTAACTGCCATTTTACGGTCACAGGAGTCTTACTAATAATTTTTATTTTTTCTAAAATAATTTAATTTTTTTACGGCTTTATATTCACTAATTGGTATGATTAACAAAAATAAACAAATGGTAACTTACACGATTAGCGACATTAACAACATTTTAAAAGGCGAATTAATTGGCCATACAAATAAACCAATCGAAGGCCCCGAGCAATTACAAAATGCATCCAGCAATCATATTACATTTATTGGCAGCAATAAATATGTAAAATATTGGGCAGCCTCAAAAGCTTGTGCAGCTATTATAGATAATAATTTAACGGTTGAACCCGGTGAAAATCGAGCACTAATAAAAGTGAAAAACGCAGATTTAGCCATGGCCAAAGTATTAGAATTATTTAATCCACCAACTCCAGATTTTGAAGCCGAGATTCATCCTACTTCAGTTATTCATCACACCGCTAAAATTGGTAACGGCTCTAAGATTGGCGCGAATTGCTATGTTGGTAAAGATGTTATTTTAGGAAACGGTGTTGTTTTATACCCCAATGTTTGTGTATTTGATGAGACTATTATTGGTGATAAGACCACCTTATGGTCTGGCACTGTAATTCGAGAACGCTCTATTATTGGCAGTCATTGTGTTTTTCATACCAATGTAAGTATTGGAGCCGACGGCTTTGGATACCGACCAAGTGACGATGGCCAAGGTCTGGTTAAAATACCACAAATAGGCAATGTTGTTATTGGTCATTACGTAGAAATTGGTGCAAACTCGTGTGTAGATAGAGCAAAGTATGGCTCTACCATAATTGGAGATGGTTGTAAAATTGATAATCTGGTACAAATAGCACATAATAGCGTTATGGGGCGTTTTTGTGTTATGGCAGGACATAGCGGGCTCGCTGGTTCTGTAACTTTAGGCGATGGTGTGATTATTGGCGGGAGCGCCTCTATTAAAGACCATACCACCATAGAATCTGGTGCAACAGTTGGAGCTGGATCTGGGGTTATGAACAATGTAAAAGCAGGACAAACCGTTTTGGGTTACCCTGCACAAGACGCCAGAGATATGTTGAAGCAATGGGTTGCAGTTAGGCGTTTTATTAAGAACCAATAATTTGTGTTTTTAGGAAAAAGACTGCTCTCCTTATTTTGAAGTATCACGAATTAAAAACACTGTAATAATCTAAGGCATAAATTATGATACAAATTATCAAAAAATCGATGTATTGTGATCTCCTAAAAATTACATTTACTACAGCTTTAATATTTATTGGTTTTATAGGCTAATGTTTTGTGTGATGGTTTCGTTATTAATTTCAAATTTAGCATCCTCCCATTTCGGGGGTCCCATAACACCCTTGGCATTGTTCGAGCAGCCGTAATCTTCTTTAGGAACTCCAAGAAAATTAGTATCTATTTTACCGTTCTCATTCTCGTCATGAAACATAGAAACCGCATACGTACCATTTGGAATATCACTAAAAACAACTGTACAACTATTATTTTCAATTTTAACCTGAAACGATTTAAAACGGGTTTTTAAAAAGTTCTCTTTTTTATTATACAGCCCAATAAGAGCCTGACCTTTATTACTTTTAAAGTTTGAAATATTTACAATAATTTCGTTTTCTGGGCTTTCAGCTTGCGAAAAAGTATCGGTTATATGAATAAAAAACAAACTTAGTATGAGAGTTAGTCTTTTCATGATTACTATTTTTTTATTAGAAAACAAATATCGTGCAGAACGTATTAATATGACATTAAAATCTACTATTTAATTTGTTTTTTTTAGAGGCCACAAGTTAAAAATGTATTTTACTTGAACTTACATGTTACAAATCGCATATCTTTTTTAATTAGAATACAGAATCTAGACTACTGTTTTACGAGGTGCGAAATCTGACAATTCAGACCGAAACTAGTTAATTAGACACTAGCCATATACTAAGAATTAAAGAAAATAATATTAGTTTAAAAGCTTACTCAAGCTTGAAAAATATAGGGATGGCGTAACTTACTTTTACGGCTTTGCCGCGTTGTTTTCCCGGTGTCATTTGAGGCAGCAAACTAATAATACGTTCGGCTTCTTTTTCAAGGCTTTTATCTGGTCCTCTTGATCTTATTCGAGTTGTATAGCCATCTGCGTCGATAACAAATAACACAGAGACACGACCTTGAATTCCTAAATCTACTGCCACTTCTGGGTATTTAAAATTTTTAACCACATGAGCTTGTACTTTTTTCTGAAAACAGTCTTTCATTTCAGCTCTGCTCAAACCCTCACACCCAGGATAAATGGGCACATCTTCAATAGCAGCAAACGGTACCTCGACCTCTTCTTCGACTTCTTCTACAGCGACATCGCTAACCTCAACAATGCGCTCTTCTAGCGCTTCACTTTGGTTGGCTTCTGTACTTTCAATTATAGTTTCTTCTATCTCTTCAATATCTTCAACAATAGTAATTGTTTCTTGTACTACTGTTGGTGGCGGAGCAGGCGGTGGTGGTGGCGTAATGCTTAAAAGTGGGATTTCTTCTTCAAGCTCTTCTTCAACTTCCAATACTTCAACAGCGAAAATATCCTTATCAAAAGTTTTAAATTCTAGAGCTTGCCAAGTTAAAAACAACATAATATTTAAACCTATCGCAAAATATAAACTACTATTGCGTCCTATTTCTAATTCGGGATTTTTCTTTGGTTTCATGACTTGAAGTATTTAAACTGGACTTTAAATTACTAATAACTCAAACAAAATAAAATGATATATATCATGTCTAATCCATCTGGCTATCACACCAGCTAAACACCTTATAAACAGAGTGCTGAATAAATAATCTCCTTCTTAAAAACACGTTTAAAACACTAAATTATTGGCGATTTCGACAACATAAATCCTGTAAATATTTGTGCTTATGGTTATCTTTTAAGCAAAAAAATGAGATGTTTTAATCCTGCATAATTTCGACATGTCCAGTATGGAGACTAATTTATACCAAATTAGCCATGTCATGCCGCATATAATTTGTTTACTCACACTTTTCTATTTTAGGTGTTCGTGATGTGCTTCGCAGTTCTTTTTCGCTCATATTTCGGTATAAAATAAAACCATAACTCAGGCTATGCTTTAATTTTAGCTCACGCCCATATTATAGTAAAATAAAGAGTTCATGAATCTTCGATTTCTATCTCATCTGAACAAAAAATAATTCAAATTAATAATACGACATTTCAAAACTAAATTGGTATTAATAGCTCATGCTGCGCAAGTATTAATAATAAAATCATCTATTTTTGTGATGCCTCCAACGAGAATAAAATATTGTTTTAAATTCCTGTAACAATTTTAATTTGTGTGATACTAACCTTGTAACTAAACTGTAAAATTGAATAACGCCCTTAAACATAGTTTTGTAGAGTTGTTGGAAAAGCATCAGAACATTGTACACAAAGTTTGTAGGTTGTACACCAACAATTACGATGCTCACAACGATTTATTTCAAGAGATAACTATACAGCTATGGAAGGCCTATCCTAAATTTCGTGGCGATGCAAAGTTTAGCACGTGGATGTATCGTGTGGCTTTAAATACAGCCATTACCCTTTATAGAAAATCTAAACGACGTATAAACACTCAAGATTTTGGAGATGTTGAATTTAAAATAAAACAAGAGGATTATGACGATACCGAAGAGCAGCAATTAAAGGCGCTCTACCAAGCCATATATCAGTTAAATGATATAGAAAAAGCATTGGTTTTATTGTACTTAGAAGATAAAAATTACAAGGAAATTAGTGATACTCTAGGCATAAGTGAAGTAAATGCACGCGTAAAAATGAATAGAACTAAAGCCAAGCTTAAAACCCTACTAAATCCGTAATACCATGGATAACTTAGATTTATTAAAAAAAGATTGGAATAAATCACAGCCTGGAGATAAACAATTTTCGGCTAAAGATATTTATGCTATGCTGCATAAAAAATCGTCTTCTATAGTAAAGACTTTATTTTATATCAGTATTGCAGAACTTGTGTTTTGGATTGTTCTAAACAACCTTCCATTTTTTGCTTATGATGAAAATATAGATTCTTTTAGCGAGCAAGCTTACTTAGTATTAGAAATTTTTAGTTATGCGGTTATTTTGCTTTTTATATATCTACTTTTTAAAACCTACAGAGCCATATCTGTAACCGATAATGTGAAAACACTGATGCAGAACATCTTAAAAACACGAAAAATTATTAAATACTACGTTATTTACAATCTGGCTTTGGTTTTTATTGTCACCATAGCTCAAATAATACATACTATAAACAACGATCCTTCAAAAATATTGTTTGATAACGTGCAAACCACAGGTGCTGGTAAGGAAACTATGATATTAGTATTTGTATTTTTTATGATTCTGCTTTTATTCATCCTTTTGGCCGTTATAAAATTGTTTTACAAACTTATTTATGGATTGCTTTTAAAGCGTCTAAACGCCAATTACAAAGCGCTTAAAAAAATAGAGTCGTAATTTAAAATATCTCTTTTAAAGCATATTTAAAAAGTATCATCTCCTTTAAATTACGCGTCCACTACATTTGTTAATCTAATTCCGACTAATATTATCTCCTTAAATGATTTATAAAAAAAGATGTTCTATAAGAACTGGATTAACTTCTTATAGAACATCTTTTAATTGATTGGAAATGAAATAGTCTCGACGACTTGTTTGGAGTAAAATACAGCATTAAACCAAATTATTACCGATATGCTTTTGCAAGTTGGCGACGAAGTTTTTCTTCTACATTACTAAGGAGTTCCATCCAATTGTCTCCAGAATCGGATGCATAAGCATCTCTACCAGGGATACCAAATCTCATACCTACCTCTTTAGCTTTTGTCGATTTTGCCTTGCTATCTCTAAAGTAAACATCTACAAAATTTACATCAGAAATATTTCTTTTTAGTCTACTAATAATCTCTCTAACTTCTTGTTGCACGGTTTCACTTATGGTAATATCGACTGCTTGAACATCTATCTTTATCCCTTCAAAATTCTCTGTATAGTTCATAATTCTTAGGTTTTATATTATATTCAAATATAGCATCTGTTTTAGACCTACGCACTGATAAATATCAGCTTTACCCCTAAAACCAAAACTAATTTAAGGACCAAATTGTTAGCTTGTAAAACAACAAAAGCCATACAAAATCGTATGGCTTTTATCGCTTTGTGTAAAATAATAGTTTCTAGTTGTTTGTAGCTAGAAATCCTCTATCTCTAAGTAAAGCTTCAATTTTAGCATCGCGTCCTCTAAATTTTCTAAAGGCATCTGCAGGATCCATAGCATTTCTAGGTGCGAACAAATACTTCACTAATTTATCTGCTAGTTCTTTGTCATAAAAACCGCCTGGTGCCTCTCTAAAGGCTTCAGAGGCATCGCTTGTTAAAACATCGGCCCACATATATCCGTAATAGGCTGTTGCATACCCTTCTCCAGCAAAAACATGACCAAAATGCGGTGTTCTGTGTCGCATTGGTAGTTCTTCAGGCATCTTTAATTGCGCCAAAGTTTCGCGTTCGAATGTACCAACATCAATATTTGTTGGATCTGCTAGGTGTAATTTCATATCCATTATCGCAGATGCCAAATATTCTGTAGTGGCAAATCCTTGATTAAAGGTAGCGGCTTTCTTAATTTTAGCCACTAAATCTGCAGGCATTGGCTCCCCTGTTTCATGATGAACTAAAAATTTATTAATCACCTCGTCTGTAGACAACCAACGCTCTAACAATTGACTTTGAAACTCGGTATAGTCGCGAACCCCTCCATTTAAAGTTGGGTATTTAACATTTGATGAATAAAAGTGTAAAGCGTGACCAAATTCGTGGAAAAACGTAGTGGCATCGTCCCAAGATACTAAAACAGGTTCTCCTGGTGCCGCTTTTACAAAGTTAGAATTGTTTGATGCCAAGACATTTGTTTTACCATCAAAAGTTGTATGACTTCTATAAGTGGTTGCCCAAGCTCCAGAACGTTTTCCTTCGCGTGCAAACGGATCTAGGTACCACAGTCCAACATGTGCTCCAGAATCTTTATCGGTTACTTCCCAAACCTTCACATCTGGATGGAATACTGGTACACTACCTTCTTTTACTGGGGTGAATTTATAATTAAAAATACGATCGGCAGTATAAAACAAAGCATCGGTTAATTTATCTAATTGCAAGTATTGTTTAACCTCCTCACTATCTAAATCGTATTTCGCTTGACGAACTTTTTCGGCATAATACCTATAATCCCAAGGCTTAATGCTGAGATCATCACCCAATTCACTAGCTAAAGCTTGCATGTCTGCAACTTCCTCTTTTACACGAGCAATAGCTGCTGGCCAAACAGCATCCATTAAAGCCATAGCGTTTTCTGGATTTTTAGCCATGCGGTCTTGTAATCGCCATTCTGCATAATTATTGTAACCTAACAAGCCCACACGTTCTTTACGAAGTTTTAATATTTCGGCTATAATATCTTTATTATCATACTCGTCGTTATTATCGCCACGAGAATAGTAGTTTCTCCAAACTTGTTCACGTAATTCACGCTCTGTAGAATAGGTTAAAAACGGATCCATGGAAGAACGCGTATTGGTAATGGCATATTTACCTTCTTGACCTTTATCACTAGCAATTTTTGCGGCCGATTTGATAAAACCATCACTTAAACCACCTAATTGATCTTTGGTTAAATAAGTTACATAGTTTTCTTCGTCGTGTAATACGTTGTTAGAAAAATCGTTATAAAGACTAGATAGTTCTTTGTTTATTTCGGCATAACGTTTCTTTTTTTCAGCGTCAAGATTTGCACCATTCATCTCAAAACGTTTGTAAACCAAATCTACCACACGCTGTTGGTCTGCTTCTAAAGGTGTATCTTTTGAAGCTTGATAAACTGTTTTGATACGCTCAAATAATTTTTCGTTTTGAGAAATTTTCGAACTGTATTCAGAAAGTTTGGGAGCCAGTTCACCACGCACTTTTCGAAATTCTGGAGAACTCATATTACTGCTTAAAATACCGTAGTAGGTTAGCACGCGATCGAGTTCTTTTCCAGAACGTTCCATTTCTACAATGGTATTCTCGAAAGTAGGTGCTTCTGCATTGTTTGCAATCGCATCGATATCTTCCAAGCTTAAAGCCATACCAATTTCTACGGCTTCTTTAATGTCGTTAACATTCATTTTATCGAATGCTGGAACACCATCGTAAGGTCCTGTCCATTCTTGAAGCAATACATTATTGTTACTTGCTAAAAGATCGTTTTCCGAATCCTTTTTTGCCTCGTCTTTACAGCTAATTACAGATAAAATCATGCAAATTGCCAAAGGCTTAATTAATTTTTGTGTTTTCATTTTAGGGTTAGATTTTAAGATGCGAAAGTTATCAAATTAAAAAGATCAATTTTGTAATTTTATGTTAAAAGCCTATGTTTTTGCTATTAAAACGCCAATAGGTTTAACAGAAAAATGAATTTTGAAAACAAAAGTAGTTTATTAGGTTGCCAAAAATTCTTATTCGTCAATTATCTCGGCATTGCGAATATAAACATTGCGAAGCGGCCAGTCGGCCTCATCGGTCTCTACTGCAGCGATTTTATCAACCACATCCATACCTCTTATCACTTTACCAAAAATGGTGTAATCGCCATTTAAAAAATGAGCGCCACCACGTTGTTGCACAATAAAAAACTCATAGGGCGAGGCTAATTTATGAGGGTTATCAATATCACTGCTAGGCATTGAAACGACACCTCTATCATGCTTAAACCCACGTTTTGTATCGTTTGGCAACAAATACTTCCCGATATCAAAACGTTTTTTTCCTGTTTTCTTATCGTCACTATTACCACCTTGAATGATAAAATTATCAATCGCACGATAAAACTGAGTATCTTTAAAATACCCCTGCTTTGTTAAGAAAATAAAATTGGCTCTGTGAAATTTAGTTTCTTCAAATAGTAAAATATCAATAGCGCCAAAATCAGTTGTCAGACGTACTTTATTCTCCTTATGCTGCTTGTCGTATTCCTCAAAAAAAAACATCGCATTTTTAGAGTTTAACTTTGGGTATCTTCTCTTGTTTTCGTTTGAAATAATAGGTTTTTTTTCTTTTTTAACAGAAGTTGTTTCAGTGGTATCTGTAATGATTTTCTTTTTAGATTGTTTATCTTCACAGTTCAGAAAAAGCATTACAAACAAAAAAATAAATATAAAGCGCATTTAGAATGAATTTTGATGATTTTTTGAAATCCATTTCAAAAATAGAAAATATACAGCTTCCAGCCGAAGCTTCTCAATTTAAAATGGTGCCCCCGTTTCGTCAGGAGTTGCTACAACAACAAAAAAAGGCCACCAAAAACGCCAAAAAAGCAGGTGTTTTGGCATTATTTTATCCAAATGCAAACAAGGATACTACTTTAGTTTTAATTTTAAGAAAAACTTATAAAGGCGTGCATTCGGCACAAATTGGATTTCCTGGTGGCCGATTAGAAAACACAGACAAATCCTTGCAAGATGCCGCAGTTAGAGAAACATTTGAAGAAATTGGTGTCCCTAGACAACATATAAAAGTGGTAAAACAATTGTCGGAAATTTATATTCCACCTAGCAATTTTTACGTGCAACCTTTTATGGGAGTATCACAAACCACACCAATATTTATAAAAGAAGAGAAAGAGGTCGAAGCAATTATAGAAGTCGATTTACAACATTTTCTAGACGACAAAAGCATTATAACTAAAACAGTATCAGCATCATACAGCAAAAACGTAGAGGTTCCTGCTTTTCATTTAAGCAATCATGTAGTTTGGGGTGCTACTGCTATGATGCTTAGTGAAATTAAAGACATGTTAAAACAACTGCTCTAGTTTATAAGATTTACTACATTTGCTCACTTATACTAACCAATTTTTTTTTTGACGTGTGATTTATGGGATTATTTAAACAAAATCCATTCGGACATATACTTTTTGTAAAAAAATGGCTTATAAGACTATTCGGACTTATAACCCATAGACGCTTTCGCGGATTTAATGAACTGCAAATTGAAGGTTCAGAAATTATTAGAAACCTACCGGATAAAAACGTATTATTCATTTCAAACCACCAAACTTATTTTGCCGATGTGGTTGCCATGTTTCATGTATTTAATGCCAGTTTAAGTGGTCGTGAAGACTCCATAAAAAACGTAGGTTATATATGGAACCCTAAACTTAATATTTATTATGTGGCTGCCAAAGAGACCATGAAAGCAGGTCTTTTACCTAAAATATTAGCTTATGTTGGTTCTATTAGTATCGAGCGCACTTGGAGGGCCGAGGGCAAAGAGGTTAATAGACAGGTTAAAATGAGTGATATTTCTAATATTGGTAAGGCTCTAGATGATGGCTGGGTCATTACCTTCCCACAAGGTACAACCACGCCTTTTAAACCCATTCGTAAAGGTACAGCCCACATAATAAAACGTTACAAACCTGTTGTTGTACCTATTGTTATTGATGGATTTCGCCGTTCGTTCGATAAAAAAGGACTGCGCGTTAAAAAGAAAAACATTCTTCAAACCTTTGAGATTAAAGAGCCTTTAGATATTGATTACGACAATGAAACCACAGACGATATAGTAAAAAGAATAGAATACGCCATCGAGCAGCACCCCTCATTTTTAAAAGTAATCCCGCAAAAAGAACTAGAAGCCCAAGAAGCATTGAATAGAAAACGAAAATGGAAAAAAGAATAGAATTTAAACACCCACTAAGCGGGTATTTAAATGTTACGAAAGCCTTAGATACATATCCGGTTTAGCCAAAAAATTAAAAAATCTTCGATACCTGCCGGCAGGTCGGCGTAATCTGCAGGAAATAAATAGCAGCACAATAGTGAACTGTCCCGCTAAATAAAAATAGATATTTGTTTTTAGTAATGAAATAACAGTCACAATATATCTTACAAATTATGGGATTATAACACTTTACGGATAAGCACAAGCATTAAATTATGGAACAAATTAAAATATTATTTTTCGCTTTATGTACTTTTTTCGGTATTGAAGATGGCCGCATATACGCGGAAAAAACAACAATCACGGTATCGCCAAAAGAACAGTACATTAAAATAGTACAAAATGATTTGTTTAGCATAATACGAACCGAAAAAGATTCGCTATTTACAATACAGCAATGGAACTCCTTGACAAATCTAAAAGACCATAGATCGATTTGGGCAAAAGAATTAGATAATTTTAAAATAAAAAATCACAACTTAACAGCCCTAGAATCCCATTCTAAGCCCGTTTTACAACTCAGCTATTCGAACGAAAAAGATTTACGAGCCATGGGCATTTGGTATGACGCAGAAAAAAAGCAATTCTCAATAAATCATATCCCGCAAAATAACATTAAAACCGAACACGGCAAGTTAGAAGGGAATTATTGGGTTTTTAGTGCCGATAGTACATTCACCTTTTCTTTAGAGCCTTTCAAAGAAATACCAGAGCCCTATAAGAAATTTAAAAAACCACTTAAAGCTATTGTTCTTAAAAATTAAAGTTTTTAAGCCTTGAAAATTAAGTGACTAAGAGAGAAACTCAGGTAATTTGTTGCAAATAAATTAGCTTATTTTACAAAAAATGAGATGCTCTTTGGTGCGCTAAAACCAATAGTTTAAAACCGATTAGTTGCCAATTTTCATAAACTCCGTGAGTTCTTAAATAGGCTTACTTGTAATTCCCATAAACTCCTGTTTTTCAAATTAAAAATATAAGACATGGTGAGCCCGCCACACAAATTCTGTAACAAATAACACGCACAAACAACAAAGTGCCAACAATTACGCACAACGACATAATGATAGGTAAAAAAGACTTGATTTATACTTTAAAAACCATTTCAAAATTCCTATTTTGCAGCTTCCTTTTTAAAGAAAAGTAATGAAAGTTTGTATTGCCGAAAAACCCAGTGTTGCTAGAGAAATTGCCTCTGTTTTAGGAGCAAACACGAAGCGTGATGGTTATTACGAAGGCAATGGCTATGCGGTAACTTACACTTTTGGACATTTATGTACGCTTAAAGAACCCAACGATTACAAACCCCATTGGAAAAGCTGGGATTTGAACAATCTGCCCATGCTTCCCGAAAAATTTGAGACTAAAGTTGTTTCTAATTCTGGAATACAAAAGCAATTCAACATTGTAAAAGCTTTGTTTGATAAAGCTAGTGTGGTTATAAATTGTGGAGATGCGGGTCAAGAAGGCGAACTTATCCAGCGTTGGGTAATGAATGAAGCCAATTATAAAGGCGAAGTACAACGCTTGTGGATTTCCTCTTTAACCACCGAAGCTATTAAAGAGGGATTTGAAAATTTAAAGCCCGCTACAGATTACGATAATTTATACTATGCCGGCTTTTCTAGAGCCATTGGCGATTGGTTATTAGGTATGAACGCCACCCGTTTATATACAGTAAAACACGGTGGTTATAAGCAGGTGCTTTCGGTTGGTCGTGTACAAACACCAACGCTAGCCATGGTTGTAAACCGGTTTAAAGACATTGAGAATTTTAAACCTCAACCCTACTGGGAACTACAAACCCTTTATCGCGAAACCCTTTTTAGTTACGAAGATGGGCGTTTTTTTAAAAAAGAAGACGGTGAGGCTCTAGCCAATAAAGTAAAAGAAAGTGAATTTGAAATTCAATCTATTACCAAAAAGAAAGGTAAAGAATACGCGCCTAAACTTTTCGATTTAACGGGATTGCAAGTCTATTGCAATACCAAATTTGGGTTTTCGGCCGATGATACTTTAAAAATTGTTCAAAAACTATACGAACAAAAAGTAGTAACCTATCCTAGAGTGGATACTACGTTTTTACCAAACGATATTTATCCCAAGGTACCTGGAATACTTCAAAAACTAACAAATTATTCAAAACTAACACAACCGCTTTTAGGGAAAAAGATAAAAAAATCAACTCGGGTTTTTAACGACAAGAAAGTAACCGATCACCATGCCATTATTCCAACAGGCATTCAAATAAATTTACAGTACAACCAACAACAAGTTTACGATATAATAACCAAACGTTTTATAGCGGTGTTTTATGATGATTGCACGGTGTCTAACACCACAGTTTTAGGCAGTGCGGCTCAAGTAATTTTTAAAGCCACGGGAAAAGAGATTTTAGAAAAAGGTTGGCGCCTAGTGTTTGAAAACCCCAATGCTAAAGAAAAAGAATCGGGTATTTTACCAAGCTTTACAAAAGGTGAAAAAGGACCTCATGAACCCACATTTTTAGAAAAAGAGACCAAACCTCCTAAACAGTTTACAGAAGCTTCATTATTACGCGCCATGGAAACGGCAGGTAAACAAGTAGACGATGAAGAATTACGCGATTTAATGAAAGAGAATGGTATTGGACGCCCCTCCACACGTGCCAATATTATTGAAACACTTTTTAAAAGAAAATACATTAAACGCAACAAAAAGCAAGTGCTTCCAACGGTTACAGGCATTCAATTAATTGATACTATACAAAATGAATTATTGAAGTCGGCCGAATTAACAGGCTCATGGGAAAAGCAATTAAAAGACATTGAAAAAGGGACCTTTAGTGCTGGTGCTTTTATAAAAAACATGAAACGCATGGTAGATGCTTTGGTTTACGAGGTGCGTAGCGAAACCCAACGTGCCAATATTTCGCAAGAAGCTGTGATAAAAAACAGAACCGCTAAAGCAACTGTTAAAAAACAGGCTGGGATTACTGCCGAGGTTTGTCCGAAATGTAAAAATGGCCAGCTTTTAAAAGGAAAAACGGCCTATGGTTGTAGTGCTTATAAAGCGGGGTGCAATTTTGTGTTGCCTTTCACTTTTGCAAACAAAAAAATATCTGAAAAGCAAATCATTAGACTGCTTCACAAAGGCTGTACAGTTAACTTGAAGGGCTTTAAAACCGAGACTGGAATGGTTGAGGGTTTATTGCGATTTGATGATGAATTTAAGTTAAAATTAGAACCCAAACAAACTGTTAAAACCACAAAACAAGATGTCTTGCCTTGCCCAAAATGTAAAAAAGGCAGCGTTATTAAAGGAAAAACCGCTTACGGTTGCAGTGATTATAAAGCGGGATGCGATTTTAAAATGACTTTTGAGGCCGTTAGAGCAAAGATAAAGGATCAAAAACCAACCAAAGCATTAGTGCACCGTATTTTAAATGAAAGCGTTTAAATAAGCAACTGCCATTTCGAACAAAGTGAGAAATCCTATTTTATCAAATTTTAAGTTTATGGGAACTTAAAATCACAAATCCATCAACACCATGTTAAATGGTTTAAACAAAATAGCACAACAATGCACAGACATTTTGTAGTCTACAAACCCTATGGGTATTTAAGTCAATTTAAAAGTCACGACTCTAAACAGCAATCTAAAAAGTTTCTAGGAAGCCTTTACGGTTTTCCTGAAAATGCTATGGCTATTGGCCGTTTAGATGAAAAATCGGAAGGTTTATTGTTTATTACCACCAATGGAAAAACAAGTGATTTTGTAAACAGCCAAAAAGTAGAAAAAGAATATTATGCGCTTGTTGATGGGATGATTACAGAAGAAGCTATTGCCATTTTAAAACAAGGAGTAGAGATTGGATTTAATGGTAAAAAATATAAAACCAAACCCTGCAAAGCCCATAAGCTAAATGAAATTCCAAACTTACCCAATCGATCACAAAAAATTAGAGATGCTAGGCACGGCCCCACCTCTTGGGTTTCTATCACTTTAAATGAAGGTAAATTTAGACAAGTTAGAAAAATGACATCGGCCGTGGGTTTTCCAACCTTAAGATTGGTACGTGTAAGAATTGGTGATTATTTTATTGGTAGTATGCAAGTTGGTGATGTTATTGAAGTTGATGGGTTTTTGCGTTAAGGATTGAAATGGAAATCCTTTTTAAAAACCGATAAAAATAACCTGCACCCAAATCCAGAACCTTGGCAATTTACAAACCACCTCTTGTTTCGTATGATTCCTTTTTTAAAAAGATTGTATTGGAAAGCCTGACTTTTTGTTTTTCTCAAAAAGTAACGCCCAAATAACTCTAATCTTTATAAATATTTGGCAACGCAATTTTAAATTTTACTGCCAATAATCTTGCAGAAATTACAACCGAACCTGCAATTATAAAAATAATATCGTCTTGTATTGGAAATTCTCGAAGTACAAAAAAAACGGTGCCTCCTAGTATACAGGCCGTGGCGTAAATTTCTTTTCGGAATATAACAGGGATTTCGTTACATAAAATATCGCGCAAAATACCCCCAAAACATGCCGAGATAGTCCCTAAGGCTATGCAAATTAATGGGTCTAGTCCCGCGTTTAAACCTTTCTCAATACCTACCACAGTGTATAACCCAATGCCAATAGTGTCGAACAGAAAAAGTGAGGTTCTTAAATAATTAATTTTATTTCTAATAACAATAGCAAAAATTGAAGAACCAATAATTGTATAAGAAAAGACCATATTAGTCATCCATCCCACGGGTGTATTACCAATTAAAATGTCGCGAAGCGTACCACCACCAACTGCGGTAACAAAAGCGATGATTAAAATACCAAAAAAATCCATTTTTTTACTTAGCGCTACAAGTACACCAGAAATGGCAAAGGCGATGGTTCCTATAATATCTAGGGTTAGAAACATGTATTTTTAATTAATTAAGGGGGTTAATGTGATTAAATAATTTTTTTCCAGAAGTTAGTTCGATTGAAGAGACTCACGCACTTTAAAAGCATAGCATTTCTGCTCTACTCACATACTTTGGGTGTAATAGTTGTAATCTTTTAAAATAACGGCAATAAACTCGATATCTGTGTTTTGTTTTATGGTTTTAATGTCGGTCACTTCAACAATCTTTTTTCTTAATTTTATTAGGGTTTGATAATCTTTAGAAGCTCTAGCCGTGCGAAAAGTTTCTTTTATAATACGTGCATCGTTATCAGATAATTTTATAACATTGGCATAGCTTGGTTTATAGTTTTCTTTTAAATTCTCTAAAATGGTATGGCTTATTTTCACGTTGTCTTTTAATGTTATAACGGCAGTTCCCGCAACCATATCGCCCAAGCGTTGATGCTTTTTGCTAAATAATATTATAAAAAAACCTAAACCTAATACATAAATATCTACAATTCTAAAAAACCAACGTATTACATAATCTGCAAAAGAAGCTTGATAACCATCAATTTTAACGACTTTAATTTTTAGAATGCGTTTTCCTATGGTTTGACCTTCTAACATTGATTCTAAGGCTAAAGTATAAAACATAACAGGAAAACTCAATACGGTATTAATGGCAATTTGCGACCATTGATCCATATTATCAAACGCACCAAAAAATCTGTTTATTAATATTAAATAACCTACTTTTATAGCCCAATCAATTAAAAATGCCAACAAGCGCTCCCCCGCCCCTACGGCAGTAAATTTTATTTTGACATTTTGGGTCGTGTTAATTTGTAACTCTGACATTTTATATTTTAATTTATCAAAAATACGTGAATTTTTTCTTTTGAAAATTTATAAAGTCAAAAGAAAAATTGATATGGATTAACAAAGTTGACTACTGAAGTGAAACTGAATTTTGTCATTTTTTTGATACAAAATTTAGTTTTTTACAGAAGAAATATATGAGAGAAGTTGCATTTATCAAGCAAAATAAGGAAAAATGGTTGAGTTTTGAAAAGGCTGTGTTTAATAACAACTTTAAAAATCCAGACGAACTCGCCTCGCAGTACATTCAATTGGTTAACGATTTGGCGTACGCCCAAACTTATTACCCAAAAAGCAAGCTAGTCAGTTATTTAAACCAGTTAGCGGCCAAGGCCTTTCAAAAAATTTATAAAACCAAACGCCAAAACACCAATCGATTTATTGATTTTTGGAAAACCGAAGTACCCCTAGTTTGCTACCAATACAAAAAGTTTATTTATATCACTTTTATTATATTTTTTGCATTTACGTTTATAGGTGTGATTTCGGCAGCCAACGATGGGGAGTTTATACGTTCCATTTTAGGCGATAACTACGTAAACATGTCTTTAGAAAATATTGAGGCTGGCGATCCTGTTGCCGTTTATAAAAGCGGTAGTAATTGGGGCAGTTTTATTGGCATTACCGTTAACAATTTACGTGTGGGAATAATGGCTTTTGTTTTAGGTGTTTTTGGTGGTGTTGGCACGCTTTACGTCATGTTTAAAAACTGTATTATGCTAGGGTCTTTCCAGTATTTTTTTTACGAAAAAGGTGTTTTTTGGGAAAGTGTTCGCGGCATCTGGATTCATGGTTCTATGGAGATTTTTGCTATTATTATCGAGTGCGCCGCGGGTTTAATACTTGGCGCTAGCATTCTGTTTCCAGGTACGCATTCTAGATACACCTCGTTTAAAATGGGTGCTAAAACAGGCGTTAAAATTTTAATAAGTACCTTCCCATTTACCTTTGTAGCCGGTTTTTTGGAGGGTTACGTTACGCGTTATTCTAATGTTATGCCCAATTGGTTATCGGTTGGAATTATTCTAACTACCCTTGGTATAATAAGCTACTACTACTTAGTTTACCCCTTTAAAGTACAAAAAACAATAACCCAAATATCAACTTTAACCCCAACTATCGCTTGAAAATTACCCGTCTACATATGGTTATTTTGGTGTTTTTATGTTTTTTAAATACGTTGGATGGTTTTAGTGTTTCTAATACTCAGAATCCTGAACTAACGAGACAATTTGACGACGATTTTAAGACACGTTATTCCAGCAATAGATTTAATTACGAAGGCGACTCATATAAAAGTCATACCCCTTCGAGTTCTGGAACCTACGAAGACTATAAATATGAGAAAAAGTCCTCCTATAACTTTAATATTAACCTAGATTTCTTGTCGTGGTTCTTTTACTTAGCACTTGCTCTGGCCGTCCTAATTTTAGTTTATATCTTACTCAATGAAGGTCGTTCAAGCTTATTTTCAACTAAACCTAATAAAGCTCTGCAGCATCGAGAAAAGATTACCGCCGAAAACATTGAAAACACCGATATTAGTGCCTTAATCCGTCAGGCTGAAAACGACAATAATTTTAGGCTCGCCATACGCTATTATTACTTATTACTCTTAAAAACACTAAGCTTAAAAAAACACATTAAATTTGAAGATGACAAAACCAACGCAGCGTATGTAAACGAAACAAAAGGGAAACCTTTTGGGCCCTCATTCGCCTATACCTCGTATCTTTATAATTACATTTGGTATGGCGAATTTCCTGTAAATACAGAACAATATAACAAAGCCAAACAGCGCTTTATAAGCCTTCTAAACCTATTGAAATAATGAAAAAAATCATCCTTTTATTTTTCATTATTGCTGCTTTAGTTATAACCGCAGCCATAGTTTTAAATGTAGAAGCTACAAGAAAGATAGATTGGCAAGAATCTTTTAACGAAAAGAGCGACCATCCCTATGGCTTGAGTGTGTTTTACAAAGAATTACCTAACCTTTTTAAAAACAACAAAGTAAGAACCGTTTATCATCTACCTAGTAATTATCTAAAAGTAAATTCTAGGGATAGTTCGGGTACTCATACTGCCCGAGGTACTTATATTATTATTGGAAATTCTAACTATTTAGACTCTGAGTCTATAGATGAATTATTAGATTTTGTAAGCTCAGGAAATACGCTTTTTATATCAGACTACGACTTCCCTCAAAAAATTCATGACACTTTAAATATAGCTATTGAATTTACCAAAAACACAAAAGATAGCATATCTTACCAGTCTTTAAAATACAGCAATGCTAAAGATATCATTATCGATAAAAACGAAGGTGATTATTTTTTTAGTACATTCGATACGTTAAATCATGTGGTCTTAGGACATACCAAAATTGATTATAAACGGGTAAATTTTATACAGATCCCTTTTGGAAAAGGTCACTTATTTTTACATTTAGAGCCTAAAGCATTTACCAATTACAATATTTTAAAAGCCAACCGCTATAAATATGTAGAAGGTGTTATTTCTTACCTACCCGAAAGCGACCTATATTTTGATGCCCATGAGAAAATAAGAACCCCATATAATAGAACGGCTAAAAGAGAATCGAACCTGAGTTGGTTTTTAGAGCAATTATCGTTTAGATGGGCCTGGTACACGGCCTTGATTTTCGCTATTTTATTTGTAATTTTTAATGCAAAACGCCGGCAACGCATCATTAAAATTATAAATCCTTTGCAAAACACAACGCTTAATTTTGTTAAAACTGTTTCTAATTTATATTATGAAACTCAAGACCACAAAAACCTTGTAGACAAAAAAATAACCTACTTTTTAGAACATATTAGAACAACTTACAATATAAATACCTCGGTTTTAGATGACGTATTTGTAGATAAATTAACATCGAAAACAGGAAAAAACAGAAAAGCTATTAAAAGCCTTGTGAATTATATAAACAACTTACGAGCTAAAACTGATTTTCTTGAAACCGACCTCATAGAGCTAAACAAACGCATTGAAAACTTAAATTTAAAAAATCATGGACGACAATAAAGCCCCTAAAGACCATAAAAATTATTTGCCTAAAACGCCCTTAACCGAGCCAACTAAAAATAATAGCGCAGAAGACTTAAACGACTTACAATTTAAAAATCGTTTGGATTTATCTGAATTGCAAAGTAGTGTAGAAAACATAAAACAAGAGGTGGGCAAAGTTATTGTTGGGCAAAAAGACATGATAGACATGTTAATAGCATCACTTTTAGCTAAAGGTCATTCGCTTATTGAAGGGGTACCAGGGGTTGCAAAAACCATAACCGCCAAACTATTAGCGAAATCTTTAAGCGTTGGTTTTAATCGTATTCAATTCACACCAGATTTAATGCCGAGTGATATTTTAGGAACCTCGATTTTTAATTTAAAAACCTCAGAGTTTGAGTTTAAAAAAGGCCCTATTTTTTCTAATATGATTTTAATTGACGAGATTAATCGAGCACCTGCAAAAACGCAAGCCGCTTTATTTGAAGTGATGGAAGAACAACAAATAACTATTGATGGTAGAAAATTTAAATTAGATTCGCCTTTTATGGTTTTAGCAACTCAAAATCCTATAGAGCAAGAAGGGACATACCGTTTGCCAGAAGCACAATTAGATCGATTTTTATTTAAAATTAATGTAGATTACCCAGAATTAGATGAAGAAATTGAAATTCTATCTAGAGAACATCAACTGAGAGATACCGAAAAAACAGCAACAATTTCTTCTTTTTTAACGGCGAAACAAATTTCAGAATATCAGCTATTAGTTACTCAAGTTTTAGTTGAAAAGCATTTGTTAAAGTACATCGCTCAGCTTATTATGGCCACTCGTAGCAATCCGTTTTTATACTTAGGCGCATCGCCAAGAGCGTCGATAGCAATCCTGAAATCTAGCAAAGCCTTTGCCGCCATGAGTGGGCGAGATTTTGTAACACCCGAAGATATAAAACGCGCTGCGATCCCGGTGTTACACCACCGTGTTATTGTCACTCCAGAGCGCGAGATGGAAGGTGTTTCGAGTGCCCAAATTATTAGACAAATTATTGAAACAGTTGAGATTCCTCGCTAATTAGTTGGTAATATGCAGAACTCAGCAAGTAAAGTATTTCGCAAAGACACCCAGAGTTTGCACAGAGACACACAGAGATTAAACTCCGCTAAACTCTGTGAAACCTCAGCGAAACTCCGTGTAATAACCAATAAATTTTAACTAAATTTTGAAAATACTTAAGTCCTTTTACATTCAACCACGGTTTTTCTACGTAGGCATTGGCACTGTTTTTTTGTTTGGGTTAAGTTATTTTGTCCCTTTGCTATTTCGCATTGCGCAACTTTCAATTTTAGTGCTTATTTTGTTTTTTGTTATCGATTTTCTTGTAATATTTATTGGTAAAGATAAAATTAAAGCGCATCGAGTGTTACCCGATAAATTTTCTAATGGCGACCAAAATGCTGTAATTTTAAATCTCATTAATCACTATCCATTTGCCATTTATTTAGAAATAATCGACGAGATACCAGAGCAATTTCAAATTAGAGATTTTAAAATTAAAGCCCTTATTGCCGCGCAAAAATCGCAAGCACTTCAATACCATTTAAAACCAATCGAAAGGGGCGAATATCATTTTGGCAGTTTAAACGTTTATGCGGCTTCCGTATTAAAATTAGTGGCCAAGCGTTATACTTTTAACACAGGTGCTATGGTACCAACCTACCCAAGTTTTAAGCAATTAAAAAAATTTGAACTTTTAAATATCAATCAGAATGCCCTAGAATTCGGACTTAAAAAAGTGCGTCGTTTAGGTCATTCCATGGAATTTGAGCAAATAAAAGATTATGTTTTAGGCGACGATTTGCGCTCCATAAATTGGAAAGCTACCGCTAAGCGGAATCAATTAATGGTTAATCAATTTCAGGATGAAAAATCGCAACCGGTCTATTCCATTATAGACAAAGGGCGGGTTATGCAAATGCCTTTTAACGGTTTAAGTCTTTTAGATTATGCCATTAATGCCACCCTTGTTATTAGCAATGTAGTTTTAAAAAAACACGATAAAGCTGGTATACTATCATTTTCTAAAACCATAGAAAATAGTGTTGTCGCACAACGAAGAAGTTCGCAAATGCAACTTATATTAGAAGCACTATATAAGGTTAAAACCGATTTTCATGAAAGTGATTTTGGCCAACTTTATGGCCATATAAAACGTCATATCACACAGCGCAGTCTAATTTTAATGTACACCAATTTTGAAACACTAGATGGTTTAAACCGACAACTGCCATACTTAAAAGCCATTTCCAAAAATCATTTATTAGTGGTTGTTTTCTTTCAAAATACCGAATTAGATAGCGTAATTAACAACAAAGCACATACGGTGCAAGAAGTTTACGATAAAGTAATCGCAGAGAAATTTGCTTTTGAAAAACGCTTAATCGTCAACGAACTAAAAAAATACGGCATCTATTCCATATTAACTACCCCAGAAAACCTTACTATCGATACTATTAATACCTATTTAGAAATTAAAGCGAGAGGATTGCTTTAAAATAAATTGGTATTAAATAGAACTACATTGTATCATAAAAAAAATCTCAGATTAAAAGTTTTAATCTGAGATTTTAAAGCGTACAGCTTATAAATACTGGACACAGACTACATGGTTTCGTTTAACCAAGCCTTCATCATCCAAACTGTTTTTTCTTGTTCGGTAATAAAATCACTCATCATAGAGTTTGTTCCTTCATCATTTGCATCGCCAGATTTTTCAAGAATATTTCTTTCAATTTTTAAAAGTTCGGTTAGAGAATCTACAATTAAACGCACTGACTTATCATCTTCAGTAATGTTTTTACCAACTACCACTTGGGCTTTTGCTGCATAATCTTCAAAGGTATGCAAAGGCACTCCACCTAGGGTTAAAATACGCTCCGCTATTTCATCAACCTTTACATTAGCATCGGTATATAGTTCTTCAAATTTAACATGTAAATCAAAAAAACGCTTACCTCTAATATTCCAATGTATGCCTCTTAAATTCTGATAATATACTTGAAAATTTGCTAATAAAACATTTAAATCTTCTGCGATATCTTTTGTTTCTGAGGTTTTTAAACCTATACTATTGTATGCCATTTTATTTTGTTTTTTTGTTTATACGCAAACATAATTAATAATTTACGATTATTTAATTAGTATTATTGATACTTTTAATACTTTTATAATCTAAATTGATACTAATGACCATTACACAATTATATTATGTTTTAGCTGTAGCCGAAAACCAAAACTTTACAAAAGCTGCAGAAAAATGTTTTGTAACGCAACCCACGCTGAGTATGCAAATTCAAAAGCTTGAAGAACAGCTTGAAGTACAGATATTCGACAGGAGCAAAAAGCCTATTGAACTTACGGCAATTGGTAAAAAAATTGTTACTCAAGCGCGAACTATAGTTAATGAGTCTTACAGAATTCAAGATATTGTAGATCAACAAAAAGGTTTTATTGGTGGTGAATTCAAGCTTGGTATTATACCCACAATTATGCCTACCTTATTACCTATGTTTTTAAAAACTTTTATAAAAAAATACCCAAAAGTAAAATTAAAAATAGAAGAGTTAACTACAGAAGAAATTATAGAGCAACTCAAAGACGGCCATTTAGATGCTGCTATTGCGGCAACCCCTCTTGAAAACGAATTAATTAAAGAGCGTGTTTTATATTTTGAGCCTTTTGTATGTTATATTCCTAAAAGTCATAGACTGTATTCTAAAAAGAAAATAAACATATCAGATTTAGAGATTAACGATATGTTATTGCTTGAAGATGGTCATTGTTTTAGAGATGGTGTTGTTAATTTGTGTAAGACGTTTAAAGATCAAACTAATGAACAGTTTCAAATAGAAAGCGGTAGTATAGAAACGCTAATTAAATTATCTAATGAAGGTTTAGGAATGACGCTTTTACCTTATTTACACACTCTGGATATAAACAAAAAAGAAACCGAAAATTTACATCATTTTGTCGATCCAGTTCCTGCGCGAGAAGTGAGTTTAATCTATCATAAAAACGAACTAAAAATACATATTATTGAAGTGCTACAAGAAGTAATATCTGGAATTATTCGCGGGGCCATTACATTCCAAAATGTCAATATAATTAGCCCTATACCAAAAAAATAAAAAGCGACCGAGGTCGCTTTTTATCTATGCTTTTAAATAAATTAGACATTGATTTAACTCAGGTTTTTGCTGCACTAAAGATTGAATAAAAACTTTGAGTTCTTCAAGCTCGTGGGCTAGTAGTCTATTTACTGCCTTTTGTACTTCTTTGCAAAATAACGACGTATCAAAACTTACTTTATTAAGTATAGTTTTAGTATACTCAAACATTGCTCTTGCCATAATTACAATTAAAAATTTAGGTTAAAATTAAAAATAGATTTGTGTTTTTGTGTTATTTATTAAACATCTAATATAGACGAAAATTGTTTTAGGCCTTTGAATTTAATGAAATTTTAACAACTTAAAATCTATTATCTCCATTTAATAAATCGCCCAAACCTCCTAAAACACTACCTTCGCCTTTGTTTTTACCACCGCCTTGAGGTGCTGCTGCTAAAACACGACCAGCTAACCTACTAAATGGTAACGATTGTACGTATACGGTTCCAGGACCTCGAAGTTTTGCAAAAACCAAGCCCTCTCCACCAAATATGGTATTTTTAATACCCCCTACAAACTCGATATCGTAATCTATAGTTTTGTCGAAACCTATAATACAGCCCGTATCAACACGAAGTATTTCTCCTGCTTGTAATTCTTTTTTAGCCATGGTACCACCGGCATGAACAAAAACCATACCGTCTCCCTCAAGTTTTTGCATAATGAAACCCTCTCCTCCTAATAAACCACGTCCGATCTTCTTAGAAAACTCTATACCTACACTTACGCCTTTTGCTGCGCACAGAAAGGCGTCTTTTTGACAAATGAATTTTCCGCCGAATTGTGTTAAATCAATTGGAATAATTTTTCCGGGATACGGCGATGCAAAAGACACCTTGCGTTTACCCATTAGGTCGTTATAAAAAACAGTCATAAATAAGCTTTCACCCGTTAGTATGCGTTTTCCTGCGCCGAGAATTTTACCTAAAAATCCAGAGTCTTTTTGCGAACCATCACCAAAAATAGTTTCCATTTTAATACCGTCGTCCATCATCATAAAACTTCCCACCTCTGCTACTATACCTTCTTGCGGATCGAGTTCAATTTCTACATATTGCATTTCTTCGCCATAGATGGCGTAGTCGACTTCGTGTGCTGTCATATCGTGTTGTTTTTATTGATTTGTTTATAGGTTGATTTGTTTTAATTTTTGTTACAGTTTCTTTTAAAATTTTACAAAGATGCTCTGTCCTTTAAATTCTAATACCAGAAACTGTGAATGCACAGAAAACTATTGGCAAAAACAAATAAACTAGCTTTTTAGTTTTACACTCCACTCAAAATTAAAAGTAGAAACTACAACACCATCAGTATTGGTACCTACAGATTGCATCCATAAGGTTTGCCCCTCGCCGGTCTCAATAGTTTTTTGCAAGGCGGCATCTATTAAAGCCCCGTCGTTACATACAAATGTAATTTTGCCCGTTGCTTTTTTTGTAAATGTTGCATTATTAGTGGTAACCAACATAGAAATTTTTTTTCCGCTCTCGGCAATTTTCGCCATAACTATGGCTCCAGTAGTGAGCTCTGCAGCCATACCTTGAACGGCCCAAAACAGCGATTTAAATGGATTTTGATTGATCCATTTATGCTTTACGGTTACAGTACAGGCTTGGTTAGTTATCGAGGTAACCCTAACACCCATTAAAAAAACTGATGGTAATTTAAAAATGTTAAACTTATTGATTTTACTAGGTGTTAACTTCATTATTAATTGAATTTACTCAAAAATATCGAAAATATTTGATATATCAATATGTTAAATTAATGTTAAATTACAGTACTATGCGTAACAAAGTACCTGCTTTAAGACATATATTTGTATAAGCAACTATTATACCTTTTAAAATCATGATAGACAGGCATCAAAGAAACATCGCTACTTTTATACATTTATCGACCTTTAGCCGATTTATAATTCCGTTTGGAAATTTTATTGGTCCTATTGTATTGTGGGTTGTGAACAAAGATAAATCTGAATTTATAGATGCGCACGGCAAGCAAGCTATTAATTTCCAGATGAGTATTTTACTATATGCCATTATTTTAGGAACCTTAACTATTCCGTTTTTTATTTTTAAAATTTTTAGTGGATTAGATTTTATAGATTTTAACGGCTTCTATGATTTTAGTATTAATATTGGCAAGCCATCACCATTGCTTTATATAGGTGGTGCCTTGGGTGCTTTGGCAGTAATTGGATTTATTTTAGAGCTTGTTTTTATTGTTATAGCCAGTTTAAAAGCAAGAGATGGGGAACTATACCAATACCCTTTAACGATTAACTTTTTAAAATAGCATTATGGTAACACCGCAAACTCTGAAAACAGCAAATAGGCCCGCGTTAGGGATTGTAGAGAAAAGCCCACAGCGAGGCACGAGCGAGGACTTGCAACGAAAAGCCCGACCCTTGTGGTAACGCCCAAAAATTCATCAATAAAAATCATCACATCAATCAAAAAAAATGAACAGTTTCACCATATCAAACGCATGAGATTATGAAGATAGAAAACACAAAAGCACAAATGCGTAAAGGCGTTTTAGAATTCTGCATATTGTCGGTTTTAAAAGACGACGATGCCTATGTTGCAGAAATTTTAAACACTTTAAAAAACGCCAAATTGCTTGTTGTAGAAGGCACTATTTACCCTTTGTTAACTAGACTTAAAAATGCAGGTCTATTGCATTACAGATGGGAAGAATCGACCTCTGGCCCACCACGAAAATATTACGGATTAACCGATAAAGGTAAATTATTTTTAAAGGAATTAAACACCACCTGGAACGAATTACACAACGCTGTAACCATTGTAACAAGCCAAAAAACAACAGAAAATGAATAAAACAGTAAACATAAATTTAGCAGGTCTATTTTTTCATATCGATGAAGATGCCTATGTAAAACTACAACGCTATCTTGAGGCTATAAAACGTTCGTTTACAGACTCTCAAGGTAGAGACGAAATTATTGCAGACATTGAGGCTAGAATTGCCGAACTTTTTAATGAGCGCAAACAAGACCAGAGGCAAGTTATTGGCATGAGCGAAGTCGATGAAGTGATCGCCATTATGGGACAACCTGAAGATTACTTGGTAGATGATGCCATTTTTGATGACGAACCACAAGCTGCAAATAAGAAAAAAACAAGAACTTCTAAAAAGCTATTTAGAGATCCTGATAACTCTTATGTTGGTGGGGTATCGGCTGGATTGGGTCACTATTTTGGAATAGATGCTTCATGGATACGTTTAGCTTGGATAGTTTTAATCTTTGGCTTTGGAACCGGACTACTTCTCTATCTTTTACTTTGGATTTTAGTACCTGAAGCGAAAACTACGGCAGAGAAAATTATGATGACCGGGGAACCTGTTAACATTAGCAATATTGAAAAAAAAATTAAAGACGGTTTTGAAAACGTATCAGATCATGTTGGTGCCGCTGCGAAAACCGTTTCAGATTCTATTTCTGATGCTGCTAAAAAAGTTGATTTTGAAAAACAGGGAAAAAAAATTAAATCGTCATCTAAAAGTTTCTTCGATACGATTGGAGATATTATAATGTTTTTCTTTAAAATATTTGCCAAATTTATTGGGGTGATTTTAATGATTGTTGGCGCATCGACACTTATCGCGTTAATAATTACTCTATTATCTTTAGGGGTTGTAGACCTTTTTCACTTACCTGGTATTGATATTGTTAATATTGTAAATGCTGGAAATACTCCTATTTGGCTCGTATCTTTGTTAACCTTTTTTGCTGTAGGTGTACCATTCTTTTTCGTGTTTTATTTAGGCCTGAAAATTTTAATAAACAATTTAAAATCTATAGGAAACATTGCAAAATTCACCTTGTTGGGTGTCTGGCTAATTTCTATTATAGGATTGGTTATTGTAGGCATTAGACAAGCTAGTGAACACGCTTTTGATGAGCGTATTATTGAAGAGAAAACATTACAAATTACAAGAAACGATACGCTTCATTTAAAAATGCTAGGCAACGATTTATATAAAAATGCTAATAATAGACAAAATGAATCCTTTAAACTTATTCGCGACGAGCACGGAAACAAAACTATTTATGCATCCGATATTAGCATTATTGTAAAATCAACAACCGATTCGCTGGCTAAAATAGCTATTAATAAAAGTGCCAACGGCAGAGATTATGCCAAAGCCATTAGCCGTGCTAAAAACATAAATTATAATTATGATCTAAAAAATAATGTCTTGCTTCTAGATTCGTTTTTTACGATAAATTATGATGATAAATATAGTGATCAAGATATAGAAATCACCTTGTTTTTACCTGAAGGATCCGTAATAAAATGTAACGAGAATTCTAAGACCTTTTTTTACTATACCAATCATAAAGGAACACTTATAACCTATAATGACAATAACCAGTATCTAAAAATTTTAAACGACGATATTGAGTGTTTAGACTGTCTTGTAGAAAAGGATTTCGATATAAATATTGATTTAAATGATGAAAACTCTAAGCTAAAACTAAATGAACAAGGTATACAAATTACCGTAGATAGCGCGCATTTAAAAATTGACAATACGGGAATAAAGGCCAATAGTAACGACGTTAAAGTTAGTATCGACGAAGACGGTATTTCGATAAAATCGAAAAACAACTAAGTCGATTCAACTTCGAAAAAAAACTCGCATTAATTCGATAATTAAAATAATATTATGACATTTTTAGCCAAAATTATAGCTGCAATTGTATTAAGCTTAAGCCTTTTTATTTGCAATTACTACAGTCCGATAAACTTTAGTTTTCTTAACAAAAAGAATATAGAAATTAAAAAACAAACTATTGGAGATTCGGTAAATTTGCGAAAAAACAACCGTGATTCAGACCTATCTTTAACAGAAAACAAAGAAATTGTAGCTGCGGATCAAAACAATATTCCTATTGAAGTTTCGCAAGAAGAACCTGAAATACAATCTAAGAAATAACGAAAACAGGCAAAACTAAACGATAAAAAATGCGGTTTGTTTTTTTAAATTCGAACTCCACTCTTAGCTGATGGTTTTAGTATGTACTCAACAAAACCTATTATGGATATTCTCTTAAATTTAAAACAACTTAGCCGTATACTGCAATAATATTCACGGTGTGTTTTTTATTAAAAACCCACCGTTTCGCCATTTAACAATGCCGCCTTCTAAATCGTATATTTCTGTAAACCCCGCTTGAAACCATTTCTTATAACTTTTAGCGCTTCGTCTCCCCGAGCGACAATATAAAATTAAAGGTTTATTTTTATCCAGTTTTAATAACTCTTGCTCGAAAGTTGGGGACAAAAAATCTATATTTTGAGCATTTTCGATAAAACCCGATTGAAACTCTTTTGGTGTACGTAAATCAATTAATTGAACACCCTCTTGTTGCATAAGCAATTGCAATTCTGCTGGCGACAACAATTTCGCATCACTTTTTGCCGACTTATTACAACTGTAAAACCCAACTCCAAAAAAAACGATTAAAAGTAATACCTTTTTCATTTTTATACCTTAGTCTAAATCAACAAGGTTGCCTTCCCACTCTAATATACCACCTTCAAGATTGTAAGCCCTAACAAAACCTAGTTGAACCATAATGCTACAGGCTTGCCCGCTTCTATTACCAGACCTACAATACACATAAAAATTTTTACTTTTATCTAAAGCCTCTAATTTATCAATAAAATCTTGCCCCCCATGAATATCAATATGTATCGCATTTTCTATTATACCCTCTGCTACCTCGTCTTCTGTTCTTACATCAATAATAACCGCGTCTTTATCTTCTTCGATTTGCGACACCCATTTTTCTTGACTTAAATTTTCCATTTTTTAAATTTAAATTTGTAGTTACAAATTTAATATTTTCGTTTAAATAAGAATTAAAAAAACAGCTTATCTCATTCATAATTGTAGTTTATTTAAAAAAACTACACTTTTATTGAACATCCAATAGCTTTGGTTTCGGTCGTTTTAACGGCTTTT
This sequence comes from Oceanihabitans sp. IOP_32, assembly GCF_009498295.1. NCBI lineage: Bacteria > Pseudomonadati > Bacteroidota > Flavobacteriia > Flavobacteriales > Flavobacteriaceae > Oceanihabitans > Oceanihabitans sp. IOP_32. Next base: position 2,483,956 of record NZ_CP040813.1, on the reverse strand, counting down.
CCTTCCAGTAAAGCATCAACAGCATTTTCAACATATTTAATTTTTACAGCTCTGGCATCCTTATAATTATCATCAATGGCTCCAATATACTCAAGGGTATGTCCTTGATCTCTATTTTGTAAAATAAACACATGAGGTGTTTTTGTGGCTCCAAACTTAGGGTAGACCTTCTGCTCAGAATCGATTAAATACGGAAATGTAAAACCTTTATCTAGAGCTCTTTGCTTCATAGCATCAAAACTATCTCCGGGCATTAAGCTGGTATTATTAGGCATAATAGCAATTACAGGATATCCCTTGTGTGCATATTTTTTGTTTAAGGCTATAATTCTATCTTCGTACATCACGGCATACGGGCAAGTATTGCAAGTAAAAATAATAATAAAACCCTTAGCCTTTTTGTAATCTGCAAGCGAGACCATCGCCCCATCTATATTTTGAAGTGAAAAATCTTCAACCACATCTCCTATTCTATAGCCTTTGTTAGGTTTTACATTAGCTACTGAAAACGCGGTAAGAAAAGCAACTGTAACTGTTAAAACTATAATACTTATACTTTTTCTCATAATTTTTATTTTAAGAATTTAGCAACTTCTGCTTTAAGTGTTTTGTAATCGAATGCTTGTTCGAAAAATTTACGCATATCCTTTTTATAAATAAGGGTTGCGGGAATAGATCCAGACCAACTTTTATCCACTTTAGGAATCCATGAATTCATATCGGCATCGTCTAAAGCGATGACTTTAGAGTGCAATTGATTCTCCTTTATAAATGGCTTTAATTTAGATTCGTATAAATGCGGAAAATCTAGGCTTACCAAAATGACTTCCACGTTTTTATCGCCATATTCTGTGTTTATGAGCTCAAAATATGGTAGTTCCTTTATGCAAGGTGCACACCAGGTGGCCCAAAAATTTATCACGTATATTTTGTCGTCTTTTCGATTTAAAAATTTCTCAAAACCTTTAAAATCGAAAACTTCTAAATCTTGATATGCGGTATTTTTAACTACCTGGGCTTTGTTACTTTCAGTTAAACTCTCAATATTCTTATTTTTAGTATTGCAACTGGAAATTAATACTACGGCAATAATTAATGCTTTTAGTTTCATAAACATAAAATTAATCAATTTTTGTTAGAGATAATGCAGTTCTAAAATTATTACTAAAAAAAGTTATTTAAAGTTTTGTGTACTATTAATTTCATTTCTATATTTGACAACATAAAAGAAATTATGAACACAATTTTAAATAATACTTGGTGGTGGAACTTTTCAAACTTACGTTCGTGAAGTAGCTCCTCGTATATTTAAAACTTATAAAATATCCAAAAGGCTTGTCATTCACGACAAGCCTTTTTTAATTTAAAATATGTATCAACTCACCACACATCATAAAAAAATATTGGCAGATACCATTACGCCGGTAAGTATTTATCTTAAAATTAGAGATAAATACCCCAACAGTATTTTGTTAGAAAGTAGCGATTATCATGCCAACGATAACAGTTTTTCGTATATCTGCTTTAACCCTATAGCCTCTATTAAGGTAGAAAATGAAACGATTTCTCAAACGTTTCCCGATGGCAGTTCTAAGTCCAAAAATATCGATGACACGGTTTGTGTTTCTGATGAAATTCATCAATTCACAAAACAGTTTAAAGTCGATTCAAACGAAGATTTTAAATTTATAAATAATGGCATATTTGGTTATATGGCTTACGATGCGGTTAGATATTTTGAAGATGTGACAATTTCAAAAAAAGAAAACGCCATACAAATTCCCGATGTTTATTACGCAGTTTATCAAAATATTATTGCGATAAATCACTTTAAAAATGAGGCCTATATTTTTGCACATTGTTTTAATAAGGAGAGTAATATTGATGCTATTTTCCACCTCATAAAATCGAAAAATTTTGCCTCCTATAATTTTGAATCTAAAGGAAGTCTAACATCCAATTTAACCGACAACGCCTTTAAAAAAAATGTAGAATTGGCCAAAAAACATTGTGCCCGCGGTGATGTGTTTCAATTGGTTCTTTCAAAAAGCTTCACTCAAGCCTTTAAAGGCGACGAGTTTAATGTATATCGTGCTTTACGCAGCATAAACCCCTCGCCTTATCTGTTTTATTTCGATTACGGCAACTTTAAAATATTTGGTAGCTCGCCCGAAGCCCAACTTATTGTAAGTGACGGCAAAGCCGAAATACATCCCATTGCAGGCACCTTTAAACGTACAGGAAACGATTTAAAAGATGCCGAATTAGCCAAACAATTGGCCAAAGACGATAAAGAAAATGCCGAACACGTCATGCTAGTAGATTTAGCAAGAAACGACTTAAGCCGCAACGGAAGTCAAGTCACCGTAGACACTTACCGCGAAGTTCAGTTTTTTTCGCACGTGATCCATTTGGTAAGTAAGGTTACGGGGCAAAAACATAAAGACACCTCAACCATGCAGGTTGTTGCAGATACCTTTCCTGCAGGTACGTTAAGCGGAGCGCCAAAACATCGTGCCATGCAACTTATTGAGCAATACGAAAAAACAAGTCGAGGTTTTTATGGCGGTGCTATTGGTTTTATGGATTTTAACGGCAATTTTAATCACGCCATAATGATTCGAACCTTTTTAAGTAAAAACCACCATCTGCATTGGCAGGCCGGTGCGGGAGTAGTCTCTAAATCGAATCCAGAAAACGAATTACAAGAAGTATATAATAAACTAGGCGCGCTAACGCATGCTATTAAATTGGCTGAAGACATATAGAGTTAGAAAGTTGAAGCTGTTTTTGAAATAAAAGAATGATTTAAAAAGATTTCCGCATTCGCGGAAACAAAAAATAAAACTTTATGAGAGTATTAGTAATAGATAATTACGATAGTTTTACATACAATCTTGTTCATTACTTAGAAGATTTAAACTGTGATGTTACCGTAATTAGAAACGACAAATTAACCCTAGAAGAGGTTGAACCTTTTCACAAAATACTGCTATCACCAGGTCCAGGCATTCCAGACGAGGCTGGTTTACTAAAACCGATTATAGAAAAATACGCCCCAACTAAAAGCATCTTGGGCGTGTGTTTAGGGCAACAAGCCATTGCCGAAGTATTTGGAGGTGCGCTTATTAATTTAGACGATGTATATCACGGTGTTTCCACAAAAACAACCATTACTGTAGATGATGAATCTCTATTCGATGGTTTAGAGAAAAATATAGAAGTTGGCCGTTACCACTCATGGGTGGTCCACCCCAACTTACCAGATAGTTTAGAAGCCACTTCTTTTGATGAAAACGGACAAATCATGTCGTTAAGACACAGAATATTCGATGTAAAAGGCGTGCAATACCATCCAGAATCGGTATTGACGCCAAACGGAAAACAAATGCTTAAAAATTGGATAGACAATTAATTTTTATTCCCATTAAGATGGGAATCTATTACAAATTGAATCTAAAAATATTAAGATTCCCTCCTTCGAGGCAATGAAAATATAGTTTTATTTATGAAACAACTACTAAATAGATTAATAAACCACGAAAACATCTCTAGCGAAGAAGCTAAACAAGTTTTGGTAAACATATCTAACGGTTTGTATAACCAAAGCCAAATCGCTTCATTTCTTACTGTTTTCATGATGCGAAGTATCACACTTGAAGAGCTTCAAGGTTTTAGAGCGGCCCTTTTAGAACTATGTATCCCCATCGATTTAAAAGATTTTAATGCGATAGATTTATGCGGTACTGGAGGCGACGGAAAAGACACCTTTAACATCTCAACACTATCTTCTTTTGTAGCTGCGGGGGCAGGTATTAAAGTAGCAAAACACGGTAATTATGGTGTATCTTCTGCCTGCGGCTCATCAAACGTTATGGAACATTTGGGCATTAAATTCTCTAGCGACGAAGATTTCTTAAAACAGACTATCGATAAAGCAGGCATTTGCATTTTGCATGCACCATTATTTCATCCAGCCATGAAAAACGTAGCGCCAATACGTCGTGAATTAGGGGTGAAAACATTTTTTAATATGTTGGGGCCTATGGTAAATCCGTCGTTTCCTAAAAACCAAGTAGTCGGTGTTTTTAATTTGGAGTTACAACGTTTATATGGCTATTTATACCAGCAAACAGATAAAAACTACAGCATTGTACACGCTCTAGATGGCTATGATGAAATATCGCTCACCGGAAAAACCAAAGTGATCTCTAACCAATCGGAAACCTTATTTGCACCGGAAGAGTTAGGTGTAGCAACCATACAAGAAGACGCTATATTTGGAGGAAACACCATTGATGATGCTGCAAAAATATTTATAAACATAATTAGCGGCAAAGGCACTGAAGCACAAAACAATGTTGTTTTTGCCAATGCCGGTTTAGCGATCGCCACCACAAAACAAATAAGTCATAAAGAAGGGTTCGAGCTGGCAAAAGAATCGCTGCTTTCTGGAAAAGCAAAAAACAGTTTAGATAAACTCATAGCGTTAAGCCGTTAAACGTTTTGGTTGTCAAAAAACAGTCATTTTAGATTGCTGATGATTAAAAATTAAACACTAAAACCCATGAATATATTAGATAAAATAGTAATCGATAAGCGCAAAGAAGTGGATTTAAAAAAACAATTAATCCCTATAGAGGTATTTGAAAACACACCTTTTTTTAATCATAAAACCATTTCATTATCAAAAAAATTAAGGTCTAGTAACACTGGTATTATTGCAGAATTTAAAAGAAAATCACCTTCAAAATCAGTAATTAACAATACGGCTAGTGTTAAAGATGTTGCTATAGGTTACGAGCTTGCCGGCGTGTGTGGGATGTCTGTTTTAACCGATGAAATCTATTTTGGAGGCACCTTAGACGATTTGATTACCGCTCGCGAACATTGCAACTTACCATTGCTGCGAAAAGAATTTATTATCGACGAGTATCAAATACTTGAAGCCAAAGCGTTTGGTGCAGATGCCATTCTTTTAATCGCTGCCATTTTAACTAGGGCTGAAATAAAACAATTTTCAGAATTAGCAAAAAGCTTAAAACTCGATGTGCTTCTAGAAGTGCATAACGAAGCAGAATTACAAAAATCCATCATGCCAAGTTTAGATCTGTTGGGCGTAAACAACAGAAATTTAAAAACGTTTGAGCTGAGTCTAGAAACAAGCAAAAGCTTAAGCAAACTTATTCCAGACGATTTTGTAAAAGTATCAGAGAGCGGGATTAGCAGTATTGAAGCCATAAAAGAATTAAAGCCCTACGGCTATCAAGGTTTTTTAATCGGTGAAAATTTTATGAAAACAGATAATCCTGGAGCGAGCGCAACAGAATTTATTAAAAGCCTCCTCTAACTCCTCCAAAGGAGGTAAACTATTACTCTTATGAATAAAAAGAAACAACATATAACGCAATCAATTCCCGCTTCTTTGGAGAGGGCTAGGGTCCGGCTTAAAATTTGTGGCATGAAATACCAAGATAATATTAAACAAGTTGCGGCATTGCAACCCGATTATCTCGGTTTTATTTTTTACGAAAAATCGACAAGGCATTTCGATAAAAATCAGATTCCAGAAATACCAAAATCCATAAAAAAAACAGGCGTTTTTGTTGATGCAGAATTAGATTTTGTTTTAAAAAAAATAAAGACGCACCAGTTACAAGCCGTTCAATTACATGGCAATGAATCACCAGAATATTGTAACAGCTTGAAACGCCATTACAAGGAGCAAAGCAACGACGTCATCTCATCGCAAAAACCAGATGTACACGACTTACATAAAAAGTCTCACCATGACGAAAATTTGGAAATCATCAAAGTATTCTCAATTAAAGACGAATTCAATTTTGATGTTTTAAAACCTTTTGAAGTCGTTTGCGATTACTTTTTATTCGATACCAAAGGAAAATTACCAGGAGGCAACGGTTACACCTTCAATTGGAATGTTTTAAACAATTACCCATCCACAAAACCCTATTTTTTAAGTGGTGGTATAGGATTGGAAGAAATTGAAAATCTAAAGACCTTTCAGCAAAGCAAAGCCTCAAAATATTGTTACGCTATCGATATAAACAGTAAATTTGAAATAGAACCAGGATTAAAAGATATTGAGAAATTAAGAGCATTTAAAAACAACAAACAAGTTTAGATTTTAGAAAAGTAAAAGAACTCATAAATAAAAAATAAATTTAACAAAAAAATCAATACCCAAGTTTCGACACCGTCGGAATCATCAATCTGAAGGAATAGTGAGCGAAGGAATGAAGATGCAAAGCGAAGCTTTAAGCACGAATTTCCGAGAGTGAATGTTCCGCAGGAATTCCCTCAGATTGATATGATTTTTTGGTTCTTTTTGCATCAAGGCAAAATGAACATAAATAAAAAATAAAAAAAATGAATTATAACGTAAACGAAAAAGGCTATTACGGCGAATTTGGAGGTGCATACATACCAGAAATGCTGTACCCAAACGTAGAAGAATTACGCCAAAACTATCTAAAAATCATGGCCGAACCAGATTTTAAGGCAGAGTTCGATAAACTTCTAAAAGACTATGTGGGCAGGCCTTCACCGCTCTATTTTGCAAAACGTCTTTCAGAAAAATACAACACCAAGATTTATTTAAAACGCGAAGATTTAAACCATACAGGGGCGCACAAAATAAATAACACCATTGGTCAAATCCTCATGGCAAAACGTTTGGGTAAAACCCGAATTATTGCCGAAACCGGCGCTGGACAACACGGTGTGGCAACGGCCACGGTCTGTGCCTTAATGGGTCTTGAATGCATTGTTTATATGGGTGAAATCGATATTGCACGACAAGCGCCAAACGTGGCTAGAATGAAAATGTTAGGCGCAAAAGTAGTGCCTGCCATGTCTGGAAGTCGCACCTTAAAAGACGCCACCAACGAAGCCATTCGCGATTGGATAAACAACCCTGTAAACACGCATTACATTATTGGCTCAGCCATTGGTCCGCACCCTTATCCAGATATGGTAACGCGCTTTCAAGCGGTAATCTCAGAAGAAATTAAATGGCAATTAAACGCACACGAAGGTCGAGAAAACCCAGATTATGTTGTGGCCTGTATTGGCGGTGGCAGTAACGCTGCTGGTACCTTTTACCACTATTTACACGAAAAAGACGTGAATATTATCGCTGTGGAGGCCGCAGGTTTAGGTGTCGATTCTGGCGAAAGTGCAGCCACATCGGTTTTAGGCAAAGAAGGCATTATTCACGGTTGTAAAACCTTACTGATGCAGACTAACGACGGACAAATAACCGAGCCTTATTCCATTTCGGCAGGATTAGATTATCCTGGAGTTGGTCCCATGCATGCCCATTTATGCCAAACTGGACGTGCCGAATTTATAGCTATTACAGACGATGATGCCATGACGGCTGGTCTGGATTTATGCAAACTAGAAGGCATTATCCCGGCCATTGAAAGTTCGCACGCTTTGGCTATTTTCGAGCATAAAACCTTTAAACCAGACGATATTGTAGTGGTGAGTTTATCGGGTCGCGGCGATAAAGATTTAGAGAATTATATTGAGTATTTTAACATATAGTTTGTTTTTCATTTCCGCGAAGGCGGAAATCTTATTAATTCAAAGTGGATTTACACTACGTTTACATATTAACAAATAAAAACCATACTGTGCTTTATGTAGGTCGTTCAAAACAATTAAAAAAAAGATTAAAACAACACAAAAACAATAATTTAAAAACTTTTACAGGTCGATATAATGTGTATAAACTCGTCTATTTTGAAACGACAAAATATGTAAACAATTCAATTAAAAGAGAACGCCAAATAAAAAAATGGAATAGAGCATGGAAAGAGAATTTAATTAAGGATATGAATCCAGATTGGAAAGATCTATCAGAATATATTTAAAACAAACATTAAATGATTCCCTCCTTCGAGGGAGTGAAAAAACTATTCATTTACAATGAACAGAATAAATCAAAAACTACAAGAAGATAAAAAGTTATTATCCATATACTTTACAGCAGGATATCCAAACACCAACGACACGGTTCCCATTATCCAGAATTTGGAGAAAAACGGCGTTGACATGATAGAAATAGGCTTGCCTTTTAGCGACCCGTTGGCCGATGGTCCCACTATTCAAGCCAGCTCTACACAGGCTTTAAAAGACGGTATGACCAGTGAGCTGCTTTTTAATCAATTAAAAGACATTCGAAAAACGGTGAGTATCCCTTTAATCATTATGGGGTATTTTAACCCTATGCTTCAATACGGTGTGGAAGCGTTTTGTAAAAAGTGCCAAGAAACCGGAATTGATGGTTTAATAATTCCAGATTTACCTGTTGATGTTTACCATGAAAAGTATCAAGCTGTTTTCGAGAAATACGGGTTGATTAATGTATTTTTAATAACACCACAAACCACCGAAGAGCGTATAAGATATATAGATTCGGTTTCAAACGGATTTATTTATATGGTAAGCAGTGCCAGTACCACAGGCGCACAAGCTGGTTTTGGTGAAGAACAAACACAGTATTTTAAACGTATTGCTGAAATGAATTTGAAAAACCCTCAAATTATAGGTTTTGGAATAAGTAACAACGATACCTTCACACAAGCTACGCAATACGCCAAAGGAGCTATTATTGGCAGTGCTTTTGTAAAGCATGTTACCAAAGAAGGCATTGATAGTATTGATAAATTTGTTGAAACAATTTTAAACTAATGGCTTTAAATATCGTTTTAATAGAGCCCGAAATACCAAATAACACGGGTAATATTGGTAGATTGGCCTTGGCATCGGGCTCAAAATTACACTTGGTTAGACCCTTTGGCTTTAAAATTGACGATGCCAGGTTAAAACGTGCTGGTTTAGATTATTGGCAACATTTGTCGGTCACCTATTATGATAATATCGCGCAATTTTTCGAAATAAATAAAGATGAAAATTTTGCGTTCTTGTCCAGCCATGGCACTAAAAACCATTGGGATATTCCTTTTAAAGATAATATGTTCTTAATATTTGGAAAAGAATCGGTTGGTTTACCCAAATGGCTAACCGAAACGCATCCAGATAAACTGTATAAAATACCATTGTATAGTACCCATGTTAGAAGCTTAAATTTAGCAAATGCCGTGAGTGTTGTGGTTTATGAGGGGTTAAAAAAGATGAATTAAGATAGGTATGATATTGTAAGAAAAAAACGATAACTTCGTTTAACTTTGGATACAAGTCATTAAAACAATGCATATCTACGAACCATTGGCCATAATTATGACCTTACACTAACTAATTTATCGAATTTGATTGTTTTTTTGGAGCCATCTAAAGACAATTTATATAAATCTTCTGATTGTATACACTCTAAAACTTTTTTATATAAATAAACTTTTGACTCATCTGTAATGTTATCGGAACCTAGAGAACCCGTTTTAGGATGGACAAACATTAAATATAGAGAATCATTTTTGATTACTAATAAAAAGTAAAATCTAAAACCACCACGACCACCTAATCTCTTTTTTATATATGGAACATCAATACTGTGATTTAATCGTACACCAGAACAAAGCTGGTCCGTTGATTTTCCAAAAAAATAATTGATGATTCTTGCTCTATTGTTTTATAGGATTTTTTAGATTTTAATTTATCAAATTCAATCTTAAAATCTTGTAAAGAATACAATTCCATATCTACACAAGAGAAAGTTTTGAAGTAGTTTCAACAAAATCTGGCATTTCTGGAAGAAAGAAAAATACAGATTCTAAATCCTCATAGGACTCTTTTAATTCATCAATAGAATTTTTGAAATCTTTTATTTCTTCTTTAGCAATTCCTTTTCTTCTTAAAGAATTCATTGAAATAAATTGTCGGATTAAAGAAGTTCTTAAATCTTTAGCAGATGAAATTAAATCATTCAAAAGCATTAAACTTTCTTCGTCTAACTCATTAAACCAAGTAATTTTTTCAATTTTTTCATTGATATTATAAATCTTATTGGTCTTTTCTTTTAAACTATTCTTAAAATCAAGAATAGCGTCCAAAATTGAATTCACTCTTTTTTCGTCTATTAAAGGAGTTTTCTTCTCTTGGTAAGAAAAACTTCTGATATTAGAAAAAGTGTTAACAATTTCTGAATTATGTGATAAACATTCCATCTCGAAAAACAGTTTTATAAAGTGAATTTACAAAATAATAAACAAATATAAATAACTATGGCTAGCAACGCACATAAAAAATAGCTAATTCTGAGCCAAATATTATTGTATCGCTCATTTATTAACGTTATTTTTATCGGAAAAGTATGCGTTTCTTTACACGCTACTTTTCAAGAAGACCGTCAAACAAGCTGTATTAAGATTTTTAAATAAGATGCTTAATAGTTCACCTTGCTTTACTCCTCTACATCTTTAAATACATAGTTTCCACTTTGGTTCTGGCCCAAGGGGTGCGTCGCAAAAATTTTAAGCTCGACTTTACCGAAGGATTATCGGTAAAACACTTAATTTTAATGGTGTAACCCATATATTCCCACCCGTAATGCGCGACCAAATCGTTTATAATCTGCTCTAGTTTTATACCGTGTAATGGGTTGTTAGGTTGTGTTTCCATTTATAAACGTGACACTAATTTCTTAATCTTTACCGCTTTTTCAAAATGGTCTAACTTTTCAGTTAAAATCTACCATGTGGTCATTTCCATAAGCAATTCTGGATCATCATTCTTGTTCGCAAAAAAAGCATAAAATGATAAACCAACGTTTGAGCCTTTTTGGTCTATTTTTCGATTACAAACTTCAATAATTTTGTCTTTAAGTGCCTTTTACATGGTTAATGCCTTCTGTCGCTAGACGTTCTAGTGGTTTGGCGACTTGGTCTTTTTTTAGAATTATCCCTTTTTCTATTAGAACTTGAAGATTTGTTATTGTTTCGAGGTCTTTGAGAACGGTTCTGTCCTGGCTTTATAGGTACTGTCGATGCGTTTGGATCGGGTTCAAAACCTTCAACAATTTCTACTGGTATTTTCATACCAACCAATTTTTCAATATCGCGTAAAAACGTAGTTTCGTCTGCGCTTACTAAAGATATAGCTTGACCGCTTGCTCCTGCTCTACCTGTTCTACCAATACGGTGTACATAATCTTCAGAAATATTAGGCAATTCAAAATTTATAACGTGTGGTAATAATGGGATATCGAGTCCGCGGGCAGCAATATCGGTCGCCACTAAAACGCGAACACTGCCGCTTTTAAAACCTGCTAAAGCCTTTGTTCTTGCACCTTGACTTTTATTACCATGTATGGCAGCAGCCGTAATACCGGCACTTACCATTTTTTTACACAGTTTATTCGCACCGTGTTTAGTTCGTGTAAACACCAATACTTGTTTCCAATTATCGTCTGAAATTAATTTGATGATCAAATCCGTTTTTAAACCTTTTGCAACCCGGTAAACTTTCTGGCTAATCGCCTCTACTGTGGTATTCTCTGGGGTGGCTTCAACTCGTACGGGATGATTTAAAATACCGTTTGCCAGTTTTCTAATATCTTTTGAAAAGGTTGCCGAAAACATCAAATTCTGACGTTTTGTAGGCATTAGCTTCATTATACGCTCAATATCACGTAAAAAACCCATGTCTAGCATTCTATCGGCCTCATCTAAAACCAGAATTTCTACATGTTTTAACGACAATAAGCCTTGGTTTTGTAAATCTAATAAACGGCCTGGAGTTGCCACCAAAACATCAACACCTTGACGAATGGTTGCTACTTGAGGTTTTTGGTTTACGCCGCCAAAAATAACGGTGCTTCTTAAATCTAGAAACTCACTATATTCTTTAACATTAGCATACACTTGTGCTGCTAGTTCGCGTGTGGGTGTTAATATTAAAGCACGAATAGCTCGCCGTCTTTCCTGCGAATTTTCAGAAAGTATATGTAAAAGAGGTAATGTAAATCCTGCCGTTTTTCCAGTTCCTGTTTGTGCCGATGCTAAAACATCTTTCCCCTCTAAAATTGGTGGAATGGCTTTTTGTTGAATGGGACTAGGAGATGTGTATCCTTTTTTGCTAATAGCTTTTAGCAAGGCTTCGGATAGGCCTAAAGCGTTAAATGACATATAAAATTTTTGGTATCCCTAATAGGGGTCTATGAGATGATAAATTATAGGTCATCTCTTTCTAATTAAGTCGCAAATGTACGTCTTATTTAATGATTATAGTTTAAATAGTGCGTTATAAAACGTTTTATACCAATTTAATTTTGACATGTCGTATGATTAATTTGGATTCTTTTTTGTTCAGATGAGATAGAAACCACAGATTCACGAACTCGTTATTTTACTATTATATGGGCTAAAAAGAACTGCGAAGCACATCATGAACACCTATTTATAAAATAAAAAGATGTGAGTAAACGAATTATAGGCGACATCATGGTTAATTTGGTATTAAAGAAACTCTCGATACTGCATCACTCTAAAATCGAAGGTATTAAATTTAGGGTTTGTAGCTTTTAACTGTTTGTAAAGAGGCATTCTGCTTATTGAAATATTTGCTGCTCCAGAGCTGGATGTTAAGCACACCGTTTTAATTGTTCTGGCCTTGAGTGCATTATGGTTTAAGTTGGTTGGTAATTTAAATTGATGGACTCTAGGCACTTCATTATTGAGCAATTCTAATTTAATATTGTAATCTTTGAGGTGCTTTCTAAAAAAATACTCGGGACCATTTTTGCTATTTCCGCCAGTAAACAACAAGGTGGTAATCCTGGGATATTGATTTAAATAGCCAATAATATTGCGTAATTTAATGTTTTTCAAACCTAAATCTGAGGCATCCACCTTTTCACGTTCGGCACTTTCTACAATATCACAAATTCCAATTTTATGTTTTATTAAGAAATGTTTTCTTTGTTCGACAGCTTCAATAGAATTATCATAACGGAAATTTAAATCATGAATATTATCAATAAATAACCATAATGAATTGTAATAACTCCCATAACAAAAATCGACATCCTTTTCTAGAAGCTCGCCAATAGAAAAGCGAGGCGGTGGCAAGGTACCCACTATTAATTTTGTAGTATCTTTATAAATAAATGGTTTATATGGATGCTCGTGTTTAAACAGCTTTTTTTTTAGGCTTTTAAGTTAAAATTGAGTATATTAAAATTTAAGCAAAAAATAAATTTTATTATGGGAAAAGGTGACAAAAAAACAAAACGCGGCAAAATAAATCGAGGCACTTTTGGTGCTCGTAGACCCCGAATTAAAAAGAAACCTTCGGTTGAAAGCAAAATTAGCGCTGGTAATAAAGCCAAGCCTAAATAAAACATCACTTATTTAGGCTTTTTAAAAGCTTTTCTACTTCTTGTATGGTGGTATTAAACAAGGCTCTATTGGGTTTTGTCATGTGTAGAGACTCGCTTATAATTTCTTCTAAAATACCTTTGGCTTCAGCTTCTTTATTTCTATCTATTAAAAATTTGGCCAAAATTAATCGTTCGTTATAAAACGAATAGCGAATATCGATGGCTCTTAAATTGGCTTCTGCCTGCTCAAAATCACCGATTTTTTCCAATGCTAAGCCGTATATAAATTGTGACCTTGACTTATTAAATTCGGGATGCTTCTCTATTTTTTTGGCATAAACGACCACATTGTTATAATCTTCAATATTAAAATAAGCCTCAATTAATTGCTTTTTAACATAAAGATCATTGGTAGGATTACCTTCAATAGACTTTAAGTACAAAGGAATCGCACTATCATAATCTTTATTTTCTAAATAAGCATCGGCAAGATTAACTCTATTTTGGTAAGATTCTGAAAACTCAAGTTGTTTTTCTAAATCCTTTATTCTTTTTGTAGGATTTACGACGGTTGTGATTTCACTGGTTACTTTCTTAACATCTTGTCTATTGTAAACCTGTGTGATGATATAAATAATGCTTCCAATAACCGGTATAAAAACAATTAAAAAAATCCAATAGTATTGCTTTCTATGTTTTAACAAATGATAGATACAATAGCCTTGAAGCGCTAATATTAAGTAGTAAGACATTTTATTTTATTGATGTTGTTGTTTTAATAGTAATCCGATTCCGAAAATTTTATAATTTTTGTAAAACTATCTTAATATAGCGACATAATCAAGACCTTTAAGGTACTTTTGCCTCTTGAATTTATCTTATAAAAACAAGTTCGGTTTCTGTGCTTAGGGGGTCGCTAAAATTATAACCTTCGTAATTAAATCCTTTTAAATCGTCTATAGTTTTGGCATTGGTATCTACAATATAGCGGGCCATATAACCGCGCGCTGCTTTGGCATAAAATGCTATGATTTTATATTCACCATTTTTTAAATCTTTGAAATTAGCAGTTATCACAGGAACTTTTAACTTTTTGGTATCAATCGCTTTAAAATACTCGTTGCTCGCTAAGTTTAAAAACACCTCGTCGTCTTCCAATTCTTCATTTAATGCTTTGGTAATATCGTCTCTCCAAAATTCGTAAAGGTTCTTATTGTTACCTACTGCGTATTTTGTGCCCATTTCTAAGCGGTACGGTTGTATTAAATCGGTTGGTTTTAATAAACCATATAAACCTGAAAGAATACGTACGGTGTTTTGTAGTGTTTCAATTTTATCTTTTGGAATGGTATAGGCATCTAAGCCTCTATACACATCACCGCTAAAGGCATAAACGGCTTGACGCGAATTATCTTTTGTGAACGGAAGCTGCCAGTCTTGATTTCGTTGATAATTCAATTGCCCTAAATTATCTGAAATCTTCATAAGTTTTGATAAGCTTTTAGGCGATTCGTCTTTTAAAGATTTATTTATAAGTGCAGCTTGCTTCAAAAAAGAAGGCTGTGTCGCATAATCGATTGGTATTTTTGTTTCAAAATCTAAAGATTTTGCAGGAGATAAGACAAGTTTCATAAGTCCAATTTTAGTCCGTTAAGAGATATTTTATAATTTATTTCAAATTTACGATTACTAATCCATATTAAAAATAGAAGTTAACAATTATTAATAATATACTTATAAATGAAATTGATAGTTAAAAACTTTATAACCAGGATAATACCTAGCACTTTTATAAAGTCATTTATACTTTTCAACATTATTCAGCTTGTTTTTTAAACCCTTAGGATAGAACATGTCAACATCACGAAAATGAGTTAAAAAACAACTCATACCTCAAGGTTTTTTTCTACTTATTTATTTGATTTTCAAGCCTTAGTTCTAAGCTCTTAAATTCGCATGGTATGATGCACATACCCGTAGTTTCGTGAAATGGTTCTTGTTATATTTAAATAGAGCTAAATGTTTACAGGCTATGCGATATTCTGAAGGGGTTTCGCCGTCATGTTTTTAATGCCCTATTATAAGCACTTTTACTTTTATATCCAGAACTGTAAGCCAAAGCTTTAATAGTATAATATTTGTTTTTAAGATTTTTCTTGGGGTATGATCAATTCGAAAAACACTCATAATCTGCTTGCAGTAGGTTATTTTGAAAAACAATGTGTCTCTTCTTTGTTTTATAAACTACGCTCCATAAGCATAAACTGCCAATTAAGTAAAAGGCCATTTGGTGTTTTGAATTCGTAAGCTTTAGATCTGGTAAATTCAGTCTAAATAAATTACCTCATTTCTTGATGCTTAGAATAGGTTCTCCATTTCTCTATACACAACTGCATATCTTGGGGTATTGGAGTTTCAAAGCGCATATACTCATTTGTTTTTGGGTGTTTAAAACCTAAGGTTTTGGCATGTAAGGCTTGTCTTGGCAACAATTTAAAACAATTATCTACAAACTGTTTGTATTTTGTAAACGTGGTTCCTTTTAGTATTTTTTCGCCACCATAGCGCACATCATTAAACAAGGTATGCCCAATATGCTTCATATGAACCCGTATTTGGTGTGTTCTCCCTGTTTCTAATTTACAAGACACTAAAGTGACGTAACCTAAACGTTCTAATACTTTGTAGTGTGTTACAGCGGGTTTTCCTTTTTCGGCATCATCGCCATAAAAAACGGTGTTTTGTAATCGATTTTTGGGATGTCTTCCAATATTACCTTCAATGGTACCCTCATCTTCTGTTACATTACCCCAAACTAAAGCAACATACTCACGCTCGCTCGTTTTTTCGGCAAACTGTAAAGATAAATGAGTCATGGCTTTTTCAGTTTTAGCAACCACTAGAAGTCCGCTAGTATCTTTATCAATTCTGTGTACTAAACCTGGGCGCTCACTTGAATTATTTGGTAAGTTATCAAATCTGTAGATTAACCCATTTATTAAGGTTCCAGAATAATTACCATGCCCAGGATGCACCACCATACCTGCTGGTTTATTAACTACTAAAAGTTCGTCATCTTCAAAGACAACATCAATATCCATAGCTTCTCCAACCAAGAGGTTTTCAAAAGGTGGGTGGGTGAATAAAACCCTTATAACATCAAAAGGTTTTACTTTATAATTAGATTTTACTGCTTTATCATTTACAAAAATGCTGCCGTTTTTTGCTGCGGCTTGAATTTTATTCCGAGTGGCATTTTCAACAAAATTCATTAGGTATTTATCAATACGTAAGGGAGTTTGCCCTTTATCTACCGTAAAAGCATAATGTTCGTATAAATTATCCTCGTCGGGCAATTGTGGTGTGTAGTCTTTCATTTTAATATAGCAATGCGTATTGATCTGTTTTAATTACATATTAGTTTTGTGGTTGTCTGCCGTTGCCTAAAACTAAATCGATTGTTTCTGTTTTGGGTAGCATATCACCAGCCGAAATAGTCTGTCCTTTGTGTTTCATTCCCAGTACAATGTCCTTACCTATATTATCTACATACGTTAATTTTCCTACTTTAAAATCCAGAGCCTCTAATGTTGGTTTCGCTTGCCTCAAAGTGCTTTCTAACAAATCGGGAACTCGAACTTTTCTGAAGCCTGAAGGGTTTAACGTGATGTATACTTTTCTACCTTTTTTAACCTTTGCACCAACTGGAGGTTCTTGTTCTATAACAGAGAACTTAGGATATTCTGGATTAAAATTTGCAGAATCTTGAATTTGCATGACTAAATTGTTTTCTTTTAGTTCAATTTCGGCCACACTTATAGATTTTCCGGTAAGTTGAGGAACGGTTTCAAAATCGCCATGATTAGTAGAAGATTTTAGCCATTTTAAAGCCAAAAAAACTAAAACAACCGTAGCCACTACAGCCAAGGCAATTTGCTTTAAAAATACTTTACTTACTAAGAATTTAAATAGGTTCATTTTTTAAAATTTTCAATACCGCAAAGATATAAAAACAGAACTGTTTTTTGTTTCGCAATATATATGATATTTTAGCCTCACTATTATTACCAACGGTATATTATAAAACTTTAGTCTTAAGGACATTTTATTTAAGCATCAATGAAAAAAAATATAGCCATAATTATGGGGGGATTTTCTAGTGAATACAAAATCTCATTAAAAAGTGGAAACGTGGTTTTCGAAACCCTAAACCCAGAAAAATACAACGCTTATAGAATACACATTTTTAAAGATAAGTGGGTTTATGTCGACACAGATCATAACGAATACCCCATTGATAAAAACGATTTCTCGGTGACCGTGAAAAACAGAAAAATCACCTTCGATTGTGTCTTTAACGCCATTCATGGATCGCCTGGAGAAGATGGCTTTATGCAAGGTTATTTTGAATTGATAAATATGCCACATACGAGTAGTGGTATGTATCAAGCTGCTGTGACTTTTAATAAACGTGATTGCTTAAGCGTGCTTAAACCTTATGGTATTAAAACTGCCGAATCGTTTTATCTCAACCTAGGCGACCCCATAAATGAAGACGCTATAATAGAGAAAGTGGGATTACCCTGCTTTGTTAAAGCAAACAAAGCCGGCAGTAGTTTTGGTATAACCAAAGTGTATAAAAAAGAAACCTTACAAAGTGCCATTCAAAATTCTTTTAAGGAAGATGATGAAATTATTATTGAATCTTTTTTAGACGGTATAGAGGTTTCTGTTGGTGTAATATCTTACAGAGGAGAAACAAAAGTATTGCCAATAACCGAAATAGTTACAGACAATGATTTTTTCGACTACCAAGCAAAATATTTAGGTGAATCTCAAGAAATCACACCGGCTAGATTAACTAAAGAACAAGAAAAAAAGGTAAATACAATAGCCAAAAACGTATACGAAATTTTAAAAATGAAAGGTTTTAGCCGTAGCGAGTATATTTTTAAAAATGGAGAGCCTCACTTATTGGAAATAAATACCGTACCTGGTTTAACTAAAGAGAGTATTTTACCCCAACAAGCTTTAGCCGCAGGCATAACCTTAGAAGAATTGTTTGAAAACGCCATTGAAACTGCGCTTCTTTCAAACTAAATATAAAATCGAAAAACACTTTTCATGATAGAAAAGTGTATATTTGATATTAAGTATCACTAAAAACCCTCCTTTCACAACTGTAAAGGCTTTATAAACAATGAAACGCGCCATATTCCCAGGATCTTTTGATCCCATCACCTTAGGACACTACGATATTATTAAAAGAGGTATCACCCTGTTTGACGAAATAATTGTTGCTATAGGTATAAACGCAGATAAAAAATACATGTTCTCTTTAGAGGAACGCAAACAGTTTATTAAAGATGCGTTTGCCGATGAGCCTAAAATAAAAGTGATGACTTACGAAGGGATGACGGTCGACTTTTGTAAAGATATTAATGTGGAATTCATATTACGCGGTCTTCGTAATCCTGCTGACTTTGAATTTGAAAAGGCCATAGCGCACACCAATAGGGATTTAGCACCAATTGAAACCGTTTTCTTGTTAACTTCCGCTAAAACATCTTATATCTCATCATCCATTATTAGAGATGTAATAAGAAACAACGGAGATTATACGAAGTTAGTTCCAGACAATGTAAGAGTGAAGTAAATTAAGAGGATGGTATCGATACGATTCTAGCACTAAATTTTAAGAGGCCTCACATTTTTGCACAGATTTGTATAAATTTGAAATTCCCTAAGTTTAATAACTTAAAAGGAAACAACTCTATACTTCACATTATATCAAACTCGAGTTTTAGCACACACTTACTTTATACCAAATTAGCCATGTCATGCCGCATATAATTTGTTTCTTTTTCGCCCATATTTCGGTATAAAATAAAACCATAACTCAGGCTATGCTTTGATTTTCTATCTCATCTGAACAAAAAATAATTCAAATTAATAATACGACATTTCAAAACTAAATTGGTATAATTTGCCTTTCCTCAGAGTATTTCGAAACAAGAATATCATGAACATTATGGGTAGGCTTAGTTTAGTATAATTTGTAGCACCAAAAGCCAATAGGCTTTGTTACCCGCCAATATTGATTTAAAAGAATCAGGAGACGGCATCCAAACTATAAAATTAACAACTAAGCAGATATCATTTCAACATTTGAATTCTTAGTGTTCTATAAATTTAGGGGGTCGATTCACAAAAACACGCATTTTATCAAAAAAAATAGTTATTAAAGTTACATGGAATGCATCAAGCTACAAACCCAAAAAAAACAGCAGTATTTTTAATCAAATAAACAGCTATCTTATACCGAATTAACAAAACGACATTTCAAAATTAAATTAGGATTACATTTTAAAAACAGCATAAAATCTACTATCTAGATTAATAAAAAAAACCATGCTGGTTACTCTTTACAAGCAACCAACATGGCTTTAAAACTCTATCAATTAAATTGATAACTGTTATTAGAACATGAAGTATCTCTGAGCCATTGGCACAACATCGATAGGCTCACAAGTAATTGCTTTACCATCAACTTTAACTTCGTATGTTTCTGGATTCACCTCAATGTGTGGTGTAGCACTGTTAAGTACCATATCCGCTTTGCTAAGGTCTCTACAGTTTAATACTGGAAGAACTTTCTTCTGTAAACCGTATTTTTCAACAATACCTTTCTCGATAGAAATTTGAGAAACGAATAATGCAGAAGTCGCTTGCATAGCTTTACCGTAGTAACCAAACATTGGCTTGTAAATTACAGGCTGTGGTGTTGGAATAGACGCGTTAGCATCACCCATCTTAGAACCTAAAATCATACCACCTTTGATGATTAATTCTGGTTTAGCACCAAACATGTCTGGTCTCCACATTACTAAATCTGCCATTTTACCAGCCTCAATAGAACCTACGTGGTTACTAATACCGTGAGAAATCGCCGGGTTAATAGTGTACTTAGCAACGTATCTCTTAATTCTAAAGTTATCGTTACCGCTACCTTTATCTTCTTCTAAGAAACCAAACTGTTGTTTCATCTTATCGGCAGTTTGCCAAGTACGACAAACCACTTCTCCAACTCTACCCATGGCTTGAGAATCTGAACTCATCATAGAGAATACTCCCATATCATGTAAGATATCTTCTGCTGCAATAGTTTCTGGACGAATACGAGAATCTGCAAAAGAAACATCTTCCTTTACGTTCTTGTCTAAGTGGTGACATACCATTAACATATCTAAGTGCTCATCTGCAGTGTTAACTGTAAATGGTCTAGTTGGGTTAGTAGAAGATGGTAATACGTTTGGTAAACCAGAAATACTGATTATATCAGGAGCGTGTCCACCACCAGCACCTTCCGTATGGAATGTATGGATAGTTCTACCACCGATAGCTTCGATAGTATCTTCTAAGTATCCTCCTTCGTTTAATGTATCAGTATGTATTGCTACTTGAACATCATACTTATCGGCAATTCTTAAACAAGTATCGATTGCAGATGGCGTAGAACCCCAGTCTTCGTGAAGTTTTAAACCTAAAGCACCTGCTTCAATTTGCTCGATAATAGCTGCTTCAGAAGTCGAGTTACCTTTTCCGAATAAACCGAAGTTTAATGGTAAAGCATCAAGAGACTGTAACATAGTTTCCATGTGCCATGCACCTGGAGTAACTGTAGTTGCTAAAGTACCGTGGTTTGGACCTGTACCACCACCAATCATAGTTGTAATACCACCGTATAAAGCCGTATCGATTAATTGTGGACAGATAAAGTGAATATGCGCATCAATTGCACCAGCAGTAAAGATATGACCTTCACCTCCTAAAGCTTCAGTAGAAGCACCAATATTCATACCAGAAGTAACACCATCCATGGTATCTGGGTTACCAGCTTTACCAATACCAGAGATTTTACCATCTTTGATACCGATATCTGCCTTGATAATACCCCAGCTATCAATAATAATAGCGTTTGTAATTACTAAATCTAACACTCCTTCATCACGTGTGTGAGAAGCAGACTGTGCCATACCATCTCTAATAGTCTTTCCACCACCAAACTTATTTTCTTCACCGTAAACGGTAAGATCTTTTTCAATTTCAGCAAATAAGGCACTATCTCCTAAACGAATTTTATCTCCGGCAGTAGGACCGTACATTGAAGCGTACTGCTTTCTTGATATTTTTGTCATAATATTATATTTTTAAAATTAATTACTTCTTTTTTAAGCTAAATCCTCTAACTCTTCCGATACCGCCAAATGGGATAACTTCAACATCATTGTTAGTTTCACCTGGCTCAAAACGAATTGATAAACCAGCCGGAATGTTTAATCTCTTTCCTGCTGCTGCTTTTCTATCGAATTCTAAAGCGTTATTAGCCTCTCCGAAGTGAAAGTGCGAACCTACTTGAATAGGTCTATCTCCTGTGTTGGTAACTTTAAGCTTAGTCGCTTTTTTACCAGCATTTAACTCAATATCCCCTTTTGCGAAAACATACTCGCCAGGAACAACATAATTTTTTTTATCGCTCATAATTTTTGATTTTTAAGATTAAGAAATTGGATTGTGTACAGTTACTAACTTAGTTCCGTCAGGGAAAGTTGCTTCGATTTGTACATCATGTATCATCTCAGCAATTCCATCCATAACGTCACTACGCTTTAAATAAGTAGTTCCTTCTTGCATTAAGGTTGCTACTGATTTACCGTCGCGTGCGCCTTCGATAAGACGTTTTGCGATAAAAGCTACAGATTCTGGGTGGTTAAGTTTTAAACCTCTCGCTTTTCTGTCTTCTGCTACTGTACCTGCTAGGTAAAGTAGTAATTTCTCTGATTCTCTTGGTACTAAATGCATAATTTAAAATTTAGAATTAATAATTAATAATTTATTTTCTTTATAAACATAAGTATAACTACTTAACATTTCAATTTTTTAAGCTTTTATGGATTAAGGTATCTTACCAGTTTAGACGTATCCATATTTGCTTTTTCGATATTGCCTTTTACTACAAGCATAATCCAGCTTCCTACAATAAAACCAATAGTATATGTTGCTATAAACTGACTAAAAGCATAATGTATTAACACGGCTAGTAGAACACCCACAATAACATAAATAAAGTCTACAATTCTTGGTCCTACAAAAGCACAAGCTACTAATATAGGAGAGAACCCATAAATACCATTAGCTAAAACATTAGGATCAATTCCTAGGATATAATGTGCAAACAAAGCTCCTACTGTTGCCGCCGCTGTAGAATACATAGCTGCCGCAGGATTTGCAATCGCAATCCCTAAAAATATTAATATACCGGTAATAAAGTTCGCTCCAAAGTTAACTTCTGCCCATGCAAAAAACGGTCCTTGAATAGCGTCTACAGTACCTGTATAATCTGGAAGCGCTGGTGTAGTTTGTTCTAATCCGAAAAGTCCTAATTGAGCAACACCCCAACAAGTAAACCAACAAGTTACAACAAACGGGAATGTATAGGCTACCTTACCATTTCTAACAAAAAGATTCATCACTACAGTAGAAATAATTGCCGAAACAGCACCTAAAACCCAAAGTAAAGGATTTGCAGCGTCACCTTCAGTCAATCCAAATGTAAAGAATACACACATGTAAGCTAAACTACCATTAAAGCCGTATAAACCAAATAAGATATCATCTTCTTTGTATTTAAAAGCTTTTGCCGTTAGGGTACCCACAAGCGCCCCTAATATACAAGTAACCCCTAGTGTCCAATGGCTAAAAAACATACCAATTGTAATTAATAATCCAGCCCAACCGTTGTCTTGTAAAAATATTTGCCCAACTCCTACAAAACTTGTTTTAATTATTTTAGCTAAGTCCATAAAAAAAATTATTTATTGTTTTTGTTCTTTTTTTCGGTTACTTTTTCTTCAATCCAGTTAATCCAATTATCTAGACCTATGTTTTTAAGTGTTGATATTTCCATAACTTCAATGTCTGGGTTTACGTCTCTCGCATCTTTGGTTACAGCCTCAACAGAGAATGGTAAGTATGGTAATAAATCTGTTTTAGATACCAACATTAATTCACTCGTTAAAAACATTTTTGGATACTTCAAAGGCTTATCATCACCTTCCGTGGTAGATATAAGTGTTACGCGGTAATCCTCACCTAAATCGAATGACGATGGACACATTAAGTTACCCACGTTCTCAATAAATAACACATCGGTGTTTTCAAGGTCGATAACATCGATGGCCTGCAAAACCATTTGAGACTCAATGTGGCACATACCACCAGTTACAATTTGCAGAGCATCAATACCCACTTCCTTCATTCGTACAGCATCCCTATCTGTTTCTGGGTCACCTACTAAAACAGACATGTTTAGCTTGCCCTTAAGCAATTCTCCCGTTTTTTGCATTAAGGTTGTTTTCCCACTACCTGGAGAAGAACACACATTAATAACCAAGATGTCTTTTAGACGCTCTCTGATTTTTTCGGCTACAAAATCGTTTGCTCTTAATAAGTTTAAAGACACCTTCTCGGTATCGATACTTCCAGCAGTAATTTTGGATGATTTTGGTTTAGTTGTATTCATTGTTATTATTAAATTTAATTTCGTTAATATACAGTTCTTCTCCCTGAATTATATTTCTACAGGGCTTATTACAGCTTTTACAAACAAAGCGGTTTTTTTCAATTACAGTTTTTGCGCCACACTCGCACTCTATTATGACATCTAAAGTATCTACGATTAGCTGGGTGTTATAATATTCCGGAAACTCCATTACAAACGCTTTAAAAGCATTGGTAATTAAAATTGGCTGAACATTACTTAACAAACCAACTTTTAAATGTATTTCTGAAACTCTTTTAAACTTTTCTGGAAACTCTTCCTCTATTCTTTCGAAAGTATTTCGAATTAAATATATTTCGTGCATTAAGATAGATATAATTAATGGGATTCAATTATAAAACAAAACTTATATAACCAATAGGTCAATCTTTTCCGCCAGCATCACCAAACGGAAATAAACTATTTATATAATAAAAGGAGATATTTTTAGAGTTGAATATAGTATATACAATCCAACTTTAGGGGTCTTTAAAAAACCAAATGTGCTCTCAATAAAACTAGAACAATTAATTGAAAAGACACTAGAACTATTATTTGTTGTAGATACAAAATAGTTATCAAGTTGCTTGGAGTAAGCAAAAGAATCGTAAGCACTCGAACCCTCTAATGTCGAGCTATAAAAAACAAAATCGTGCTCTGAAACCCACAAGCCCACAACATCTTGATCAAACTGCTTTTCCCCAACTCTATCGTCTATAATTGGGTAAAAAGAAACCAACACAATCAACCCCAAAGAAATCGTCTTAAAGACTAAGGAAGCGTTAAAGTTATTCACGTTGATCATATTTCTATTTAATCAAAAATTTAAACGTGCTCAATAGAACACGCATTTTAATCGACTTTTGTTTTCTTTACAGTGTAAAAATAACACATAATAACGAACTAACCCAGAGCAAAGCAATAAACGAAGCTTAAACCAGTAAAACCGAAGCGAAAAACAACATAACCGATACGAAAACGTTTGAATTCGCATAAAAATCAACAAAAACGATTGGTTTTGCGGTAAAATGTTATGATGCCCCAACTCCTAATTATTATATGTTAAAGATACTTACACAAAGTCCATCATTTATGATAGTTTACTTCGCGTTAATTTGTGTACTAAATAATGACAATATATAAAAAAACTATATCCCCAATATTAAAAGACCATTTTGAGTTTTAACTCAAACTTTACTTATTCTCTGGAATAGGATGTTGTGAAAGTTAATGCCAGCAAAGAATTATTTTAACTAAAAACACTACAACCAACCATGAGCTTTAAACGTCAATTTAGACAGTATTCTTAAACTGAAAATTATGCTGCTCTATAACCTTCAAAATCTAATCTGTGCTATTTTAAATTTAAAAACTTCATAAAGTCTGGATATTTACGTTGCGATACCGACAATAAATCGCCTGTCTCCATTTCGCAATACGCCGCACCAGAATCTTTGTGTATTTTATTGATAAAATTTAAATTCACAAAGTATTTAGCGTGTATTCTGTAAAAACTGCCTTGAATTAATTTCTCATATTTAGCGAGATTTTTTGAAGACACAATATGCTTACCGCCTTTTAAAAAGAAATTTGTGTAGCCACCATCTGAAGATAAATAAATAATATCCTTTACCTTAATAAGCTCAATGTCTTTTACAGTAGGGACCGCAATAATTTGAAAAGACTCCTGATTTAAAGCATCTCGTAGGCTTTTTATTTGATTACTTTGAGTAAATTCTTCTTTTTTAATCTCTGTAACCGCTTTATTCACAGCTAAGATGAGATCCATTTTCTCTATGGGTTTGGTAATATAAGCGACGGCATTATAATCGAAAGCCTTAATTGCATAATTATCATGAGAGGTAATGAAAATAACTTTGGCATCAAATTGATCGGCCTCATCTAACACATCAAAACCAGTATTGTCTTTATCCAAATTAATATCCATAAAAATAAGATTCGGATGGCTTTGATTTATCAATTCGACAGCCTCTTGTTTAGTACTTGAACAGCCAAGAATATTTACTGGTAAATTACTTCCCTTTATTAAGAGTTTTAAGAGTTTAATATTGTCTTCATCATCATCAATAATTACAGCATTAGTCATTGTATTCTATATTATTTATTTAGTGCTTAATCAAATTTACTAAAACCTCAAGTCTTTATTTAAAAGCGCCTTGAAATATTAGTGTTTTTAAAACTTGTTACAAAAATTAAATTTTGTGTAAATATAATTGAATTCTTCATATTATTTGTGCTGTATAGCTAATGTTAACAAGATAAAACATTCTACCCTACAAACACCAAGTTTTTTTTTACAATTTATATACTTAATACAAACATTTATAGTTTTATTAAAACACATTTAGTATTGTTATGGATTTAAACTCGTAGTTCTCACTATCACATGCTTAAAGGTAAAATTTTAAAATTTAAACCGTACAAATAAAACACTTTATTTAATCGAAATAAAAAACTTGACAAAAGTATTAAAGGATCAGGCTTTAAAACATGATAGATGTCATTTTTTGTAGTATTATTTTTAATTTTAAAAATCGAAACTTTAATAAAAACCAAATAGTTTAGTTCACAAAAAAACAACCTTCTTCTCAATTCGTTTAAACCCCTAAAAGTGCGTCTCCTTAAGGTTTCCTTCTACATGATCAACCTCAAAAAGCGCAATAAAATGTTTAATTAACTTTTCTTTCACCTCTTGAACTGAAACCTCTCTAACACCCAATTCTACATTTAACGAAGTTACAGCCTTACCGCGAATACCGCAAGGTATAATGTTATCAAAGTATCCTAAATTAGAATTCACATTGAGTGCAAAGCCATGCATCGTTACCCAACGACTCGCGCGAACGCCCATTGCACATATTTTGCGTGCAAACGGAGTGTTAACATCTAACCAAACACCTGTTTCACCAGGACTTCGACTGGCTTTTAAACCGTATTCTGCAAGTGTTAAGATTATAATCTCTTCTAGAAATCGCAGATATTTGTGTATATCTGTAAAAAAATTCTCGAGATCTAAAATAGGATAACCAACAACCTGTCCAGGACCGTGATAAGTAATATCACCACCTCGGTTAATTTTATAAAATGATGCACCTTTCTCGGTTAATTGGTCTGTGCTTAAGAGTAAATTTGAAGCATCTCCATTTTTACCCAAAGTATATACGTGTGGATGCTCTACAAAAAGAAAATAATTGGTCGTTTTTAAACCAGCGTCTTCCCTTCTGTTTTTTATTTTAGCATCTACAATACCTTTAAAAAGTTGTTCTTGGTAATCCCAAGTTTCCTTATAGTCTTTGTAGCCTAAATCTTGAAGCTCTATTGTTTTATTCATAGACTGCAAAATTAAGCTATTTTTTTTATAGGTACACAAGCAATAACAACAGTTTCGTAATAAAGTTTTGAATTTGAAACCACATTGATATCGCTCTCAATAAAAATTAATTTTTAGGATTGTTATTTATCACCAAAGCGGCAATTACGCCTGGTACCCAACCGCAAAGCCACAATAAAAAAGTGATTAAAATAGAACCACAGCCTTTGTCTAGTACAGCTAGTGGCGGACAAATAATAGATAATAAAGCTCTCCAGAAACTCATTTGTTTTTAATTTTATATCTGAATATCATTTCAGAATGATTGATGATTTTAGTTATTTGACGTAAAATTATATTTTTTGTTACAGACTAACATCATTTACCTTTTAACTAAAACGCTTAACCTAAATATTAGAAAGAACTCTGTATTTCGTTTCTTCCTATTTATAGGTCGCAACAAATAGGTCTTAATACCCCGAATGGCCGCCGCTTATAAGGAAAGCAGAGAAAATTATTTTTTTTAAAACCAAAATTAAAGACTGTAATATATAGGATGGCTCTTGCAGTAACAACAAAAAAATAAATTTTATAAGAAATCTTTTAATAGTACCTTTGCAACTTTTAATTTACATAGCATTTATAATATGTCGCAATTATCAGAGCAGGAGCTTATACGCAGAGAAAAGTTAGTAAAATTACGTGAATTAGGAATTAATCCCTATCCAGCAGATTTATATCCAGTAAACCACACCTCTAAACAGGTGAAAGAGCAGTTTCAAGAAGATAAAAAGGTAATTATTGCCGGAAGACTCATGCAGGTAAAAGTGCAAGGTAAGGCAAGTTTTGCTCAACTACAAGATGCTGAAGGTAGTATACAAGTGTATTTTAATCGTGATGAAATTTGCCCAGATGAGGACAAATCAAAATATAACGATGTTTTTAAAAAGCTTCTAGATTTTGGTGATTTTATTGGGATTGAAGGCGAACTATTTACAACACAGGTTGGTGAAAAAACAGTAAAGGTGAAAGATTTTACGCTACTCAGCAAAGCCTTAAAACCCTTGCCTGTACCAAAAGAAAAAGACGGAAAAATATACGATGCCTTTACCGATCCTGAACAACGTTACAGACAACGTTACGCAGATCTCGTAGTAAACCCACATGTAAAAGAGGTTTTTATTAAGCGAACCAAATTGTTTAATGCCATGCGTAACTTTTTTAACGATGCTGGTTATTTTGAGGTTGAAACACCAATTTTACAACCCATTCCTGGTGGTGCGGCCGCACGTCCATTTGTTACACACCATAATGCTCTAGATATCCCGCTATACATGCGAATTGCTAACGAACTGTATTTAAAACGGCTAATTGTAGGTGGTTTTGATGGGGTTTACGAGTTTTCGAAAAACTTTAGAAACGAAGGTATGGATCGCACGCACAATCCAGAGTTTACCGCTATGGAAATATATGTGTCGTATAAGGATTACAACTGGATGATGGATTTCTGTGAAACCTTATTAGAACATTGTGCTATTGCAGTAAACGGCACGACTAAAGCTACATTTGGCGATCATGAAATCGATTTTAAAGCGCCTTATGCTAGAGTTACCATGGCCGATTCTATAAAACACTTTACAGGATTCGATATCACGGGAAAAACCGAAGACGAGATAAGAAAAGCGGCCATAGAACTGGGTGTTGAAGTCGATGAGACCATGGGTAAAGGCAAGTTAATTGACGAGATTTTTGGAGAGAAATGTGAAGGCAACTACATTCAACCCACCTTTATAACCGATTACCCTAAAGAAATGAGTCCACTGTGTAAAGAACATCGTGATAATCCTGAATTAACCGAACGTTTTGAACTTATGGTTTGCGGTAAAGAAATTGCCAATGCCTATTCTGAATTAAACGATCCTATTGACCAGCGTGAGCGTTTTGAAGACCAATTAAAACTTGCTGCTAAAGGCGACGACGAAGCTACTGAGTTTATAGACTACGATTTTCTTCGTGCTTTAGAGTACGGCATGCCACCTACCTCGGGTATGGGAATTGGTATGGATCGCTTAATTATGTTTTTAACCAATAATCAATCCATACAAGAGGTACTGTTTTTCCCACAAATGCGACCAGAAAAAAAATCTGTTGCTATTAGTGACGACGCCAAGGCTATTTTAAAAATATTAAAAGAAGCTGAGAAATTAACTTTAAATGATTTAAAGACTCAATCGGGCTTATCAAATAAAAAATGGGACAAAACCATTAAAGAACTTACTAAAAACAAATTAGCTAAGGTTGAAAAAATAGACAACGATTTAATGGTTGAGATTTTATAATTAATTCGTTAGATAAACGCTGTTTTACTAAAACAAAAAGCCAGTAATTTTAAAAATTACTGGCTTTTTTTACTAACCAAACTTAACTAAACTAATTCTATGAAAACTATGTTAATAGTCTCAATTCTTAACTGGTACAAATTAAAAACAAAAATCTCTACCAAGCCTTACCTTTTAGAAACTTTTAACGCTTAAAATCAATGATTTATGCTTTTTTTAAGAATTGATTTAAATTAATAAAGCAAATCGAGTTTAAGCGGTCTAATTCCAATAAAACTAAACGCTTTAAAGGCAGATACTTATAAACCAAATACGAGGCCTTTTGTTCCCCTCCCTTTTTAACTATATACCGTACCACACCATTTAAAACCGCTTCACCATCCTTTAAAATAAACCAGTGCATAAGTTTCATTTAACAAAGATTCCAACAGGGTTGGTCTTACGGTCATTTCGGCATCATCATCCTTCGTTTCTTTCATATCATAACGATTAAACCGTAAATTCGCAGTTCTTTTTCGCCCATATTTCGGTATAAAATAAAACCATAACTCAGGCTATGCTTTGATTTTAGCTCACGCCCATATATAGTAAAATAACGAGTTCGTGAATCTGCGATTTCTATATTATCTGAACAAAAAATAATTCAAATTAATAATACGACATTTCAAAACTAAATTGGTTTAAAAAGATAGCTGTAAAAATTATAAAAAACACAAAACGTTAATGTATCGTTAAAACCAGGGAATGCGTTAAACCTTTTTGATGGGCCGTAGTCCTAACCACAAATAACTTAAAACATAATAAAATGAAAAAAATAGTAATAATTGCAGTTGCTTTTTTAGCCTTACATGCCACAGGACAAGAGGGTGGAAAAAATCGTGGTTTCAAACAAGAGAGCGGTAAAAGGATGGCAGACTTTTCTGCTGAAGAAATGGCAAGCTTACAAACAAAAAAGATGACTTTACATTTAGATTTAACCGCATCGCAACAAACTAAAATCCAAAAACTAAATTTGGAAAATGCCACTAGAAGAAAAGCGATGATGGAGGCGCGTAAAGCCAAAAAAGCGAGTGGTAAGACTGAAAAACTTTCTAAAGAAGAACGCTTAGAAATGATGAATACCAGATTAGATAATCAAATTGCTAGAAAAGCCGAATTGAAAACCATTTTAAATCCAGGGCAGTTTGAAAAGTGGGAAAAACATCAAGACATGAATCGCAAGAAAGGGAAAAATCATAAAAAACGTTTCGGCGGAAAAAGACAATAAAGTTTTTGTTTAGTTGATTATAGTGTTTTTATTAAAAAGCGCATTTCTAAATTTAGAAATGCGCTTTTTTTCATTTATAATGTTTTTGCCACTTGGTTTACGGCTGCAATAGTAAAATCTAAATCTTCGTAAGTTAGAGCGTCTGTAATGAACCAGGTTTCAAAAGCACTTGGCGCAATATAAACCCCTTCATTTAACATTCCGTGAAAGAACTTTTTAAAGGTCTCGTTATTTCCTTTTGCTGCCGTATCAAAATCTACAACCGCAGCATCATCAAAGTGCACCGAAATCATCGAACCAATTCTATTTACAGTATGTACAACACGGTTTTCATTTAAAACCTTAGACATACCTTCGTGTAAATATGTTGTTTTTTCATCTAAACGCCTAAACACTTCAACGTCATCATTCAAAGCCTTTAACATGGCTAATCCGGCAGCCATAGCTAAGGGGTTACCGCTTAAAGTTCCGGCCTGATATACAGGTCCTAAAGGCGCTAAGTGATTCATAATTTCATTTCTAGCGGCAAAAGCGCCTACTGGTAAGCCCCCTCCAATTACTTTACCGAAGCAAACTATATCAGCTTTAATATTATAAAGCTCTTGCGCACCTCCCTTTGCTAATCGGAAACCCGTCATCACCTCATCAAAAATCAAAAGGATATTATGAGCATCGCATAAGTTTCGCAAGCCTTCCAAAAACCCTTCTTTTGGTGGAATACAGCCCATATTACCCGCAACAGGCTCTATTATAATGCAGGCTATTTCATTTTTATTCACCTCAATTAATTGGCTTACATTTTCAAGATCGTTATAGCGTGCCAATAACGTATCTTTTGCGGTGCCCTCGGTAACACCTGGGCTATTTGGTGTACCAAAAGTTACTGCACCACTACCCGCTTGAATTAAAAACGAATCGGAATGCCCATGATAACAACCTGCAAATTTTATAATTTTATCTTTTCCAGTATAACCTCTTGCTAAACGTACGGCACTCATGCAGGCTTCTGTTCCCGAATTTACAAATCGGATTTTATCAATATTTGGCACCATCGAAACCGCTAATTCTGCAATTTTAGTTTCAATTTCGGTTGGCATTCCAAAAGAAGTTCCTTTTTTAGCTTTATCAATAACCGCGTTTACAACAGGCTCGAAAGCATGCCCCAAAATCATGGGACCCCAAGAGTTTATATAGTCTATTAATCTATGGCCATCTTCGTCGTATAAATAAGCCCCTTTAGCTCCTTTTACAAAAATTGGTGTTCCGCCAACGGCTTTAAAAGCACGTACTGGAGAGTTCACACCTCCAGGAATAACTTTTTCGGCTTCTGTGAATAACGCACTGCTACGTTTGTATATCATTTTTACTGTTTATTTTAAAAGCATTTATCTAATAACTAACTCTTGACCGATACTAATGGTGTTATCCTTTAACCCATTTATATTTTGAAGTTGCTCTACGCTAATATTGTATTTTCTTGATATCGAATATAAAGTATCACCTTTTATAACCCTATATGTTTTGCCAGAGTTGATTTTTGGCGTCTCGATCTTAACATAATTAGCACCCATAACTTCTTTGTCATATTCGTACAAATTATAACGTTCGATGATGCTAATTAATTTTTGTGGATATTTTCTATCGGTTGCATACCCTGCCGCTCGTAAGCCTTTTGCCCATCCTTTATAATCTTCCTTTCTAAGCTCAAAAAGCTTTGCATACCTTTTACGTCCTGTTAAGAATAAAGACCTGTCTCTAAAGGAGTATTTGGCATCTTTATATTTTCTAAAACACTCTTGCTTTTCATCGTCATCATGATAAATTTTTTGCCCTGTCCATCCGTGACATTTAATTCCAAAATGATTATTGGCTTTCATTGCCAATCTGCCATAGCCCGATCCCGACTCTAAAATACCCTGCGCTAAAGTAATACTAGCAGGAATATGATACAATTGCATTTCGCTTTGAGCGATGTCTTTATACGTGTCAATATACTTATCTATTTTATCTGCATAAACCTTGGGAGGCGCAGTAACTACAGGTTTTTCAACAGGTTTTACAATCTGCTCGGTATTCGGCTTTATTATGGTTTTCTTGCTAACAGCTACTTTTTTAGAGCGGCAACTAAAAACCACACTCATTAAGCAGAATAGTAATAGTAATCGTTTCATTTTTATTCAATTATTGGTAAATTTTTATTTTTCAAAATCATATTCATTCCGGCAATTCCTTGTAAACCACCAGTGTGAATAGCTAAAATTTTAGAACCCGCAGGAAAATAACCCTTATGGATTAAATCGTAAATTCCAAACATCATTTTCCCGGTATAAATAGGGTCTAAGGGAATTCGATTCGTGTTTTTAAAATGGTTAATAAAACGAATTAGTTCTGGGTTTATTTTAGCATACCCCCCAAAATGATAATCGGTTATTAAACTCCAATTTGATTGCGTTACAAATTTAGTAATTTCTTCTTTCAAAAAATCACCTTTTAAAGCCGGAAAACCCAAAACGTTTTGATTGGAATTAGAGCCGTTTATTAATCCAGAAACTGTACCCCCAGTTCCAACAGATGTACATATATAATCGAAATCCTTATCAGAATCGTTTAATATTTCTTCACAGCCATTTACAGCCAATGTATTGGTACCCCCTTCGGGAATTAAATAAAAAGTATTAAACTCTTTCTTTAAATGATCGATAAAATTTTGAGATGTTTTATCGCGGTAATCTGTTCGCGAAACAAATTTAAACTGCATACCACATTCCTTTGCAAAACTCAGAGTAGGATTACGTTCAATTTTAGACCCTAACTCGTCACCGCGAATAACGCCAATGGTTTTAAAGCCCAGGTTTTGCCCAGCAGAAGCTACTGCCGCAATATGGTTGGAATAGGCACCGCCAAAAGTAAGGAGGGTTTTAAAACCGCTATTTTGAGCTTCAATAAGGTTGTATTTTAGCTTTCTATATTTATTACCAGAAACAAAAGGATGAATTTTATCTTCACGTTTTACAACCAACTCAATACCTTTGTTTTTTGGCAAAAAAACAGTTTGGTTTATGCTATTTTCAGGCTTAAAAGTCATGGACGCGAATATACTTTAAAAATCCCCAGAAAGTACGCTGTTTGAGATAATCTAAATTCAATTCGTTATCATAAGCCTCACGTTCAAAAGAGATGTTTCTGTAAGCTAAATTCCAATTTCTATACTGTAACACTCTAATTAAAAACTCGATACCGTAAAGTATATAAAATGGCAAAACTAATAACTCTAACTGTTGCTTTAAATGAATTTTCTCATGGTTAATTAAAACATAATCGGTTTTAAAACTTCTGTATTTTAAAAACACAAAAGGAAAAATTGTTAGGCCAGTGTAGCCTTTTGGGATCAAGCGTTTTGAAATAAGAATCATAAACAAAATTGTAATCAAAAATTAATCCAAGATAGGTTATATTTGTAAGATAATGAAAAAAATAATTCCTATAGAAGATGGCGATTACTATTTAACGCCCGAAGGTTACCGCTGCTTTACAGCACAATATCTTTTAAAAAGAGGCTATTGCTGTGAGAGTGGTTGCAGACATTGTCCATATGGTTATAACGCTTCAACCGCAGTCATGACAAACAAAAAAAACAAACAGTATTAAAAAAAAGAACTTAATTCTGCGAAAAAACATTTAAACCCCTTGGTACGATTTTTGATGTAGTTAATTAACTAAGTCCATTATTTTAAGCGATTTACTACAGGCTATTAACAGAAACAAAATTTTAAGGCTATGAAAAAACTATTAAAAACACTACCTTTTTTAGCATTGCTAATTTTTATATCATCTTGCAGTTCGGTAAAAGTAGCTACAGATTACGACAGAAATGCTAACTTTAATGAATATAAGACTTTTGCATTTTACAAAACTGGAATTGATAAAGCAGAAATTAACGATCTAGACAAACGCAGAATTCTACGTGCTATTGAAGCTGAACTTTTGGCCAAAGGATTTACAAAATCTGAAAACCCAGATTTACTAGTTAGCCTTTTTACCAAGTCTCGTGAAAAAATAAACATTTACAACGATAATTTTGGTCCTTACGGTTATGGTTGGGGTTGGCATCCTTGGTATTGGAATCGTTATAATTCTACTTCGGTATCACGATCTACAGAAGGCGCTTTATACGTCGATTTAATTGATGCCAATAAAAAAGAACTCGTTTGGCAAGGCGTGGGTACCGGTTATTTAACTCAAGATATGGAGAAAAAAGAATTGCGTATTAAGGAATTTGTTGCCAAAATCATGGAGAAATATCCTCCAGGGGCGACACAGTAAAACATTTATAAAAAGCAACTCAATTTGGGTTGCTTTTTTTTGAAATTAAGATTTAAAATCTCTTAAAATAACCCCAAAATCAAACATCTTCTAAAAATATTTATAACGTTTATAGAAACAGTTTTAACAGTATTGCCACTGTCTTTCAAGCTCCAAAAAAACGAAATCTCAAAACACTTTTTTCTTTTTAATTTAAAAAACACACTGGGGAGAATCATTAATTTTAAGACTAAGTTCTATAATTTTTTGTTTAGAGTTTGTATTTTTACATAAAGCATTATAAACAGAAATCATGTCTAACGCCTTTGAATCTAACAGCATTTTAAATCGTCTACCAGAACATTTAAAACAATTTATAAAACCTCAACATTATGAGGATTATTCGGCTATAGACCAAGCGGTTTGGCGTTATGTGATGCGAAAAAACGTAGATTTTTTAGCTAAAGTAGCCCACAAATCCTATTTAGAGGGCTTAAAACAAACGGGAATTTCTATTGATAATATTCCAAATATGTATGGCATGAACCGTATTTTGAAGGCTATTGGCTGGGCAGCCGTAGCTGTCGATGGTTTTATTCCACCCAACGCTTTTATGGAATTTCAGGCCTATAACGTGCTCGTTATTGCAAGCGATATTAGACAATTAGACCATATTGAATACACACCAGCACCCGATATTATTCACGAAGGTGCAGGACATGCTCCCATTATAGCGAACCCCGAATATGCCGAGTATTTACGACGGTTTGGCGAAATTGGATGTAAAGCGATTTCATCGGCAAAGGACTATGAATTGTACCAAGCCGTTAGGCAGCTCTCTATTATTAAAGAAGCTCCAAATTCGACAGAAGATGCGATCGCTTCCGCGGAAAAAAAAGTTGAAGAACTGCAACAAAACATGGGAGAACCCAGTGAAATGGCATTAATAAGAAACCTACATTGGTGGACGGTAGAATACGGCTTAATAGGCAGTCTAGAGAATCCAAAAATTTATGGCGCAGGCCTACTATCTTCTATAGGCGAAAGTGCTTGGTGTATGACTAGCGAAGTTAAAAAACTACCCTATACCATTGAAGCAGCTTACAAGGATTTTGATATTACCAAACCTCAACCTCAACTTTTTGTCACACCTAATTTCGCGCATTTAAATTTAATTTTAGAGGAGTTTGCCAATACTATGGCTTTGCGAAAAGGTGGGTTAACAGGGGTTACCAAATTAATTCAGTCTAAAGCATTAGGCACTATAGAACTCAGTACAGGCATACAAATATCTGGTGTTTTTAGTGAAGTTATTGAACATGAAAGCCAACCCATTTACATACAAACAATGGGTGAAACCGCACTTGCCTATCGAGAAAAAGAGTTGGTAGGCCATGGTATTAAAACACACAAAAATGGCTTTGGCTCACCTATAGGAAAATTAAAAGGTATTAATTTGGCTATTGAAGATATGAGTCCTCGTGATTTAAGCGCTTACCATATTTTTGAAGAAAAAAATGTGACCCTGGAGTTTGAAGGCGGCATTAGCGTTTCAGGTGAAATTATTACAGGAAAACGAAATCTACAAGGAAAAATAATACTGATTAGTTTTAAAAACTGCACGGTTACACATGGTAAAACCACACTTTTTAAACCCGAATGGGGGATTTATCATATGGCTGTAGGTAAAACTATGGTATCGGCGTTTTCTGGGCCTGCAGATTACAATAGTTTCGATTTAATTACGCATGTACCGAGCTCTAAAACCATTCATGTTGAAAAATCAGATCAATTACTTCATCTGGAAACACTTTACCAACAAGTTAGGGATTACAGAGATGGTGTAAATAAAACTATTTCTAGAACTAAAGTTTTGGAAGAATTAATAAAAAACTATCCAAACGATTGGTTGCTGTCCGTAGAACTTTATGAATTAGCTTTCTTAGCAAATGAAACTAAATTATGCCAAAGCATTATGGAGCATTTAGAGACCGTAAAACAAAACAGACCAGAAGTTGGACATTTAATTGATGATGGTTTGGCGATTATTGAAAAAACGCTATTATCAAAACACTAACCCGTCATGGCGAGGAAACATGACGAAGCCATCTTTTGATTGAAAGGGCAAGTAAAATCGTGAGATTCTTCGCTGCGCTCTGAATGACAGGTTGCTCTGAATGACAGGCTGCGCTTTGAATAATACACGTCTGTCATTCAGAAGGAGGCACGACTGAAGAATCTTTATAATGGGTTATGCTAAGTTTATAGAGAAAGAGATTCTTCCCTGTACTCTGACAGGCTGCTATGAATAACAATACACCGTAACAATCCGTCATGGCGAGGAAACATGACGAAGCCATCTTTTGATTGAAAGGGCAAGTAAAATCATAAGATTCTTCGCTAAGCTCTCAATGACAGGTTACGCTTTAATTAAAGAGTTCCTATGAATTATAGTACACCGTAACAAACCGTCATGGCGAGGAAGCATGACGAAGCCATCTTTTGATTGAAAGGGCAAGTAAAATCGTGAGATTCTTCGCTGCGCTCTGAATGACAGACTTCGCTTTGAAAGACAGCACATACTAATTATCCGTCATGGCGAGGAAGCATGACGAAGCCATCTTTTGATTGAAAGGGCAAGTAAAATCGTGAGATTCTTCGCTGCGCTCTGAATGACAGGCTGCTCTGAATGACAGACTCCACTTTGAATAATCCACGTCTGTCATTCAGAAGGAGGCACGACTGAAGAATCTTTATAATGAGTTATGCTAAGTTTATAGAGAAAGAGATTCTTCCCTGTACTCTGACAGGCTGCTATGAATAACAATACACCGTAACAATCCGTCATGGCGAGGAGGAACGACGAAGCCATCTTTTCAATTAAAACGACAAGTAAAATCATGAGATTCTTCGCTGTGCTCTGAATGACAGGCTACTCTGAATGACAGACTGCGCTTTGAAAGACAGCACATACTAATTATACGTCATGGCGAGGAAGCATGACGAAGCCATCTTTTGATTAAAAGGGCAAGTAAAATCGTGAGATTCTTCGCTGCGCTCTGAATGACAGGCTGCTCTGAATGACAGACTTCGCTTTGAATAATCCACGTCTGTCATTCAGAAGGAGGCACGACTGAAGAATCTTTATAATGGGTTATGCTAAGTTTATAGAGAAAGAGATTCTTCCCTGTACTCTGACAAGCTGCTACGAATAACAATACACCGTAACAACCCGTCATGGCGAGGAAGCATGACGAAGCCATCTTTTGATTGAAAGGGCAAGTAAAATCGTGAGATTCTTCGCTGCGCTCTGAATGACAGGCTGCTCTGAATGACAGACTTCGCTTTGAAAGACAGCACATACTAATTATACGTCATGGCGAGGAAGCATGACGAAGCCATCTTTTGATTAAAAGGGCAAGTAAAATCGTGAGATTCTTCGCTGCGCTCTGAATGACAGGCTGCTCTGAATGACAGACTTCGCTTTGAATAATCCACGTCTGTCATTCAGAAGGAGGCACGACTGAAGAATCTTTATAATGGGTTATGCTAAGTTTATAGAGAAAGAGATTCTTCCCTGTACTCTGACAGGCTGCTATGAATAACAATACATCGTAACAATCCGTCATGGCGAGGAAACATGACGAAGCCATCTTTTCAATTAAAACGACAAGTAAAATCGTGAGATTCTTCGCTGCGCTCTGAATGACAGGCTGCTCTGAATGACAGACTTCACTTTGAATAATCCACGTCTGTCATTAAGAAGGAGGCACGACTGAAGAATCTTTATAATGGGTTATGCTAAGTTTATAGAGAAAGAGATTCTTCCCTGTACTCTGACAGGCTGCTATGAATAACAATACACCGTAACAATCCGTCATGGCGAGGAAGCGTGACGAAGCCATCTTTTGATTGAAAGGGCAAGTAAAATCGTGAGATTCTTCGCTGTGCTCTGAATGACAGACTTCGTTATAAACAACTACACACAGTGGTGTTCCGACATTGCGAGGAAGCATGACGAAGCCATCTTTTGATTAAAAGGGCAAGTAAAATCATGAGATTCTTCGCTGCGCTCTGAATGACAGGCTGCGCTTTGAATAATCCACGTCTGTCATTCAGAAGGAGGAAAGACTGAAGAATCTTTACAATGGGTTATGCTAAGTTTATAGAGAAAGATATTCTTCCCTGTACTCTGACAGGCTGCTATGAATAACAATACACCGTAACAATCCGTCATGGCGAGGAAGCATGACGAAGCCATCTTTTGATTGAAAGGGCAAGTAAAATCGTGAGATTCTTCGCTGTGCTCTGAATGACAGGCTCTGAATGACAGACTTCGCTTTGAAAGACAGCACATACTAATTATACGTCATGGCGAGGAAGCATGACGAAGCCATCTTTTCAATTAAAACGACAAGTAAAATCGTGAGATTCTTCGCTGCGCTCTGAATGACAGGCTGCTCTGAATGACAGACTTCGCTTTGAATAATCCACGTCTGTCATTCAGAAGGAGGCACGACTGAAGAATCTTTATAATGGGTTATGCTAAGTTTATAGAGAAAGAGATTCTTCCCTGTACTCTGACAGGCTGCTATGAATAACAGTACACCATAACAATCCGTCATGGCGAGCAGGAACGACGAAGCCATCTCACAATATAAAAGTACAATTTTAAAGAACGAACTTACTAAGTCAACAGATTATTAACTCTCTATTGGGGTTTTTCCTCAAATAACATTCATATTGCAACGTTAAATATAAAAACTACATAAACCGCTTCAAAGTTTCTTTTGTAAACGTACTCAACACCAAATGACCACTAATTTCGGCACGCTCCATAAGCAAACTATCCCAGTGTGCCGTATCTTTCCAAAATACCTTTTTCATTTGCACTAAAGCTTCAGGATTATAAGTTGCTAGATTTTCAGCTAAAGTTTTAACGGCTTCATCTAAAGCTTCAACAGTATCAAAAACATCAGCATAAAGGCCTTTTTCTTTAGCGAATTGCGCCGTATAAAACTGCTCGGCATTAATCGTTATTTGAGACATGGCCGTTTGTCCTATTTTTCTGGAGACTGCAGGTTCAATTACAAAGGGGCCAATTCCAATACTTAACTCACTTAATTTTATCGCGGCGAATTGGCTTGCTAAACAATAGTCTGTCGCTGCTGCCAAACCAACACCGCCGCCAACAGCTTTACCTTGTACACGTCCAATAATTAGTTTTGGACATTTTCGCATGGCATTTATAACATGAGCGAAACCAGAGAAAAACTCCTTTCCTGTTTCTGTATTATTAATAGCGATTAGTTCTTTAAAACTAGCTCCTGCACAAAATGTCCTGTCGCCAGCACTTTTTAAAACGACGACTTTAACTCGCTCGTTTTTAGCAGCTTCAATAATAGTGTTTTCTAATTTTTTAAGATTGTCACTTGGCATGGCATTGTGATCGGGATGAAAAAACTCAATCGTTCCAACACCAGCTTCTATTTGTAACGTAACATATGGCTGCATTATCAATATATTTTGAGGTTGAATATATAAAAATTAAAAGTAACACTTGTTACATTCTTCATTAAAATTAATTGGATATTTGCACAAATAATAAACTAAAATATGGGGTTATTTAGCCTGTTCTTTGGTAACAAAAGGCAAGAAATGATTAAAGAATTTAAAGCAAAAGGCGCTATTATAATTGATGTGAGATCACAAGGTGAATACAATCAAGGCGCTATTCCAAAATCTAAAAACATACCACTACAAGTCTTTAATTCTAAAATTAAAGAGATAAAAAAATATAATAAACCGGTAATCACGTGTTGTGCAAGCGGTATGCGCTCTGCGAGTGCGGCCTCTATTTTAAAAAATAACGGTATTGAAGCTGTAAATGGAGGTGGTTGGTATAGTTTGTATAAAAAACTAGAAGAATAAACTAAAACGGTAACTGGCTTAAATCTACATTGCCTCCAGAAAGTATCACACCAATTTTTTTGTGCTTTAAAACTTCTTTTTCTTTTAACAGCGCTGCAAAAGCGACTGCACTTGATGGTTCGATAACGATTTTCATGCGTTCCCAAATCAGTTTCATGGCGTAAACAATATCATCTTCTTCAACACGAATAATAGTATCGACATGCGCTTTTATAATCGGGAAATTTCTATCGCCTAAATGCGTTCTTAAACCATCTGCAATAGTATTTGAGGTTTCATTTTTTTCAATAATTCCAGATTTTAACGACCTGTAAGCATCATCGACTGCTATGGGTTCGCCAGCAATCACTTTACAGTTCTTAGAAAAATATTTAGATGCTAATAAGGTACCAGCTAACAAGCCACCACCACCAACGGGCGTGAAAATATAATCTAAATCGGGATAATCTTCCAAAAATTCTATGGCAGCTGTAGCGTTTCCGTAAATTACAGCATCATCATTCGAGGGGTGTATAAAAGTTGCACCTTTCTCCATTTGAATGCGTTTTGCTTCGAACTCGCGCGC
The DNA here is from genome assembly GCF_009498295.1 of Oceanihabitans sp. IOP_32. Lineage (NCBI taxonomy): Bacteria > Pseudomonadati > Bacteroidota > Flavobacteriia > Flavobacteriales > Flavobacteriaceae > Oceanihabitans > Oceanihabitans sp. IOP_32. The sequence goes on along the minus strand of NZ_CP040813.1, from coordinate 2,442,315 downwards.
CTCGAGGTTTGAGTCGCATTCCACAATAATACCTTTATAAGTTTTTACAGCCTCTTTTTTAACTTGTGGTGCATTTTTAGGCATTACAATATAAGCTTTAACACCCATTTGTTTGGCGGCTAATGATAAGGCCTGTGCAAAATTACCCGATGAATGCGTAACTACGCCTTTACTTTTTTGAGTTTCGGTTAAGTTTAAAATAGCATTCGTAGCACCCCGCATTTTAAAAGCCCCCATTTTCTGAAAGTTCTCGCATTTAAAGAATACTTGAGCTTCACAAATAGTGTTTATTAATTGTGAGGTTAACACTGGGGTATTGTGAATGTATGATTTTATCCGATTATGCACATTTTGCAAAGTCACTTTATCCATTATTACGTAATTTATAGTTTTAAATCTTGAAAACTATTCATCGAATCCATAGGTGTTTCATTGCATATTAATGTCCAACCTAGAGAATTAGTTAAAATATAAAATTTTGAAAGCTCGGTTACTAATCTATTTTTAGCATTAGCTTTTAACCCAGATTTTTCTATTTTTTCAGATAAAGAGGCTTTAACTGTGTTTTTAATTTGATTATAATCCTTGGCCACAAACGGATTAAGAAAATCGGCTTGCACATCGTAATATTCGAAATCTGGATAAATTTTAATTTCTTCTTCTGGAATGCTAATTATCTCAAGTGTTTTGTTGGCTTCATCAATTTTAAATTCAATTTGACTTAAATCGTAGGCTATCGTGACATCAGCATTTACAACAACAAGCGCTTTTTTATCGAAAGAAAGGTATTTACCGAAAATTTCTTGAGAATGTTTATAATTAAAAACTTCACTAAAATGACCTTCGGTAACAATGAGTTTACCCACGTTTAAAATTTGCTCTTGAATAAGCATAGAACTTTCCTGAAGTACTATTTTATCTTCTTTTTTATCTTCACAATATTTAAACGCAAATAAAACAACCAGCGTTATTACAACACCTAACAAAATTTTTCGCATGTACTAATTTAGAAATAATTTTGGTAATATGTCACAAAATTCAATTTATAAAACCATGAAGTTAATTGCAATTGATTTCTGATTTTGTGTTCTTAAAATCTGATGTTAAAAATAAATTTGAGGATATTGAGATTGTAGTCTTTTTATCTTCATATCTAAATTTTGAAGAAATTTTTGATGTGCTTCAGACTTAGAATTAAATGGTTTGTGTTGTAATCGCTTTTGAATGGCATCGACTTCCATCATGGTTTGTAAAGCGTCTTTCGAGACCCAAACATCTCGAAATTTCTCCCAAATATAATTTATAGCCACTTGGTTTGGATGCACCATATCTTCGGCATAGAACCTATAATCTCGCAGCTCATCCATCATGATTTCATAGGAAGGAAAATAATACAACCCCTCATCATGATTAATTATTTGATGTAAGGCGGTAATTAAATGTGCTTTACTTAAGGTGTTTTCTACAAAACCATCTTTTAAATGTCTTACCGGCGAAACCGTAAACACCATGGATGCATTTTTGTTTACACGTCTTACCAATGCCACCGTGTGGTTTAGCGATTTGCAAATGGCATTAACCGTCATTTTTTCTCTACGGAATTGTTCTTGAGGTACTTTATGACAGTTCGCAACGGTTTTACCAGTTTCAAGAGCGTTGTAAATCCAAGCTGTACCCAGTGTAATTACAATATGTGTTGTCTTTTGAATTTGTTGATTTGTTAATTGAATGGCAGTATTCAAATCTCTTAACAAATTCTCTTTTGATGTGTTACTTAACCGAGAGTGTGCCTCAAAACAATGCCATTGTTCGTTATGAAAAAACACATCTTCCTCTCGATATTCTTTTTGATTTACAGCATTAAAAACCAATGTTTCAATAACCTTTGGATTGAATAAGATCCCTAAAGGATTTTGAAGCTTATTAAATTTAAAATGGTCTAACTTCTTACCTATGTTTTCCACAAAACAAGAGCCTAACAATAGTAGATTAGAATTGTAATCTATTAAATTTTGAGATTGTTGGGTTAGTTTTATTTTGGTTTGAAGGTTCATTTTATTGTAGTTTTTACACAGAGATTCACAGAGCAACACAGAGATTCACAGAGATATACTTTTAAAATTTCTGTGGAAGCCTCTGTGTTTTAATTTTGTGTCTTTGTGCGACTATTCGATATAACGCTTAGCAGCCTCCAAAGCCTCATTAATCCCTCCGGGCTTCTTACCTCCAGCAGTAGCGAAAAATGGTTGTCCGCCGCCGCCGCCTTGAATAAATTTACCTAAGTCTTTAACCACTTGTCCCGCATTTAAACCTTTACTAGCCACCAATTCTTTTGAAATATAGCAAGACAGTAAGGCCTTTCCGTTTTGCTCTGTGGCAAATAATAAGAATAGATTATCAAACTGAGTGCCCAACTCGAAAGCTACATCTTTAATTCCAGAGGCATCTAAATTTATTTGTTTAGCTAAAAATTGGATTCCGTTTACATCTTGTAATTCACTCTTAAGTTCGGCTTTAATATTTTTAGCTTTTTCTTTTAATAACGCCTCTATTTGCTTTTTAAGATTGCTGTTTTCATCTTGTAAATTTTGAAGTGCTTTAACAGGTTCTTTAGCATTGTTAAGCAAATCTTTCATTTTAAAATACGCGCTAGTATTTTCAGAATAAAAATCTTTTACAGCGTCGTTGGTAATGGCTTCAATACGGCGTATGCCCGCTGCTACGGCGCCTTCAGACACGATTTTAAAATGCCAAATGTCGGCTGTGTTTTTCACGTGTGTCCCTCCACAAAGTTCTACTGACTGTCCAAATTGAACGGTACGTACCGTATCGCCATATTTTTCTCCAAATAAACTTACAGCACCATCAGCTAGGGCTTCCTCTTTTGGTATGTTTCGTTTCTCAATTAATGGTAATTTCCCTTCAATTCTTCTATTTACAAAGTTTTCGACCTCTTGTAACTGCTCTGCTGTTAATTTTGAGAAATGTGAAAAATCAAATCGCAAATATTTTGAGTGTACCGCGCTTCCTTTTTGCTCGACATGCGCACCTAAAACCTCTCTTAATGCTTGGTGCAATAAATGGGTTGCGGTATGATTACATGTGGTTCTGTGTCGCTGTTTAGCATCTACTACAGCTTTAAAAGTGGCATTAAGATCCTTTGGTAAGTTTTTTGTAAAATGAATAATGACATTATTCTCTTTTTTGGTATCTAAGATGTATACCACATCGCCTTGAGCCGATTCTAAATAGCCTTTATCGCCAACTTGACCACCACCTTCAGGATAAAATGGTGTTAAGTTAAACACTAATTGATACCTATCCCCTTCTTTTTTTGAGCTGATTTTTCTATAGCGCGTTAATTTTACATGAGCCTTTAGGGTATCGTAACCTACAAATTCTTCGACGTCGTCATCGCTTAAAATGGTCCAGTCATCTGTAGACATTTCACTAGCGGCACGCGAACGGTTTTTTTGTTTTTCGAGTTGCTCATTAAAGCCTTTCTCATCTAACTTTAAGTTTTTTTCAGAGAGAATCAAAGCTGTTAAATCTATAGGAAAGCCATAAGTATCATACAACTCGAATGCTTTTTCACCAGAAACGGTATCGCCTTTAGTTTCGCTAACTATGGCGTTTAACAATACCAAACCTTGATCTAGGGTTCTTAAGAAGGATTGTTCTTCTTCTTTTATAACATTTTCAATAAGTTGTTTTTGGGCAAGTATTTCTGGAAAAGCGGTTCCCATTTGTTTACTTAAAACATCAACTAAACGGAAAATAAAAGGTTCTTTTTTATTGAGAAAAGTGAACCCGTAACGCACGGCACGACGCAATATTCGACGTATCACATAGCCTGCCCCCGAATTACTGGGTAATTGTCCATCTGCAATGGAGAAAGCCACAGCGCGAACATGATCTGCTATAACACGAATAGCGATATCGGTGGGTTCGTCCTTGCCATAATCTTTACTGGTAATAGTTTCAATCTCGCGAATTATGGGGATGAATACATCGGTATCGTAATTAGATTGTACGCCTTGTAAAACCATACAGAGTCGTTCAAACCCCATACCTGTGTCAATATGTTTTTCTGGTAAGTTTTCTAGGCTTCCATTGGCTTTTCGGTTGTATTGCATGAAAACTAAGTTCCAAATTTCGACTACTTGAGGGTGATCCATATTAACCAAAGTCTTTCCGTCTACCTTGGCTTTTTCTTCAGCCGAACGAATATCGACATGAATCTCACTACAGGGTCCGCAAGGCCCTTGATCGCCCATTTCCCAGAAATTATCGTTTTTATTACCCTTTAAAATACGATCTTCGGCAATGTGTTGTTTCCAAAAATCATAAGCTTCGGTATCCATAGGTAAGTTATCGGTATCATCACTACCTTCAAAAACGGTAACGTATAAAATATCTTTATCAATACCATAGACCTCGGTTAACAATTCCCATGCCCAATCAATAGCCTCTTTCTTAAAGTAATCACCAAAACTCCAATTACCCAACATCTCAAATAAGGTGTGGTGGTAGGTATCGTAGCCCACCTCTTCTAAATCATTATGCTTACCAGAAACCCGCAAGCATTTTTGGCTGTCTGCAATTCTGTTGTTTTTGGGTTGGGCATTGCCTAAAAAATATTCTTTAAACGGCACCATGCCAGCATTCACAAACATTAGTGTAGGGTCGTCTTTTAAGACCATTGGTGCAGAGGGTACAATGGTATGCTTTTTGCTTTCAAAAAAACTTAAAAATTTTGAACGGATATCTTGTGATTTCATGTACTTTTATTGTAAATCTTATTTCTATTAAATTGCCTTGTATGTAAAACAATTTTTATCTTTGTTCGTTTTCATTTTTAAACCAATATTGAGATTGATTTTTTAAATGCAAAAATAGTATAATTTAAACAATGAGTAAGGTAAAATATTATTACGATTCTGAAACGCTTTCCTATAGAAAAATTGAACGCAAAAAAAGGACAACATTTGCCTATGCTTCTTTATTTTTATTAGGCACATTTTTGTTTTCATTAATCATTTTTTTTATCGCCAATTTGTATGTTGAATCTCCTAAGGAAAAAGCATTAAATAGAGAGCTTCAAAATATGGAGTTGCAGTTTCAATTACTCAACAAAAAAATGGATGAAGCCGAAGCGGTTTTAGCAAATGTTGCCGAAAGGGACAACAATATTTACCGTGTATATTTTGAAGCAAACCCTATTCCTGAAGAACAAAGAAGAGCGGGTTTTGGAGGTATAAACCGATATAGAGATCTAGAGGGTTTCGACAATTCTAAACTCATTATTGAAAGTAGTAAGCGATTAGATATTTTACAAAAACAGATAGTAGTACAATCAAAATCACTTGATGAAATTACCGTTTTAGCTGAAGAAAAAGAAATCCTTTTAAGTGCTATACCCGCCATTCAACCTGTAAAAAATGAAGATTTAACTCGTATGGCCTCAGGTTACGGCGTACGAACCGATCCGTTTACCAAAGTTAAAAAAATGCATTGGGGTATGGATTTTTCTGCACCAACAGGAACCCCTATTTACGCTCCTGGCGATGGCATTGTTACTCGTGCAGATTCTAGATCTAGTGGCTACGGTAAACATATTAGAATAGACCACGGTTTTGGATACGTAAGTCTTTATGCTCACTTACATAAATACAATGTAAAAAAGAACCAAAAAGTAAAACGTGGCGACATTATTGGCTTTGTTGGCAATACTGGCCGATCTATGGGACCACATCTACATTACGAGATTTATAAAGACGGCAAACGTATTAACCCAATAAACTTTTACTACGGTAGTTTAACCGCAGAAGAGTTTAACAAATTGCTAGAAAGCGCGTCTCAAGAAAATCAATCTTTAGATTAATGCATATAGATTTACCTGAAAAAAGATATTATGGTATTGGCGAGGTAGCCAAGGCCTTTCATGTAAACACTTCATTAATAAGATTTTGGGAGAAAGAATTTGATGTGCTTAAACCCAAAAAAAACGCCAAGGGCAATAGAAAGTTCACACCTGAAGACATACAAAATTTAAAATTGATATACCATCTCGTTAAAGAACGTGGTTTTACTTTAGAAGGCGCAAAAACGCATTTAAAAGAAGGTAAAAAAGAAACCCTAACCAATTTTGAAATTATTAGTAAACTTGAAAATGTAAAAAACCAATTGATTAAAATTAAAAATCACTTGTAACAATTTGAGTTTACGGTACACTTATAAATTAACAAAACAAACAACTAAAAAACGATTACGATGAAAAAATTTTTACCATGGATTATTATCGCTATTTTGGCTTTTGCAGGCTATTCTTGGGCGAAAAACTTTAATAATACCGCTATTGATTTAAGTGAAACAGCTACAAAATCTTGGGCTAATGTAGAAAGCAGTTACCAAAGGAGAAACGATTTGATTGGCAACTTAGTAAAAACGGTTCAAGGCGCAGCCGATTTTGAAAAGAGCACTCTAGAAGCGGTTATAAACGCGCGAGCCAAAGCGACTTCAATAAATATAGACCCTAGCAATATTACACCCGATCAGTTGCAAGAATTCAATCAAGCTCAAAGCGGATTAAGCAGTGCACTCTCACGCTTATTAGTAAGTGTAGAACGTTATCCAGACTTAAAAGCCAATCAAAACTTTTTAGAACTACAAGCGCAATTGGAAGGCACAGAAAACAGAATTAACGTGGCTAGAGATCGTTTTAATGCAGCCATAGAGCCTTATAACAAACATATTAAACGATTCCCTAATTCCATTTTAGCCGGGATTTTTAATTTCGAAGCCATGGATTACTACAAAGCAGAAGCAGGAAGTGAATTGGCTCCAGATGTAGAATTTGAATTTTAAATAAGAGATGCCAAACCATATTGAAGCCTTTTTAACTCCCCAAGAAGAACGTGATATTATTGAAGCCATTAGGTTAGCCGAATTAAACACCTCTGGCGAAGTAAAAATTCATATTGAAAAAACCTCGAATGGAGACGCCACAAACCGTGCTTTAGAGGTTTTTCACGACTTGAAAATGGACAATACCAAACTTAAAAATGGTGTGTTAATTTACGTTGCTGTTAAAGACAAAACCTTTGTAATTTATGGCGACATTGGCATAAACAAAGTTGTCCCAGATGATTTCTGGGATAGCACAAAAGATGTGATGCAATCGCATTTTAAAAAAGGAAACTTTAAACAAGGTTTAATTGAAGGTGTTCAGAAATCTGGAGAACAACTTAAATCTTATTTTCCATATTCAGACTCAGATACCAACGAGCTCTCTAACGATATTTCTAAAGGATAGTAAAAAAGGCATGCCACATTTAGTTTTCATTATTACATCTGTTTTTAAAGCCCCCCACCTTTTCAAAGCAGTACTTCTTGCACTTTTTGCCTGTAATATTTCTTTTGCGCAATTTGATGTCCCTGAAATACCTAAGTTTCAAACAAGTGTTTACGATTACACCAATTTGCTTTCAGAATTTCAAAAAAATAGCTTAGAAGAGAAGCTTATAAAATATTCAGATACGACATCTACTCAAATAGTTGTCGCTATTATAGAGTCGACAAATGGCGAGAACATTAACTATTTGGGCGCTCATTGGATTGATAAATGGGGTATTGGTCAAAAAGGGAAAGACAATGGCATACTGGTACTCTTAGCGTTAACCGATAAAAGAATAGGAATTAATACAGGTTATGGTGTGGAACATCTTTTAACTGATGCCTTATCTAAACGCATTATAGAACGCGATATTATACCATATTTTAAAGTCAATGATTATTATGGAGGCTTAAATCGGGGTGTAGAATCTATTTTTGAAGTTCTAAAAGGTGAATATCAAGGCACTCGACAATCTAATCCTAGTACTGAAATCCCTATTGGTTTTATCGTTGTGGTTATTTTCATTTTACTACTACTGCTTTTATCCTTTTTTAAAAACCGTAAAAACGGAGGCAAAGGCGGAGGTGGATTTAATGGCCATGACCGGGATGGCATGAGTCTTTTAGAAGCGCTAATTTTAAGTAATGCTGGACGAGGATCTTACAGAGGTAGCTCTGGTGGTTTTGGTGGCGGTGGTTTTGGTGGCGGTGGCTTTGGAGGAGGCTTTGGCGGAGGTTCTGGCGGCGGAGGTGGCGCATCTGGTGGTTGGTAAACCTAATCTGTCGTTTTACCGTTTTTAAATCCATCATACCAAATTAACCAGGTCATGCCGCCTATAAATCGTTTACTCACATCTTTCTATTTTATAAGGTGTTCATGATGTGCTTCGCAGTTCTTTTCAGTCCATATTTCGGTATAAGATTAAACCATAACTTTGACTATGCTTTGATTTTAGCTCACGCACATATTATAGTAAAATAACGAGTTCGTGAATCTGCGTATATCTCATCTGAGCAAAAAAACAATTGAAATTAACCATGCGACATTTTAAAATGAAATAGGTATTACCACACAAAGAAGCACATTAAAATAAGATACTTTAATGTGCTTCTTTGTTAAATTTAATACGGTAAAATATTACTTCTTCCTCATATAAACACTAATGGGCACACCTGTAAAATTGAAATGCTCACGCAGTTTATTTTCAAGAAAACGCTTATAACCATCTTTTACATACTGTGGTAAATTACAAAAAAACACAAATTGAGGTTGCGGTGTAGGCAATTGCATAACATACTTAATTTTTACATATTTGCCTTTGTATGCCGGCGGCGGATAGTTTTCTATTAACGGTAAGAAAATCTCATTTAACTCACTTGTTTTTATCCTTTTGCTTCTGTTTTTGTAAACCTCTACAGCGGTTTCAATAGCTTTAAAAATTCGTTGCTTGTTAAGCACGGAAATAAAAACGATAGGCACATCGGTAAAAGGTTCCATTTCTTTTCTAATGGCTTTTTCGTATTCTTTCATAGATTTATGGTCTTTTTCCACCAAATCCCATTTGTTCACTAGAACAACGATACCTTTTCGATTGCGTTCTGCCAACCAGAAAATATTTTGCACTTGCCCATCAAAACCTCGTGTAGCGTCCATAACCAACAAGCAAACGTCGGCATGCTCTATAGCTCGCACACTACGCATAACTGAGTAAAATTCTAAATCGTCCTTTACCTTAGCCTTTCGTCGAATTCCTGCTGTATCAACCAAATTAAACTCGAAACCGAAGCGGTTGTATTTGGTATCGATAGAGTCTCTTGTTGTTCCCGCAATATCGGTAACGATATACCTATCTTCACCAATTAATGCATTTATAAAAGAAGATTTACCTGCGTTTGGGCGACCAACTACTGCAAATCGTGGTAAAACATCCTCCTCAACCTCCTTAGTTTCTGGCAATGCTTCCACTAAGGCGTCTAAAAGATCACCTGTTCCGCTTCCGCTAATACTGGCGATAGTGTAGTATTCACCCAGTCCAAGTGAATAAAACTCTACAGCATCTTGGGCACGTTTGGCGTTATCTACTTTATTTACAGCAAGAAAAACGGGCTTATCAACCTTTCGCAATAATTTAGCCACATCTTCATCCATTCCAGTAACACCAGACTCGACGTCAACCATAAAAATAATGGCGTCGGCTTCTTCAATAGCTAACTCTACTTGTTTGTCGATTTCAGCTTCAAAAATATCGTCACTTCCTAAAACATATCCGCCAGTATCGATTAATGAGAACTCTTTACCGTTCCAATCACTTTTTCCATAATGTCGATCTCTCGTAACACCACTTGTGGCATCAACTATGGCTTCCCTTCGCTGAATTAATCGATTAAAAAATGTAGATTTACCTACGTTTGGACGACCTACTATTGCTACTATATTACTCATACTTTTTTAATTCTATAACAGTCTATAACTGAATTTAATATCGCTTGGGATATAATTTTTGCAAAAATAGAAAATATACCTGATGCTACACGATTTTTAAGTAAAGAATAAAACTATTTATAAATTAAAAAAAAATCGCTACTTTAAACCTGTAAAATAAATCTATGCCAATTACTAACGATATTGTATTACGACCGCGGTTTAAAATTGAATTAACAACAAACAGCGAAACGCTCTTGAAGGCCTTCGAAGATGCTAAAAAAACCCAAACAGATTTTATCATTAATAGAATAGACGACCATGTTTTTATTAGACTACCCAAGGCCAAACAAAAATTTTGGTCTCCAGAACTTCATTTAGAAATAAATGAATCTGGAAAACACACTTGTTCATTACATGGATTATTTGGCCCAAACCCCACGGTTTGGTCCATGTTCATGTTTTTTCACTTTATTGTAGCCACCCTTTTTATTGGTTTTGGTGCTTGGGCTTATAGCAATTGGACTTTAAAAAATGATTATGTTGTACAACTAAGCCTTATGTTTTTAATGGTAATTGTCTGGTTTGTACTTTATTTTGCAGGCCGCATAGGTAAAGCCTCAAGCAAAAATGAAATCGAGGATTTACATAATTTTATGACGCGAATTTTAGAAAACCAAGGTTTAAACTTCTAACTAAGAATTATAACCAAAACGTTTTAATTGGTTTTGATTACTACGCCAATTTTTATTCACTTTTACGTATAATTCAAGATGAATTTGCTTGCCAAAGAATTTTTCTAAATCTTTTCGTGCTTCCACACCAACTCGTTTTAGAGCGGCTCCTTTATGGCCTATAATAATACCTTTTTGAGTGTCACGCTCGACCATAATAACAGATCGGATGCGAATAATCTTTTCTTCTTCAAGAAACTCCTCGGTTTCAATTTCGACTGCATAAGGGATTTCCTTTTTGTAATGCATTAAAATTTTCTCGCGTATGGTTTCGTTTATAAAAAAACGCTCGGGTTTATCGGTTAACTGGTCTTTTGGATAAAAAGCTGGCGATTCTGGAAGTAATTCCAAAATACGATTAAAAACTTCTTTCACATTAAACCCTTCTAAAGCAGAAATAGGAATAATTTCGGCATTAGGCACTTTTTGAGTCCATAATTGAACCTGATTTTCCAATTCTTCTTGGTTACTTTTATCAATCTTATTTAACAACAGGAGCACAGGAATTTTACTGTTTTTAATTTTATCGAAAAAAGCATCGTCTTTTAGTTCATGCTCACCAATTTCAACCATATAAAGTAAAATATCGGCATCTTCGAAAGCCGATTTTACAAACCCCATCATAGATTCCTGTAATTGGTAGGCTGGTTTTATAATGCCCGGCGTATCACTAAACAATACTTGAAAATCATCTCCATTAACAATACCCAAAATTCTATGCCTGGTTGTTTGTGCTTTAGATGTTATGATGGATAGTTTTTCGCCAACAAAGGCATTCATTAATGTGGATTTACCAACATTTGGATTGCCAATAATATTTACAAAACCTGCTTTATGACCCATATTGTTATTTCATATTTATGGTTGCAAAGTTACAACCTTGATGCCTTATTTTCACTATTTATTGTCTAAACTCAAAAAAAACCAAGAAATATTTACCGCTGTCTTCTCAACTATTATTGATATAATTGTTAATAACAAAGTGCTAACTCCACTAAAATCGAGGCTAACGATTTCATTATTGAAGACAAAAATAACCTACTGTTTTTGCAAAAGACGTTTTAATGATAAGTATTTATTAATCTAAAGAACTCTATATCTTGCCACCTTTATTTAAAAGACATAATATAATACATAGGGTGTTAAAAAAAAACAGCCGCTTAAATTATTATTAAACGGCTGTTTTACTAATTCGTATTGGAGTATTATTACTCGGTAATTTCTAATAATTCAACCTCGAAAATCAAAGCGTCGAATGGCTTAATTTTACCACCTTGACGTGGAAAAGCACCATAAGCAAGTTCTTGTGGAATAAAAAACTTGTATTTCGAACCTACAGGCATAAGCTGTAAACCCTCTATCCACCCCGGAATAACTTGATTAACACCAAATTCTGATGGAACACCTCTTTCTACAGAGCTATCAAAAACCTCACCATTAATTGTTGTACCGTGGTAGTGCACTTTAACTTTAGACGTTTCTTGAGGTTTATCCCCTTTACCTTCTTTTAATACAATATATTGTAATCCAGAAGCGGTAGTTTGAACACCATCTTTAGTTTTGTTTTCCTCCAAAAAGTTTTCTCCAGCAACTTTAACATCGTTAAATTCTTCTTCAGCTTTCTTTAATTGTTCCGCTTGTTGTTTTTCTTGCTCTTCTTGTTGCTTCTTTGTGAAATAATCGGTTAAAAGAGTTTGTACCTGATCATCTTCCATTAAAATATTTAAAGAATCTAAACCATTAATAAATCCTTGTTTTATTAAATCTATATCGGCTTCATTAAAATTACTACGCTCTATATTACCTTTTAAACCTTTACCCATATTTAAACCAACGGCATAACTAACCGAATCTAGTTGAGTATTTAATGGTTTGTTAGTCACTCCGTTTTGATTACAAGAAAATAACAGAGTTGCCACAAAAGCGACACTTAAAAATTTAATAGTTTTCATTATTATAGTTTGTTTTTAAATTGACGGTAAAAATATGGTTTTTATTGCAGTATACAAAGCAGGTTTTTATTCCCTTTTAATTAATATTCACTAAAAACTTCTTTAACATAGGGTTTCTATTGTTTTTATTCCAAACAACCGATAATATTGTTTTTTGTAAAATGTTAGTCAACTCGATAAATTTAATGCCTTTAACCGTTAAATTTTGAAGTGATTTTGGGACTATAGAAATACCAAAATTATTTTCAACCAATTTATAAATAGACGTGGCATGAATAGTATTGTGCGCAATTATTGGAGTGAAACCCGCGTCGTCAAAAATTTGCATCACTTTTTCATGATATGAGGCACTATATTGCGGATCGAACAATATAAAATCTTCATCTTTAAACTGATTCATATTTATAAAACTAGCCTCATTTATAGGATGGTTTTCGGGCAAGACCAAGCAAAAATTCTCTTTTAAAATGGGCTTCATCTGTAAATCCCTTGGCACACGTTCTATCCTCACAAAACCAATATCTATATCTAAAGACAGTAAACTGTCTATTTGTTTTTGATTGCCCAACTCCTTTAAACCAAACTGCGCATAGGGATTTTGTGATCTGAATTTTAAAAGTAAATTCGGAATAATTTCTTGCATAGCAGATCCCACATATCCAAATTTTAAATCGCCTTTAATACCGTTGTTTATTAATTTCGTTTGGTTTAAAATACGGTCTAGATCTTTTAAATGTTGTGTGATTTGGGTTTTTAAATACTGTCCTGCTTTTGTAAGTTCCACTTTTCTGTTGTGCCGCTCAAACAATGTCAAACCCAAATCGTCTTCCATTTGCTTAATTTGTCTACTTAAGCCAGGTTGTGATATAAATAGACGTTCGGCGGCTTTTCTAAAATGCAAATCTTCAGCTACTGCAATAAAATATTTAAAATGCCTTAACTCTAATTGATGCTTCATAATTATTAATTAACTATATAATTAATCTTGTTAAGCATCAAAAATAAGAATAACTTTGTTAAAACCCCCGTTAAACCAAAACCATGTTTAAATACGGAATAGATCAACTTACAGTAAAAAAAGTAATGGCGATTGCCAACGGAAGTTTAAAGGCAATTATTAATCAAGCAGCCATTAAAAAAATAGAAGACTGCAGGCAAAACGTTGAAACTATAGCCTGTTCAAACCAAGCCGTATATGGTATTAATACCGGGTTTGGTCCCTTGTGCGACGTTCAAATCACACCCGAGGAGACCAGCAAACTACAAGAAAACCTATTAATTACACATGCTGTTGGTGTGGGTAAACCAATTGATAAAATGGGTTCTAAAATCATGATGATTTGTAAAGTACATGCCCTATGTCAAGGGTTTTCTGGAGTGCGTTTAGAATTAATTGAGCGCATTCTCTATTTTATAGATCACGATTTAATTCCTGTAGTTCCAGAGCAAGGCTCGGTTGGTGCGTCTGGAGACTTGGCGCCTTTAGCCCATTTGTTTTTACCGCTATTAGGCGAGGGTGAATTTTGGTTTGAAGGCACCATTACACCCGCAAAAAATATTCTGAAACAGCACGGTTTAAAACCAATGAGCTTAGAAGCTAAAGAAGGCTTAGGTCTAATAAATGGGACACAGTTTATTTTAGCCCACACCATTATGGGTTTAGACAAAATGAACTATTTACTCGATTTAGCCGATGTTGCTGGCGTGATGAGTTTAGAGGGTTATCAAGGCAGTGCCTCACCTTTTAAAGAAGCCTTGCATAACATTCGGCCGTTTAAAGGCAATATAAAAGTCGCCGCACGCATTAGAATGTTACTCAAAGATTCGCAAAACCTAAAAAATCATTTTAAATGCAACCGCGTACAAGATCCCTATTCAATACGCTGCATGCCACAAGTACATGGCGCTTCAAGAAATGCCTACTATCATTTAAATGAATTGGCAGAAATTGAAATGAATTCGGTTACAGACAATCCCATTATATTAAGTGAAACAGAGGCTATTTCTGGCGGAAATTTTCATGGTCAACCCCTAGCCATGGCTTTAGACTACGCCTCTATTGCCGCCTCAGAATTAGGCAATATTGCAGATAGGCGTTGTTATTTGTTATTAGAAGGCCAATACGGCTTACCACGATTATTAACCAAAGCTGGTGGTTTAAATTCTGGTTTTATGATTCCGCAATACACCACCGCAGCATTGGTAACAGAAAACAAATCCTTGTGTTTTCCGCCATCGGCAGATAGTATTCCAACGTCTTTAGGGCAAGAAGACCACGTATCTATGGGCAGTATTTCTGGACGGCAGTTCAATCAGATTTTAGGAAATATTGAAAGTATCTTAGCCATCGAACTCATGTACGCTGCACAAGCTATGGAATTTAGAAGACCCAATACCTTTTCTGAAATCATTGAAGAAAATTTTAAAATAATTAGGAGCAAGGTGCCCAAATTAGAAGATGATCGTATTTTAAAAGACGACATCCACACCCTAATAACTATGGTGAAAAACCGCGCTTTTATTGTAAACTAACACCGTTTAAATCATGACCTTTAAAGCACATATATTACAAGGCATTCCAAGCCAATTACCTGTAAAACGCCCCTACCCAAAAGATGCCAACCGCGCACCAAAGCGAAAGGATATTTTATCGAAAGAAGAAAAAAAACTCGCCATTCGCAATGCCTTGCGGTACTTTCCTAAGAAATGGCATGACACCTTAGCGGAAGAATTTGCTCAAGAACTACAAGATTTTGGACGCATTTATATGTACCGTTTTAAGCCAGATTACAAAATGTACGCCAGAGACCTTGCTGAATATCCTTCCAAATGCACCCAAGCGGCAGCGATAATGCTCATGATTCAAAACAACCTCGATCCTGCTGTAGCACAACATCCCGAAGAATTAATTACTTATGGTGGTAACGGCGCCGTGTTTCAAAATTGGGCGCAGTACCTTTTAGTAATGCAGTATTTAGCGATTATGACAGATGAACAGACCTTACATTTGTATTCTGGGCATCCTATGGGGTTATTCCCATCATCTCAACATGCGCCTCGAGTGGTCGTCACCAATGGCATGGTAATTCCCAATTATTCGAAACCCGACCATTGGGAAAAATTTAATGCTTTGGGGGTTTCGCAATACGGACAAATGACGGCTGGTTCCTTTATGTATATTGGCCCGCAAGGCATTGTTCACGGTACTACCATTACGGTTATGAATGCGTTTAGAAAGATTTTAAAAAAGAACGAATCCCCAGCAGGGAAAATATTCTTAACCTCGGGTTTAGGCGGCATGAGTGGCGCGCAACCCAAGGCAGGAAATATTGCGGGTTGTATTAGTATTTGTGCCGAAGTCAATATAAAAGCGGCCACAAAAAGATACGAGCAAGGTTGGGTGGATTTGCTTATTGATACTATGGACGATTTGGTTGCTCGAGTAAAACAAGCACAAGCCAATAACGAGGTGGTTTCGATAGCTTTTATTGGAAATATAGTTGATGTTTGGGAGCGTTTTGATGAAGAAGACATTTTTGTGCACGTCGGATCCGATCAAACCTCGCTCCATATCCCGTGGACTGGTGGTTATTACCCTGTTGGTGTGTCTTATGAAGAGTCAAACCGATTAATTCGTGAAGCTCCAGAACTATTTCAAGAAAAGGTACAGGCGTCTTTGCGTCGCCATGCCGCGGCCATTAATAAGCACACCAATAAAGGCACATACTTTTTCGATTACGGCAATGCTTTTTTATTGGAAGCCTCAAGAGCAGGAGCCGATGTTATGGCAGAAAATGGCATCGATTTTAAATACGCGTCGTATGTACAGGATATTTTAGGTCCTATGTGTTTCGATTATGGATTTGGACCATTTCGCTGGGTTTGCGCTTCTGGAAAAACTGAAGATTTAGATAAAACTGATGAAATTGCTGCGCAAGTTTTAGAGGATATCATGCTGCATGCACCTGAAGAAATAAAATTGCAAATGCAAGACAACATTATCTGGATAAAAAACGCAAAACAAAACAACATGGTTGTGGGTTCGCAAGCGCGTATCTTGTATGCCGATGCCGAAGGTCGAACCAAAATAGCCCAGGCCTTTAATCAAGCCATTGCCAAAGGCACTATTGGCCCTGTGGTTTTAGGCCGAGATCACCACGATGTTAGCGGTACCGATTCGCCGTACCGAGAAACCTCTAATATTTACGACGGCAGTAAATTTACAGCAGATATGGCTATGCACAACGTTATTGGCGACAGTTTTAGAGGCGCAACTTGGGTCTCTATACACAATGGCGGTGGCGTAGGCTGGGGCGAAG
Organism: Oceanihabitans sp. IOP_32; assembly: GCF_009498295.1. Classification (NCBI taxonomy): domain Bacteria; kingdom Pseudomonadati; phylum Bacteroidota; class Flavobacteriia; order Flavobacteriales; family Flavobacteriaceae; genus Oceanihabitans; species Oceanihabitans sp. IOP_32. Next base: position 2,425,493 of record NZ_CP040813.1, on the reverse strand, counting down.
TTATTAATGGCGGTTTTGGCTTGTTATTAGATGGTACACCCGAAGCGGAATCCCGTTTAAAAAACATGCTGTTTTACGATGTAAATAACGGTATTGCACGCCGAAGCTGGGCAAGAAACGAACCTGCTTTATTTGCTATAAAACGTGAAATGGAACGCCGGCCAGATTTAAAAGTAACATTACCCAATTTAGTTGAAGACAGCATTTTAAACAATTTATTTTAATGACGACTTTATTTAAAAACATAAAAGAACTTATTCAAGTTCGCGACCAGCACATCGATTTTATTTCTGGTGCAGATATGAAAATTTTACCAACCATTAAAAATGCTTTTTTAGTGCTTGAAGACGGATTAATTTCAGATTATGGACACATGAACGATTGTCCGAAAACGACATTCGATACGATAATCGATGCCACAGGGAAAATGATACTGCCCTCTTGGTGCGATTCGCATACGCATATTGTTTATGCTGGAAATCGTGAAGGTGAATTTGTAGATAGAATTAACGGCTTGTCTTATAAAGATATAGCTAATAAAGGTGGCGGTATTTTAAATTCTGCTAAAACACTTCAAGAAGCTTCAGAAGATGATCTGTACAATCAGAGTAAAATCCGTTTAGAAGAAGTGATGCAATTGGGCACAGGAGCGGTCGAAATTAAATCGGGTTACGGCTTAACGGCCGATGCCGAATTAAAAATGCTTCGTGTAATTAAACGCTTAAAAGAAAACTATCCCATTGAGATAAAAGCCACTTTCTTAGGGGCGCATGCTGTTCCTAAAGATTATAAAAATGATAAAGCGGCTTATCTTAAAATGTTAATTGATGACGTAATGCCCAAAATTGCCTCGGAAAAACTCGCAGAATATGTCGATATTTTTTGTGAAACGGGCTATTTCTCTGTGGAAGACACCGCACTCATTTTAGAAGCTGGCAAAAAACACGGCTTAATACCTAAAATACACGTTAACCAATTTAATGCTATTGGTGGCGTACAAGTTGGTGTAAAACACCAGGCCTTATCTGTAGATCATTTAGAGATTATGCGCGATGAAGATATCACTGCGCTTCAAAATACAACAACCATGCCGGTGGCGTTACCTAGTTGCTCTTACTTTTTAAGTATTCCCTACACACCTGCCAGAAAAATGATTGATGCGGGTTTACCTTTAGCCTTAGCAACCGATTACAACCCGGGCTCAACACCATCTGGAAACATGAATTTTGTGATTTCTACAGCCTGTATTAAAATGAGAATGACCCCAGAGGAAGCCCTAAATGCCGCCACAATAAATGGTGCCTATGCGATGGGATTAGAAACACAAGTTGGTAGCATTACAAGAGGGAAACTGGCGAACTTAATACTAACAAAACCTATTAATTCGTATTATTTTATACCCTATGCTTTTGGAAACCATCAAATAGAACGGGTGTTTTTGAAAGGAGAAGCAATATGAGGTTTTAGATAAAAACCGCATCCTATCATTCTGGATGAATCCCGTCATACAGGGCAGCCTGTCATTCAGAGCACAGCGAAGAATCTCATGATTTTACTTGCCCTTTCAATCAAAAGATGGCTTCGTCATGCTTCCTCGCCATGACGGATTATTGATATGTGTAGTTGTTTATAACGAATCCTGTCAATCAGAGCAGCCTGTCATTCAGAGCAGCCTGTCATTCAGAGCGCAGCGAAGAATCTCATGATTTTTACTGGTCGTTTTAATCAAAAGATGGCTTCGTCATGCTTCCTCGCCATGACGGATTTTTGCGGTGTGTAGTTGTTTATAACGAATGCTGTCATTCAAAGCGAAGTCTGTCATTCAGAGCACAGCGAAGAATCTCATGATTTTTGCTTGTCGTTTTAATGGAAAGATGGCTTCGTCATGCTTCCTCGCCATGACGGATTACCACTGTGTGTAGTTGTTTATAACGAATCCGGTCAATCAGAGCAGCCTGTCATTCAGAGCACCGCGAAGCATCTCATGTTTTATTTGTCGTTTTAATGGAAAGATGGCTTCGTCATACTTCCTCGCCATGACGGATTACCACTGTGTGTAGTTGTTTATAACGAATCCGGTCAATCAGAGCAGCCTGTCATTCAGAGCACCGCGAAGCATCTCATGTTTTATTTGTCGTTTTAATGGAAAGATGGCTTCGTCATACTTCCTCGCCATGACGGGTTGTTACGGTGTGAGGTTGTTCATAGCAGCCTGTTATTCAGAGCGCAGCGAAGAATCTCATGATTTTTACTGGTCGTTTTAATCAAAAGATGGCTTCGTCATGCTTCCTCGCCATGACGGATTGTTATGGTGTGAGGTTGTTCATAGCAGCCTGTCATTCAGAGCACCGCGAAGCATCTCATGATTTATTTGTCGTTTTAATGCAAAGATGGCTTCGTCATGCTTCCTTGCTATGACGGGTTGTTACGGTGTGAGGTTGTTCATAGCAGCCTGTCATTCAGAGCACAGCGAAGAATCTCATGATTTTTACTTGTCGTTTTAATGGAAAGATTGCTTCGTCATGCTTCCTCGCCATGACGGATTGTTGATGTGTGTAGTTGTTTATAGCGAATCCTGTCATTCAGAGCAGCCTGTCATTCAGAGCACAGCGAAGAATCTCATGATTTTTGCTTGTCGTTTTAATGGAAAGATGGCTTCGTCATGCTTCCTCGCCATGACGGATTGTTGATGTGTGTAGTTGTTTATAGCGAATCCTGTCATTCAGAGCAGCCTGTCATTCAGAGCACAGCGAAGAATCTCATGATTTTACTTGCCCTTTCAATCAAAAGATGGCTTCGTCATGCTTCCTCGCCATGACGGATTATTGATATGTGTAGTTGTTTATAACGAATCCGGTCAATCAGAGCAGCCTGTCATTCAGAGCACCGCGAAGCATCTCATGTTTTATTTGTCGTTTTAATGGAAAGATGGCTTCGTCATACTTCCTCGCCATGACGGGTTGTTACGGTGTGAGGTTGTTCATAGCAGCCTGTTATTCAGAGCACAGCGAAGCATCTCATGTTTTATTTGTCGTTTTAATGGAAAGATGGCTTCGTCATGCTTCCTCGCCATGACGGATTGTTATGGTGTGAGGTTGTTCATAGCAGCCTGTCATTCAGAGCACCGCGAAGCATCTCATGATTTATTTGTCGTTTTAATGCAAAGATGGCTTCGTCATGCTTCCTTGCTATGACGGGTTGTTACGGTGTGAGGTTGTTCATAGCAGCCTGTCATTCAGAGCACCGCGAAGCATCTCATGTTTTATTTGTCGTTTTAATGGAAAGATGGCTTCGTCATACTTCCTCGCCATGACGGGTTGTTACGGTGTGAGGTTGTTCATAGCAGCCTGTTATTCAGAGCACAGCGAAGATTCTCATGGTTTTTACTGGTCGTTTTAATTGAAAAGATGGCTTCGTCGTACCTCCTCGCCATGACGGATTATTGATGTGTGTAGTTGTTTATAACGAATCCTGTCATTCAGAGCAGCCTGTCATTCAGAGTACAGCGAAGAATCTCAAGGTTTTTACTTGTCGTTTTAATGGAAAGATGGCTTCGTCATGCTTCCTCGCCATGACGGGTAATTAGTATGTGTTGCCATTCATCATAGGAACGTGTCATACAGTGCGCAGGGAAAAATATTATGTTCTATAAATATAGGAATAGACATTAAGACAAAAAAAAATCGGAACCCTAAGATTCCGATTTTTAATTATTTTAAGAAACTTTAATCTTCTTAGAAGAAGAATGTTGCAGAAAATGCAGTTCTAAAGTTTCCAACTTCGTCAATTCCGGTAGTATTGAAGTCTCCATTAGAATCAATATTACCATACTGAGCAGTAGTATAATCTAACTCCAGTCCAAAACGTACTTTACCAACAGTATAATCTACACGCGGTGAAATTCTGTATGAATTTTCAACTTCAGAAGAAACAATAACAGAATCGTAATCGTTACCAAATCCACCATCTTGAGTATACCCAGCAAATAGACCCCAACCCCAGTTGTCGTCAAATTTACCACTAAACTCTGTCCATGCAGAAAGTACTTCACTATCCAATAAGTCTCCGTTAGCCTCTCTAGCGTAACCACCTAAAGCTAATTGCTCAGTTGTGTTACCACCGTACTGTCCGTAAAGCTTCCAAGTTACTTCACCTAATTGAGCTTTACCATAAGCCATGAAAGATAAGCTAGTGTGGTTATCATTTTCTGCAGAACCACCAGTTCTATCATTAAAATCGATAGTTTTTGCAGTAGCACCAATACCACCAACGATATTATCGTCGTCACCAGCTTGTAATTGTACGTGGAATGTAGGCACTCCAGAGAACTTAACGCCAGCACCTCCAAAATCAGTTCTACCACTTGCTGTAGTAAAATCTCTTTCGGTTAACATCGCTGCTGTAAAACGTACATCTCCTTTTGTAGAGAAACGAATTTGTGGCGAACGGTTAAACGGTTGGTAAGGTACACCAGCATTAAAGGCGTGTGTTCCAGGAGACACGTTAGTTACAAACGTTGGGTGCCAGTACTGACCAAACAACCACTCTACTTTATCGTTAGATAGTGTAAAGAAGGCATGTCTTAGTCCAAGACTGTTAATGTCACCTCCATTAGCTCCAAAAAAGTGCGCTTCAATAACAGCAGCTGTTTGGAATCCTAAAAATTCTGGACCGGTAACGCTAGCTTTTAAACGGGTTTCGATAGCGAAACTGTTAAAGCTAAACTCTTCGTTAATGTCGTTACCATTAGCATCTAATACCTCAGGTAAAGGATACTCGTAGAATTGACCTTCTCTGGTGTCTTTTAGTCTACGCGTATCTAACTGGTAGTCACCTTTTACGTAACCATTCCATTTTACGGTAAAATCTTTTTCTTGCTCTTCTTGAGCTTGAACAGTGTTAAATTGTACTAGGCCAACACATAGTGCCATTAGTACTAAAAAATTGCTTTTTCATAATGAATTGAATTTATATAATAATTTGGGTTAATTTTTAAACCAACTATTTACTCTTCAAATAATTTTTAATTTACTACTCCGCTACTATTTGCTCTGGAGTAAATTTAGGTTGTTTTAATGTTGCCACTAATATTGCAGAAATAGCAATTAACACAACAGCTGCTAAGAATGCAAAATCGTAGTTACCTGTAGCACCTTTTGCCATTTGTGAAATTTGAGGGCCAATAATTAAAGATAGTCCCCAACCGTAGTACACTAAACCGTAGTTTGCACCGTAGTTCTTTAATCCGAAATAATCTGCTACAATAGATGGTGTAATAGATAAGGTTGTACCGTAAGTAACACAAGCCAAAATAATACCAATTACCACTAATGTAGGAGTCGTGTATAAGAAATAGAAACCTAACATGTTTAATGCAGCAATAGCGTGCATGATAAAGTAAGCTTGCTTTCTACCAATTTTATCAGAAAGAATACCTCCAGAGGCTCTACCTGTAGCATTTGATACTGCTGTTAATGGCACCATAAATACTAAAATTCCAGCAACAATAGCAGCATATTGACTTTCTGCTCCTCCTGTTTGAATTCTCATTAAATCTGTAGCATTAGAAATTACAAGAGCTCCAGCAGAACACATAAATGCATATATAACTAATAATGTCCAAGCTTGTGGCGTTTTAGCCGTAGTTGATAAGGCAACAGATGGTGAATTAGTAGCCACTTTACTCTTGCTTGGGTCGTATCCTTCTGGTACTGGAGGAACGTATCCTTTTGGTGGATCAACAACGTTTAAAGCACATGGAATACCAATAGCTAAAATAAGACCACCTAATACCATAAGTGTTTGTGTTAAAGATAAACCAACGCTTTCTAAGAAATACACTTGTAAAGGACCTAACCAAACAGCTCCTAATCCAAAACCAGCAACAACAACTCCGTTAATCATACCTTTTTTAGAAGGATGAAACCATTTCATTGCTGCAGGACGCGGACAAGCGTAAACAAAACCAATACCGGCTCCCACTACTACTCCAAATGCGATAATAAAGGCTAGTGGCGATTTTACAACCAATCCTGATACAATAGTTCCAAGACCTACCATAACAATACCCATTAACATTACTTTTTTAGGTCCAATTTTATCTTGTAATGTTCCTGCAAAAATTAAAATTGCAGCAAAAACCATCCCTCCAACGGAGTATGGCCAGTTTAAATCAGCAATATCCCATGCTGCATACATTCTTTCGTTCGTGCCAGGAACCATAGTGTACTCAATAGCGTCCTTGATGTTACTCCAGGTGTATAAAATACCCACACTAAAGTTGGATAGGAGACCCGCTATAAGTACCCTATTTGCTTTCTTTTTAGCTTCTTTTGCATCCATAATTTTAATTTACGTTAATAATTTAAGTTTATAAGTTTAATTCGTGCTACTTTTAAGAGTTTCGCTTGGTATCGCATTATTGCAAAAACCCCTAAAAGCAGCACTAAAAATTTTGGGCAAAGAAAGGCATTATAATCATATTCTCAAAACCCTAACTTATAAATGCAATGTTTAGCCAGAAAACTGCAGAAGTCTCTAAATATTTGAAAGAAAAAAAGCGATGAAAAGCTCGCAAAAACAGAACAAGTTATTTTAAAATAAAGCTAATAAAAACGTGGTTTTATTCAATAATTAGAATTTTTTACACCCGCATTTTAATTAAACCTAAATAAAGAACTCTATTTATTGATGCTAAAATTGTGATTACAAGCTAAAAACGAACTAAAAAAAGCAGTGTATAAACCTCTAAAAAAACGGCATATTTAGCAGGCTTTTTGAGCAGGTTTTTGTGCCACTAAACAAAAGGTATTGTAAATATAAATGTAGAACCCTTGCCTAATTCACTTTCTACCCAAATACTTCCGTTGTGTTTTTCTATGAAATCTTTGGAAAGAATAAGACCTATACCTGTACCTTTCTCACCTGATGTCCCTAAGGTTTTTTGAGCGTACTTGGTTTTAAAAAGGTTTTCTAGAGCCTCTTTGGCAATCCCCACACCTTGATCTGCCACACTAATTTTAACAGCATGGTTTTCTACACTGCACGTTACATCAATACTACTATTTTCATAACTGTATTTTACAGCATTCGAAATAAGATTTCGAAGCACTGTACTAATCATATTTTTATCGGCATAAACCAAGGTGTCTGGTTGGTCGATTGACACATTAATGGTAATATTCTTTTGTTTGGACTGTAACGCCAATACTTTTAACACATCGTTTATAACTTGGTCTATTCTAATGTTTTCGCGATTAAACTCAAGTCTTCCACTCTGCATTTGAGCCCACTCTAGAAGATTCTGTAACAGCTCGAAAGTATTTTGAGAAACATTTTTAATAATCTCAACAGACTCAAGCAAGCCTTCATTTTTACTCACTTTTACTTGATCGTACAGCACATCGCTAAAACCTATTAAAGAATTAAATGGTCCTTTTAAATCGTGAGCGATAATGGAAAAAAACAAATTTTTTGAGGTGTTTAAGGCTGTTAACTCTTCGGTTTTCTCCTCGACCGAAATTTTTAACTGACTTATGGTTTCTTTTTTTAAATTTGACGCAGATGCAATAATATTCAACATGGTTAATACAATGACCACAAAAATTATTGCTATTAAAATAATCGTCTTATTAATTTTCTTATTTAAACCGTTTAAATTGTTTTCTACTCGTGTTTCTAATAAATTATAAGCCTTATTGAGTTGCTCCATAATGGAAATTATCTGGGTATGGTAATGCTCAGAATTAACCATACTAACCGCCTTCTCTTGGTTTGGCATCTCTCCTATTGCTGTATTACCTTCGAGTACTAAAAAGGATTCCATTTCAAGATTTGTTAATGCAAACGAAAACTGCAGGGCTTTTTTTATAGCAGCCCGCTCTCGGTCGTCAAAACTCGCATCATCAATTAATTTGTTTGCCGATATGTTTTTTCGTTTCGTAAATGGCGGTTCTCGATGATCTTTTGTGGTTAATACATTCCAATAAATTCTGTTAAATTTTTCTGGCCTTGGAGCTTGACCCTTGTTAATATTTAAAACCTCAAAATATTGATCTCGAAAAAGACTGTCTTTGGTATTGGTGTACAACCTCGCTAAACGGGTTAAATCCTCTGAATTTTGACGAATTTCGTTTATAATCTTTTCACATTCAGCCTTTTCTTTAATAATTTTAGCATATGTATTTTGCTCTTTATAGAGTCCGAAAAAAAAGTAAACCACAATGAATATGAGTGTACATAAGCTGATAATTTTAACCATTAATGCTAAATACAAATCATTATCAAATGCTTGTTTTATAAATTTCATTCATTCAAATTTATGGCTGGTAAATTTAAGGCTCTAGAGTATTAGAAAAAAGAATAAACACTATAATTTTATTTCTAAGCCAATAGAACTGATATACAGGCCTTTTGTAGGTAAGTGCATGCTTAATTTAGGGGTATCTGGTATTTTCATGCCATTAAAATTAACAGTATAAACGAGGCTCTCGTCAAATAACAAAAATAGTTTATTAATTAAAACCGACATTGACTATAGCAAAACACAAAGCCCAACAGCATAAATGCCTTGCCTGCGTTTTACAAATAAACGATGCGAAAACAAAAATAAAAAATGCCAGCTAATATAAAACCGTTAAATATAGCTTTTTTAAAGTAAACTAATGCAATTTGAAAAATTATCGACTTTCTTGTAACATTATTAGGTATTGCTACGTATAACCATAGCATTAAGAATAGAAATTATAAAAAAAAGGAGAATATTACATGAGACAACTTAAAATTACGAAGCAGGTTACCAACAGAGAAACAGCATCTTTAGATAAATACCTTCAAGAAATTGGAAAAGTTGACTTAATTACCGCAGACGAAGAAGTAGAATTAGCACAACGTATTAAGGCTGGAGATCAAATCGCCTTAGAGAAATTAACCAAAGCTAATTTACGTTTTGTTGTATCGGTAGCTAAGCAATACCAAAATCAAGGTCTTACCTTACCAGATTTAATTAATGAAGGTAATTTAGGATTAATTAAAGCTGCTCAACGTTTTGATGAAACACGTGGTTTTAAATTTATTTCGTACGCTGTTTGGTGGATTCGTCAATCCATTCTTCAGGCTTTAGCCGAGCAATCTCGTATTGTTCGCTTACCATTAAATAAAATTGGTTCAATTAACAAAATTAATAAAACATTTGCCTTTTTAGAGCAAAGTCACGAACGTCCACCTTCTGCAGAAGAAATTGCTAAAGAATTGGATATGACTATTAACGACGTTAAAGAATCTATGAAAAACTCTGGTCGCCATGTAAGTATGGATGCGCCGTTAGTTGAAGGAGAAGATTCTAACTTATACGATGTTTTAAATAGTGGTGAATCTCCAAATCCAGACAAAGAGTTATTACACGAATCGCTGCGTACAGAAATTGAGCGCGCTTTAGAAACTTTAACTCCGCGTGAGGCAGACGTTATCCGCTTATACTTTGGTTTGGGAAGTCAACACCCTATGACGCTTGAAGAAATTGGAGAAACATTCGATTTAACTCGTGAGCGCGTAAGACAAATAAAAGAAAAAGCGATAAGAAGATTAAAGCACACTTCTAGAAGTAAAATACTGAAAACATATTTAGGTTAAAATTTCAACCTAAATAAACGTGACAAACAGTTTTAAAGAACTGTTCGTTTTTTGATTGATGAATGAACCCTTGGCTGATTACCAAGGGTTTTTTTGATAATTTTTTTTTTAGTAACTTCACACGTTCGATGCGCAAAACATATCAATAAACTCGACTGGCGTTTCAAACACAAAACTTAACCCTTAGCTGAAAAAAATTAGTGCACATGAATAAGACGATATGTTATATAAGTGACTCCAATGGATGCGATACCTTAGACGAATTAAAAAAACTTCACACAAAAGCTAAGGCCAACAATTTGAAACGAGATATTACTGGCGTGCTCATCTACAAGAATAAAAATTTTTTACAAGTTCTTGAAGGTGAAAAAAACATTGTCGATGAGGCTTTTGAAACCATAAAACACGACCAAAGGCACAAAAATATTTTCAAGGTTATTGATACTACTATAGAGCATCGCATCTTCGAAGATTATAATTTTGGTTTTACTTTTATTGATAGTAAAGAAACACTAAACAAGCTACAAGACTATTTAACTTGGCTACGCGCAGCAGAAAATGCAGTAGCAAACAAGGTTATTATTATGGTTGAAAACTTTATTGACAAAAAACTCAATTAACAAGACAAAGTCGTTATTTTTGTACGTTAAATTAAATACAATATGAGCTCTAAACTAATAGCACCCTCAATTTTAGCTGCAGACTTTGCAAACTTACAACGCGACATAGAAATGGTTAACCAAAGTGAAGCCGATTGGTTTCATATCGATATTATGGATGGGGTTTTTGTACCAAACATTTCTTTTGGTATGCCCGTTTTAGAAGCGATTGCTAAACACGCAAAAAAAACTATCGATGTGCATTTAATGATCGTGAATCCTGATCGCTATATTAAAACATTTGCAGAGTTAGGCAGTCATGTTCTTACCGTGCACTACGAGGCTTGCACCCATTTACACCGCACCCTTCAAGCTATTAAAAGTGAAGGTATGAAGGCCGGTGTTGCATTAAATCCGCACACCAACATAAACGTTTTAGAAGATACGATTAACGACATAGATCTCGTGTGTTTAATGAGTGTAAACCCCGGTTTTGGTGGCCAAAGCTTTATAGAGAATACGTACAACAAAGTGGAACAACTTAAGGCATTAATACAGCGAAAAGGTGCATCGACACTCATTGAAATAGATGGTGGAGTTACAGATAAAAATGCTAAGGCCTTAACAAAAGCAGGTGCCGATGTACTAGTTGCAGGCAGTTATGTTTTTAAAAGCAATAACCAAATTGAAACCATTAAAAACTTAAGAGCCATTGCTAATTCTTAAAATTGTTTTAGCAAAAAGTTAATTAAATCGGTAGTCGTAACGATACCAACTAACACAGAATCGTCTACTACAGGAAGGGCATGGAATTCTTTTTCAGAAAGAATTTCTGCCACTTCTTTAATAGTTGTTGTACTACTAACAGTTACCAGATTTTTGCTCATAACTTGCTCGATAGTAAACATATCATAAACCACTGAGTCCACTTCATTCTCGTCATTTACAGCATCGGCAAAACTAATTCTCAGCAAATCAGAATAACTCAGCATGCCGATTATAGATTCTTGAGACACCACTGGAATATGTCTGATTTTATGTTTCTTGAAAAGTTTTTCGGCGGTGTATAAATCGTCTGTACGTGTTAAGGCGATTATTTTTTTTGACATTATTTCTGAAACTGGCGTTCTTTTTTTCATAATATTCTAATTTAAATTCATCATTAAAATTAAATAACTTTAACTTGTTAATACATGACAAATATCATATTATTTAACATAAAAAAAACTTCAAAACTTCAATGAAATTAAGGCTTTACAATTTCCTATAAAGCATTTGATTTAGAGATAAGCTTATCGTTTAAGGTCAGGTTATTACAAGTGTTAAAAATACACATCATCTATAAAACACAACCTACAATTAACCTGAGTTTTTTACAACCTAACCCCAAGACCAAATTCTAAGGCTTCCGCTTTGGCTCCATGCGATTTTAAGGTTATGGCCCCAAACCATTTCGTGCTAAAGTAGCGCTTCAAACCTATTCTTAAATAGGTTTTGCCTTCAAAATCAAAGGGATAATAGACGTAGTATCCGAATTGGCTAACCACCGAGGTTTTATTAATAAACAATTCGTGCCCAGCAAAAACACCAACACGTTTATAGTCTTCATTGCCAGTGACGTTTTCTTCTGGAAAAGACACACTTTTATAATAAATAAGTTCTTTTAGAAAGTTTGAAAAAAACACATCTGTCCCAAGTTGCAAAGCACTTTTACGGGTAATTCTTTTATCGGCATAAGCCGAGAGAATATAAAATGCATATTGTCCGCTACCCACCACATCGCTCTCATTAATCCCAGTTCTAAATACCATATTATACTTTAAAGGTTGCGTATATGTTTCGTTTTTAGCATTCGAAACTGTTGCAATATATTCAGGCGCTTGATCTTCTAAATTATAAGTAAGCCCCAAATTAAGAGTTACCGTGTTTATACTAGTGTTGGGAGCTTTTATGTTTGCGTTAGAATAATGGAGTAAGGTAAAACCAGCTTGTAAACCAAACCTATCTATAATACGCTCCTTTTTATAATTAAGCATAAGATAAGTCCCGCTCATTATTTTAGAGCCAAAGGCAATGTTTCGGAAATTATCAACTTTATCGTAGGGATTTTCAGTAAAGGCCAAGCCTTGACCAATGCGCAACATGACATGCCGTTGTAAAAAATAAAAATTATAATGAGCATACAGTCCAGACACCTCACCCAAAACTTCATTTTTTAAATTTTGATACACAAACGACAGACCCAAATCTGGATAATTATAGCGTTGCTCCCAATCGTTAAAACCAAATGTTTTCTTGTTCCAACTCAAAATATAACCTTCGGGGCGCCCTTTAATTAAATGTAAGATATCGTTATTGTGAAGTGCAATATTTCCCTTAAAATAATTGACATCAATATAAGATGCCTTACTATTTTCTTGCGAAAACACCGTTAAAAAAGTAAAACAAAAAATAAACGTATGAAATAATTTCATCTATAATTTCTCTATAGGACGGCTTGGTTAAAACAGCGCCTTGGCAATTGCATGTATATTATCACTTTTACCCATAGAGTAATAATGTAACACGGGTACTCCTGCATCTAACAATTCTTTAGATTGCTGGATACACCACTCCACCCCCACTTGGCGCACTTGCTTATTATCTTTACATTTTTCCACCTCGGTAATTAAAGCTTCTGGCAAATCGATTTTAAAAACCTGTGGTAACAGCTGCAAATGGCGGTTTACCGCAATGGGCTTAATCCCGGGGATAATGGGCACATTAATGCCTTCTTTCTGGGCCGCTTCTACAAACTCGAAGTATTTTTTATTATCAAAAAACATTTGAGTAACCACATAATTGGCACCAGCATCCACTTTTTCTTTTAAGCGCTTTAAATCGGTTTTCATCGAGGGGGCTTCTAAATGTTTTTCTGGATATCCAGCAACACCAATACAGAAATCGGCTTTATGGTTTGCTTCTAAAATACCGTGTAAATACTTACCAGAATTTAAATTTTGCATTTGTTCTACCAGTTGAGTGGCATAAGTATGTCCCCCTTTTGTTGGTTTAAAATACTGTTCTCCTTTCATGGCATCACCGCGAAGAGCCATGACGTTATTAATACCTAAATAATGACAATCTACCAATAAGTATTCGGTTTCTTCTTTAGTAAATCCTCCACATAACACATGCGGCACCGTATCTACATTATACTTGTGTTTTATGGCAGCACAGATACCAAGAGTGCCAGGTCGCATTCTGGTAATTTTCCTATCGAACAAACCTTCCTTTTCAATGTACACAAACTCCTCTCTAGAAGTTGTCACATCAATAAAAGGTGGATTAAATTCCATTAAAGGATCTATATTATCATATAATTCTTGAATATTATTCCCTTTTTTTGGTGGTATAATTTCAAAAGAAAACAAGGTTTTACCTTTTGCTTTTTCAATATGCTCTGTTACTTTCATTAGTTCTTATTTATCTTTTCCGCAACAGCAGAAATCTCATCAGTATTTATTTTAATTTTATGTGCTTTCGAACTCACGAGTAATTCCAACTTGCTTTTTTGTTCGTTGTTACCACGAGGCTCGTGCTTTCTGCTATACCTGCTTACCAGCGACAGGTCTTTTTTTGCCAGATGTGGTAGAAAAAAAAAGATGCCATTTAGATGTAAGCAAATATAAACAGATATTTACTCTGCAATATTAGCGTGCAACCACTTTCTGGCTTTTGCTTTAGTGATTCCCTTTCGTTTAGCATAATCGGTAACCTGATCGTCTGTAATTTTCCCTAATCCGAAATACTTGGCTTCTGGATTAGCAAAATAATACCCCGACACTGCAGCAGCAGGCCACATGGCCAAGCTTTCGGTTAATGAAATACCAATTCGTTTTTCCACATCTAATAATTCCCAGATGGTTTCTTTCTCAAGATGATCTGGACATGCTGGGTACCCCGGCGCTGGTCGGATCCCTTTATAGCTTTCCTTAATCAGATCGTCATTAGTTAAATTTTCATTAGCAGCATACCCCCAGTGCTTCATGCGTATTTGCTTATGTAGATATTCGGCCAAGGCTTCTGCAAATCTATCTGCTATGGCTTGTGCCATAATAGCATTGTAGTCATCGTCTTTTAACTTATAGCTTTCGGCCAATTCTTGTGCACCAAAAATACCTACACTAAACAAACCTAAATAATCGGTTTTCCCAGAATCTTTAGGAGCAATAAAATCTGCTAGTGCGTGGTTTGGAATACCTTCTCGTTTTTTTAATTGTTGGCGTAAGGTTCTAAAAACAGCGATTTCCTTTCCTTTTCTTATCACTGAGATGTCATCATGGTGAATTGAATTTGCCTCAAACAAGCCAAAAATTGCTTTAGGTTTAAACAATTGTTTTGCAATAATAACTTTAATCATGCGCTGTGCTTCTTCGTACATAATTGTAGCTTGCTCGCCAACCACCTTATCGGTTAAAATGTCGGGGAATTTCCCGTGTAAATCCCAGCTTCTAAAAAACGGACTCCAATCTATAAAAGGCAACAACTCTTTTAGGCTTAATTGCTCTAACACCTGAATACCTAAGGTATTTGGTTTTACAATTTCGGTAGCATTCCAATCAATTTTATATTTTCTTTTTCTGGCTTCTTCAATAGAAATATATGATTTTTCTTTACCCCGTTTTAAGAACTTTGTTCGAAACTCATCATAATCTTTTTTTAACTTTGCAACATAGTCTTGAGAAGATTTTTTATTCAACAAATCGCCAACAACGGTTACGGCACGTGAGGCGTCGTTTACATGAACCACTGCGTTGTTGTATTGGGTGTCAATCTTAACTGCAGTATGTGCTTTTGATGTGGTTGCTCCCCCTATAAGCAAAGGTAATTCAAGATTGTTGCGTTGCATTTCTTTGGCTAAATATACCATTTCATCTAATGATGGTGTAATTAAGCCAGACAAACCAATAGCGTCTACACGTTCTCTTATTGCCGTTTCAATAATTTTTTCTGGCGGCACCATGACACCTAAATCCACAATTTCGTAATTATTACAAGCTAAAACAACGCTTACAATATTTTTACCAATATCGTGAACATCGCCTTTTACAGTGGCCATAAGTATCTTACCAACCGGTTCTTGTTTATCGGTTTTTGCTGCTTCAATAAAGGGGTTGAGATAGCCTACGGCTTTTTTCATAACCCTTGCAGATTTTACAACTTGAGGTAAAAACATTTTACCAGCTCCAAATAAATCGCCAACGACATTCATACCCGTCATTAAATGTCCTTCAATAACATCTATTGGCGAATTGGCTTCCTGTCGAGCTTGCTCAACATCTTCAACAATATAAGAATCTATACCTTTTACTAAGGCGTGAGTAATTCTGTCTTGTAAAGGGTTTTCTCGCCAAGACAAATCGGCTCCAGCTTCTTTTTTAGATCCCTTTACGGTTTCGGCAAAATCTAAAAGCCGCTCGGTAGCATCGTCTCTGCGATCTAAAATAACGTCTTCAACATGTTCTAGCAAGTCTTTTGGAATATCGTCATAAACCTCTAAAAGTGCAGGGTTAACAATACCTATATTCATGCCCGCCTGTATGGCATGATATAAAAACACAGAGTGCATGGCTTCGCGAACGCCATTATTTCCTCTAAAAGAAAACGACACATTACTCACGCCTCCACTTACACTTACATTTGGTAAGTTTTCACGTACCCAGCGTGTGGCTTCAATAAAATCTATGGCATTTCTACGATGTTCTTCCATCCCTGTGGCTACAGGAAATATATTTAAATCGAAAATAATATCTTCAGAAGGAAAACCCACTTTATCTACTAAAATATCATAAGACCGTTTGGCTATTTCTATACGGCGCTCGTAAGTATCGGCTTGCCCTACTTCATCAAAAGCCATTACAATTACTGCAGCACCATAACGTTTAATTTGCTTGGCTTCCCAAATAAAATTCGCTTCACCTTCTTTTAGAGAAATGGAATTAACAACGCATTTACCTTGCACCACTTGAAGTCCAGCTTCTATAATCTCCCATTTTGAGCTATCGATCATTATGGGCACTTTACAAATATCTGGCTCGGCTGCAATGAGGTTTAAGAACCGTATCATGGCTTCTTTGCCATCAATCAAACCATCATCAAAATTAACATCTAAAATCTGAGCACCCCCATCAACCTGATGTCGTGCAATATCTAAAGCTTCGTCATAATTCTCTTCTTTTATCAATCTTAAAAACTTACGAGACCCAGCAACATTAGTGCGCTCACCTACATTTATAAAATTGCTATTTTCGTTTAAAACCAAAGGTTCTAAACCAGACAACCGCATGTATTTAGTTTGTTTTACTTTCATCTTCACTCAACAATTTTAATGTGATGCCGAAACGCTTCCTGCATAACAACGTGGTTTATATTTTGCTGCAATATTTGTGATCACCCTTATGTGCTCTGGTGTTGTACCACAACAGCCTCCAATAATGTTAATTAGATTTTTTTGTAAATAGACCTCAATCTGCTCCCCCATTTCTTCTGGAGATTCGTCGTATTCTCCAAAGGCATTGGGTAAACCTGCATTGGGATGCGCCGATATGGCAAAGTCTGTTTTATTCACAATGGCTTCTAAATGGGGCTGTAGTAGATTAGCGCCTAAGGCACAATTAAAACCGATAGATAATAATGGAATATGGGACACCGAAATTAAAAATGCCTCGGCGGTTTGTCCTGATAGTGTTCTTCCAGAAGCATCGGTTATTGTACCACTTAGCATAATTGGAATATCGATGTTTCGAGCTTCTTTAACTTCTTCAATAGCAAATAATGCTGCTTTTGCGTTTAAGGTATCGAACACGGTTTCAACTAAAAGTATATCTACACCTCCATCCATTAAGGCTTCCACTTGTTGTTTATAGGCGACACGGAGTTCATCGAAGGTCACCGCTCTATAACCCGGATCGTTAACATCTGGAGACATACTTGCGGTTCGGTTTGTTGGTCCAATGGCACCCGCCACAAAACGTGGTTTGTGCGGTTCTTTAGCGGTGAAAACCTCGGCGACCTCTTTGGCTAATTTAGCCGATTGAAAATTGAGCTCGTACACCAAATCTTCCATTTGGTAGTCGGCCATAGCAATGGTTGTGCTTGAAAAGGTGTTGGTTTCAACAATATCTGCACCGGCTTCAAAATACTTTGCATGTATGGTTTTTATGGCCTCTGGCTGGGTAATAGATAGCAAATCGTTATTGCCTTGTAATGGGGTGGGATAATCTTTAAAGCGGTCGCCTCTAAAATCGTCTTCTGAAAATTTATAGGCCTGCAACATCGTACCCATGGCACCATCTAATACTAAAATTCTATCTTTTAAGGCTTGTTGTATTTTTGACATTTTGATTGTATATATCTGTATGTCATCAAGAAAAGCAAAGGAAAAACTTTTCGTTATCTTTCTAATATAAAAATATTAGTAGAATGTAGCACCTTCTTTAAAAATAAAGGGTTGCCAAGGCTTCGTTGGGTCTAATCCCTCAACCTTTCTTGATAACTATTAACATCAAATTAAATTTATAATACGCTTATTTACAAAACACTATAAATATAAATTGATATAAAACGTTTATGAACTAGTTGCCAAAAATAGCAACTATATTTTTGTTTTCACAATAAAAATCAAAAAATCTTTAATCGAATAAAGTAGAAGATAAATAGCGATCTCCTATATCGCAAATAATGGCCACAACTACACCTTCTTTAAGGGATTCTGCGACTTGTAGGGCGCTAAACACCGAGCCTCCACTACTCATTCCGGCAAAAACGCCTTCTTCTTTTGCTAGCCGCTGCGTCATGGCTCTAGCCTGAGTTTCATTAACCTCAATCACTCGATCCACTCTACTGCTATCAAAAAACTTAGGTACATATTCTGGTGACCATTTTCTAATGCCTGGAATACTTGACCCGTCGGCTGGCTGTGCACCAATAATTTGAATGTTCGGGTTTTTCTCTTTTAAGAATTTAGAAACTCCTGTTATGGTTCCTGTGGTGCCCATAGTTGCTACAAAATGGGTTACTTGTGCTTCGGTATCTTTCCAGATTTCTGGACCAGTGGTTTTGTAATGCGCTTTCCAATTGTCGTCATTTTCAAACTGATTTAGTAGCGTATATCCTTTCTCGTCTCTAAGTTTAAAGGCGAGGTCTCTTGAACCCTCAATCCCAATATTGGCAGGTGTTAAAATAACCTGAGCACCATAAGCACGCATGGTTTTTACGCGTTCAACCGTAGAGTTTTCTGGCATGATCAAAACCATATTCAAACCTAAAAGTTGTGCTATAAAGGCAAGCGCAATTCCCGTGTTACCACTAGTGGCTTCCACTAAAGTATCACCTTTTTTAATGTCGCCTCTTTTCATGGCTTCATTTATCATATTAAAAGCGGCTCGGTCTTTTAGGCTTCCACCTGGGTTTTTACCTTCAAGTTTTAAAAACAGCCTTACTTTTTTGTTTGAAATAATATGCGTTGCTTCTATTAATGGCGTGTTTCCTATTTGGTCTAATATTGATTTACCGTACTCCATTATTTTTTGGTCTAATTTTAATTTCTGTTTTATAAGTCACTAGCGAGTGTTCTGGCACCGACTCTGAAATCCATACATTCGCTCCTATGGTGCTATGAGCTCCAATTACGATGTCGCCTCCTAAAATCGTGGCATTGGCGTAAATGGTTACATGATCTTCAATGGTAGGATGTCGTTTGGTAGACGCCATGCTTTTGTTTACTTGCAAACCGCCTAAGGTTACCCCTTGAAAAATCTTGACGTGTTTTTTAATCACAGAGGTTTCTCCTATAACAATGCCAGTACCATGATCTATAAAGAACGATTCGCCAATAGTCGCACCAGGATGAATATCGATACCGGTAAGATTGTGAGCGTATTCACTCATCATTCTAGGAATTATGGGCATATCTAGCTTATACAACTCATGGCTTATTCTATAAATAGCTATAGCGTGAAACCCTGGGTAGGCTAAATACACCTCTTCTAAACATTTTGATGCTGGATCGTTTTTATTTATGGCTATGGCATCTAAATCTAACTTTCGTCTTACTTCTGGTAGTGTTTTATAGAAGGCCTCCCAAGTTAGAACTCTGTCTTTTTTACAAACCTGCTTCCCTATCTCTAAAAATGTGCTTTTTAGCATTTGCCACTCCTTCTCATCTTCATCATCAAAAAGGGCATAAAATAGTTTTTTTGTAAAATCTTCTACCGTATCCTTCAATTTAAGATTGAAGCATTTAAATGGTTTTCCAAATAAACTCATACAACTTTCTTATGCTTCAATAGATCTTACTACAGCCTTTGGCGCTTCTTTTCTGGTACCATCAAAACCATCAATGCCGCTTACTGTTGTATATTTTAAAACGTATCTTTTACCTGGGTTAATAATTCTGTAAGCTGCCTGACACATTAAAGTAGCCTCGTGAAAACCGCAAAGAATAAGTTTTAATTTTTCGGGATAGGTATTCACGTCTCCAATAGCAAAAATACCAGGAATGTTGGTTTGGTAATTGAGAGAATTATCTACTTTAATGGCATTTTTCTCAATTTCTAGTCCCCAGTTTGCAATTGGGCCGAGTTTTGGCGAAAGTCCGAATAATGGTATAAAATGATCGGTTTCAAGTTTTTGTTCAACCCCTTCTTTTAAAACGGTTACGGCCTCCAATTTATCGGTGCCATGCAGTTTAGTAACCTCGGCAGGCGTGATTAAATTTATTTTTCCTAAAAGTTTTAACTCTCTTACTTTTTCTACGGAGTCTAAAGCGCCTCTAAACTCATGTCTTCTATGAATTAAGGTTACTTGAGATGCAATGTCTGCTAGAAATATACTCCAATCTAAAGCAGAATCTCCCCCACCAGATACCACCACTTTTTTACCGCTGTATATCTCTGGATTTTTAATAAAATACTCTATGCCTTTATCTTCAAAATCGCTAATCCGATCAATTTGAGGTTTTCTAGGCTCGAAAGAACCCAATCCTCCAGCAATGGCCACCACAGGGGCGTGATGTTTTGTACCTTTATTCGTAGTGACAACAAAAGTACCATCGTCTAACTTTTCTATGGTTTCTGCACGCTCTCCTAAAGTAAAGCCAGGTTCAAATTGTTTACCTTGCTCTAATAAATTCTTAGTTAAGTCGCCTGCTAATATTTCTGGAAAGCCCGGAATATCATAAATCGGTTTTTTGGGGTAAATTTCTGAACATTGTCCACCTGGTTGTGGTAAAGCATCAATTAAATGACATTTTAATTTTAATAATCCCGCTTCAAAGACTGTAAAGAGTCCTGTTGGCCCAGCTCCAATAATAAGTATATCTGTTTTAATCATTTTAAACTTCTATTTTGCAATTTATTCTTTGGCGACCTTATAAAGTACTTGTACTGTTATAAAAATCTCCTATATTTTTTTAATGTGTTTATTTAAATCCTAGCTCTACCACTGGTATTTAAAAACCTTGAATCGTATCGTTTTTTGTTAGCGTTGTACTCATGTTGCAGTGTCTTATGCTGTCTTGTCGTTTTTAAAACTTAAAATGATCGTAAAAAAGGAATATTACTATTTTACAATATTTACAACATTTTTTTTTAAAGGCAAATCATTACAATCCACTACATTAGCTCCACAACTTCTCCTCCTTTTAGCTAGCAAAGATAAAGTTTCTTATGAAAAGATTTGCAACGCAATTGTTATAAAAAATAACGGATTGCTAATTTCCGAACTACTGTATTGAGGATAGACAAGATCGAGACCAACATGATAACCCCTTAATTAGTTACAACAAATATAAATTTAAAATTATGACACGCATCAAAATAACAACCTCATAACCAACCCTTTAAACTTCTTGGTTTTCTCCTTATGTGCAAATTACGAGTACTTAACCTAACCTTTTTATAGTTAACATACTTTACCTTTTTTTAACGCAAATATCCTACTTAGACATGAGATTAATGATTACAAAATACAAAACATTAATTAAGTCGCTAGAATTATGCAATTAAAAAGTGCTTTTTATTAATCAATAAGCTTGTAATACACTTAAGATTAAAGCGTCGTTTTTTTAAACTCTGGGTTTTATTGAATAAAGCCTACACCCACGGTATTGTTGGTTTGAGAATCGATGATGATAAACGAACCATTTGTGCGATGATCTTTAAACTTGTCGTAAAAAATAGGTTTATTTAGTTTAAAACTTACCGATGCAATATCGTTAACCTCTAAACCAGAAACATTAGTTTCTATACCAGAATAATCAGGGTTAATTTTATGATGAATCTTGTCAACCTTAGCTAAAACCTTATTTATACCGTGTTGAATAATATATTTTTTGCCTGCTGTAAGCTGGTTGGAATCCATCCAACATACATTAGCCGTAAACTGCTTTTCTACAGTTGGTAAATCGCTTTCTTTAACAATCATATCCCCACGACTTACGTTAATATCGTCTTCTAGAGTAATAGTAACAGAAGAACGCCTTGATGCTGTTTCGTATTTCTCGTTATAGAAATAAATATCTGCAATCTTAGACTTTGTTTGCGATGGTAAAACAACAATATGGTCACCTACACTTAAATTCCCTCCATAAACTTTCCCCGCGTATCCTCTAAAATCGTGAAATTCTTCGGTTTTTGGTCGTATCACGTATTGTACTGGGAAACGAGGAGATCCGGTATTAAATACATCTTGCTTGTCCAATTTCTCTAAATGCTCTAATAAGGTTTCCCCATGATACCAAGACATTTTATCGGATATATTTACTACGTTGTCGCCTTTTAAAGCACTTATTGGAATAAAGGTAATTTTCTGCTCTTGGAAATCTCTTTTACTCATCAACTCAGAGAAGTCTGCTTTGATTTTATTATAGACATCTTCAGAATAATCGACCAAATCCATTTTGTTAATAGCTACAACCACGTCTTTAATTCGCAATAAATTATTGATAAAAAAATGACGATTAGTTTGCTCAATGACACCTTTTCTAGCATCGATTAAAATAACAGAAGCTTGAGATGTAGAAGCTCCTGTAACCATATTACGTGTGTATTCGATGTGCCCTGGAGTGTCGGCAATAATATAGCTTTTTTTAGCAGTCGAAAAATAAATATGCGCCACATCTATGGTAATGCCTTGCTCTCGTTCTGCCACTAAGCCATCTGTTGCTAAAGAGAAGTCTAAATAATCGTAACCACGTTGTTTACTGGTTTTTTCGATAGCCTCGAGCTTATCTGTTGTTAATGATTTTGTATCGTAAAGAATACGTCCTATTAAGGTACTCTTCCCATCATCTACACTTCCTGCTGTCGCAATTTTTAATACTTCCATAGCCTTTACCCAACCCGCTTTAACAGAAACAGGCATTTGTTTGGGTTATATTTTAAAATTTGTTTTTATATTCTGTTTTAAAAGATTTCCGCTTTCGCGGAAACAAAAAATTTGGTATGTTAAAAATACCCTTGCTGTTTACGCTTTTCCATAGCTGCTTCTGAGCGCTTATCGTCGATACGCGCACCACGCTCGGAGATTGAACTCTCTCTAATTTCTTGAACAACGCTATCGATATCTGCTGCATCAGATAAAACTGCTGCGGTACAACTCATGTCACCAACGGTTCTAAACCTTACTATTCGTTCTGCAACTTCCTCGTTATCGTCTCTAAAAACTACCTCATCGTCTGCAGACCATATTAATCCGTCTCGTAAAAAAGTTTTTCTTTTATGTGCGAAATAAATAGAAGGAATTTCGATGTTTTCTTTTTGAATGTAAGACCACACATCTAGTTCTGTCCAATTCGAAATCGGGAAAACCCGTACATTTTGTCCGTGTTCAATAGCACCATTTAGCATATCGAATAATTCAGGACGTTGATTTTTTTCGTCCCATTGGCCAAAATCATCACGCACCGAGAAAATGCGTTCTTTTGCTCTTGCTTTTTCTTCATCGCGACGAGCACCACCTATACAAGCATCGAATTTAAATTCTTCAATTGCATCTAAAAGCGTCGTTGTTTGCAAGGTGTTTCTGCTTGCATAACGGCCAGACTCTTCTACTACCTTACCCTCATCGATAGAGTCTTGTACGTTTCTAACAATAAGCTCTAAACCCAGTTCTTTAACTAAACGATCTCTAAACTCAATGGTTTCGGGAAAATTATGTCCCGTATCAATATGCATTAAAGGAAACGGAATTTTTGCAGGGTAAAACGCCTTTACAGCTAATCTTACCAAGGTAATGGAATCTTTTCCTCCTGAAAAAAGCAAGACAGGCTTATCAAATTGCGCTGCTACTTCTCTCATGATATAAATAGCTTCGTTTTCGAGCGAATTTATATGCGATGTGTCTTTATTCATAATTAAAAATATCTGTACCTAAAAGAGAATGTCCTCTTAGGATTTGTAAACGTATTATTGATATTAGTATTGTTGCATGGCGGCTTACTAAGAGTGTAAACATTTTATATATGCAACCCACATTCTCTATTGGCTGTGACTTTTGTGGGATCGAAATATTTAAATTCGTTTGGTAAATTATTTTCCTTTAAATAGCCGTCTAATTTTTTATCAGACCAATAATAAAACGGACTTACTTTTAAAATGCCATCTTTACTCAAACTAAAGATCCCAATACTATTTCTAAAAGCAGTTTGCCCTTCGCGTAAATTTGTAAACCACACTTTAGGCTTGTGCTCATCCATTGCGCGTTTAAAAGGCTCTAACTTAACTTGTTCGGTAAACAAAGCGTGCTCTGGAGCATCAACATCTGGAATGCCTATAAACACATCTCGGTGTGCTGCTGTTTGTTTGGGCACATACAGATAAACGTTTAAGGCTAAATCTTTTATAAGCTGCTCAGCATGTTTATAAGTTTGTGGTGTATTGTAGCCTGTGTCGCACCAAATAACAGGTATGTTAGACTTCTCCTTACAAACGGCATGCAAAATAGCAGCTTCATAAGGTCTAAAATTTGTAGTAACCACGACTTCGCTACTAAGCTCTAAAGCTTTTTGAATAATTGTAGAAGGCGATTCGCTTTTGTAAGCTTCGTTTAAAGCTTCAATTTGATTTTGATCTATCATTACTTTCCCCATTTTATAATATTCCAAACACGCTCGTGAAAGAAATACAATATCAATTTTGATCCAAATTCGACTGATGCTATTGTAAACGCCATAACAACTTCTCCTGTAATTAACCAAGACAAAATTAAGGTATCTAGCGTACCAATAATTCTCCAACTAATGGTTTTAGCCAAACTTCGTGTGACTTTCTCTTCGGATTTATTGGTTTTTTTGCCTACATCATTTTCAGTTGAATTATTTATATCTGTCACTTTAACATTTTTATTCTTTCTACTAAAAATAGCATCAATAATCATTCAGTCTCATTTTTAATTCTCCCTTTCAAACTTATTAGGGGTACAAATGTAAAATATATTTACCAATACAAAACATATTTATCCACTTTAAAGAAGAAAAAGGGACTTTAATCGTTGAAAATCAAAATAAATGAAGAAAATTTTATAACTTTTATGAATTTATTAACTTTTAAACTTTAAACTTAACGGCCTTTGTCCTGTAAATTAGCGTTTAAACTTTACTGTACTAAAATTAATTTATGAGTTTAAGGCTTGCTCTAAATCTAGAATTATATCATCGACATGTTCTAAGCCCACCGAAATGCGCACCAAGCCATCTGTAATATTAACCTCTAATTTATCTGCGTCCGCCAGTTTACTGTGTGTTGTAGATGCAGGATGGGTAACAATGGTTCTGGTATCTCCTAAGTTTGCCGATAGCGAGCACATTTTAATAGTGTTTAAAAACTTAATGCCTGCGGCGATACCGCCTTTAATTTCAAAAGCCACAATGTTTCCGCCAAGTTTCATCTGTTTTTTAGCTACTTCATATTGGGGATGCGATTTTAAAAACGGATATTTCACCCAATTTACTTTAGGATGCTGTTCTAAAAATTCAGCCACTTTTAAAGCATTTTCGCAATGCCTATCTACTCTTACGGCTAGTGTTTCTAAACTTTTAGACAAAGTCCATGCATTAAATGGCGATAAGGCAGGCCCTGTATTTCTGGCAAATAAATAAATCTCTCGAATTAGTTTGGCGTTCCCCACTGTTACACCACCTAAAACTCGGCCTTGACCATCAATTAACTTTGTCGCACTGTGAATTACTAAATGAGCTCCGTATTTTATAGGTTGTTGTAAATATGGCGTGGCAAAACAATTATCGATAACTAATATTAAATTATGCTTTTTCGCAATGCTGCCTAATAACTCTAAATCTATAATATCGATTGCTGGGTTTGTAGGCGATTCGGCATAGAGGATTTTAGTATTTGAAGTGATAAAATCTTCAATCGTATTGGGTTTATTAATGTCGAAGTAACTCGTTTCAATACCCCATTTTGGTAATATTTTTGTAAAAAGCGTGTGGGTAGACCCAAAGACAGAACGCGCCGAAACAATATGATCACCACTATTTAACAAGGCTGCAAAGGTTGAAAACACCGCGGCCATTCCCGTTGCAAAAGCGTAACCGCTTTCTGCACCTTCCATTTTGCAAATTTTATCGACAAACTCTGAAGTATTTGGGTTTGAAAAACGACTGTAAATATTACGCTCTTTTTCTTCACTAAACGACGCCCGCATGTCTTCGGCATCTTCAAAGATAAAGCTCGATGTTAAGTATAACGGATTGGAATGCTCTAAAAACTCACTCCTATTTAGTTGGGTGCGTATAGCTTCGGTTTCAAACTGTTTCTTTTTCATATTTATTGTTTTTTCCCCACGAACACGCGTATTTTTAATTTGTGTAATAATAAAAAAATAATTCTTAAAACAAAATTTTAGAAGTATTGAACATCGCGTTTAAACTCTAATCTATGTGTTTTGACAACCTTAAAATATCACCAAAAACCCCACGTGCTGTAACCTGAGCTCCTGCACCTGCACCTTGTATAACTATGGGTTGCTCGCCATAAGACTCTGTGAAAATTTCAAAAATGGCATCACTGCCTTTTACATGACCTAAGGTACTGTCTTCTGGAACAGACACCAATTTTACTTCTAAAACCCCTTTATCTTGAGATAAATCGCCAGATAAATCGCCAACATAGCGCAATACATGTCCGGGCTCTTGATTGTCCTTTATTTTTTGATAAGGACTATCTAAAACCTGTAATTGTGTTAAAAAAGATTCTAAAGGGATATTTTGATAGGCTTCTGGTATTAAATTCAACACCTCAACATCTTCAAATTCGTTTTGCAAATCCAATTCTCTAGCAAGAATTAATAACTTTCTGGCTACATCATTTCCAGAAAAATCCTCACGCGGATCGGGCTCGGTAAAGCCTTTATCGATGGTTTCTTTAATAATTTGACTAAACGGTTTATCCTCTAAAGAGAACGTATTAAACAGATAACTTAGAGTGCCCGAAAACACCCCTCGAATTCTAGTAATATTCTCTCCAGACTCATGTAATAATTTAATGGTATCGATTAAGGGCAAACCTGCGCCAACCGTGGTTTCGTACAAATATTGCTTATTATTTTCTTTTAAATGTTTCCTTAAATTGGAGTAATACTCATGCGAAATGGTATTGGCAATTTTGTTAGAAGATACCAAATCGAAACCCGCTTCAACTAGAGGGATATAATTTTTATAAAAATCTGTACTCGCCGTATTATCGACGGCAATTAAGTTTTCTAAATGATGTGTTTCCGCGAAAGCGATAATATCCTGAACATGACTTTTACCAGTAGATGTCTTTAATAAGTCTTCCCAATTATTGTGAATGCCATTGTTATTTAATACGACATGTTTTGAATTTGCAATGGCAAACACATTTAAACTGATGCCTTTGCGTTTTTCTATCTCGGCTTTAGATTTTAAAATCTGATGAATTAGAGCACCTCCTACCCCTCCATGACCAAAAATAGCAATATTTATCTTTTTTGAGACGCCAAAAACTTCGCCATGAATAACATTAAGGGCTTTGCTTAATTGGTTTTTTCTTACCACCAAACTCACATTTCTACCCGTAACGGCATTGTTAAATAACAAAGGCGTAATTTGGTTTTTAATTAAGGCATTGAATGGTTTATGGAAGGAACTCAACTCGATACCCACAATAGAAATAACCGAAACATCATCAATCACTTCAATTCTGCTCACGTCTTGCGAGTAAAAATCAGTTTCAAATTCGCGCTCTAGAGCTTTTACGGCCAATGCAGCTTTGTCTGCCTCTATAACCAAGCCAATACCTCGTTCTGATGAGCCTTGAGAGATTATACTCACGCTAATACCCTGGTTCCCCAAAGCACCAAAGATTCTAGCATCCACTCCAATTTTACCTAGCAACCCACGACCCTCTAAATTTAACAAGGCCACATGGTCTAAAACCGATAATGAGGTGGCTTCTTTAGAGCTTGGTTTAGCCGTAATTAGCGTACCTTCATCGTCGGGGTTAAACGTATTTAAAATACGAAGATTAATGTTTTTTTCTACTAAAGGAATGATGGTTTTTGCGTGTAGCACGTTTGTACCAAAGTTTGCCAGCTCGTTAGCTTCGCCAAAAGATAAGGTTCTAATTTTTTGAGCATCGGCAACCAAATCTGGATTTGCCGTATAAATCCCATTTACATGGGTGTAGTTTTGAAGCTCTTCGGCATCTAAATAATTTGCCAATAAAGCCGCCGAATAGTTACTGCCATTTCGCCCCAAGGTGGTGGTTTCTCCTTTGGAATTTGAAGCAATAAAACCACTAAAAATACTTATAGTTTCATTATTTTTTAATTTAAAATAATGCGTTATATTTTCTTTAGTGTCTTTAGAAATGGGTTGCGCATTACCAAAATCATCATCTGTTACTATTAATTTTCTCGAGTCTGTTGCTTGCGCTTTTACGCCGCTTTTATTCAGTAATTCTGATACTAATTTAATGGATAATAACTCACCATGCGCTAAAATTTCATCTTTGGTTTTTTTACTGCAATCGCGCAGTAAACCCACGCCCTCAAACAGTTTGTCTAGTCTTGAAAACTCTTGAGAAAAATCAATGGTTGGCACAGGCGCTTTTTGATAAGCTTTAAAAGCATTTAAAGCCTCTTGATAATCTTCACCACTTACGGCCTGACTCAAAATAGCCTCTAACTCGTTGGTTGCTTGCCCTCTAGCAGACACCACGACGGCTATCTTCTCGCCCGCGTTTGTTTTATTCTTAATAATAGAAAGCACCTGGTTTAGCCCGTCTCCATTGGCGAGAGATTTTCCACCAAACTTTAAAACTTTCAATTTTTTGGCTTTAGAATTGGGCACAAAAATGCCTTCAATTATTCTTTCTAGTTGCTCGTATTCAATTAAAAAGGCATCGTGACCATGTACCGAATTAATTTCGCTATACGTTACATTAGGATGTGTAAGGGCCAGCTGCTTATGGGTTTGCCTGTTTTCTTCGGCGGTAAAAAACAAATCGGAATCGACCCCAATAATATGAATATTGGCCTTAATATTTTCCAGTACGTTAAAATCGTCTTTTCTATTTTTAGTCACATCGATAGTTCTTAACAACTGATTCATTAATTTATAGGCCGAAAGCTGAAAACGCTCTTGCAATTTATTCCCGTGATGAAGCAACCAACTTTCTACATTAAATATTTCTAAATCCTCATTTTTTGAACGCTGGAAACGTTCCTTAAAAGACTCTGGCGTACGATAGCAAAGCATGGCATGCATGCGTGCATCGTGAACGGGATTTTTAGAA
Organism: Oceanihabitans sp. IOP_32; assembly: GCF_009498295.1. Classification (NCBI taxonomy): domain Bacteria; kingdom Pseudomonadati; phylum Bacteroidota; class Flavobacteriia; order Flavobacteriales; family Flavobacteriaceae; genus Oceanihabitans; species Oceanihabitans sp. IOP_32. The sequence continues at coordinate 2,396,446 of NZ_CP040813.1, read as the reverse complement.
TTTAACAAAAACTGTTCTTGAATTTGGCAATTGGCCAATAACCAGTCTGTCGATTTCCAGTCGGTTGCAACAGGAATTAAATGCTCGGTGAAATCGGGTTTAATTACTGCCATTTCCCATGAAATACCACCTCCTAAAGAGCCACCTATAACCGCAAAAAGTTTTTGTATTTTTAACCTCTCCAGGCCAAGCAAAAATAAATTGGCAACATCTCTTGCTACAAAATCTTTGTAGTTTTCAATAATAAACCCATCAAAACCATTACCAGGAATATTAAAAGCCAATACCGAATAAAAATTGGTATCTATAACTTTGTTTTGACCTATTAGATCGGACCACCATCCATTTTTTCCAGCGACTTCACTATTGCCAGTTAAGGCATGGTTAATTAAAACTATTGGTGCTGTGTCCAATGGTTGACCAAAAACCTGATAACTTAAATTGAGCTCCTGAGTTTTAACACCAGATTCGGTGATATAATCCTTTATCTTGATATGTTGTAAGTTGTTTTCCATTTTTTCACGAATTAGCCTACCCTTTGCTTGTTATTTAAAATAGTGTCTGGTCGGAAACAGACGGTTTTTATAATTTGAATTATTTTTGATGTCGTTTTAGTTTAGTTTTTATGAGTTGATGTCTTAGCATCAAGCGATTAAAAACAAACTGGGAGGACGCAAAAAGAAACAAATTTAATTTTGCTATGTTTTTGTCCAGACACTAAATATAAACTTAAAACGATTTTTTAAGTTTTAATCGCGTATTGTTGCTCTAATTCGATGCGGACTGGGGTAACGTGCATTAAATTATCTTTCACTGGGCACCTTTCATTCACACGTTCTAACCACTTAGCCAATATGTCTTCAGAAGCCTCTGTTTTTGGACTTAACCTTAAGCTAATTTGTTTAAAACCAGCTCTGTCTTCATTCGACAGTGCAAATAGTTTATTTGGATTTAGATTTCCTTCAACTTCAATTTTTAAATTGTGAATTACAAACCCCATTTCTTTAGCTACTATATGCCCTACAACATTTATACAACCGGCTAAGCCTGCTAAAATATACTCCACAGGATTTGCGCCTTCATTAGTACCACCAAGGTTTTCTGGTTCATCTACCACCATTTCAAAACCCCTAGTTTTTGCTATAAATTTTGCAGGAGAAGCACTTTCTCCTGCAACTTTAAATACGACATCACTCATAATTATTAATTTTTTACAATTGTGAAAAGGCTGCTTTTAAATCGGCTTTTAAATCTTCTAAATCTTCAATTCCAACAGATAGTCTAATTAAATCTTGACTTACCCCAGCACTGTTCTGTTCTGCCTCGTCTAGCTGTTGGTGCGTGGTACTTGCTGGATGAATAATTAAAGACTTGGTGTCTCCAATATTGGCTAATAATGAAAAAAGCTTCGTATTATCTGCTATCTTTTTTGCCGCTTCAAATCCTTTTTTAGGCCCAAAGGTTACGATTCCACTCTGCCCTTTTGGTAAATACTTATCTGCCAAAGCTTTGTATTTACTACTTTCTAATCCGGGATAATTTACCCAAGCCACTTCCTCTTGTTCTTCCAACCATTTTGCCAAGGCCAAAGCGTTTTCAGAGTGTTTTTGAATACGCACTGGCAAAGTTTCTAATCCTTGAATAATATTAAAAGCATTTGTTGGACTTAAAGCTCCACCAAAATCTCTTAAACCCTCTAAAATTAATTTAAAGGTATAAGATGCCGCGCCTAAGGTTTCATGATATTTTAAGCCGTGATAACCCGCAGAAGGCTCGGTAAACTCTGGAAATTTACCATTGGCCCAATTAAATGTACCAGCATCTATAATGGCACCTCCAAGCGATGTGCCTTGTCCGCCAATATATTTTGTAAGGGAGTGAATCACAATGTTGGCACCGTGCTTAATAGGGTTTAATAAGGCCGGAGTAGCCACCGTATTATCAACAATAAAAGGAACTTCGGCTTTTTTGGCCTGAGTAGAAATAGCTTCTAAATCTAAAACGTCAAGTTTGGGATTTCCTAAAGACTCTACAAAGAAAGCACGGGTATTGTCTTTTACCGCATCAGCAAAATTCTCAGGTTTAGAAGCATCAACAAACGTGGTTGTTATGCCCAATCTTGGAAGTGTTACACTAAGTAAATTGTAGGTACCGCCATACAAACTACTAGAAGCTACAATATGGTCGCCTGCTTTTAAAAGTGTTAATAATCCTGTGGCAATAGCAGCTGTTCCCGAAGCAAAAACTACGGCGCCAATACCGCCCTCGACAGCGGCCAAACGTTCTTGTAAAATTTGATTTGTGGGATTGTTTAAACGGGTGTAAATAAAACCTAATTCTTTTAAAGAAAAAAGATTTGCGGCATGCTCTGAGTTATCAAAAACATAAGAGGTTGTTTGATAAATAGGCACTGCTCTTGTTCCTCCGTTTTTACTTACATCATGGCCAGCATGTAATGCGTTTGTTGCTAATTTGTGTGTACTCATTTTTCTAATTTTTTTTTGAGTTAATAAATAATTAAACCAAAAGTCAAAATGCACCTTTAAAAGGCATACTTAATAGAAAAATGTTAAAAAGAAATATAAAAATTACAGAAAGTAATTTTGTTGGTTATCTATCTTAAACTTCAAATGATATGAGTATTAAGTAGAATTTAGCACCTTCTTTACGTATAAAGGGTTGCTAAGGCTTCACAGGGTCTATCCCTCCACCTTTCTTGATAACATTTCAATAAGTTATTGAACTTTGTGTTTACAAATATTCAGTTAGAAAAAGTTAATATCCTAATTTTTTTTGACTTTTTTTGAAAATTAGGTTTTCCTTAAGAATTAATTACAAACGCAAACCACATTCGAAACGATACTTTGATAAGCATACCCATTCGTTTTTATCACTATTTAAAATGGCTAAGAAGATAAAAAGGAGTTCTAATTAAAAGTAGTTTTCAAAACCTGACTTTCAAACTTATTTCTAATAATCACATCTATGGGTTTGTTTTCAATCTTAGACTCCAACCAGGAAATAATATCTAGATAAAGGAATGCCCTACTTTGGTAAGGGTCGTGTTCAAACTGCTTTAATTTTTTGTGCAACTCTATAAATGCCGCTTTAACCTCTTGTGGATAAATATCGCCTAATCCTCTAAGAAACTTAATAAACTCCTTTTGTACGTCATACAAATCTTCCATTTTAATTAAAAACTTATAGGTGCTTTTTATTAACACATCTAAGTTGTAATCAAGTCCAGCTTCGTAATGCGCTACTAGATTTAATATTCTTGAAAAACTCAATAAATCTGCTCGCATTTGAAGTGATTTATTGTTGATTATTTTTTCTAAGAATACGATACACTTTTCATTTTCGCCTGCACCAAAATACATACTGGCAATCTTGTAATAAAAAACCATGACATGATGCTCGTCTATACGGTTTTTATACTTCTCTAATTGTTTTAAAACGTTATCTATTAATGGTAAACCTTGTTTAAAATCACCCTCAATAAAATGTAAATTAAACTTATTATTATTTATATATAAGAAGGCCAAGCTTTCGTTATTATCGTCTAAAGGGAACCATTTTTCTTTGGTAATTTCCTCTAAATTAAATAGTGTTTCTTTAAATTTCTTGTAATGCCTTAAGTAAAACAAGGCCTCTAACAGATAATGATTCCCTTTTAAAAAAAATACGGGATTTAAGATAATCATATCCTTGTTTTCATAAAAAAGTGCCACCCATTTAGAGGCGTATTTATAACATGCTATAAAGTCTAGGGTTAAGAAACTATACCACAAATGCGCTTTATAAAGCCACAATTTCTCCCTAAAGCCCATTTTATGTAAATCGTATTCGGGTAGTCTATCGTAAAAATATTGGGTCACGCGTTTGTGCTCAGTATCGTTTTTTACATAGCCCGTTTTTAAAAACAAACCGTACAATTCTAATGATAAATTAGACAACTTGCTGGCTAAAACATTTTGTAAACTAAGGTCTTTAGCCTGAGCAATTAACTCGTCTGCTCTAGTACTCAAGCTCCTTGTAATATATTGAGACTCTATAACTTTTTCAAGTTCTACAATCTCGTAAGCAATGTTTTTTTCTTCGTTGGTAATGGCCAAGGTTTTAGCCTTATCTAAAATTTTTAGGCTTTGCTTATAAAGGCCTTTATGATACAAGATAGTCGCAAAATCAAGCTGCTCGCGTATTTGAATCCTAATATTTTTATGCGAAGGATTTAATCTTAAACTAATAAGAATTTGTTTATATAAATGGGCTTTTAAATTAGAAAGTTGTTGTTTTTTTACAATTCCTTTTTTTAAAATAACAGATTCATCATAAACTGAAAGCTTATCAAGAATATTGAAAAGCATCAGAAACTTCGAATCTTCGTTTACACCCAATCTGCCCACATAAAGTTTAAATTGTCTTTTTTCAGACTTAGACAACGACTTTACCAATATAAATAAATTATCTTTTTGCTCTTTCATCATAGTTAATAAAACATCTGCAACCATCACGTTTTCAGAACATTAGAAAACGAATAGTCGAGTTAAACATCGTAAACCACAGCTATTACCGTTTCAATATACAAAACCATTGCATAATTTGCGTGATGCAACTAATAAATCTAATATAATAAATGTCTGATAATAACGTCCATATTTTTGATACAACGCTGCGGGATGGCGAACAAGTACCTGGCTGTAAACTAAATACCGAACAAAAATTAATTATAGCAGAACAACTTGATTATTTAGGTGTAAATATTATTGAAGCTGGGTTCCCGGTATCGAGTCCTGGAGATTTTAAATCGGTTGAAGAAATATCTAAACTTGTAAAAAACGCCACAGTTTGCGGTTTAACACGATCTGTAGAGAACGATATAAAAGTCGCTGCCGAAGCCTTAAAATATGCAAAATTCCCGCGAATACACACGGGTATTGGCACTTCAGATTCTCATATAATACACAAATTTAGATCTACACAAGAAGATATAATCGAGCGTGCTGTGAAAGCCGTTAGGTATGCAAAATCTTTTGTTGAAGATGTTGAATTTTATGCGGAAGATGCGGGTAGAACAGATAACGAATTTTTAGCTCGAGTCTGTGAGGCCGTTATAAAAGCTGGAGCTACGGTTTTAAATATTCCAGATACTACAGGTTACTGTTTGCCTCATGAATATGGCGCGAAAATAAAATACTTAAAAGAAAATGTAAAAGGTATTGACAAGGCCATCTTATCTTGCCATTGCCATAACGATTTAGGCTTGGCCACGGCCAATTCTATTGCGGGTGTAATTAATGGTGCGCGCCAAATAGAATGTACTATTAATGGAATTGGGGAACGTGCAGGAAACACCGCCTTAGAAGAAGTTGTTATGATTTTAAAACAACATCCTAACTTAAATTTAGATACCAATATTAAAACAGAAATGCTTTATGGTATTAGCCAATTAGTATCTGATAGTATGGGGATATACACCCAGCCAAACAAAGCCATTGTGGGTGCTAACGCATTTGCACATAGTTCTGGGATTCACCAAGATGGTGTTATTAAAAATCGTGAAACTTACGAGATAATAGACCCAAAGGATGTTGGTGTTACCGAGTCGGCTATAGTACTAACAGCGAGAAGTGGAAGAGCAGCTTTGGCATACAGAGCGAAAAATATAGGCTACGAATTAACAAAGCTTCAGTTGGACGAAATTTACACAAATTTTCTAGATTTTGCCGATAAGAAAAAAGAAGTCGACGATTCCGATATTCATAAAATTATAGAGCACAGTAGAATTTATAACCAAATTAACTCAATATAAGAAAAATCCATAAGATTTGTTTCTAAGTTCCCTTTATAATTGTCATTTTTGCACAATCGAATATTCTTAAATTCATTAACTTGGCATTTTAAGAATAAAATTAAAAACAAATCAAATACATGAAACTAAATATTGCTGTCTTACCTGGCGATGGTATTGGTCCAGAAGTTATACAAGAAGCGGTCAAGGTTCTTAAGGCTATAGCTTTAGAATTTGGACATGTTTTTACATTTAATAATGCCCTAGTAGGCGCGGCAGCAATTGAAGAAACAGGTGAAGCCTTACCTGAAAAAACCATTAGCATTTGCCGAAAAGCAGATGCTATTTTATTTGGTGCCATTGGAACTCCTAAATACGATATGGATCCTGATGCTAAAATAAGACCAGAACATGGGCTTTTGGGGCTGAGAAAATCTTTAAACTTATATGCCAATATTAGACCTATTATTGCGTATGAGGATTTACTAAACAAATCTTCACTAAAAATTAAACAAATACGCGACACCAATATTTTAATTTATCGCGAACTTACTGGTGGTATTTATTTTGGAGAAAAGAAATACACGAATAATTCGGCGTCTGATATTTGTGAGTATTCCCGTCTTGAAATTGAGCGCATTACCCACTTAGCTTTTAAAGCAGCGCAGTCCAGAAAAGGCAAATTAACCCTTGTAGACAAAGCCAATGCCTTAGCAACGTCTCGATTATGGCGTAAGGTTGTGCAGGAAATATCAGCTCAATATCCAAAAGTAAAGCTAGATTTTATGTACATTGATAATGCTGCTATGGAACTAATTATTAACCCACGGCAATTTGATGTGATATTAACCGAAAACATGTTTGGCGATATCCTATCTGAAGAAGCTAGTGTAATTGTGGGCTCGATTGGCCTATTAGCATCGGCTTCAATAAACGAAAAGCATGCCATGTTTGAACCTGTGCATGGTGCTTATGGCAAATTCTCGAAAGGCATGGCTAACCCTATTGCTGCCATTTTATCGGCCGCCATGTTGCTCGATCATTTTGGGCTAGATAAAGAAGCGGCATTAGTTAGAGAGGCTGTAGATAAATCGTTAAAATTACATATTACTACCCCCGATTTAAATACCAAATACGACAATATAACTACCGCTAAAGTTGGAGATTTTATTGAAGATTTTATAAACCACCCAGAAGAAACCAATTTAAACTTTCAAAACATTCATTTAGGGCAGTCGACGATTATTTGAGTTAAGAGGGTATACAGAAATCTATAATTTATAAAACAAAAAAGAAGAGGACAAGCAAAATGCATTATCCTCTTTTTTTATTATCTATATTTTTAAATTACTTTTAATCTAGCTTCTGCAACTGCTAGGCCGTTTCGACTGAAATTTCACTTACTCCCATGCTCCAATAAATTCTCCAGATAAATTTTTAATTGGCACACCACCTAGGAAAGTGATTAATCCGTTATTAGAAACGTCTATATTGCACAAACAACCGCTAGGTTGAGAAAGCGCACCCACCACCCCAATATTCATATCAAAATATCGAGCTGTTTTTGCTTTTTTAATAGGGATATCGAATAACCCCAACCAAGTGTTAGCCATTCTAACTAAGGCGACTTAGTTTGCACTAGAATCTACAATGTCGATATTCATTTTAGTATTAAATGTGATTGCTTTTTTTCAGCTGTTGCTAAAGTGATGTTAATATTATTCTATTATTATTATTACTATTATGATGATGATGCAGATACAATTTAAGTACAAAAGCAATTATTTGCTAAAACAGTCTGATTACCTTTTTAATTCACAAAAAAGTCGATTTTCAATATATTCCAAAATCAAATTAGATTAACTTTGCATCCCATTAACAAAAAAACTCAATCAAATAAAGGGAAATCTTGCATTCAGTTCCTCAAAAAAATGTAATATACCTATAAATAGTTAAAGCCTTCTACGTTAAAAAACCAATGCTTTATGGCCTACTAAGTTACGTTTTTCAATTTTGCTCCCTCTATTTGCTGAATAAAAAATCTGAAATCATGAAAAAAGAATTAACGCTAATTGGCGTATTGTTTTTAAGTTTTGCAAACTACGCACAAACAACCATTGAACCTGAAACCCCAGAAAAAGTGCACCATATTGAACCCCTTTATATAGATTTAGTACGAGATCTTGGTGCTAGAAAAGGAGAAAAAGAACTTAATTTAGGCGCCAATTTCGCAAATACAACATCGTATAGCGCATACGAGGTGTTAGCAGAATATGAATTTGCTCCTATTAATCGTCTTGGCCTTGAAATAGAAACTGGGTTTTCTTTTTACGATGGTTATACCAATAGCAATACCACACCTAAAAACAAGATGGATGCCTTAAAATTATCTGGACAATATTCCTTTTATGTCTCTCCAAAACACAAAACAACATTAGCTCTAGGATATGCTCAAATCTTTGAGTTTACAGATTTTAGCAGCTACGATACGAGCACATTTGTTAAAGAAATTGTTTATAGTCCGTTTTTTGTTGCAGCGAAACGTTGGGGCGATAATTTCCATACTTTAATTTTTACCGGCCCCGATTTAAAACATGAATTAAACACCGATTTTACCGATGTCGATTGGCAGTTTAACACTTCTTTTCATTACGAAATACCAAACTCTTCTCATTTTATAGGGATAGAATTTAATAAAGAATTAGTTCAAGATGACTTTGAAATGACCATGCGCCCGCAAGCAAAATTACAGATTAACGAAACACTGGCCTTAGGTATTGTTACAGGGTTTCCTTTAACTGAAAATGAAGAAAAATTTAGCAGCTTTTTTAGAGTGATTTACGAATTGTAAGCGTTATTTTTCCTAAGAAGAATACAAAGATGCTTCATTTAGACTTTAGAAATTATACCAATTATATATTTCAAGAGAATAAAGCCCACATAGAACGCTATTTTCTAACTTTGGCTGTATATTAGCGAACACAAAAATTAATTTATAAGAACATATATTTTATATTAATTAGCATATCTTATGAAGCGTTTATTCTCAAGCTTATTATTTAAAGTCTTTATAGCCATAGTATTAGGCATTGTTTTCGGACAGTATTTGCCAGAATCTATAAACCGCATATTTACCACTTTTAATGCGTTTTTCGGTCAGTTTCTAAGTTTTTCCATCCCGTTAATTATTATGGGATTAATCATGCCGGCCATTTCCGATTTAGGAAAAGGCGCTGGAAAACTTCTATTAATAACGGCTTTAATCGCCTATGGTTCTACTTTGTTTTCGGGGTTTATGACGTATTTTACGGCCTCTAGTATTTTTCCGCAGCTTCTAGAATCGCATGTTAATAATACAGACCAAATTACCGATTCTGGAATTGAATTAACCCCCTACTTCAGTATCACTATTCCACCGGTAATAGATGTGATGTCGGCTTTGGTTCTGGCCTTTATTATAGGTTTAGGACTTTCTTTTCAAGAGAAATCGAGTTTAAAATTAGTGGTTAAAGATTTTCAAAACATCATCATGCAATTAATAGAAAACGTGATTGTACCCCTATTACCATTATTTATTTTAGGCATATTTGTAAGCATGTCTTTTAGTGGCAAAGTACTCTCAATACTTACTGTATTTTTAAGCATAATTGGTGTAATTTTTGCCTTACATATTTTATTGTTATTGCTTCAGTACACGATTGCTGGTTTGCTTACAAAACGAAATCCGCTAAAGTTACTCGCCACCATGATGCCAGCATATTTTACGGCATTAGGGACACAATCTTCAGCAGCAACCATCCCAGTAACCTTAGAGCAAACCTTAAAAAATGGTGTTTCAGATAAAATTGCCGGCTTTGTTATTCCCTTATGCGCTACCATCCATTTATCTGGTAGTATTATGAAAATCACAGCTTGTGCTATGGCCTTGATGATTTTACAGGGCGTGCCATATAGTTTTACACTCTTTGCTGGTTTTATATTTGTTCTAGGAATCGCTATGATTGCAGCACCAGGAGTACCAGGAGGTGCCATTATGGCTGCTGTAGGCATCTTACAATCGATGTTGGGTTTTAATGAAGATATGCTAGGCTTAATGATTGCTTTATACATTGCCATGGATAGTTTTGGTACGGCTTGTAATGTTACTGGTGATGGTGCGATTTCTTTAGTTGTAGATAAAATAACCCGAGAGAAAATAGTGGCTTGAGCGTAATAACAGACCGAGGTTTTTACCGTTTATTTTAACTAAAAATTATGTCTAGTAAAACAAGATATAATAAAATTCCAAGTTTTTTGCGGTATAACAACGCTTTGTTTTTAATGGAGAATATCACTTGGATTAATCCCGAATTTATTCTTAAAAGCGACACTAAAATTAGACAGGTTATTATAACCAATATCTAGATAAATTTCAGACGCCTTTAATTCACCTCCTTCCAACAGCTCCTTGGCTTTTTGAAGACGCTTGTCTTGCAACCATTTTCCGGGAGGCTCGTTGTATGCCGACGCAAAATGACGTTTAAAAGTTGAAAGACTCATATTACATAAAAAGGCTATTTCTTCTAACTTTAAATTAGAATATACGTTGCTTTCAACGATATGTTTAAATGGAGAAACCTGTTTAGATATCAAGGAGTGTAAATAATATTCAAATTGATTACCGTATTTATTGAGTAAATACAGCATAATCTCTTCAAATTTTAAAACTAATAAAGCATCACTATACTTATGGTTCACAAAGGTATTAGACGATAAGGAGCTTATATAAGCTCCAATGTAATGATCGTTTTCAATTACGAAATAAGGAACTTCTTCTTGATAGGGCTTTACATTATTAGTGTATTTGTTTAAAAAATCGATTAGCTTTTTTTCAGAAAAAAAGAAAAGTTTACAGTAATAAATGATTTCGGTATCTAATAACTCTGTCCAGAGCCAATTTCCCTTTTTTAATAATAGAGATTGTTTACTGTTTACAGCTATTGAGGTGTTTGCGAAATGCACTTGCTTTTTGCCAACTTGTAAAAAACTAAACATATTCATACCTAAATTGACTTTACTTTTAACCACATCATGGGTCATTTTAAAATCGTACGCAAACAAATCAGGAATTTCATTGTTGTCCTTAATATAGATTTCTGGTATGTTTTCTATGGGCATCTAGATTTCTTTTTATTACAATTAAAAAAGTTTAGGCTCTAAGCTATAAATATAATGACAAGTACCAGGATATTATTTAATTATTTTACACATGCTCCTCCGTAGAGTGTCATAATCTAATAATTGGTTACTATCATATGGACACTTTTATTCCGTTACGAAAAACAAATATGAATTTTTATTCAGCGAAATTATCAGGACAATTCACAATTGAGCTGCTATTTATTTCCTGAAGATTACGCAGACCTGCTGGCAGGTAACGTAGGTTTTTTAATTTTATGCCAAAAACGGATATTTTATTTTACTTTATTTTTTAGATGTCAACCAAGATCTCTTGGTTTTATTTACTTATTCTTTTACTTCTTATAATCACATAGTCTAAAGGATTGCTCATGAAGTCTTTTAAACTTAATCGAAGTAATCGACCAAGACTGCTAATTTTAAGACCTCTTGATTTTAGAACCAATAAAAAAGTCATAGAAAAACTGACTAAAAAAT